>CANLIC010000001.1 GCA_947491025.1 Myxococcales bacterium
GCCGCCAAATCACCCTTGACCGCAAGACAACTCACCTCGATCGGCACTTCCAGGGGTGAGGTTTGTCTTCGGTCAGGGCTACAACGGCCGAACAAATGCGTGGCCAGCAGGGCAGGCTTGGGGCTGGGGACTTTGGATCAGGCCTGGAACGCCCCAGTAGAGCTTTGACTTGTCAAGCCAACCTAGAGATACTTGAGGACTCCCCGGGAGGCCGCAGATGTTCGCCCCATCCCAGCAAAGCCTCGCGCTGACCGTTGCGCTGCTCGCCACACTCACGGACTGCGGCGGTGACGACCCGATCGCGCCAATCGCCAGCGCGGAGACCAACTCGGCCGCGAATGGTGCAGCCGAAATCGCCGCGGATACTGAAGGAAGCAGCGATGCCGTCGAGCTCGACACCGCCGACGCTGGCCCAGTAACCTGCAAGAGCGATAAGGAGTGCCTGGCTCTCGACCGCGTCTGCAACAAGTCCGCGGGCCTCTGCGTTGACTGCAACGAAGACACGGACTGTCCTCTCAACCACATCTGCCAGGCCAACGACTGCGTACCACCGCGAGCGAGCTGCAGTTCGAGCAAGGACTGCGCCGGGCTCAGCCAGATCTGTGACAAGCAAAAGGGCATCTGCGTCGATTGCTTGGGCGACAATGACTGCGGGGCCACCCAACGCTGCATCGACACGGTGTGCAAGGCCATGGTGTGCCAAGCGGGCGAGGCGACCTGCGACGACGCCGCCACCCTGCGCGTGTGCCAGGCCAACGGCATGGGCTTTGACTTCAAGCCCTGCACGGCCAGCCATAGCTGCATCGCAGACGCATGCAAGCCGCCCGACAAAGCCTGCACCGCCGGCAGTACAGCGTGCAGTGGCGCAACCCTGCGGACGTGCAAGGCGGATGGAAGCGGCTACAGTGACATCCCTTGCCCTGCCAAGAGCTTCTGCGCTGCCAAGAGTGGCGTCGCCAAATGCGAGGCGGTGACCTGCGTGCCGGGGAGTTTGCTCTGTGTCGGCGCAACGGTCTTTGAGTGTGGCGCTGGCGGCGAACCAGCGGACCTCAGCGACGATTGCGGCGCCAAGGGGAAAGCCTGCAAGGACGGTGCTTGCGTTGACAAGCCTGCGCAGCTTTGCACGCCTGGCACCAGCCAGTGCCAGGGCGAGGTGGTGCAGACCTGTGACGTGGACGGCACCGCCTGGGTGCCCGGCACCGACTGCGCCAAGGTTGGCAAGATCTGCAAGGGCGGCGCATGCGCGGAAAAGCCTGCGCCGCTCTGCACGCCCGGCACCAGCCAATGCCAGGCCGAGGTGATGCAGAATTGCGACGCGAACGGCACCGCCTGGGTGCCCGGTACCGACTGTGCCAAGGCTGGCAAGGCCTGCAAGGACGGCGCGTGTGTTGAGAAGGGTGGCGGCGCCTGCACTCCCGGCAGCAAGGTTTGTGCCGATGATGTAACCGTCGCGGCGTGCAAGTCCGACGGCAGTGGCAGCACGATGAGTGCCTGCCCGCCGAAGTCGGCATGCATCGCAGGCGCCTGTACCTCGACGCTGTGCACCCCCTCTGAGAAGGCTTGCAACGACATCCAGACCGAAAAGACCTGCGCAAAGGATGGTGGATCATGGACAAAGGTCCAGAGTTGCAGTCCGACGGGTCCTTGCGTGGAGGCGAAATGCAGTCCGGACAAAGGCTGCACGCAGACGCCGCTGGCAGATGGCGTCAGCTGTGGCGCGGGAAAGGTCTGCGGCGCTGGCGCCTGCGCCGAGGCCAGCGGCTGTGCGCTGTGCGGCCCGGCGCAAAGCTGCGCCTCCGGCGTCTGCAAAGACTGCGTGCAGTCCGAGACGCCAGCGTATTTTGGGGCGGTCGAGACCGTGGTGCCGCCGAAGCCAGCGCTAGCGGGACTGGCGCTTCTGACGTTTTCGGCGAAGCACAAGGAGTGGTGGTGGTTGCAGACAGGGCAGAAGGGACTGCCGGGCGTAGCGCACCGCTACGGCAAAGACTGGACGCCGCTCGGGCAGACTTTCCCGCTCGTGCCCTACGTGCGCGCCGTCGACTCCACGGCTGACGGCGACTACGTCACCGCGTTGCAACCGCCGAATGGCGATCCGTTGGTGGCGCGCTTTGGTGGCCTCTCGGACACCAGCATCTGGAAGATCGAGGCGAAATACGCCAGCCTTTCGACCATTGCAGGGCTTGCGATACGCAGCAACGTGGTCCATACGTTCCATAAGAGTGGTGGCGAAAAGTTGCACTGGCATCGGCTCGATGTCGCCAGCGGTCAGGATCTTGGAGACAACACGGTCAACACGGGCTGGATTGGGCCTCAGGAGATGTTCGCGCTCGGCGACAGCCTCTACAGTGCGGACTTCGGCGGCAGCATCATGCGGTGGTTGGTCCACCCGGCCTTTGTCGCAGTCGGGAGTGTCGGCGGTCCCAACATCCAGGGTGGCAACAACATGCTCGGCTTCGACGGTCGGCGCGCCTGCCTGCTCTTCCCAGACTCGATTCCTGGTCGTCGATATTGCTATGACTTCTTCCCCGACTGCGGCGGCGGCGGCGCTGGCGCCCTGCCCTTTGATGGCAGCGTGCTGCTGACCAAGACGGAGCAGACCGCGCTGCTGGCGCTGGTCGGCACGAGCATCTCGGCGTGGAAGCGCTGCGCATTTGTGGCGTCCTCCGGCATCGGCCTGGGCGGGGTGGTGGACACCTGCCCGAATGGACCGACCCTTCTGCTGATGGCTGGCGGCAACTCCAGTGGCGCCGACAGCGTGGCGATCGCCGGCGCCTACACCAGCATCGGGTGGGGCCCTGCGAACAGCAGCGGAGCAGATGGCGCGGCATTGCTCTTCGAGCTGACGGCGAAGGTCAAGGCGGTGCCACACGCAGGTGTTGCGACCGTGAGCACCCTAGCCAACAAGGGCTTGCAGCTCGGCAAGTCGCTCGATTGCCCACCCCAGGGATATTGCAGTCTGATGATGGGCGATTTCGCCTGTAGTGATGGCAAGGACGCCGCTGCGTGCTCGGCGGCGCTCTGGCCGAACGGACTGAAGTCGCAGCAGCTGGTGCGCGAGGTTTGGGTGCCGAAGTAGCGCCGGTCAGGCCGCAGCATGAGTGCGCGCGCATCGGGCGCGCACGTACCATGCTTGGCCCTCGCGCCAAGACCTCGTCGAATCGTCCGGCACCTACCACCTACCGAGCCGCACACCCCAATCAGGTGGTCTTGCGCCTCCGACGAGGCTACCCTCCCCCGCAGGCCGGCGCCGGGACTGCCGGCGCGCGCGATGGGGAGTGGTCGCATGGGGACGATGACGAATCGGTGGGTGCGCATCGCAGCAGCGCTGGTCGTCACGGCCACGGCTGGCACTGCACAGGCGGCGGACACCTGGAGCTCGCCCTTTCCCGGCATCCAGCACCTGCACCGCACCGGTCCCAGCAAGCTGAACCTGCACGCGGCGGTGGTTGACCTGTGCGCCGCGGGGATTTCGGTCCGCCACACCGCCTTTGAGGAACGCAAGCAGAAGACCTCGTCGTTCGCGACGGCGGTAGGCGCGCAACTGGCCATCAACGCGGACTTTTCGTGCCGCCCCATCGACGTCGATCCGGTCAAAAGCCCCTTCAAGCCCTGCGTCAACAAGCCGGCCTACGTTACCTACGGCATCGCGGCCCACGCGGGTGTGCCGTGGCCGCAGACGCTCGCCAAAGACGCGCTGCTGGCTTTTGGCAATGAGCGCGCGCAGATCTGGGACGATGCCGAGAACAAGGACTTTGACCCCGCGTGGATGCAGGAGGTCCTGAGCGGCCATTGGTCCCTCGTGCTCGACGGCAAGCTGACAGGCGCCGATTGCCCAATCGACCCGCGCACCGGCGTTGGCCTCTCTGCCGACGGCAACAAGCTGATCCTGATCGTGGTCGATGGGCGCAACGGCTGGAAGGGCATGACCTGCATCGAGATGGCCAAGGTCCTGATCGAGCTCGGCGCTGACCGCGCCTTCAACCTCGACGGCGGCGGCTCGTCCACGTTCTGGCAGAAGGGCGTCGGCGTCCTCAACCATCCGTCGGACGGCGTCGAGCGCGTGGTCGGTCCCCACCTGGCCATCCATGCCAAGGGCGCTGGGCCGTCGCCCCACTGCGAGCGTCCGTCGGTGCTGGACGCGAAGTTCCCGCTGCCTCCCTACGTGCCGCAGGGCCAGCCCGGGTGGCTCCAGACGCCCATGCCGAAACGGATTTTCGACACGCGGGTCCCCGCGTTGGCGGTGCCGTTGCAGGGTCTGGTCACCGACGCCAAGGGGCGCATGGCCGGCGGCACCAGCGCGTCGTGGGGCGACAAGCAGCTCGTTCCGGCCGGGTCTTCGGCCGTGGTCCTCAACCTCGTGTCCGTCGAAGCGGCGGCAGTGGGCTTTTTCACGATGTGGTCCGGGGCGGCGCCCATGCCGAACGTGTCGTTGCTCAACTACGAGGCCGGCGTCGCGGCGGCCAACATGGGCCCCGTCCCGCTGGGTGCCAAGGACACCGTCGCGATTTTCAGCCAGTCGCCGACCCACCTCATCGGCGATTTGCAGGGCTCTTTCGGCAAAGAAGGCGCGGGCTTTGCCCCGACGACCCCGTACCGCGCCTTGGACACCCGCACCGACGACAAGCCGCTGCTCCCCGGCCAGCCGCGCAAAGTGATGGACGGCAACCCCGCGGTCTCGGCCATGGCGCTCGGCATCACCACCGTCACGCCGATGTGGGCCGGGTTCCTCACGGTCTATCCGTGCGACAAGCCCCTCCCCGACACCTCCAACGTCAACTTCGCGCAAGGCGAAGCCCGCGCCGCCGCCGTGTTGGCGCCGATGGGCACAGGCGGCATCTGCGTTGTGGCCTCGGTGCCGACGCACCTGTTGGTGGATGTCTTCGGCACCTTCGCGCCGAAAAAGGGCTCGCCGTGGCAGGCTGTCGCCCCGGTACGCCTTGTCGACACCCGCCTGCCTGCGGGCCGTTGGACCGGCAAGGTCCAGCCCGGCAACGAGCTCGAGCTGCGATTTGCCGACATGCCGGGCTTTCCTGCCGATGCCGTCGGCGTCTCCTTCAACCTGACAGCGGTCAACCCGCGCGACGATGGCTTCTTGTCATTCGGCCCTTGCGGCAAGCCCGCTGCCACCTCCAACCTCCTCTTTCGCGAGAACCACAATGTCGCCAGCGCCGCCTGGATGGGGTTGGGCGCCAATGGCTCGCTCTGCCTCAAGTCCTTCGGCCGCACCCATGTCCTGGTCGACCTCAACGGGGTCTTTCTGGCCGAGCCCGCCCCGCCACCAGATCCGGTAGACGCCGGCCCGGCAGAAAACGATGCAGGCACAAGCGCTTCGGACGGCGGACAGGCAGACGCCGCCGGCGCACCCGATGCCGTCGCGGATGACACCAATCAGGACGACGCTGGCACGGACGCAACCGCCGATGCGACCACCGCTGGCGACGCCTTGGGTGACGGCACGGGGCGTGTCCCCGACGACGCTGACCCAAAGGAGGTCGACGACCCCAGCGACTCTGCGTCTGGCCCTCCGTCGGACGCCGACCTGCTGGCCCGAGATCTCGAAGGTGTCGGCGTTGCTGGGGATCCGCGGGGCCGTGGCCTGGCAGATGCCGGAGCCGTACCGGCCCCAGCGACAGGCTCCCGCGACGCCGGCTGCAGCGCCGGACCTCGCACGTCCGCGGAGACGCACTTCGGGTGGTTGGCCCTGCTCGCGGCCTTGGCGACCTTGGCGGCGCGGCGGCAGCGTGGTCAGAGTCTCCTCGGCCACAGCGGGCTGAAGCGGGAGGTTCGCGCCTCTGCCGACCGGCCGGGACCCTGATTGCAAGCGAGGCTGGAGGACACAGCGATGGACGAGCCAAATTGGGTGGGCGCTGACGAAGAACGCCTCGTCGTCTTCGGCCCCACCCACGTGAGTCGCGCTGCGGCGGAGGCCCCGAGCAACCGGGGTTGACCCGCGCTCGCTCTGCGGACCTGGCGTCGCCGACTGGTGGCGAGTGGGCGGAGGTTGCGCTGCCGCAGGGAAAGACGGGCCGTTTCAAGCCCTAGTGTCGCGATTGACCCTCGGCATGCGGGCTGTCAGGCTGAACTCGACCACCCGGGAGGCGCCGGAGGCCAGCGAATGTGGACCCAGGCTACCTTTGCGCGATGGAGCGTCGGTGTCGTCGTCCTCGTCGTCGGGGCTGTGGCCGCTTGGATCCACTTCAAGCCGGCGCCCCCGAGCGAGATCGTGTTGGCGGTCGCACCGGACGAGTGCGGGTCGAAGTACTTTACCCGCCGGTATCGGGACTATCTGGCCTCCCACGGCGTCGCCCTGCGCGTCGTCCAGACGGATGGATCTGCCCGCAATGTCGATCTATTGGCGGATGGCGCCTCGGGCGTCGACATCGCTTTCGTGCAGAGCGGTACCGCCTCCAAACCTGGCCTGACGTCCTATGGCGCGCTCACCCACGTCCCGCTCTGGTTCTTCCACCGCGTCGAGCAGGTGACCGATCCGGGAGCCCTGCGTGGCCGCCGGATCGCGGTGGGGCCGGCCGGCTCCGCATCGCACCGCTTGACGACCGAGATCCTGGCCCTCTCTGGCGCCGAAAAGGCGCCGACGCAGCTCATCCCGATGTCGCGAGCGCAAGGGGTCGCAGCCTTCGAAGCCAAGACCGTCGACGCCGTCGTCATCGCTGAGTCCGCGGAGGCGCGCGTCGTCCAACGCCTAGCCGCCACGCCGGGGATCCGGCTGCTCAGCATCGATCGCGGCGAAGCCTATGCGCGGAAAATCCCCTTTGTGCACCGGCTCGTCCTCGCGCGCGGCACCTTCGACTTGGGGCAAGACCTGCCGCCCCAGGATGTCGTCCTGCTCGCACAAAGCGCCAACCTCGTTGGCCGAGCCGACCTCCACCCGGCGGTGAACTATCTGTTGCTCGCCGCTGCCCGCAGCATCCATGGACGCGGCGGACTGCTCGACAACCCTGAGGAATTTCCGGCGCCGCTGCGGTCGGGCTTCGAAATCAACGCGCAGGCTGCCCGCTTCTACACGTCGGGGCCGCCATGGCTCTTCGCGGTCCTACCGTACTGGATAGCCATCTGGGTCGACCGCCTCTGGCTGATGATCCTGCCGCTCCTCGCGTTCCTGCTGCCCCTCGCGCGGGTCGCGCCGACGCTCTACAGCTGGCGGGCTCGTGCCCCTCTGAATCGCATGTATGCAAATCTCAAGGCGATCGAGCTCGAAATCGAGAACGCTGACAGCGTCGACGGGCTTGATGCCCTCCGCGACCGCTTGCGTCGGCTCAGTTCGGACGTCATGAGCATTCGCATCCCGCTCTCGTATGCCGAACATTTCTATATCTTTCGCGAGCATGTTGAGCTTCTCGAGCGACGGATCGATGCGCGCAGGAGCGCGATGTCGAGGCCAGCCTGAGCGCCAAGCCCAGCGCGTGGACTTGCCGCGACGAATGCAACACCTGACGGACCGCAGATTTCTTGGCGTCCGGGCGGGGTTGGCTCCCGATCTCTCCTTGGCGACAGCGACGCTGTGGACGAACCAGTGAAGGCGTCACCCGGGGCTCGGCGCCGCCGCCATTCGCGCGACGCAAGCGTCTCCGAGGCGTAGAGCGCTGCCACCCTGCGGCCCCCGCACACGTGCTCTCCGCTCATCAAGGGCGGCACGACCGGTTGGCGACGCCTCGCCTTCCCGCCCGGGGCCCTCGGGGCCTACGTCAGCCCGCGAGCTTGGGGGGTCCTTCTAGGATCTCGCGGTGCACCACCTGTCCGACTCGGGTTGGGGTTCCGTTGGGTCGTGGCCGGTGCCGAAGGTCCGGTCGCTTCGGCGCCATCGTTGCAGCCACCCACCCGATGGCCCAAGCTGCGGGCACGCCGAATGGCGGGGGGCAACATGGGCGACCAGCACAGCGACGAGGCCAGAGACGAGCTGGAACAGCCCTTGGCTGATCAGGGTGGCCCCACAGCGCCGCCAGCGCCGGTGGCGGCGCAGGCCCAATCACCGCCCGCCGCAGAGCTGGCCCACACCCACCGCCAGCCAGGCAACCCTCTGCATGGCGTGACGTTGGAAGTGATGCTGCGCTACCTGGTGGCCAACTTGGGCTGGCCTGGACTGGCGCAGAAGATCGCGGTGCGCTGCTTCGCCACCGACCCGAGCATGGGCTCCAGCCTGAAATTCTTGCGCAAGACCCCGTGGGCGCGCGAAAAAGTGGAGGGCTTGTACCTCTTCATGCTGCGCGAGCAGAAGCGCCACGGCCGGCGGTCGCCGCCCCCCAAATCGTAGCCCCACGCGGGGACTTTCATTTTCATTTCTGCGCATATCGCCGCTCGCCGCTCGCCGCTCGCCTTGCGCTGCCTACCGGTGCGCCGCCGTTGACAGTGGCTGAGGAGCCGCGCTGGGTTGGCCCGGGCATGGTAGGTGCGGCACGGTAGGTGCCGGACGATTCGCAGAGCACGCTGCGTCGCGTAACGCTGCATGGTAGGTGCCTGCATGGTAGGTGCCGGACGATTCGCTGCATGGTAGGTGCCGGACGATTCGCAGAGCACGCTGCTTGGCGTAACGCTGGCGTCGATTTTTTCCGCACAAGCCGAAGCAAAAGTCGCTAGCGAGCGACCTATCTGTACTGGGCCAAGCTCGGCCCAGGTGACGGAGCTTCACCATGCGACCGCTGCGCTGCCCGCTTCCAGGCGGGCTCTACGAAATCTCCACACGCGTGACGGGCAACGCCCTGCTCATGCGCCCTAGCAAGGAGGTCAACGACCTCATCCTCGGGGTGATCGGCCGGGCCCAGGAGCAGAACGATGTCCAGCTCCACGCCTTCGTATTCCTGTCGAATCACTACCATTTGCTCGTGAGCGTCCCGAGCGGCGAGGTGCTGAGCAGCTTTATGCAATTCGTCAACGGCAACATTGCGCGCAAGCTCAACATCATCAACTTGCGCGGCGGCGTGGTCTGGGAGCGTCGCTTCCGCTCCATCCCGGTCTCGGCCGATGAGAGCTCGCAGGTCTGGCGGCTGCGCTACCTGCTCGCTCATGGCACGAAGGAGAACCTCGTCGGCCGCATCGAGGATTGGCCGGGGGCGTCTTCGCTGCCCTGGTTGCGCGACGGCAAGGCGATTCGGGGCAAGTGGCAGAGCCTGACTGAGCTTTATCATGCGCGCCGGCGCAAGGGCTACGTTGAGAAGCCTGGTGACTTCGTGACGGTTTACGAGCTCAAGCTGACGGTGCTGCCGTGCTGGAAGGCGCTGCCAGAGGCGGCGTGGCGCAAGCTGGTCCGCAACATCATCGCGGAGTTGCAGGCCGAGGCCAATGAGCGCTGGGAAGTGAGCGGGGCCCGCCCTCTCGGCGTCGCCGCCGTGCTCGCCACCGACCCGTTTGCCCGTGTACTGCGGAGCAAGCATGGCAGAGCGCCTTCGGTGCTCGCGCTTGACCGACAGGTGCGCAAGTCGATGCGGCTGCGGCTCGTTGAGCTCGAGCAGCGCTGGCGTGAGGCTGCGGCCGACGCGATGGCGCTGCTGGCTCAAAACGGCCTCGGATCGGCCCTGACGTCGCCGATGGTGTGGGCGGGGCTGCGGGTGTAGGCGCGCGACGTGTGGCGGCGGCGCGGCGGTGGCGGCCGGCGCGCAAGGGCGGGGCTTCAGAGGGTTGGAGACGAGCTAAGCGAAAACCTAGCGTTCGAGGGCACGCTGTCGGCGGCGCCAAGGGATAGTTATGCCTCGGCGCCTTCGGGCGTCGGGGCGTTCGACCAATCGTCCGGCACCTAGCAAGGCGCTGCAGCCTTGGCAGGAGCGATTCCCAGGCGGGCACATGACGCCGAGCGCTGGGGCGACCGGGTTCACATGTCGTTGGGCTGGGCGATGCGGCATGGGACGTGCGGTCGGGTCAGCGCACCCAGATGGCCACATCCATGTCGCGCGCCGAGTGGCCACAGCCGTTGCCCGCGTTGTTGCCATTGTAGCCCGAGAAGTCGGTACCGTAGACGCCTTGCGCCTCGCAATAACCGTTCAACTGGGCTGCCTCGTAGTACGCGCCCCAACCGCCGCGAAAGTGGCGACCGCCCAAGCCGCCATAGTTGTGGCCATTGCAGTTGATGACGTTGCAGACGGCGGCGTAGTCGGTGCCGATGCGCGTAAAGTTCTCGGCGTCGAGCGGCTGCCAGGTCGAGTTGAAGATGAGCGCTTGGGCGTTATCGATGAAGGCGTCGCCAGCGTTGCGCGCCCGACCTGCGGCGCCGATCGAGCCGGTCTGGCCCTGGCGCGGGCCGGTGACGGTCTTGTTGGCGACGGTGCTAAAGAGCGCAAGCAGCGACTTGCCGGAGTATTCCGAGGTCAGGACGTAATACGCCGTGCCCTCCCGGGCGCTCTCGCGGTGGGCGGAGATCATGATCTCTTTGGCGACCGTCTTGTCGAAGCCCTCGCCCTTGTAGTCGTTCTGCAGCGCGCCCGCGACGACGCCTACGAGCTTGCCGGTCGTCCAGAAGTCGGTGTCGAAGTAGTGGCGGTGGGTGCCATCGTTGGTGTCGAGGTTGAGCACGAGCGTCCAGCCGCCGCCATGCGACGTCATGTCGCAGACGACCTGGTACGAGTTGGCGGGATCGCCACCGTCCGAGTCGACCCAGTAGACGCCGTCGAGCGCGTCCTTGGCGGTCTGCTTGATCTCAAAGCAGGACTTGCCAGCTGGGGCGTCCTTGCTGCCGGGGCCGACGTAGAGCTTGATGTCGAAGTATTTGTTGCCGTTGCAGCCCTGGAAGCTGGAGCCGTTCCAGCGGATCATGCCCGCGGTCTCCGGGGTGCAGGGGGTGTCGTCCTTGCCGACCTGAATCGACTTGTCGACGAGCAGCTGGCCCTTGGCGGCGACCTTCTTGCTGCTCAGGGTCTGGATCTTGATCGACCAGTCGACGATCTTGCCGTCCGTCTTTTGGTTGATGTCGCAGATTGCCGCGTTGCCTGGCGCTTGGACGAGGCAGAACGCGGTGTCTTGGACCTTGAGCGTCCAGTCGCCCTTGGGGTTCTTGCCTACCCATGTCGAGAGGTCACCGGTGGCCGGCTTGGTCGGAGGCAGTGTAACCTTGTACAACTTGCTGTCTTTTTCGCCGCACGGGTCGCAGATCAAGTAGCCGGTCTTCTTGTCGTCGGGCGGCAGCAAGATGATCGAGACGGCGGAGAGGTCGGTGTTCGTGACCTCGACCGACACTTCGAACGACTGCGCGATGCCGATGTCCGGGAAGCTCAGCGTGCTGCTGCCGTTGCCGCCGGTGTTGTCGGGGATGGCGACATTCTTCACGGTGGCCCCAATCGTGTCGACGAACTGGTTGCTGAGCAGGTCGTTGCTGATCTCGTTGAGGCCGTCCTTGGGCAGCGCGGAGGGGTCCATTCCGGCCACGCAGATCAGCGAGCCGTCGGCAGTGATGCCCTTGACCACCTCGCCGGCCTTGGAGCACGTGCCGGCCGGCGTCTTGATGCCGGTGAGCTTGCTGCCGTCGCCGATGAAGGTCGCTGCAGTGACCGATTTCGCTGCGATGTCACCGCTGAAGGTCGCGCTGCCCGCCTTGAGCGAATTGCCGCCAAGGTCGACGTCGCCGTCGAACTTGAGCTCAGCGACCGAGACGCAGCCGGTGCACACGAGATCGAGGGCAGGGCCACCCTTGCTGCTCGAACCTGCGAAATTGAAGCCGAGTTTGGCCGCAGGGATCCCGCCATCCTTGAGGTGGTCGGAACCGACGCAGCCGGTGCAGGCGAGGGCCTGGGCCGACGCTGCCGTCAGCGCGAAGGGCTCCGCGTGGAGCTGCCGCCGCGGAAGCTCGGGATCGGCGCCGACTTGTACGCCGAGCCAGGCCTCGTTGCTGGCCGCGAGCGCGGCGCCGTCGAGCGGCTTGACGCTGCCGAGCGCCCAGGTGAAGCGACCGCCGGTCACCTTGACCTTGGCCGGACCCTCGCTCCAGATCGCGCTGCCGCCCGATGGGGCCGGGTAGATGGCGAAGGTGACGTCGTAATCCCCGTCGGCCGCAGGCGTGCCGCCAGCGCTCATCAGGACGCCTTCGACCAGGCTGCGGGTGGGGATGGCGGCTGTGGCTGGTGCACTCATCGCCGTGACGGCCATCACGCCTGCAAGCAGGCCGGGGAGCCCTCGAGCTCGGGCCAACGCTGCCACCCGGGCCGTGTCCATCAAAGCGATGCTTGCCTTCATCAGGGGCTCCAGTTCGGCCAGCGACGGCCGGTCCGCGGGCGAGAAGGGCCGCGCTCCTAGACGATTTACTCTCCGCCCGGAGTTGGCACAAGGGAGATTCGATTGCGTCGTGGCGCTTTTGCGTCGCTGCGGAGGTTGCGCGTGGGGGCGCTTGCCGCGTTCGCTGCCGGAATGGGTCGGCATGCTCCGCTGAAAGCCAGCCCTGGCAGGGGTGGAAGGCGCCACGTCCATGGTACGTGCCGGACGATTCGACGGCCGCGGCGAGCGGCTCTCCGACGACATCGACGGTTAGGCCGCGGACTACGGCTAGCCCACCGAGCCTCCGATCGCCGACTCTGCAGACCTGCCGCCGCTGACGCTCCTCGGCTCGGCAATGGGGCCGTGCGCGTTGCTCTCGAGTTCTTGACGTTTTTGCGGCGTTTTTGCGACTCGCCACCGGCCGCCCTGGCCTGTGAACTTCAAGTTGACCGTGGTCTGAGCGGCTGGCAGCCTCGGCTGGGCATCGTGGTGGGGCGCGGTTGGTGATCAGATGTGGGGCAATGACGCCTACGCTCCGAGGCCTCCAGCCCCAAAAGGCACGTCATCATGATCCCTTCGCCGCACACAGACCCGCCCGCCGCCTGGCGCCACCGCGCACTCGTCGCTGCCGCGTTGTTGGCCGCCGCCACAGCGTTCGCCTGTGATGAGCCGCGCCCCAAGGCCGCCGATACCGCCAGCCAGGCCAGCGATGTCGCGGACACGGCGGCCCAGAGCGAGATCAGCGCCGACGACATCGACAGCGCCGGGCCTGAGCCCGACAGTGGCCCAGCCTGCCCGGGCGCCGCCGGCTGCGCTTGCAAGGCGGCGACGGAGTGCACATCAGCGCTCTGCATCCAGACCCAGGCCGGCGGCACCTGCACTGACTACTGCGGCGACGGCAACTGCCCGGCCGGTTGGTCGTGCCAGGGACAGAGCGGCGGCGGCGACGGTACGTACTTCTGCATCCCTGACGCTGGCTTGTTGTGCCGGCCGTGCGACGACCACGCCGCCTGCCGCGCCTCGGGACTCGCCGCCGCGGCTTTCGTGGAGTATGGCGATAGCGGTGCGTTCTGCGGCCTACCCTGCGCCAGCGATGCCAGCTGTCCGCAGGGCAGCGCCTGTCGGGACGTCGAAGGCGTCGACGGCGGGCCGGTCAAGCAATGCGTGCTGCCAGGCGCTGGCCCTGCGGGGCTGGGCGTCTGCGAGTGCCCGCCGGTGTCCAAGGTCGAGGCGCATGGCACGGCTTGCTGGCTGGTCGACGGCGAGGGCGCTCTGCAGCGGCGCTGCAAGGGCCGCCGGGTCTGCGGGCCCGCGGGTCTCGGGACGTGTACGGCGTTGAAACGGGCCGAGGCGCTATGCCTCGACGTCCAGTGCCTGGACGCGCTGACCGGCCTGCCAAAGGCTGACGGCGCGGCGTGCGACGACGGGCGCGCGTGTACCCAGGGCGATACGTGCAAGGCGGGGGTGTGCGGCGCGGGCGAAGCGAACATCTGTTCTTGTGAGCCTGGGTTCAAGGCCTGCGCGGCTGCGGCCGGCGCGGTCAACAAATGCGCTGGGCCATTGATCTGCGCCGCGACGAACAACGCTGATGTACCTTTCGCCTGCGTCGCCAATGGCGCCGACGCCGTCAACTGCGACGACAGCGGCGACGGCCCGTGCGTCAAGAACGCGTGCGTACCGCTTAGCGGCGCGTGTACGCCGACGGCGGTCGAGCGCACGGTCGAGGTCTGCGATCTACCCGGATCTGCGGGCTCGCAGCAGCCCGGCTGTCGGCGTGAGGTGTTGGCGGCGGAGCTGCCGGATGGTCCTGCGGCGCCGTGTGACGATGGCCTCGGCTGCAGCGTCGGCGACAGCTGCAAGAACGCCAGTTGCAGCGTGACGGACGCGACCGCCTGCAAATGCAAAGCCGACGCCGACTGCCAAGACGACGGCGACCTGTGCAACGGCACGCCCTACTGCGACAAGAGCGACGCCAAGCTCTGGGGCTGCAAGATCAACCCGGCGACCGTCATCAGCTGCGACACCAGCGGCGACAGCGGCTGCCTACAGACCGCGTGCGTGCCCAAGGCCGGCACCTGCCTCAAAGACGTCGCGCCGGCCGGCACCGCGTGCAGCGACGGCGTGGCGTGCACCATCGGCGATGTCTGTGACAGTGAAGGCAAATGCCAGCCCGGTACGTGGACGTGCTGCAAAACCGACGCCGACTGCGCCGGTGAGGAGGACGGCGACCTGTGCAACGGCACGCTGTTCTGCAACAAGGCGGCTGGCGCGTGCACGCTCAATCCGTCGACCAAGGTGACGTGCCCGACCGCCAACGACACCGCGTGCCTGCAAACGGCCTGCGTCAAAGCGACCGGCCAATGCGCGCCACAGCCGGTCAACGACACAAAGCCCTGCGACGACGGCCAGACCTGCACCGACGGCGACGTCTGTGCCGACGGCGCGTGCAAAGGCGGCTCCGACACCTGCCCGTGTCAGGTCGACGCCGATTGCCAATCCAAAGAGGACAGCGACCTGTGCAACGGCACGTTGTACTGCAACAAGGCGCTGGGCCAGTGCAAGCCGAACCCCAAGACGATCGTCGTCTGCCAGACGGTCGATGACACGGACTGCAAGGCGAACACCTGCATCAAGACAACGGGCAAGTGCGCAGTGCAGGCGTTGCCGTCGAAGGCGCTGTGCGACTTCGACGGCACGGCCTGTACCGCTAACGATGCCTGCGACGGCCAGGGGGCGTGCGAGGCGGGCACGCCCGTCTGTGCGTGTCTCTCAGACGCCGACTGCGCGGCCAAAGACGACGGCGACCTATGCAACGGCACGCTGTATTGCGACAAATCCGGGCCGATGCCGGTGTGCAAGCTCAAAGCGGCGAGCGTCCTTAGCTGCCCGAGCGTCGACGACACGGCGTGCCAGAAGAACCAATGCCAACCCAAGAGCGGCGAGTGCAAGTTCGTCGCGTTGTCCGCAGGCGCCCCATGCGACGACGGTGAGCCGTGCACCGGCGGCGACGGCTGCGACGGCAAGGGCGGCTGCAAGGCCGGCGCGAGCGCGGGCTGCGGCTGCAAGCTCAACAGCGACTGCGCTTTGTTCGACGACGGCGACGTCTGCAACGGCGGTTACGGCTGCAAGTCCGGCGCGTGCGTCTTCGATGCCAAGGTCCTGGTGTGCGATGACAACAACGCATGCACGACGGATAGTTGCGACAAAGCCAAGGGTTGCGTCGCCGTTGCGTTGCCGGACTGCGCGATCTGCGTGGCGGACAAGGATTGTGGCGATGGCAATACCTGTACCTTCGATTTTTGCCTTGTCGGGACGTGTAAGTGGCCAGCGGCGCAGGGTTCATGCGAGGATGGAGACGCTTGCACTGAAAAGGACACTTGCGTCAACGCGGTTTGCGAAGCGGGTGCGCCGAAGTCCTGTGACGACGGCAAGGTCTGCACTGATGACAGCTGCGACGCCAAGGCGGGATGTAAAGTCGCCAACAACACGGCGCCTTGCGATGCGGACGGCAGCGTCTGTAGCGAGAATGACGCCTGCGCCGGCGGGATGTGCAAAGCTGGCGCGGCGAAGGACTGCGACGACAAGCAGAGCTGCACGGCCGATAGCTGCGATAAGACCAAGGGCTGCGAGCACCAGGCAGCAAGCGAGGGCCTGTCATGCAGCGAGGCCCAGTACGGCCTCTGCGCCGGTGGGACATGCAAAGCTCAGCCTTGCCCGCCAGGCTACGACCCAGTCGAGGTCGACGACGGCGGCACCAAGAAGACCGCATGCGCGGCGTACGAGCCGGTGTGGGGCAACCGGCCGGACAAGCCCGTCGGGGTGTATGCAGTGAGCGAGCCGGTGTCTGGAGCCGGCAAAGTCGTAGTAGACAGCCAAACCAAGCTGATGTGGCAGCAGGCGACCGCGCCGAACACGATGACTTGGCAGAACGCCAAGGACTACTGCGAGGCGTTGTCGTACGCCGGGTTCAAGGATTGGCGGCTGCCCTCGAGTGTCGAGTTGGAGACGATGGTGGACTACAGCATCGCGCCCCCGGAACCAACCATCGACCAGAGCGCGTTTCCGGGCACAAAGCAGACAGCCCACTGGTCCGCCAGTTTGCGCGCCGGCAGTTCGTCGGGCGCCTGGGGCGTGAATTTCTACTACGGCTACGTCTTCAGCTACGTCATCAGCAATTCCAGCGGGGTGCGCTGTGTGCGTGGGAGTTGAGGTCGACGGAGTTGACCTTTTGTCCCTTTGACGTTTTGACCCTTTCATGAATTTCGAGGCCAAATGTCCACCCAACAACCACGCCAAACCAGCCCGGCGTACGCCGGGCTGCCGATTTTTCGCTCGGCGATGGACTTTGCCGTCGCTATCGACATCGCTACCGCGCAGTTCTCGCGGCGTCACCGGTATGGCATTGGCGAAGAGCTGCGCCGCGCCAGCCTCCGCATCCTGCTGTCGCTTCCGCGCGCCAGTCGTCGCGACGGCCGCGCGCTCGCGCTGCGCGAGCTCTGCGACGCGGTCGAACAAGCCAAGCTGCTGCTCAACCTCGGCAAGGATCTGGCGGTGTTTGCGTCGTTCGCTGTGTTCGCTACACTCGCCGACGAGGTGGTGAACCTGGCGCGCCAAGCAGAGGGCTGGCGTCGCCACAGCGAAGCTAGCGCGAGGCCAGAACGCGGCGCCGAGACCGAAACAGGGTCAAATACCTTCGGGAGGTCCGGTTGACGCGGTGTGCCACACTCTCCGTGCGACCGTCGCCCCCGCCAGCGCCTCGGCACTGGCAGGGACACGCGGCAGTCGCGGGCTCGGCAGCGACTTTCGGGTCGACGTCGCCCCGCGGCCAGGTGGGCAGCGCCCACACCCAAGCCGACGGTCCAGCCGCCAGTTTGCGCGCCGGCAGTTCGTCGAACGCCTGGAACGTGAATTTCAACAACGGCAACGTCAACAACAACGACATCAGCAATACCAACGGGGTGCGCTGTGTGCGTGGGAGTTGAGGTCGATGGAGAGCAAAGGGTCCAAACTTGCGGCTGATGAGCGCTACATCGCGCTCATCAATCGCCTCGACGCGGCCGAACGCCGTTGCTCGCGGCGCAAACGCGGGCGTTTGGATGCGGTGGCGTTTCGGGCCCAGCGGCTCGAGGGCCTGCACGGGTTGTGCGCGGCGCTGCTCGACGGGACCTGGCGTCCCTCTCCGGGCCGCGTTTTTGTCACAACTCGCCCGAAGTTTCGCGAAGTCCACGCTGCGCAGTACCAAGACCGCGTGGTTCATTACCTCATCCTCGACGCGCTCGGGCCCGAGATTGACCGGCGCCTGTCGCCGGCGACCTTCGCCTGCCGGCAGAACAAGGGCACGTTGGCCGCAACGCTGGCGTTGCAGGCGTGGATGCGCCGCCTGGGCCGCCAGGGTCGCGTCGCGGTTTGGGCGCTGAAACTCGACGTGCGCAGCTTCTTCCACTCGATCGACCGCGAGCAGGTCTGGCGCCAGCTCCAGCGGCCGTTACGCAGCATTGCCGCCGCCGGCCCGCTGCCCTTCGACTTGGCCGCGACGGTGCGCGCTGTCCTCGACGATAGCCCCGGCGCCACGGCCCGCCGCATCGGCCCGCGCGCCCACTTTGAGCGGGTACCGCCGCACAAGCGCCTCGCCGAACAACCGCCTGGGCGCGGCCTACCCATCGGCAACTTGACGAGCCAGTGGTTCGCCAACGTCGCGCTCGACCCGCTCGACCAGTTCGTCCAACGCCAGCTCGGCATCGCTGCGTATGTTCGCTACATGGATGATTTTGTCCTGTTAGCGACTGATGCCGAGCAGTTACACATCGCCGAGCGCGCGATTCGCGCCTTTGTCGCCGAACGTCTGGGGCTGACGTTGCACCCAGCGCCGCCGCTGCGGCGGGTTTCGGCCGGCGTCGACTTCTGCGGCGCCATCGTGCGGCCGGACTATTTATTGCCACGCCGACGCAGCACCGGCGCCTGGCATACGCGGCTGTGCATCGCCGCACGCCGGCAGCGGCCGCGAAGCTGCGCGCCAGGCGGTCGGCCTCTGCGCCTCGCAGGGTTCGGCGTTGTGCGCGTCGCCGCCGCAGCGTGGTTGCTCAACCATGGCGCGCTCAACGATGCGCGTCAGCAGTGGGCTTCTGGGCTTGGCGTGCTGCGCATGGGCGGCGGGCGTGAGCTGCTCGCCAAAGCATGGCGGCGCCACGCGTGGCTAGCGCGGGTTTTTGCGCGCGACGGCAGAGGGCGACTCACCTGCCGCTACGCGCCGCAGGGCACAGGCAGAATCGGCGCGCACGACCCGCCCGCTATCGCGACCTGGCGCGTGCAGCGCCGCGTCTTGCTGGCGGCGGCCGGCAGCGCTGTTGTGTTGGTTCAATGGGGCCCGCGGCTGCGGCTGCTGCGCGTCCGCAACGCAGCGCGTCTCGGGCTAAACGCTTGCAGAGGGCTGCCGAGCTGTCGGCGCGGCCAGGCCGGGCCCTGGCTCGACGCCGCGCTGGCGAGCGGGCATCGCGTGTTGCTGGTGGCGCAGGCGCCATCGACTGGCACAGGGCCAGCGCCGCGCTATGCGGTGTGGCTGCTCGAACCGCTGCAACGCGCTCAAAGCTGGTGGCGGCGCTGGGTGGGCGCGGTGCCGTTCGGCACGGTTGGCGCGGTTGCACAAGCGGCGCCGCGCGGTCCGCGGGTTCGGCGCGCCTCGACGCGGCCGGCAAGTGGCCGCAGGCTGAGAAGTTGGCGGCGTCGCGCGGCTCAGCCGCGCCGACAATGGATCGAGCACGGGCAGGGGCTGCTGCCGTTTGCGGGGCCAATAGGAGGATGACGATGAAGACGATTGTGACGCGCGTTGCGCGGTGTGTCGGTCTGGGACTGGTCGCGGTTTCTGTTTTGGCTCCGCTCGGCGCAGGCTTGGTTCCGGCGACGGCCTTGGCCAAGGCGGCCACCGGTCGCTACGTGGTCAGCGGCGATGGCGAAGTGGTCACAGACACGCGCACCAAGTTGGAGTGGCAACGCAAGGTGGTGGCGGGCGAGAAGAACTGGAACGACGCAAAGACGTACTGCGACGCGCTGGTGCTCTCGGGCAA
Source organism: Myxococcales bacterium (assembly GCA_947491025.1). GTDB lineage: Bacteria > Myxococcota_A > UBA9042 > UBA9042 > UBA9042 > SXNM01. The sequence continues at coordinate 19,251 of CANLIC010000001.1, forward strand.
CAGCGATTGGCGCCTGCCGTGGGTGCGGGAACTGTCGAGTATTGTCGACAAGAAGGAGGCGGCCCCAAGCATCGACAAAGAGGCGTTTCCGAACACGGCGGCGGCCAACTTCTGGTCCGCCAGTTTGAGCGCCGGCAGTTCGTCGGACGCCTGGTACGTGGATTTCAACCTCGGCAGCGTCGGCTACAACGTCATCAGCAATCCCTACGGGGTGCGCTGTGTGCGTGGGAGTTGAGGTCGACGGAGTTGACCTTTTGTCGCTTTGACCCATTGACTTTTGTGTTTGATTGTAAGGGGAGCGAGCGAAGCGAGCGTGACGATTTCCCAATCGCCTCAAGCCCGCAACACCCGCACCGCTTGCCCCGCATCCGTCCGCGCCTCGGCATGCGCCACGCGCTCGCCCCACGCTTCGCCGGCCGGCGCCACCTCGCGCGCGTCGAAGATCACCAAAACCCCGCGATCCAGCCCCAAACGCTCCCCCCGAATAGGTGCCCCCCAAATAGGTGCCCAACGATTCGTCAAAAACGCCGAAAGCGCAACTGCGGGGTAGCCGCCGCGCAAACCCAGCCCGCGGCGCCGCCGCAGGCGTGCCACTCCCTGCCCCTTGTCGCCCCAGACATCCCAAAATCGATTGTATCATTGCGCCTCTGGCTCTGTCAGGGGTTATGGCGCGCTGCGCACAAGGATTCCCATCCAACTTCTTCACGTGAACAGAGCGTTCGCGCTCGCAGCTACCGTCGCCAGTACGTTCCTGGCTGCGACGTTCGGAGCGTCCGACGCATCGGCGCACACCGTCGAGTTGTGCACCAAGACGGTCAACGGCGTCACCACCTTCTACGCCGGCACGTATCACCGCAACACAACGATTTTTGGTGGCATCATCGTCGACGGATTCACCTACCCCTTCAGCGGCAACATCCCCGCCTCTTCGCTGCCGAGCGGCGTCGAGTGCGTCAAGTGCGCCCCTGGTTACCCAGGCGTCGTGCGGTGGCAGACCTTCACGAGCAGCTTCGCTCCCGCAAGCCACACCATTACGTTCACGACGACTTCGGCAGTCGAGTCGCCGTGGTGCACCTTTCCGAACATGACGTTCGGCGGAGGCAGCTGCGCTGACGCGGACTTCGACGGCATCTGCAACGACGTGGACAGCTGCCCGCTGGACGCTGCCAACGACGCGGACGCCGACGGAAAGTGCGGCAACGTCGACAACTGCCCAAACAAGTACAACCCCGACCAGAAAGACAGCAACGGCAACGGCCAAGGCGACGTCTGCGAGGGCATCGTGTGCGGCAACGGCCTGCTGCAGTCTGGCGAGCAGTGCGACGACGGCAACATGGTCGGCGGCGACGGCTGCTCGGCGGTGTGCACCACCGAGAGCAAGGACGCCGACAACGACGGCGTGCTCGACGGCAGCGACAACTGCCCGAGCGTGGCCAACAGCAACCAGCTCAACAGCGACACCGACGGTCAGGGCGACGCCTGAGACGCAGACGACGACAATGACGGCTTCCTCGACACCAGCGACAACTGCCCGCTCCTGAGCAACGCGGATCAAGCCGACAACGAGTCGGATGGCCAAGGCGACGCTTGCGACGGCGACGACGACAACGACGGCGCGGCCGACACCGCCGACAACGGCGACAGCCTCGGCAACGCCTGCGACCCCGATGACGACAACGACGCCGTCCTCGACGGTGGCGACTTGTGCCCCTGGACGCCGGTCAGCACGGTGGTGGACCCGGCCAACGGTTGCTCGGTCGCCCAGCTTTGCCCGTGCCCCGGTCCGCGCGGCACCTCCGTGGCGTGGAAGGCCCACGGTCAGTATGTGTCGTGCGTGTCCAAGGCGAGCGAGAACCTGCTCCTGCTCGGCCTGATCACCTCGGTCCAGAAGGACGCTCTCTGCTCGGCAGCGGGCCAGTCGACCTGCGGCTGCAACGCCGGCAAGTCCTGCGGTAACAAGTAGTTCCTTCGCGGCCGTCACCTGCCCGCCGAGGAGCAGGTGACGGGCCTCCCTTCGAGTGTTCCGAGGCCGGCCCGGCGCGCGATACCGCACGCCGGGCCGGCCCCTTTTTCCCAGCGCCATGTTGCTGCCCAAACTTGAGCCTGGCACCACGGTGGTGATGGACAACCTTGGGGCGCACCGCGCCAAACGCATCGCCGCGCTGCTCGACCAGCACGGCATCAAAGTCCGATTCACCCCGCCATCCTCTCCCGAGTTCAACCCCATCGAACTGTTCTGGGCCTTGCTGAAGGCGCGGCTTCGAACGTGGAAGGCCCGAACTGTCGGGTTGCTCGATATAGCGGTCGGCTTGGCCATGCAGGAGCTGCCCGCGGCCATCGCGACGGCATGGGCTGTGCATACGGGATACCCGCGGGAGTGCCGATGAGTGGGGTCTACGTCAGCGATCGCCGCTGTGACACAGTCAGGGACAGTTGTTCGACTTCAGCTTGTCGCCGCCCTTCGGGTTGCCGACACCGATGTAGGTCATCGGCACCGACTGCCCGAGCTTGGTGTCGCTGCCCTTGACCATGCGCATGGTGTGCAGGTGGGACCCCGTGGAGCAGCCAGTGCTGCCGGCGGTGGCGATGGCGGCGCCGGGCTTCACGACGTCGCCCACCTTCACCGTGGCCATCAGGATGTGCACGAAGTGGCCGACGGTGCCGTCGTCGTAGCGCAGAAAGAGCGTGTTGGCCTTGCCGTTGCACTTTTTGCAGCAATCCGTGAACTGCTGCGAGCCGAACTTGTACGGACAGCCGTTGTAGCAGGCGTCGCCTGGCTTGCTGTTCAGGTACACCGCCGTGACCTTGCCGCCGCGCGGGGCCCGAATCGAGGCGCCGAGCGGCATGCCAAAGTCGTGGGCGTACTTGGTCAGGCCGTTGTGGTGGATGGTGCCGTTGTTGCCGGCGGTGCAGGTGTACGTCTTGGCGCAGGGCCAGGGCAGGTGAAAGCCCGGGACGAGCGCGCACACGGGCGGCGCAGCCTGCTTGTTGCTGCAGGTGTACCAGGCCTTGCCGCCGCAGCCGCCGTTGTTGGCCTTGCACTCGTCGATGTCGGCGCAGACGGCCTTGCCGGCGACTTCGGTGCAAGACACGTACTGGGCCGGTCCGCAGCCGCCGTTGTTCGTCTCGCAGGGCCCCTTGGGCGGGCAGAGCGCGACGTCCACGACGCCGAAACATTCGCCCTGCCGACAGCCGTCGACGGTGCAAGGCAGCCCGTCGTCGCAGGGCGAATCGTCGGGCAGCGTGGTCTGGACGCAGGCGCCATCCTGGCAGGCGGTGATGGAGCAGGGCGAGGTGTCTTCTGGGCAAGGCTCGGTGGGGCTGCAGGGGGTCACATCCGGGGCTGCGTCGACCTCTGTCGCTTCGCCGTCGGCTGACACGCCATCGACGGGTGCGTCGTCGCCCTGGGTGGCATCCCATGGCCCCAAATCGGCGAAGCTGGAGACGTCGTCGGTGTCGTGCGCGGCAGCCAGGTCGGACGGCCCGAGGGCCGCGCCTGGGCTTGGACCGGACGCGGGCGAAGCGCAACCGAGGCTGAACAAGAGCCCGATCAGGCACGGCCCCCCGAAACCCCTGGTCTTCCGCGTCATGGTCGCCCCAGCTTGCCGCTCAGAGGTCCCGCAAGTCGGCCTCAGGCCATACGAGAGTCGTCTCGAACGGGGCCGGCGGCAACTCCTCTGTGCGAAGACCGCGGCTTGCGAGCTCCGCGGGCAAAGAAGACCGCGTTCGTATCGGGCCCCACCCTTCCTCCGCGCCCTGCCCTCTGCGATACTCTCGGCCATGAGAACGCCCACCTTGCCCATCCTCGTCCTCTTCTTCGCCGCCGCCGCGTCCCTGCACGGCTGCGGGCCAGCCCAGCTGCAATCGGACGCCATGCCCAGACCAGAAGCCGCTTCCGCCAATCCGCTGCTCGCCGCGAGCCCGCTGCCGCTGAACTACCCACCCTTCGATCGCATCGCCGACGCCCACTTCGGCCCCGCCTTCGACGCCGGTATGGCCGAGCAGCTGCGCGAGGTCGATGCGATCGCCTCCCAAACGGCGCCGGCGACCCTCGACAACACGCTGGTCGCGCTCGAGCGCTCGGGCCGCGTCTTGAGCCGGGCGACCACGGTGTTTTTCGCCTTGCTGGGCGCCGACCAGAACGACGCGCGCAAGGCGCTGCAGACCTCGTACGCCAAGCGCTTCGCCGCGCACCGCGACGCCATCTATCTGAACGGCAAGCTCTTTGCCCGCGTCGAGGCGCTGCATCAGACGCGCGCGACGCTCGGGCTCGACCCTGAGTCGCTGCGCCTCGTCGAGCGCACCCACACCGCGTTTGTGCGCGCTGGCGCCAAGCTCGACGACACCGCCAAGGCGCGCCTGCGGGCGATGAACGCCGAGCTGGCGGCGCTCGCGACCGAGTTCGGCCAACGCGTGCTCGCCGAGGTCAATGACGCCGCCCTGGTCGTCGACAGCGAGGCTGAGCTCGCCGGTCTGCCCAAGGAGCAGATCGCCGCCGCCGCCACCGCCGCCCGTGAGCGCAAGCTCGAAGGCAAGTACCTGCTCGCCTTGATGAACACCACCGGCCAGCCACCCAACACCCTGCTGCACAGCCGCGCCGTGCGCGAGCGATTGCACCGCGCCTCCATGGCCCGCGGCAGCCGCGGCAACGCCCACGACACCACCGCCATCGTCGCCAAAATCGCCAAGCTGCGCGCTGAGCGGGCGGTCCTGCTCGGCTACGCGACGCACGCGGCCTACGTGCTCGACGACGAGACGGCGCGCACGCCCGAGGCCGCGCTCGGGCTGCTCACCAAGCTGGCGCCGATCGCCGTGGCCAACGCCAAGCGCGAAGCCGCCGACATCGCTGCGTTCATTCGCAAGGACGGCGGCGATTTCGCCCCGCAGGCGTGGGATTGGGCCTACTACCAGGAGAAGGTCCGCCGCCAGCGCTTCGACTTCGACGAGACGCAGCTCAAGCCCTACCTGGAGCTCGACCGCGTGCTGAAAGACGGCGTCTTCTTCGCCGCCGGCAAGCTCTACGGCATCACCTTCAAGGAGCGGCGCGACCTCCCTGTGTATCATCCCGACGTGCGCGTCTTCGACGTCTTCGAAGCCGACGGCAGCCAGCTCGCCATCTTCCTCTTCGACCCCTATGCCCGCCCTTCCAAGCGCGGCGGCGCCTGGATGAACGCGTACGTCCCGCAGTCGGGCCTGCTCGGCACCAAGCCCGTCGTCGCCAACCACCTCAACATCCCCAAGCCGCCGGCCGGCCAGCCGACGCTGATGACCTGGGATGAGGTCGAGACCGCCTTTCACGAGTTCGGCCACGCGCTGCACGGCATGTTCTCCGCGGTGCGCTACCCCACCTTCGCCGGCACCAGCGTACCGCGCGACTTCGTCGAGTTTCCCTCGCAGGTCAACGAGATGTGGGCGGTGTGGCCCGAGGTGCTGCAGAACTACGCCAGGCACCATGCGTCCAGCGAGGCGATGCCGGCGGCGCTGCTGCAGAAGGTGCTCTCGGCGCAGCAGTTCAACCAGGGCTTCGCCACCACCGAGTACCTCGCCGCCGCGTTGCTCGACATGCGCTGGCACGTCCTCACGGCCGACGCCGTCCCCGAGGCCAGCGGGGTGATGGCGTTCGAGGCCGCGGCGCTGGCGAAGGATGGCGTCGACTACGCGCTGGTGCCGCCGCGCTATCGCACGCCGTATTTCAGCCACATCATGGGCGGTTACGCCGCTGGCTACTACGCCTACCTGTGGAGCGAGGTGCTCGACGCGGACACCGTCGAGTGGTTCAAGGCCAAGGGCGGCCTGACGCGTGCCAACGGCGACCGCTTTCGCCAGGCGCTGCTCAGCCGAGGTGGCAGCGTCGAAGCGATGACGCTGGTGCGCGACCTGCTGGGACGCGAGCCCGTGCTGGCGCCGCTGCTCGAGCGCCGGGGCCTCGCTGCGCCGGCCCGGAAGTAGCGCGGGCCTCGCTGCCAAGGCATCGCTGCGAGCCGGCCGTCGAATCGGCACCGCCTTTCAGGGTCGCAGGCGAGGACGACCTGGCGGTCGGCTGCTTGCGTTTTCCGGCATCAGCCGCCGCCTCTGGCAGGGCGTGCCGGCGGTTCAGCGTCGAGCCGCGGCTGGAACTCTTCCCAGGTCGGCGAGACCAGGATTTCTTTGCCGTACTGAATCACGGGAAAGCGAACTCCCTGACTCCCTGGCCTGGCCCGCTGCACCAACGCCCACATTGCCTGCCCTTCGCTCTGGCTGCCGACATCATGCCACACGTAGGCTCGGCCTCTCTTGTTGAGGCGGGAGCGGAAGCCGACGCAAATTCCGCACGTGTCGCGTCCGTAGAGGTGGATCGTCGGCGCGGCCGATGGCTGCGTCGAGGACTCCGAGTCGGCGACGTCCGGCGCCCCGCAGCCCAGCGTCAAGGTGATGGCGGCGAGCGCAGCTGCGAGGGTGCGCAAAGGCAGGGAGAGTTGCAGGGCCATGAGGCTACTCCCGGGTCGCGAGTCGGCGGACGCTCTTGGCATGGAGATGCGGGGCTTCAATCGGGCATCGAGGGGCGCGATCGACCTGCTGCGAGGTCGTGGGCAGTCTGGCAGCGGGTCCAGCGCCGGTCAACGACGGGTCATTTGTGGATTCGCGGCGTTGTTTGCCGTCGCTTCCCAGCCCGGGAGCGCAGCGGCGGAGGGGGCCGCGGCCTGCCGGGGCGGCAGGGCGCTCCTGAGCGGCAGCGTGGGCGTTCGCCGCGTTTTTGATGACTTGTGCCTGCGAATCGTCGGGCACTTGCAAGGAAGCGCCAATGCCAAAGCTAGACGGCGCGCAGCCGCGTTGGTCCACAACCTGCCGAGGGAGGTCGCGGCGCGGGAAGAGGACTGCCCGGCTGGGCCGATGCACGCTGGCCCAAGGCGGCAGCGTTGGATCCTGGCAGAGCGACGGCCCTGGCGGTTGGGGCAAGGGGGGCCAGAAGTCGCGGAACGAGCTCCAGTTTGAACCTTGCCTGTGCTGCCGTCGCGAACAGGCCAGGACCGTGCCGAGTTCAGCGGTCTCGGCATCCGGGCGCTGATGGCCAGCTGGGCAATGGCAAGGCGCCGAAGCGGATGGGGCAGTGGCGCTCCACCTGTTGCACTCCCTCAGGGCCGGCCACCCTTGCTTGCGGATGCCCGTGCAAGGGTGCGACATCAGGCCAAAGGGAGTCGCTGGGGCGCGGATCCATGTTGACCTGGCGCCGCGGTTTGGGGCGCGTTCGCTCCGGCGACGCGGCGGACCTCGCTGCGGTTTCTGGCCTGCAGGCTCAACACATGGGCCCGCTTGCGCGCTGACCGAGCCCGCCGGCCGCCCGCGGATCGACAACCCGTGACCCACGCGCCTACGATTGCGCGCCCGCCGCGCCACACCGGGCGCCCTGGAGGCCACCGATGGGAGATCTACGTTTGCCCTCGCACGCCCGGGTCGTCGTGGTCGGCGGCGGCATCATCGGCTGCTCCGTGGCCTACCACCTCGGCCACATGGGCTGCCGCGACGTGGTCCTGCTGGAACGCGACCGTCTGACCTCGGGCACCACCTGGCACGCCGCTGGGCTGATGGTCACGTTCGGCTCGACCTCGGAGACCTCGACCGAGCTGCGCAAGTACACCCGCGACCTGTATTCGCGGCTGGAAGCCGAGACCGGCCAGGCCACTGGGCTCAAGCAGTGCGGATTTATCGAGGTCGCCGCCGACACGGACCGCTTGGAGGAGTACCGCCGCGTCTCGGCCTTCAACCGCCACCTGGGCATCGATGTGCACGAGATCTCGCCGCGGGAGGTGCAGGACCTCTTCCCGCTGGCCAAGACCGATGACCTGCTGGCGGGCTTCTACGTGCCGCAAGATGGTCGGGTGAACCCGGTCGATGTCACCATGGCGCTGGCCAAGGGCGCAAAACGCCAGGGCGTCACTGTGCTGGAAGGTGTGCCCGCCACCGGTGTGCTGCAGGCCCATGGCCGCGTGACGGGCGTGCGCACCGCGCTCGGCGACATCGCCTGCGACGTCTTGGTCAACTGCGCCGGGATGTGGGCGCGCGAGTTTGGGAATCTTGCCGGGGTGACCATCCCGCTGCAGGCGTCGGAGCACTACTACCTCATCACCGACAAGATGGCGGGCATGCACGGCGACCTGCCGGTGCTCGAAGACCCGTCGTCGTATGGCTACTTTCGCGAGGAGGGCGGCGGCCTGATGATCGGGCTGTTTGAGCCCGTGGCGGCGCCGTGGAAGGTCGCCGGCGTGCCGCCCCATTTCTCGTTTGGCGAGATCCCGCCCGACTGGGATCGCATGGCGCCCTGGCTGGAGAAAGCCATGGCCCGCGTGCCCCGCTCGGAGAAGACGGGGATTCGCAAGTTCTTCTGCGGGCCAGAGAGCTTTACCCCCGACTTGCGCCCGGTAGTCGGCGAGGCTCCCGAATTGGCTGGTTATTTCGTTGCGGCCGGCCTCAATTCCATCGGCATCCTGACCGGCGGCGGGTTGGGCCGGGTGCTCGCGCACTGGATCCTGCACGGGCGTCCCGATGTAGACGTCACCGGCATGGACATCGACCGCCTGCAGGCCTACCAGAGCACGCCGCGCTACCGCAACGAGCGCATCGCCGAGACGCTCGGCATGGTCTATCGCTGCCACTACCCCTACCAGTCGCTCTTGACGGCGCGTGGCGCCAAGCGGTCGCCGCTGCATGAGCGCCTGGCCGCCAAGGGCGCGTATTTCAAAGACGTGAGCGGCTGGGAGGGCGCCGACTGGTACGCGCCGCCGGGGGTGCCGGCCCGGGTGGACCGCCACAGCTTTGGCCGCGAGCCATGGTTCGACCATTGGCAACGAGAGCACGAGGCGGCGCGCAATGGCGTGATTTTGATGGACATGTCGTTCATGGCCAAGTTCAGCGTCGAGGGCCCCCACGCCGCCGCGCTGCTCGAGCGCGTGAGCGCCAACCACGTCACGGGCGAGGTCGGGCGCATCACCTACACGCAGTGGCTCAACGACATCGGCACGTTGGAGGCGGACCTGACGGTGACGCGGCTGGCCGAGGATCGCTTCTGGGTTGTCGCCAGCGATACTGCCCACCGCCACGCCCTGACCTGGCTGCGCCGGCACGTGCAACCCGGCGAGATCGTGCACATCGCCGACCAGACCGGCGCGTGGGCGCAGATCAACATCCAGGGACCGCGCTCGCGCGAGCTGCTGCAGACGCTGACGAGCGCCGACCTCAGCAACGCGGCGTTCCCGTTCCGCGCGGCGCGCACCATCGATATCGGCTACGCGCTGGTCCTGTGCGTGCGCATCACGTACCTCGGCGAGCTGGGCTATGAGCTGTACGTACCGGCCGAGCAGGCCGTGCATGTCTACGACGAGCTCGTCGCCGCCGGCGAGGCGTTCGGGCTGCGCCACGCCGGCCTCAAGGCGCTGGCGAGCCTGCGCATGGAGAAGGGCTACCGCGACTACGGCCACGACATCGACAACACCGACAACGCCTATGAGGCCGGGCTGGGCTTCGCGGTCGATCTCGTCGCGCCCCGCGCGTTCATCGGCCGGGCGGTCGCGCAGCAGCAAAAGGCCGCCGGCGTACCGCATCGCCGCCTGCTGCAGGTGCAACTGCTGGAGCCAGACGCGCTGCTCTTTCACGCCGAGGTGGTGTGGCGCGACGGGGTGCGCGTGGGCTACGTGCGCGCGGCCTCGTATGGCTGGACGCTCGGCGGCGCCGTCGGGCTGGCGATGATCGAGGCCCTTCAGCCGCTGACCCAGGCCTGGATCGACGCGGGGTCGTGGGTGGTCGAGGTCGCGGAGCGCCGGGTGCCGGCGAAGTTGTCGCTGCGGCCGCTCTTTGACCCCACCAACGAAAAAATCAAGGGTTGAATCGCGGTCGTGGCCACACTTGCTTGGCTGAGGCCGTTCGTCGAGTCGTCTGGCACGTACAATGGGGGGCGAATCGTCGGGTCTGCGAATCGTCCGGCACGTACGACATGCCGCTCTGGCGGTTTCCCGGGCGTGGCCCTAGCCTACCGAGGAGCACCCACCAAGGGCCGAACGGCGCGCGGGTGACCCGGAGGCCCGCGACCGTGACCGGCCACGACGTGATACTGGACCGGGTGCGCAAGCTGCTCGCGCTGGCCACCTCTCCCAACGCCCATGAAGCAGCTGCTGCGGCCGCGCTGGCGCAGACGCTGATCGCGCGCCATCGGCTGCAGCAATGGCTCGACGCCGACGCCGTCGCCGCCGACGAGGCCGAGGCGATCGACGACGCGCGCGACGAGCCGCTGGACGTGGCGCGCAAGCCGCGTTCCTGGAAGGTCGCGCTGGCCACCACGCTCGCCGACGCCAACGGCTGCGTCGCCTACACCTTGGACCGGGGCAAGGAGCGCGCGATTGTGCTGGTCGGCCGGACGGCAGATCGCGCCCTGGTGCTGGAGCTCTGGTCGTGGCTGGTGTCCCGCATCGAGTGGCTCTCGGCGACCCACGGCGAAGGCCGCGACCGCAAGTGGCATGACGCCTTCCGCGTCGGCGTCGTCGCAGCCATCGGCGAGCGTCTGGCCAAGGTCGACGCGCAGGTCCGAGGCGAGCTCGTCGAAGGGGCACTGGTGCGCCTCGACCCTGTCCTGCTGGCTCGGCGGGAGGCACTCGACCGCTTCGTCGAGCAGCGGCTGCGCCTGGGCCGTGGCCGCGCCATCACCGTCGACGCCCGCGCCTACACGGAGGGCCAACGCGCCGGGGCCACCTTGGACCTCGGCGGTGGCCACAAGCGCATCGCGGCCAAGGGGCGCAGATGAGCGAGCCGCCTATCCCGCCCATCCACCCCGTCTGCGAATCGTCCGTCTGCGAATCGTCCGGCACCTACGCCCGCACCTACGCCCGCCTCGCAGGCATGGCGATCAGAACGTCCAGATCACATCCAAGGTCGGCCATAGCCTGTGCGACCGCACCCGCTCGCGATGCGCGAAACCGTCTGCGCCGACGCTGACATCGGTCGCCCGGCCGTCGTGGTTGGTGTAGAGCGCGCCGGCGGTGATGCGCGTCTCGTCGGTCAGCGCGAAGTCGAGGCCCAGGTGGGCCGTCAACGCCCACAGCGAGCGGTCGCCGTCGCCCTCGACGCCGCCGACGCGGTAGATGTGCAGCTCTCCCGAGCCGCGCAGGCGGCGATGCAGGGCGCGGTCGTGGCGAACCATGGCGTGGAGGCGGGTGGTGCGAAAAACCGGCGCGAGCAGCAGATCGAGGGGCGCCCAGCTGTCGAGCGGACGGGCGCGCTCGCCGCTGAGCAGCGCGCCGTAGGCCCCGTCGAGCCGCAGCGTGCTGATGTGCGCGTCGCCCACCGAGGCGGCCAATCCGACGCGGCCCACGAGCACGTGGCCGGTCAGGTCGCAGGAGTCGCCGCGCTCGGGCTCGGCGGTGCTGACCTTGCACGCCGGAGTCAGATTGCCCTGCAGGCCTGGCGGCAGGCCCGTGCGCAGGGCGGTGGTCGGCAGGCCCAGGCCAGCCTCGACGAGCAGGCGCACGCCGCGGACCTTGCCGACGGCAAAGCGGCCGGTGACGCTCGGCGCCACGAAGACGAGCAACGGATGGGCCTCCAGCTCGACGCCCTCGCGGATGACCCAGCTCAGCGGCGTGAAGACGCCGACCCGCACGGTGCCTTTCGGGGCGAGGTCGGCGCTGTCGCGGGCGGCCATGGCGCTACCTGCGGCCTGGGCGCCGGGCGCAGCGGCGCCGACGTCCTCGCCACCGGATTGGGCAAGCGCGGGCGCAGGCGCCGCGGCGACGAGCAGCCAGGCCGAGGCCGCGAGCGCCGCCATCGCCGCCTGCGGGGCCCTCGCAGCGCTGGCGGGCGCGGTCAGAGACGTGGCGCGACGTGCCCCGCCGTTCGTCCGATGAGAGCGCAGCATTAGGGCACCTCCAGCACGCCGAAGATCGGCGCGTGATCCGAGAGGCGCAGCGGATCGGAGGCCAGCGTCGGGCGCGTATCCGAACCCACCGACGGCGCCTCGCCGATCTTCTGGCCCTTGCGCTGCAGCACGTCGGTCTGGCCCGGGACCCAGCTCGCTTTGGCGTTGGCGAAGAGGTAGTCGAGCGTGCGATTCCAGTCGCCGGCGACGCCGTGCTCGTTGACTTCGTCGGGGCCGAGCACGGTGTGGGTGTAGTAGCGGGCCTGCGAGGCCTCGTCGCTGCCATAGCGCGCCAGCGGGATGTGGGCTGCAAAGTCGTCGTAGAAGGGCTGCATCACCGCGGGCGTATAGGGCGGCTGGGCGAAGTCGGCCGAGCAGACCGGGGTCTCGCGCTCGTCCGGGAAGCCCTTGACGCGTGCGGCGTTGGGCGGCAGCTCGTTGAAGTCGCCGCCGACCACGGCCGGCAGGGTCTCGGCGCCGAAGAGGCTGTGGATCTGCTTGATCTGCTTCTGCTTGGTGCCGTCGTTGTCGTAGGCCTCGGTGTGCACGACCAGCGCAGCGGCCTCGCGGCCGGGCGCCAGGCGAATGACCACGCGGCCGACGGAGCGGTGGATGTAGAAGGCCGACGTCAGCGGGTCTTGATCGGTGCGGTCGACCTGACGAATCGACTCGGCGAGCGCGATCGGATAGCGCGAGAGAATGGCGTTGCCGAGCTGCATCCGGCCCAGGCCCTCGCTGGGGACATAGGCCGCGCGCCAGGTCTCGAAGTACGCGCCCTCATTGAGCCGCGTGTGGTCGAGCAGGTACTGCACCATGTCGATGTAGGCCGATCGGCGGGAATTGACCTCGATCTCCTCGAGCATCACCACGTCGGCCTTCAGTTCGTCGATGGCGGCGGCGACGGCGTCGAGGTTGGCGCGCACGGTGCTGGCGTCCATGGCGACGTTGTCGCCCCAGCAGTCGAACCAGAAGGGCAGGCGCGCGGCGCCGTACTTGATGTTCCAGGCGACGACGCGGAGCTGCGCCGGTGCGGGGGCGTCGCCAGCGGCTTCGAAGTTCGCGGCGCGGAAGATCGGCACCTCGACGCGGTCTGCCTCCTGGCTATCCCACAGCGGGTCGCAGCCAGGCAGCCCTGTCGCCATCAGGAGCAGCGCCGCCCCTGCCAACGTGCACCTAGGTCGTCGCCGCATCCCCCCTCCCCATGGCCGTTTCGGCCTGCACGCCTCGGTCGAAGCTAGCCGCCGCGAGGCGTGGCGGCAAGCGCTGGGCCTTTGGCGGCGGCGCCTTCGCCGGTGTCGCCCGCTGCGAAGCGTAGCAACACGGCCTCGAGCGGCTTGCGCGTCAGCGCCGGCACCGTGGCGTCCGCGGCCGGAAAGCCGACCGGCATCAACAGCACGGCGCGCTCTTGCTCCGGACGGCCGAGCACCTCGCGCAAGAAGCCCATCGGGGCGGGGGTGTGCGTCAGCGTCGCGAGGCCGGCGACGGTCAGCGCCGCGATCAAGATGCCGGCGGCGATGCCGACGCTCTCCTGGACGTAGTAGTGCTGCTCGCCAAGGGCGCCGCGGCGTTGGGCGAAGAGCACGATGAGCGCGGGCGCGTCGGTGAGGAAGGGCTTGTCGGCGTTGGTCCCGAGCGGCTCGAGGTCCCGCAGCCAGCGTGCAGGGGCCCCGCCGCCGTAGAACGCGCGCTCCTCGGCCTCGGCAGCGTCGCGGATCTTGGCCTTGAGGGCCGGGTCGGTCACCAGGCAGAAGGTCCACGGCTGGCGGTTGGCACCCGAAGGCGCCGTCGCGGCGGTGGCGATGGCGGCCTCGACGACATCGAGCGGGATCGCTTCTCTGCTGAAATGGCGCACCGACCGGCGCGTGCACATCTGCGCGGAGAACGCAGCGAGCGCGTGCCGCATCGCCGCGTCGTCACGGCGCTCCAGGCGGAAGGGCAGGTGCAGCGCCTCGCCTCGCTCCGGGTCCATCGGCAACCTCCCGCTGGCGAGCCGCGTGGATCCGGGGCGCGCAGGGCCATCGTAGTGGCTGACGGCCGAAGGGACCACGGCATCGGTCCTGGCGCCGAGCTTCTTCGCCCGAAGCGCGGGGATGCACCCCTCGTCAAACGATGGCTGCGATGCCGTCGCGGGGCAGGACCTCAGCGTCGGAGGCGCAGCAAGCCGAGGCAGCGGTCAAAGGCCCGGCTGATCCGCGTATGTTCCCGGATCATCGCCAGCTTGGGCCAGACGGCCCGCTCGCCCTCGAGGATGAAGAAGCGCAGGTCGTCCGCGGTCGGATTGCTGACGATCTTCCGAACCATCCAGGGGTCGAAGCGCGGAACGATCTCGACGTCGCCGGCGTAGTCCTGGCTGATGACGTTGTGCAGCTGCGTCGAGAGCCTGCCGACGACCCCGCCGCCGCTGAGCCGCCGCACGACATCGGCAGCGGAGGCCCCTTGATTGCGCGCCAAGGCGCTGGCGATACCGGTCAGCGCGGGCCTCGCTCCGTGGCTGCTGGCGCGCAGATTCGCCATCGGCATCACGTGCGGATTGGTCTGGCTGACGATGAAGTGGTTGATGTTGTGCAAGCGCGCGAGCCGCATCTTCGGCAGATCGCCCTGGATGGAGCCGTCGATCCAGGTCTCGGTGTCGATGTAGGGCCGCACCTCGCCGTCGCCGTCGCGCATCTCGAGCACCACCGGCGGAAACAGGCCCGGCAACGCGCTCGATGCCAGCGCGGCGCTCGCGATCAGCACGTCGGGCGATGCCAGGGGACTCAGCAGGCGCGGCTTCTGGCGCACGCGCGTCGGCGACACCGAGATGCAGAGCGTGCGACCGCTGTGGACATACGCCTCCTGGAACGTCGCCGGCCCGATGTTGTGCTCGAGCACCCCGCGCAGCTGGTCGCCTCGCATGAAGGAGCCCGTGCTGGCGAACTGCCGCAGGCCGGCGGGGACGAGGCCGTCCAAGCGGATCTGACCGGGGTCGGCGAAGAGGCCGTGAAGCTCGGCGTCGTTGCGTGCGCACACGCCCGCGGCGATCATCGCCCCGGCGCTGGAGCCGCAGATGACGTCGGGTAGCGCGTCGTGCTCGAGCAAGCCCTTGACCACGCCGAAGTGGTAGAAGCCGAAGGTTGCGCCGCCCGAGAGCATCAACGCCGAGCGACCGAAGACCCGCGCGGCCTGCTCGAACCGCCGCTGCTGTTCGCCAGGCTCGAAGGCGTCGCTACGTGCGAGCCAGAGCAAGGACGCCTCGCACTCGTCGAGGTAGCCGCTGACCAGGCGCTTGGTGCCGGCGAGCGCCGTTACGTAGAGCTCGGGCGATTGGATGTCCGCGAGGTTGCGGTACAAGCTGTGGGTCAGCAGCCGCGCCAGCTGCGGCGCTTGCCCTTGTTCGCGCAGCTGCCGCATCGCATCGCGCTGCTGGCGCAGCAGATCCGCGTGGTAGGCGCCGGAGTCGTCGTCCGCGCGCCAATCCTCAGCGCCGGACAGGCGGTCGAGCTCTTGCGCGGCCTCGAGCCAGAGAGGGTAGGAGGTGGCGTCCTGGAGGCGTGCCTTGGCGGCGCGGATGGCGGACGAAGCAAGCATGGGCCCACACCTGGTCACGGCCGTCGCCCCACCACGAGGCGGCGCCGACCCTGCCAGCGGGTCTGGCGGACGTCAACGCTGGTTCGGGGGAGGGCGTTGGGATGGGGCGTTCTGGGCCGTTGCAGCGCTGCGGCGGGCAGCGCGCATTTGGCCGCTGGTCTGGGAGCGGTTGCCCAAAGGTCGCTCCGAGCCCGTCCTTTGGCTCAAGCACGACATCGAGGGGCGGTGGGTCCGCAGCTTGAACGCACCCTACAGGTGTGGGCTCTGTGCGGCTAAGGCTGGTGGCCCGACGGCGGGGCGGGGGAGTGGGCTCGAATCCAATTGGATTGATATCGAGTCATTGGCACGCGACTCCGGTCGCTTTGCAAGCCCCACCGTCGTCACGCTTGCCGTCGGCAGCAGCGCAGGTCGACTTGGTCTTGCACTGCGTGCCGGCCGCGGATGTCGCCCTCACACAGGCTCCGGACTTGGGGTCGCAGGCGGCGGTAGCGCAGGCCGTCGTTGGCGTGTCGACTCGCAGCTGTGCGAGCGGCAATCGACACCCGGGAGGGCATGGCGGTCCAGGGCCTGGCGTCACAGCCAGCCTTCCACGGCTCACGTCGCGAGAGACAGGCCCCGATGCGCCCAGCCTTTGGCGTTGACCAACAGCAGGCGCGAGGGCAGGCTCGCTTCGGTCCCGCCTTGGGGCGACGGAGCGGACTGGCTGTGGGCCGATGTTGCCTGCGCGCCTTGTGACTCGAACCATCCATCGCGGTGAACGCCGCTCTTTCGAAAGGGGGACCACCTCATGCTCAAGAAACTCAGCGCCGAGCTCCTCGGGACGGCCTGGCTGGTCCTTGGCGGCTGCGGCAGCGCCGTGCTGGCAGCGGGAATTCCGGACCTCGGGATCGCCTTCGCCGGTGTGTCTCTTGCCTTCGGCCTCACGGTCCTGACCATGGCCTTCTCCATCGGCCACATCTCGGGCTGCCACTTGAACCCCGCGGTGACGCTAGGCCTCTGGTCTGCCGGCAAGGTGCCCGCGAGCGACGTGGTGCCCTACATCATTGCGCAGGTGATCGGCGGCATCGTCGGCGCGGCGGTGCTCGCTGCCATTGCGACGGGCAAGGCGGACTTCAACCTCGTGCAGAGCGGGTTTGCCGCCAACGGCTTCGGAGAGCACTCCCCGGGCGGCTACAGCCTGCAGGCGGCGCTGATCTGCGAGGTCGTGCTGACCTTCTTCTTCCTCATGATCATCTTGGGCTCCACCGACGCGCGGGCGCCGGCAGGCTTTGCCCCGATCGCCATCGGCCTTGGGCTGACGCTGATCCACCTGATCAGCATCCCCATCACCAACACCTCCGTAAACCCGGCCCGCAGCACCAGCCAGGCCCTCTTCGTCGGCGGCTGGGCCATCGAGCAGCTCTGGGTGTTCTGGGTGGCACCGATCGCCGGCGGCATGCTCGCGGGCGTGACGCACCGCTGGCTCTCGGCGAAGGAGTAGGTTCGGCTTGGGCGCGCGGCTCAAGATAGACGAGTCAAAGCATATGGTTGCAGATTGCTGGCGACCGAGAATTCGCGCGGCGCCGTTCGTGCCGGCTGGGACCCACGAGCACAAGGCGGAGCTCAGATCCGGCGGGTCGGCTCGGCGGGTCAGCGGTGGCTGAATCGGGCAGATGCGCTTGACCTGACAGCCCATCTGCGGTCGAGCCTTATGCCCCTTCGACATAGGTTCTCGGCGACGGCGGGGGTGGTCCCAGTCGAGGGCAGCCTGGTACTGCGGGGCGTTCGGAGGCGGCGAGAAGAGCCGCGCAGCGCCACCGCCCCGCTGGCAGGCTGGCTCATGGACGCACCCGAGGCGGCGCCGTAGGTGGCCACCGTCCTTGGAATTGGCCTCTACACCCCGGTGATCCTGGCCTCTCGGTGTGGTACCCGTGGGACATCGTCGGAGTGGGCGGCGGCGAAGCGGTCAACTGGCGTCCGGCGTTGCTCTACCACGTGCGCTGGCTGGGCCCCAACCACCTCTTCTTGGCCCACGTCGCGACCGTGACCCATCACTTGGGGCACGCCAAAGCGCCCGTTCAGACCTTGCTTTCGTCCCATCGGCGGCATCCTGGTCGGCGTGCTTCAGGTCCAATGCGGCCATGTCCCCGGCAACGACGCGGTCGGCCACAACCGCATCCACCACACGTTCGACAACGGCCCGGCCGATTCGGCCTCGACCCTGGGACCGGCGCGCGGCCGGTTGCCGGGCCGGCTCACATACCGCCAGCAATTTCCACGGTTTTGGAGCGGCGCCTCGGTCGTGTCGTACTGCCTGGTGCGCAATCGGCGGGCTCTCGCGTCGCGGCAGGAGCGCGGCATGCTCGTCTGCGACGGCACCTTCAGCCTCGCCGCGCGGGTCGATTGGCAGCTCGCGCTCGGCTGCTCCGTCCGGCGTCACCAGATGATCATGAACTCTTTTTTGCGCCTTCCCTCCGCGCGTTGATCGCGGCGGCCGGGCCGGTCATGGGAGGTGCGTTGCACGAGGCGCCGCAAGGGATGCGATAGCGCGACGTTGTCCGTGGATGCCTACTTCTTGGCGCCAGCGTCGATCCAAGCCTTAAGCAGCGCCGCATTGCTAGCGCTGATGCCGCTCGACTTCGGCGGCATCCGGTCGCCGCAGCCGAACGTCTCGCCGGGGGCCGTCTTCAGGTAGACCAGGCTCTGCGCCGCGCTCGCCGGCTTGACGTAGGTCTTGGCCGTACACTTGGCGTCGATGGTCGACTTGTTGACCAGCGCAGCGTACGCCTCGTCGCTGTTGGCCCCGAGGGCGAGGCCGCCGATGCCGCCTTTGCCGCCATGGCAGGATTGGCAGCCCTCGCCGACGAGGATCTTGTCATAGACGTCCTTCCACGTCGTCGTCCCGGTCGAACCGCAGCCGGCGATGGCCGCGTTCTTGCAAACGCCGGTGGCAGCGTCGCAGCTGTCGGTGGTGCAGGCATTGTTGTCGTCGCAGCCCTTGGTCGGGCCCGGGACACAGGCCCCGGACTGGCAGGCGTCATTGCTGGTGCAGGCGCTGCCATCGCTGCAGGGGGCGGTGCTGGCGCTGTTCGTGCAGCCGCTCATGGGCGTGCAGGCGTCGGTGGTGCAGGCGTTGCCATCGTTGCAGTTCAGCGCGCTGCCCGGCTGGCAGGTGCCGCCGCTGCACAGGTCGCCCGCGCTGCACTTGTTGCCGTCGTCGCAGCTGGCTGTGCTGTGCACGTATTTACAGCCCGCGTCGCAACTCTCAAGGGTGCATGGGTTGTTGTCGTTGCAGTCGGCGGCGGTCGTGCAAGTACCGCCGGTGCAACCCGAGATGGCCGCATGTTTGCAGGTGCCCGTCGCGGTGTCGCAGCTGTCGACGGTGCAAGCGTCCTTGTCGTTGCAGCTCTTGGTCGCTCCAGGGCCACACTTGCCGTCCTTGCAGGAATCGCCTTCTGTGCAAGCGTTGCCATCGTTGCAGGGCGCGCTGTTGGGCGTAAAGGTGCAGCCGGCCCCGCCGCAGCCGTCCGTGGTGCAGAGATTGCCGTCGGTGCAGGAGCTGCTCCCGGCACCGGCGCATTTGCCGTCCTTGCAGCCGTCGCTGCTGGTGCACGGGTTGCCGTCGTCGCAGGTCGCAGCGTTGGCGCTGTGCTGGCAGCCCTTGGCGGCCTCGCAGAAGTCGTCGGTGCAGGCGTTGCCGTCGCTGCACGTTTTGGGCGTGCCTGAGACGCAGCCACCGTTCTTGCATGCGTCGCCCTCGGTGCAGGCATTGTTGTCGCTGCAGGCGCCCGTGTTGACCTGATGCTGGCAACCTCCGCTGCCGCAGGTGTCGGTGGTGCATGAATTGTTGTCGTCGCACGACGCCGAGCCGCTGCCGACGCAGACGCCTCCGCTGCAGACGTCGGCTGTGCTGCACGCGCTCCCGTCGTCGCAGGCGGCTGTGTTGTTCTTGAAGGTGCAGCCAGTGGTCGCTGCGCAGTAGTCGTCGGTGCACGGGTTGCCGTCGCTGCAGGTCTTGGCCGCGCCGGGCGCGCAGGCGCCATCCTTGCAGGCGTCTCCCGATGTGCACGCGTTGCCGTCCGAGCATGCCCCCGCAACCGCGGTGTAGACACATCCGGCGCTGCCGCAACCGTCGGTGGTGCAGGGGCTGCCGTCGTCGCAGGAGCTCTGGCCGCTCGACTTGCAGACGCCGTCCTTGCAGGCGTCGTTGCTGGTGCAGGCGTTGCCGTCGTTGCACCCCGCCTGGTTCGCCACGTGCGTGCAGCCGCTGCTGGCGCCGCAGGCGTCGTCGGTGCAGGGGTTGCCGTCGTTGCAGACCAGCAGCTTGCCGCCGGCGCAGGCCCCAGTGCTGCAGGTCTCGCCGGTCGTGCACTTGTTGCCGTCGTCACAGCCGTCGCTCTTGGCCTTGAAACTGCAAGCGCCACCGCTGCACGCGTCGTCGGTGCAGGGGTTGCCGTCGGTGCAGATCGTGACCGTGCTGCCGCCAACGCAGCTGCCGCCCTTGCAGGCGTCGCCTTGGGTGCAGGGGTTGCCGTCGTTGCAGGGGGCGGTGTTGGGGCTCTTGGTGCAGCCGGCGGCGGCGGTGCAGACGGCGTCGACGCACAGATTGTCGTCGCTGCAGGCCAGCGCCTGGCCCAAGCAGGCGCCATCCTTGCAAGCATCGCCGGTCGTGCACTTGTTGCTGTCGTCGCACGGCGCAGTCGAGAAGCCGTGCTGGCAGCCCGCGTTGACGTTGCAAGTGTCTGTAGAGCAAGGATCTTGGTCGTCGCACTCGGCATCGATGGTGCAGCTCTTGGCGCCGCACTTGGGCTGCTTGACGTGGCTGCACTTGCCGGTCGCTGGCGCGCATGCGTCATCGGTGCAGACGTTGCCGTCGTCGCAGGTCTTGGCGCCGGTCGGGCCGCAGGTGCCGGCGTTGCAAGCGTCACCCACCGTGCACAAGTTGCCGTCGTTGCAGCCGGCGCTGTTGGCAAGGTGCTGGCAGCCCTTGCTTGGAGCACAGCTATCGTCGGTACAGGCATTGCCATCGTCGCAGCTGATTTTGCTGCCCGCACAGACGCCTCCGGCGCAGAGGTCGCCGCTGGTACACGCGTTCCCGTCCGAGCAGGCGCCCGTGGTCCAAGCATAGACGCAGCCTTTGGCGGGGTCGCAGGTGTCGGTGCTGCAGGGATTGCCGTCGTCGCATGGAACGATCGCGTTTCCGGCGCACTTCCCATCTTTGCAGGCGTCACCACCGCTGCATTTGCTGCCATCGTCGCAGGGCAGTGCGTTGATCTTGGCGGTACATCCGGTCGTGGCGACGCAGCCATCGTCGGTACAGACGTTGCCGTCGTCGCACTTCAGTGGGCCTGTCCCCTTGCACGAGCCGCCGCCGCAGACGTCGGCCGTGGTGCACTTGCTGCCGTCATCGCAGGGCGCGGTGTTGTGGGCGTTGCCGCAGCCCTTGGTGGCGTCGCACGTGTCGGTTGTGCATGGATTGCCATCGTCACAGGAGCCTTTTCCGCCGGCGCAGGCGCCTTTCTGGCAGTGGTCGTTGACGGTGCACTTGTCGCCATCGTCACAGGCGATGCCGTTGTGCGGGTGAACGCAGCCGGTATCGGCGGCGCACAGGTCGTCGGTGCAGGGGTTGCCGTCGTTGCACGGGGTCGGCCCGCCGAGGCACTTGCCGTCCTTGCAAGCGTCGGAGCCGGTGCACTTGTTGCCGTCGCTGCACGGCGCGACCTGGGACTGGTAGCTGCAGCCGGCCGCCTTGTCGCAGATGTCCTTGGTGCAGGCGTTGCCGTCGTCACATCCGAGCGCCTTGCCAGCGCACTTGCCTTGGCTGCAAGCGTCACCGGTCGAACACTTGTCGCCGTCGTCGCAGGCGATGGCGTTGGGCTGATGCTTGCAGCCGTCGAGCGCCGTGCAGATGTCATCGGTGCAGGGGTTGGCGTCGTCGCACGGAAGGAGCGCGCCGACGCACTTGTCGCCCTTGCAGCCGTCCTGGTGGGTGCACTTGTCGCCGTCGTCGCAGCCCTTGCTGTTGCCGGTGTGGCTGCAGCCTGCCTGAGCGCTGCACGCGTCATCGGTGCAGGGATTGCCGTCATCGCACGCCAAGATCGTGCCGACACAGCCGCCGGCGCTGCAGGTGTCCGACCCGGTGCATTTGCTGCCGTCGTCACAGGCGAGGCTGTTGTTTTTCTGCACGCAGCCTAGGTTCGGTTCGCAGGTGTCATCGGTGCACGGCTTGCCGTCATCACAGGAGAGCGGGCTGGCGGGCAGCTGCCACCCTTGCAAGCGTCGCCCGCCGTGCAGGCGTCGCCGTCGTCGCATGGCGCAGTCGTTGCTGCGTGTTGGCAGCCGTTGGCTTCTTCGCAGGTATCGGCCGTGCACGGGTTGGCGTCGTCGCAGGCGACCTTCGCTCCCGCGCAGCCGCCCACAGCGCAGGCATCGGGGCCGGTGCAGGCGTCGCCGTCGTCGCAGGCGGTCCCTGGATTCACCGCGGTGGTGACGCAGGATCCGGTCTCCGGCACGCACGCCACCTTGGCACAGGCGGTGTCGTCCCCAGCGTCGCAAACCACGGCGGTGCCGGGCTTCGGCTGGCAGGACCCTTCGACGCAACCCCATGCGCCCAGGCACTTGTCACCGGGGGCGGTGCTGTCGCATTCCGCATCGGTGGCGCAGGCATGCGCTCGAGCGCCGTCGCTCCCCCGTGTCGCTGAGTCCGTCTGCCGTCACGTCGGGCCCAGACGCCACGTCGCCGGTGGCGTCGCCAGCGACGGCGTCAGAGGCGCCCTTGGTGCGAACGGCGGCGGGGTCCTCTCCGCAGCACGCGACCCACACCCAAAGCAGACCCACCCGGACTCGCTTGTCGACAACGCTTGCACCCATGGCGCCCCCGGCAAGTGACGCTTGAGCGTCAGGGGGAATCTACAACTTGACCCGACGCGCTGCCATTCGCCGCCGGCGCACGCGCGACGAGCCGACCAACCTGAAGGCCCGCGGGCGCGGTTGCGACCGGCCTTGTGCTCCTGCGAGGGACCGCTGGATCGCTAGGCGACAAGGCATTGATTTGGTTCCGCATCTTGCCGATTGGCGCCTGCCAGGGGCGGGGTTCGACGATTCGGCCGACACGTGCGTTCGGACACGTGCGTTCGGGCGTCACCGCGCAGAGCATGAAGGCTCGCGTCACAGCCGGGGTGTTCGGACCCCTGGCCAGCCGTCACGCGCTTGCGCTTGGAATGCCTCCGCCGTGGAGACGGGCTACCTTCCCAGCGACGGGCGCGAACTTGCCCGCCGCGGAGCGCACCATGCCCTTTGCCTCGACCGAATCGAGCAGCGCCGACACCCGCTCCGAGTCAGCCGTCTCGGGCCGCCCCGGCGGCGGACAGACGCGCACGGGCGAGGGTGGCGCAGGCGCCCGAACCGCGCCAGCGCCCGATGGCAACGGCCAATTGGACCGCGCCGCCGGTACCTACACGGTGCGCGAGGAGCGCGGCCTCATCCCGGTCAGCCAGCGCACGGGGGTGGATACCCAGACCCTGACCCGCCTGAACAGCCAGCTGCTGGGCGGCAGCACGTTCGCGGCGCTGAAGCCCGGCATGGTGCTGCGCATCCGCGACGACGCCGCCGTCGCCGATCCGAGCGCAGCGCCCGTAGCGCCCACAGCCCCGCCGCAGAGCGAAGGCGAGGCGTCCGCGACGGCGGGGTCCAGCGCAGCCGCGCCGACCTTGGCCGAGGTGCGCGGTGGCGCCAAGCTGAGCGAGGGCATGAAGGGCCCGGCCGTGGCCCATGTGCAGAAGCTCGTCGGCGTGAAGATGACCGGCGAGTTCGGCACCGACACCGCCGCGGCCGTCGCGCGCTTTCAGACCCAGAACGGCCTGACGCCCGCCCAAGGCGTGGTGGGTCCGACGACGCTAGCCGCGCTGGAGTCGCGTAGCACCGAGATCAGCCCCGACGCCGCGGCGCAGATGGCGCGCCTCGTCGCCATCGCCGAGGGCGGGCACCGCGGTGCGTCGCTGGGCGACTGCTTCGCCTACGTCTGGCGCTACATCGTCAAGGCGGGCTACGGCAAGATCCGCAACCACGGCGACGCCGCCGACATGCCGTCCGACTACGCGCGCAACTTCGCGGAGTACATGAACTCCGGCAGCAACGCCAAGCGCTGGGGCCTCAAGCGCCTCTCGCTGTCGAGCCCCTACGACGCGCCGCGCGGCTCCATCGTCGTCGTCGGCCCGGGCACGCCGGGCACCAGTCACCCGACCGCGGGCGACATCGCCGTCGCTGCGGGCGGTGGACGCTTCATCAACGACGGCCCGAACATGAGCTACGGGCCTCCCGGCCGCTTTGCGGCCGATGGCGGCAAGCTGCTCGGCGTGTACGTGCCGGACCTCTAGGCGACAGGACGGGGCGCTCCGCGGACGCTGCCTGTGCCGTCCGCCACGTCTGGCGCCTGCGCCAAGCCTCGAATCCACCGGAAGCCGACGCGACCGCAAAGGCCGAGTTGTCGCGCTTCCTGACCCACCATGGGTAGTCACCGACCGGCGATTCGGCCACACTGAGCCCAGGCGGCGTTGCGGCCGGCCCTTGGACTCTTGGCGCGCCGTCGCCCCATCCGCAGCTTCCACCGCGAGGTCTCGCTGGGCGCCTGCTTCCTGATGCTGTTCGGCCCCGAGCCGGAGCGGGCGACGCTCTTGGCCAAGGCTTCGCAGTGGCTACCCTTTGTGCCCGAGCGCAGCCGCATCATCCATCGCCCCAGCGGCAGCCTCGCCCTGTGGAGCGTCTACGACGAGGCCGCACGCGGCGCCTACTGGCACGTACAAGGCGAGGAGGCTGGCCAGGAGTCGGGCACCGACGCTGGCGACGCGCTGGCCTACCACGGCTGGTGGGTCGAGCCCGAGGGCGCCGCGCTCGACCGCTCGGTCGCTGCCGTTCTGCATGACGAGGTCCAGCTTCGCGGCCTCGAGCCCACGCTCGCCGGGCTCGAAGGCGACGGCATCCTGCTGCAATTCGCTCGCGACGGCGCCTTCGCCGCTGGCAACGATGTGCTCGGGGCGTCGCACCTCTACCATGGCCAACGCGGCCCTTGGACCGCCATCTCCAACCGGGCGATGATGGCGGCGGCGGCGCTGCATGGCGGCGCATTGCCGCCGGCGCGGCCGGAAGTGCTGGCCTGGCTGGCGAGTGGTCCGCGGGCCCCCATCGGCACCCAGAGCGCCTTCGCTGACGTCGCCCTGCTCGGGCCGCACCACACGCTGCGCCGCGAGGCGCCGACCACCGCCCAGCCCGATCCACCGCTGCGGCTCTTGTCGCGCGCCGAACCGGCACCCGACGCCTCCATCGGTTGGCCGGAGCTGGCCTTAGCGCTGCAGCGGCGCTGCCGCCAAATCGCCCGGCTGCCGGAGGTGCGCTTCGAGCTGACGCTGACCGGCGGCAAGGACAGCCGGCTGGTGTTGGCGGGCCTCGCCGCCGCGGGCGTCCTGCCAAGCGTCCGCGGCTGCTACATCGAGGGCGTCCGCGAGCACCCCGACGCCCGGGTCTGCGAGCAGCTGGCGGGCCACTTTGGGCTCAGTGTCCGCTACTGCGACACGGTGATGGAGACCCTCGACTGGCAAGAGTCGCTGGCGCTGCACAACGCCCAAGTCGAGCTGGTCTTTGGCGCCTACGACCGCAAGGGCTGGCCGGAGCTGGCGCGCAGCTCGACGCTCGGCGGCAACTATGGCGAGATCTTCCGTGGACATGCGCAGCTTCGCCTCGGATTGGGCGCTGACGCAGCCCGCCGCTTCTACACGAGCCAGGGCTGGCTCAACCGCTGGGGCCTGCTCAGCCCCCGCGCACACCGGGCCCTGGCCGACGAGATGCTGCGCTGGCTCGAGCCGCTGCTTGCCGCAGGGGTGCCGGGGCTCGCGCTGCACGACCGCTGGCACCGCGAGTGCCGGATGCAGCGCTGGGTCGGGCAGGCGATGCAGGCCGACGGCATGGCGCACCTGTGGGTGCATCCGCTGGCGCTTCGACAAAGCCTCGCCCGCTACCTGGCGCTGCCGTGGCTGGAGCGACAGACGCACCGCGTCCACTTCGAGTTGACGCGGCGCTGCGATGACTGGCTGTGGCGCCAACCCTTCGCCCACCAGCGCTGGGCCCCCAACCTGACGCTTGCGCAGTGGCGGCCGGACGGCATGGTGCGCGGCACCACCACAGCGCTGGAGCCGCCGCTGCGGGCCTGGCAGCGCGGCGGAACGGCGATCCTCGACCTGCTCAGCAGCCGACGCGACGACGGCTTCTTCGACTGGATCGACGCTGGCGCAGTCGCTGCCATGACCGAGCGTTTGCGGCGAAGCCCGAGCCGACGCGACCTGGCCAACGCCTTCAACCTCGCCGGCCTGCGTGAGGCGCTCGCCGGCGTGGCCAAGGCGCCGACGCGCATGCCAGCGCGCTGAGCCCCACCGACCTCGACTACAGCGCGGGCGCCTTTGGGCCAGCAGCGCCGGACGCGCCGACCCGCCGCAGCAGCCACAGGCCGACGCCGGTCTCGACCAATCCAACGCCGCCGGGACGCAGCCGCAGGGCCATGCGGACGAAGGCCGGCGCCAGCGGCGAGTCGGGCAACACGCGGTGCCGCCCGGGGCCGGGATCGTCGGAGCGGGCGGCGCGCAGCGCTGCGAAGTTGCCGCCGCGGCGGCGGGCTGCGTGGCAGAGCTCGGCAGCGAGGGCGCGCGCCTCAGCGATGCTGCGGTCCGGGCCGGCGCCGCCCTGTGCGCCGCGCCAGGCGATGAGGATGGCGTCCACCTCGGCTGACTCGGCGGACACGGCCTCGAAGTCAGCGCAAGCGTTGGCGTCCTCGTCGGCGAGCGGACAGGGGCTGGGGCAGAGGTCGATGGGTGGCCGCGGCGGCGGACGCTCGCCCTCGCCGAGGCGGCGCAGCACGTGCCAGCCGAAGCGGCTGCGGGCGCGGTCGATCTGCCCAGGGCGCAGGCGCAGGGCGAGCTGGCCGATGCTCGGCGGCAAGCGGCCGGCGCTGGCGGCGTCGACCTGGTAGACGCCGTCGCCGGGATCGTCGGTGTGGGCCGCCATCAGGGCGAAGAAGTCGGTGTCCCCCTGGCGCGCCTTGTGCAGCAAGCGCTCGGCCTCGTCGGTGGCCTGCTCGGGCGTGCGCTGGATCCGCGGGTCGGGCAGCGATCCCTGCCAGGCGACCAGGATCGATGCAAAGACAGCCTTGGCGTCTGGCTCGGCGTTGGGGCTCGGGCAGCGCGCAGGGTCTTCGCCGGGGCGCGGACAGTCGGCGGTGCGGGCGCTGGCGGGGGTGGGGGCGGGGGCGGGCCCCTGCCGAGCGTCGGCGCCGGCAGATCGGGACGTCGAGGCAGCGGCGGAGGATGCGGCGCTGGGCGAAGCGGCGTCAGGCATGACCGGCGCGGGCGCAAAGAGCTCGGGCGGCGGGGGTGGCGCCGCCGGTCCGCGGCAGCCGCAGAGGGCCCAGAGCGCCGTGCCTGCGAGGACGACCGGCGCGGAAGAAGGGGCGTAACGCGGCCGGCGCTGGGCGTTCACGGCGCCGGCACCGCCTGCAGCGGCCACAACACGGGGATCAGCCAGCCGCCGAGGACGAGCACCATGGTGCTCATCGGCACGCCGGCGCGGGCGAAGTCGGCGAAGCGGTAGCCGCCGGGTCCAAACACCATCAGGTTGGTCTGGTAGCCCATCGGCGTGATGAAGCTGGCAGAGGCACCGACCATGACGGCGATGGCAAACGGCGTGAGCTCGACGTGGAGGCCGCGGGCGGTCGCCACCGCGATCGGCAGCATCAGGACGGCCGCGGCGTTGTTGCTCAGCAATTCGGTCGCGATCATGGTCGCCAGCAGCACCGCCACCAGTGCGCCGTGCGGATCTGCGCTGGCGGCGCCGACCAACATCCGTGCCAAGGCGTCCGCGAGGCCGCTGTCGGCGATGGCGGCACCGACGCCGAACGAGCAGGCGATGGCAAAGAGGACGCCGAGATCGATGCTCTCGCGCAGGCCCGTGCGGTCGATGGCGCCAAAGACCACGAGCAGCCCAACGGCGGCGACGGCGCCGTGCAAGACCGGCAGGACGTCGCACGCGGCGAGGGTGACGAGGCCGAGCAGCGCTGCGATGGCCAGCAAGGCGTGGCGCGGGTGGGGCGCGGTGTCGAGGTCAGCGCTGGTCACGACGTGAAAATGCGGATGAAACCGGTGGTTGACGATGAACTCCGGCGTCGCCTCGACGAGCAGGGTGTCGCCGTCCTGCAAGATCCAGCCCTCGGCGCGCGGCCGCTCGCCGGTGGCGTTGGACTCCGACGACAGCGGCGCCCGCTGCACCTGCTCGCCTTGGCGCGACAACGCCAACACCGCCGCGCCATAGGCCTTGCGGAAGCTGCCGTCGCCGACGCGGCTGCCGATGAGCGGGCAGCGGTCGGCGACGACGATCTCAAAGAAGCGGCGCTGCTGGCCGAGGGCCCGGGTGTCAAATGTCGAGTCGACGGCCTTGCGCAGGCCAGCGGTCCGCAGGGCCGCAGCGACGGTGGCCACACCGCCTGCGATGACCAGGCGATCGCCCGCGATGAGCACTTCGTCCATGCGTGGCGCGCTGAGGATGTGCAGATCGCGGCAGATCTCCACGGGCAGCAGCTGGCTGCCGTCGGCTAGCCGCGCCTCGGCGATGGTCTTGCCGTCGAAGCCGCCGCCAACGAGGACCTCAAGCTCGGTGGTAAAGGCGCGCGGATCGGCAAAAGCGGCCTCCGTGTCGGGCCGATCGACGAGGAGCCAGCGGCCACCAAAGGTCAGCATCGCGATGCCAGCCAAGGCGATCGGCAGACCGATGCGTCCGATTTCCGCGAAGCCGATCGGCTGGAGGTGCCACTCGACGAGCAGGCCGTTGACGACAAGGTTGGTCGAGGTGCCGAGGACGGTGAGCAGGCCGCCGAGCATCGCCGCGTAGGAGAGCGGCAGCAGCAGCCGGCTCGGCGCGATGCCGTTGCGGCGAGCCCAGGAGCGCAGCTCCGGCATCAGCATCGCCACCAGGGGCGTGTTGTTGACGATGCCTGAGATGACCGCGACCGGCACCATCATCCGCAGCAAGGCGAATTGGGCGTTGCTGGCGCGGCCCAGCGCGAGGCCGACGACGGGCGCCAGCGCGCCGGAGCGCCGGACGGCTGCAGCGACGACAAAGAGCAACCCGATGGTGAGCACGCCCTCGTTGGCGAAGCCGCCGAGCGCCCGCTCACTGCTGACGACCCCGAGGAGCAGCAGCGCACCGAGGGCGAGCCCAAGCCCCCCCTCGGGCCGCACCCGGTCGGTCGCCATCGCCGCCAACATGGTGACGACCACCCCGCCCGTGACCCACGCCTGCCACCCCATGTCCCCTCCACGGCCCAGTCCAAGCCGCTCGCGGCGGAGGATCGGCGCTGCGGCGGCTGCTGGCAAGTGCGCCAGAGGCTGCGGGGGTACGGAGTGGCGGCTAAGGGAGGCAGCCTTTGTCGGCGTCGCAGACTGCGCAGTCGAGTTCGGTCTTGCCGACGCACTTGCCGGCGCTGGCGCACGGCGCGTGTCCCCAGGCGTCGGTGCGCAGCAGCAGCGTGGTGGTCGACATGCCCGTGGGCGTCATGCCAGAGGCGCTGCCAGCGACCAGGTAGCCTTGGACGGCTGGGGCGAGGGCCGAGAGGGACGTCGACTCCTTGACGGCGAAGACGCGGCTCCAGACCGTCGAGCCGTCGTTGCGGCGCCGCCACAGCGTGCCTTCGGTGCCGGTTTCGGGCGCCTTGCGCTGCTGGCTGCCCGAGATGACGAGATCCTCGCCAGCGACCAGGACGCCGGTGGCGTAGCTCGACGTCGAGCTCTGCGCCAGCGTGGTCGCCTGCAGCACGCTGCCCTTGGCGTCGGTGCGGAAGATCCAAGGCTGCTGCGGTGCGTCGGCGGCGCTCCGCCCGTAGCCGACGGCGACCAGCTCGTCGCTCGGACGCTCGCGCACCGAGAGGAGGTAGCCGTCAAAGCCTGTCGGGTGGTAGCGCACCCACGCCAAGGCGCCGCTCTGCGTCATGCGCACCAGCATCAGCTGGCCTTTGGTGGTCGTCGCGACCGAGGGGTTGCGCAGCGATCCGGCGATGACGGTGTCGCCATTGCTGGCCTGGATGAGGCTCTGCACCACCCAGCCGTCGAGGTAGTAGGTCGACTGCGGGCCCTTGTACTTGAGACTCCAGAGCTTGGTGCCGCTGGTCGGCGTGAACGCGGTGAACGTCGCCTCGAGCTGCGCCGTCACCGACGCGGCCCACAGGACCGACCCATCCTTGCGCAGCAGCAGGCGCGAATCGGCGCCGTTGTAGTTGCCAGGCACGTTGCTCCACAGCACGGCGCCACTGGCGCTGACGCGGCGGATCTGCGTCTTCCAGTCCTGCCAATCGAAGCCGGACTTCGGGTTGGTGCCGCCGGCGAGGATCGCAGTGCCATCGGGCAGCTCGACGAGCGCCGGCACATTGGCCACCGCGTCGGGCATCGCCATCGTGAAGTAGGCCTGCTGCACGGCGAAGGTGTCCATGCGCGCCACCATCCAGACCGGAGGCTGCCCTTGGGCGGCGGTGATCCAGGTGGAGCCGCTGGCGGCGTGGTGGACGAGCGGTGCGCCAATCGCCGGCCCATGCGCCAGGTACAGCGCCGACTTCTGCACGGAGCAGTCGCCGATGTTGCTGCACCCCGAGGCGTCGCCGCCGCTGCAGAGGCCCTGCTGACAGATGGCGCCGATGACGCAGCCTTGGGCGTGCTTGCAGAGCTTGCCCTCCAGGGGCTTAGGGTCGTAGGAGCAGCCGACCAGGGCCTTGCAGGCGTCGACCGTGCAAGCATTGCCATCGCCGCAGACGACGGCCTGGCCGCCACATGCGCCGCCGTTGCAGGCGTCCTTGGCGGTGCAGACGTCGCCATCGTCGCAGCTGCCGGTCGCCGGCGCGTATTTGCAGCTCCCGCTCAGCTTGCCGTCGACGAGCTCGGAGGCGCAGGAGTCGGCGGTGCAGGGGTTGCCGTCGTCGCAGGCCTTGGGCCCGCCACCCTTGCAGACGTCGCCGGCGCAGACCTCACCGAGCGTGCAGCCATCGCCGTCCTCGCAGGGCTTGCCATCGAGGACGCCAGCGCTCGACGCACAGCCCTTGCCGGCGGCGCAGATTTCGTAGGTGCAAGCGTTGCCGTCGTCGCACGATTTGGGCTTGGCGCCCGCGCAGACGCCGGCGGCGCAGGTCTCCGAGACCGTGCAGAGGTCGCCGTCGTCGCAGGGCTTGCCATCGACCGGCGTCGGCGCGTGCAAGCAGCCGCTCCCTTTGGCGCAGGTGTCGAAGGTGCAGGCATTGCCATCGTCGCAGGTCTTGGCGCCGAGGGCCTTGCAGGCGCCGGCGGCGCAGGTCCCCGTCTGGCAGGCGTCGCCGCCCGGAATGCAGCCGCTGCCGTCCGCCAAGGTACTGACTTTGCAGGCGCCCGTGGCGGGCTGGCAGGTTGCGCTGCTGCACTCCACTTCGCCCGGCTTGCAGGTCACGACGGTCTTGGCGTCGACGACGCACAGAAAGGGCGCCTTGCTGGTGTCGCAGCGCAGGCTGCCGTTGCACAGGTTGTCGTCGTCGAGTGCGGCGCAATCGGCGTCGTTCTTGCACGCGCAGCCGACGGGTGCGCCGACACAAGCGCCGTCCTTGCACGCATCACCGCCGGAGCAGACATCGCCGTCGTCGCAGAGCGCCACGCCTTGCACGCCGTGCGTCAGCTTCTGATGCTGGCAGCCCTGCCCTGTCTTGCAGCCATCGAGCGTACAGGGATTGTCATCGTCGCAGACGGTGCCGGTCACCTCGCCGGGGCCGAGCAAGGCGCCCTTGCAGCCAACAATGCCGCAGATGTCGGGGTGGGTGCAGGGATCGCCATCGTCGCAGGCGCCCCCAACGATCGGCAAGTTCAGGCAACCGACCAAGGGGTGGCAGGCGTCAAGGGTGCAGACGCCGCCGTCGTCGCAGGCGCCCTCCGAGAACGCGATGCCCTTGCAGACGCCGCCGACGCAGCCATCGCCGGCCGAGCAGGCGTCGCCGTCATCGCAAGCGCCCGCTGGCTTGGTCGGAAAGCTGCATTCGCCGGTCTTCTTGTCGCACTGGTCTTTGGTGCAGGCGTTGCCGTCGACGCAGAGCAGGCCGAGGGAGCCAAGCCCGCCGCCCTTGCAGACGCCGCCCTTGCAGGTGTCGGCTTCGGTGCAGGCGTCGCCGTCGTCGCAGGGCAGGCTGGCCGAGAAGTGCTGGCAGACGCCGGTCTTCGCGTCGCAGACGTCTTCGGTGCACGGGTTGCCGTCGTTGCAGGCCTTCTTGCTGTGGCTGCAGCCGCCGGTCTTGGCGCTGCAGGCGTCGACGGTGCAGGGATCGGTGTCCTTGCAGGTGATGCTGGCGCCGACGCAGCCGCTCTTGGCGCAGAGATCGGGGCCGGTGCAGGGGTTGCCGTCGTCGCAGGCGCTCCCCGGCTGCAGCGGGATTTGCGCGCATGCGCCGCTGCTGGGCACGCAGGCAAAGGCGAGGCAGGCGTCGGCGGCCGCCACGGGGCAGACCACGACGCTTGCGGGGTTGATGAGGCAGGCGGGGCTCGTCCCGGACTTGTCGCAGTAGAGCGTGCCGTTGCACGGGTTGCCGTCCTCGAAGATGCCGCAGTGGGCGTCCGTGATGCAGGGGCAGCTCAGCGCGTCACCGCCAACGCAGACGCCTTCGCTGCAGGCGTCGCCGACCGTGCAGGCGGAGCCATCGCTGCAGGGCGCCCCGTTTTTGGCCTGTGCGGCGACGCAGATGCCGGTCTTGGGCTGACAGGTGCTAGTGGTGCAGGACGACAACGCCGTCGCTGGGCAGCTGACGACCGTGCCCGGGTTGACCTTGCAGGCGCCTAGCTTGGGGTCGCAGTAGAGCGTGCCGTTGCAGAGGTCGCCGTCGTCCTGCGCCTTGCAGTCGGCGTCGGACTTGCAGCTGCACACCGGCGCGCCGCCGCCGCAAACGCCAGAGGTGCAGCTCTCGCCGAAGGTGCAGGGATCGCCATCGTCGCAGCCCCCGCCGGCGTTGACCTGGACGTCGACGCAGGCGCCGGTCTTGGGGACGCAGATCGCTTGCGTGCAGGCGGTGTCACCGACGCTCGGGCAGCTGATGACGGTGGCCGGATTGACCTTGCAGGCGCCCGTCGCGATGTCGCAGAAGAGCAAGCCGTTGCAGAGGTCGCCGTCCTCCTTGCTGGCACAATCGGCGTTTTTGGCGCAGGGGCAGATCCAGGTGCCCGCTTGGCACTCTTGGCCCAGGCAACTATCGCCGGCGGTGCAGGCGTCGCCATCCTCGCAAGCGGCGCCGTCGGCGCGCGGCACGGCCTCGCAGGCGCCGGCGGCCTCCTGGCAGACCATGTCGACGCAGGGCTTGCCGCTGGCTGGACAGGTCAACACCGTCGCCGGATTGAGCTTGCAGGTGTGGCTCGCTGCGTCGCAGTAGTGCGTGCCCTTGCACTTGCTGGGCGGCAGCTGCAGGGCGCACTCGGAGTCGGTCTGGCAAGCGCAGATGCCCGCGCCGCCGACGCAGACGCCCGCGCCATCGCAGTGATCGGCCGCGGTGCAGGCGTCGCCGTCGTCGCAGGCCGCACCGCTCGGCTGCGCCTTGGTGCCGCAGGTGCCGGTGGCCGGGTGGCAGGCGTTGGCGAGGCAGGGCCCAAGGTCGGTGACGCAGACGACGACCGAGGACGGCAGCACCTTGCAGGCGTGCGGCGGTGCTGAGGTGTCGCAGTAGAGGGTGCCGTTGCAGCGATCGCCGTCCTCGCGGGGAGCGCAGTCGCTGTCTTGCTGGCAGACGCAGCTCTGCGTACCGACGCAGGCGCCCGATTTGCAGGCATCGCCGGCGGTGCAGGCGTCGCTGTCGTCGCAGGGGCTGCCGTCGATGAGGCCGTGGCATGGTCCGCATGCGGGGCCGCTGCAGCTGGCGTCTGCGGCGTCGGCCTTGGCGTCGCCGGCGGCGCTGGCGTCGCTGCCCTGAACCACCACCGCAGCGTCGCGGCAAGCGCCGAGGCAGATCAGCGCGCTGACCGCGAACGGCGCCCAGGCATGACCGTGGGGCAGCCTTTGCAACCAGGGTGCAAAGCGTTGCAGGGGGCGCGGACCGAGCGCGGTGGTGGCGCTCATTGCGCACACGTCCCTTGCGTCTGGTCCTGGATCCAGACCCAGCCGCGGGTGCCTGGCGCGAGATCGCCGTGGGCGAAGGTCTCCTGGCCGGTGACGTGCCAGTGGTGCATCGACCAGCCGCCGCCGAAGCGGTCGCTGCACACCTTGTCGCCGGCCGCCTTGGTTCGGACGCCGCAGCCCGATACCGCCTGCGTGGCGCGCATCTCGGCCTTGGACCACGCGGTCTGCGCCAGCGGTCCGGCGTAGCCGAAGGTGCGCAGGCAAAGCACGGGCCTCGACTCGGTGCAGGCGATGCCGCCGACGTAGGGGTTGTCGTCGGGCGCGTAGCCCCACGCCGAGGCGTAGGCCACGACGCGCAGGACCTCGAGCGTCGGGTCGCGGCTGGCCACGGTAAAGGTGAGGCCCTTGTTGCCGGCGCCGCACGTGGCGCTGGCGCAGGTGCCGCCGGTGCACACCTGGCCGCTGGCGCAGGCCTTCGGCTTGCCGTCGGCGCAGACGCCGGCGACGCAGACCTCGCCGCTGGTGCAGCTGTCACCGTCGTTGCAGGCGCCGCCGTCGACCGCGGCGTGTACGCAACCCTTCGACTTCACGCAGCTGTCCAGCGTACAGGCCTGGTAGTCGTTGCAGTCGCGCGCGACGGCGCTGCCGCACGTCTTGCCGTTGCCGGGGCAAGTGCCCTGCAGGCAGTCCTCGTTGTCGCGGCAGCGCGAGCCGGAGACCAGCGGCACGTGCAGGCAGCCGCTGGCGCTCGAGCAGCTGTCGAGGGTGCATGGGTCGCCATCGCCGCAGTCGATCGGCGAGCCGGTGACTTTGCACTGGCCGGCGGCGCAGGCCGTGGTCTCGCAGGCGCCGAGCAGGCTGCAGGGCCCGTCCTTGGGGCCAATGGCGCAGCCTTGCTTCGAATCGCAGGCTTCGGCCGTGCAGACATTGGCGTCATCGCAGGCGGCGTGGTGCGCCGTGAGCACGCAGCCCTTGGCCGGATCGCAGCCGTGCAGGGTGCAGGCGACGCCGTCGCTGCAATCGCTGAGGTCGAGGCTGCCGCAGGCGCCGGCGTCGCCGCAGTCAGCGTGGCCAAAGGCGCCCACGCGCAAGCGCCGCGGGCTGCCGGTCTCCAGGCCCTTGCCGACGGCGTAGGCGCTGGCGATGAGCTGCCAGCCATCGCGCGCGGCCGGGAGCAGGCAGCCGGCACACGGCACCAGGTGGCCGGCCTCCGCGAAGGGGCGGCGAAAGACGACGGCATCGGCCGCGCCGAGCC
The DNA here is from genome assembly GCA_947491025.1 of Myxococcales bacterium. Classification (GTDB taxonomy): domain Bacteria; phylum Myxococcota_A; class UBA9042; order UBA9042; family UBA9042; genus SXNM01. The sequence continues at coordinate 54,059 of CANLIC010000001.1, forward strand.
GAAACAGCTCGGTCAGCGCGGGGTCGCCGACCTTGGCCTGGCTGTAGGCGCTGACGACCAGACCACCATCGGCGCCGACCGCCGCTGCTTGCAGGACACGGACGGCGGCGTCGCTGCCCTCGAAGGTGCCCTTGCCGAGCAGCTCGCCCTCCTGCAACAGCGCTCCGCCGCTGCTGAAGCGCGCCGCCCACGGCCGCCAGGGCGACGTGGCGCTGGTCCGCAAGGCCCCGAAGGCGCGGATCGAGCCATCTCCCAGCACCAGCGCGTCGAGCAGCAGCGTCTCGCCGGCTTGGGCGGTGCTGGCCTCGAGCTGCTTGGTGCCGTTGCCGCTGTAGCGGACGACGAGGCCGCGGGCGATGGCCGTCGCGCCGGTCGAGGGCGCATAGACGCTGCCGGCAGCGAGCAACCCGACGCCGGGCCTTGCGACAGCACGCCGCAGCACCCAGCGATCGGCGGTCGCCAGCGCGCTCGGGCCCTTGACCAGGGCCTGAAAGACCACGGCGCCGCCGGCGCTGACCCGGGCGATGAGGCTGCGGCCTTGGGCATCGACGCTGCCGACGACGCCGAAGCTGCCGTCGTCGTGCAGGGCCACGTCGCGCAACAGCAGCGCTGCGCCGGGGATGCCGTCGATCGCCCAAGCGACCTTGCCTGCGGCGTCGGTGCGCCGCAGCCATGGGCTCCAGACCGGCGCGCTGGCGTCGCCGCTGCCGCTGCTGGCCGCGACCACCACGCCGCCATCGGGCAGCGCGGCGACGGCGACGGCGGTGGCGGCGGCGACGGTGGGCGGACCTTTCACGACGAAGGCCGGCTGCCAGTCGGCTGCGATCGGCCAGTCCAGCTTGCCGACCTCGACGTCGCCGCTGCCGTTGAGCACGGCGATGCGCCCGAAGCCACCCAGGTGCAGGTCGGCGTCGACCCTTCCCGTCGCCTGGAGAGTGCGCACGCCGAGCACGTCGGCCTGCACCGCGCAATCGCCGGTATCGCCGCAGGCTTTGGCGTCGCCGCCGGCGCAGACCCCGGCCTTGCAGGCGCCGCCTTTCACGCAGGCGTCGGGGTGCGTGCAGGCCTTGCCTTCCAGCGCGGCGCCGAGGTGGATGCAGGTACCGCCGGCGCAGCTATCGACGGTGCAGCCGTTTTCGTCGTCGCACAGGAGCGCCGCGCCCTTGCAGACGCCGCTGGCGCAGGCGTCGGGCGTGCTGCAGGGGTCGCCGTCGTCGCACGGCAGGCCGGTGAAGGGCGCCGCGTCGTGCTTGCAGCCGCTCTTTGGCAAGCAATCGTCGACGGTGCAAGGCGCGCCGTCGTCGCAAGAGATCGCGCCCTTGCCCTTGCAGGCGCCAGCGACGCAGACATCGGGTCCTTGGCAGGCGTCGCCATCGTCACAGGCTTTGCCGTCGAGGGCCTTGGCATCGACGCTGCAACCCTTGGACTTGTCGCAGACATCTACGGTGCAGGGCGCGCCGTCGTCGCAGAGCGCCGCGCTGCCGGGGCTGCAGCCGCCGGCCTTGCAGGCGTCGCCCACGGTGCAGGCGTCGCCGTCGTCGCAGGCCTTGCCAGCGAGCGCCACAGGGTCGTGCTTGCAGCCGGCGACGCTGTCGCAGGTGTCGACGGTGCAGGATTTGCCGTCGTCGCAGTCGATGGCTGCGCCTTTCGCGACGCAGAGCCCCTTCGCGCATGCCCCGGCGCTGCAGGCGTCGCCGCCGGCGCCGCAGGCGCTGCCGTCCTCAAGGACCTTGGCGCTGCATTTTCCCTTGGCGCATGCGGTCTTCTTGCACGGGCCATCCCCCGAGGCGTCGCAGACGATGGCTGTGCCCTTCGCAAAGCCGCAGGCGTAGGGCAGCGCGGCCTTCACGCAGACAGGGACGCCGAGGCAAGCATCCAGGCCGGGCTTGCCCGCGCAGTCGGCGTCGGCCTTGCAAGCGCACGGCAAGACGGTCTGGGCCGCGCAGCCGCCGTCGCTGCAGGTGTCGCCGAGGGTGCACGGGTCGCCGTCGTCGCAGGGTCCCGCTGCGGGGGTGTGCTTGCAGCCGGCGCCAGGGCCCTTGGATTGGCAGGTGTCCTTGGTGCAGACCTGGGAGTCGTCGCAGGCGTCCGCGGGCTGGGGCTGGCCGGCACAACCTTTGGCTTGGCAGAGGTCGCCGGTGGTGCAGGCGTCGCCGTCGTCGCAAGGCGCGGACTGCAGGGCGTAGTGCACGCAGCCGATGATCGGCAGGCAGGCGTCGAGGCTGCAGATCTCCGCGTCGTCGCAGAGCGCGGCGCTGGCTTTGCCCTTGCAGACGCCGTCTTGGCAGCTGTCTTCGGCGGTGCAGCTGATGCCGTCGTCGCAGGCCGTGGCGTCGAGTGGCAAGAACACGCAGCCCTTGCCGGCGACGCAGCCATCGCTGGTGCAGGCGACAGCGTCCTTGCAGACCTGCGGCTTGCTGACACAGGCGCCATCGGCGCAGACGTCGGGCCCGGTGCAGGCGTCGCCGTCGTCGCAGCCGCCGACGAGATCGACGTGGGAGCACGCGCCGCCCTGGCACTGGTCGAGGGTGCACGCCTTGAGGTCGTCGCAGTTCAACGGCTTGTGGAGGCACCCGCCAGCCGCGGGCAGGCAGCTGTCCTCCGTGCAGGCGTCGCCGTCGTCGCAGAGGAGCGGCACCCCGGCGCACACGCCCTCGGCGCAAGCGTCGCCGACGGTGCAGGCGCCACCGTCATCGCAGGGGACGCCCTTCGGCTTGGGCGTGAGAAAGCACTTGCCATTGAGGGCATTGCAGCCAGCGCTCAGGCAGGGCTTGCCGATCGGGGCTGGGCAGGCGAGGACGCTCTTCTGGTTGACGACGCAGGCCGACGTGCCGTCGATCGTGACCTGTGTCGAATCGCAGACGAGGGTGCCGTTGCAGGGGTTGCCATCCTCGAAGGGCGCGCAGTCGGCGTCTTTCAGGCACGGACAGGCGAGGCTCCCCGATTGGCATTTGCCGCCTTGGCAGGTGTCGCCGATGGTGCAGGGCTGGCCATCCTCGCAGCCCGCGCCGCCGGCCACGAAGAAGGTCTCGCACTTGCCGGTCTTGGCCGCGCAGCTCGCCGCGATGCAGCCACCTTGGCTATCCGGGCAGGTCACGACGGAGCCGGGCTGGAGGACGCAGGCCTTGCTTTTCGGATCGCAGAGGAGCGTGCCGTTGCAGAGGTTGCCGTCCTCGTGAGCGGCGCAGTCGGCGTGGGTCTGGCAGGCGCAACCATTCGATAGCGCTTGGCAACTGCCCGACTGACAGGCGGCCTTGGTCACGCATGGGTTGCCGTGGCTGCAGGCCTCGCCCTCGGGCGCCGCGACGAGCTTGCAGGCGCCGGTCGCCGGTTGGCATTGGTTCTTGGCGCAAGCGGTGTCGTCGACAGAGGGACAGCTGATGACTTTCGCGGGGTTGTGTGCGCAGGTGCCCGCCGGTTTGTTGCAGTAGGGGACGCCGTTGCAGAGATCGCCGTCGTCGAGGCAGTCGGCGGTGTCCTGGCACGGGCAGCCGACGCCGACGCAGGCGGCCACGTCCTCGGTGGCGGTCGCATCGCCGGCTGCGTCCGCCGCGTCGTCGGCGCCGTCGATCCCTAAATCAGGCGCAACGTCGCCGTCATCGCCGCCGTCGCCGTCGTCGCCATCCGCGCCTTGGCTGTCGGTGCCCAAGACCTCTGCAGCGTCTTCCGCCACCTCGCCGTCGCCCGCGATGTCGGGGGCCGTATCGGAGGAAATGTCGCCTGGGGCGTCGGCCAAGGCTCCGAGGTCGCCGTCGGGCTCGAGCACATCCAGGCTGGCGTCCTCGGAACCCCCTCCGTCGTCGAGGCCACTGAGACCGTCGAGGCCACCGAAGGCGTCGCCCAAGGCGTCACCGCCTCCGTCCTTGCCGACCGCGACGTCCAGGCCAGCAGTCGGCCGATCTTCGCCGCAGTGGGCGAGCAGCCCGGCGAGCAGCGCGATGGCCAGGCGAGCGACGCGGCTGCGCAGCGACCCTGCGCTGGGGTCACTGCCGCGCTCCGTCTCACCTCGTCTGCTCCGAGCCCGCCCCAAGCCGTACCCCCAAGCGCTGCCGTGCCCCTGAGCTTAGTCCTTCCCCGACTCGTCGCCAACCGCGGCGGTTGGCGCTGACGAATGTTTCGTGCTTCCCAGTGGTTCGGCCGCAGGCGACTTTGAGCACCAGGATGTGGGGCCAGCGCACTGTTAGACTCGCGCCAGCAGCCGCAACGTCGCCCAGCCGCCGAAGAGCCAGAGCGCGAACAGCAAGGCGAGCCAGGGCGCCGAGTAGACGACCGCGCCGAGGCAGAGCAAGCAGAGCAGCAGACCGAGGCCAGGAAGGTAGGGGTGGCCGGGCGCGCGGTAGGGCCGAGGCAGGTCGGGCTCGCGCCGGCGAAGCTGCAAGAAAGAAACCAGCGATAGGCCGTACATGGTCAGGGCGCCGAGGACAGACAGCGTGATGATGTCGCCGGTCTTGCCGCTCCAAAGGGCGATGAGACCGATCGCCAGCACGGCCAGCAGCGCGGCGACCGGAGTCTGGCGCGTGGCGTGGGCGCGGCCCAGGACGCGGGGCAGCAGGCCGCTCTGGCCGAGCGCCATCGTCGCGCGACCGGCGACCAGCAGGATGCCGTGGAATGAGGCGACGAGGCCAAAGAGGCCCACGGTCACCAGCAGGTGGAAGAGCGGGTGCTCGACACCGACGATGCGGCCGAGCGCCAGCGGAAGGGGCCGATCGACGGCCTCGCCGTTGGCGTCGTAGACGACGGCCCGCCAGCCATCGACGCCCACCGCGGCGAAGAGCACCAGCAGCGCCAGCACGCCGAGGGTGAGCATCGACCAGCCAAAGCCGCGGGCGACGTCGCGCTGCGGGTCGCGGGCCTCCTCGGCGATGTTGGCGACGCCCTCGATGCCGAGGTAAAACCAGATCGCGAACGGAATCGCTGGCAATACGCCCGCCCAGCCCATCGGCAACGGCTCGCGCAGAAAAGCCGCGCTGTTGAAGTGCGGCAGCGCGACACCGCAGAAGAGCAGGAGCTCGCCGACAGCGAACGCCGTGACGATGAGCTCGAAGATCGCCGACTGCTTGACGCCCCACATGTTGAGCCCGACGAAGATGAAAAACGCGGCAGTCGCGATGAGGGTCGGGTCGTAGCCCGGCAGAAAGAGGGCGAAATAGGCCCCGATGGCGGCGGCGATGGCCGGCGGCGCGAAGACGAACTCGGCGAGCTGGGCGAGGCCCGCGATGGCGCCGAGGTCACGGCCGAGCGCACGCTCGGCGTAGACGAAGGCGCCGCCGGCCCGGGGCAATGCGGCGGCGATCTCCGCGTAGCTGCTGACGAAGAGCGCGTAGAACAGCGTAACGACGAGGGTCGCCACCACCATGCCAAGGCTGCCGGCGGTCGGCAGGCCGAGGTTCCAGCCGAAGTACTCGCCGCTGATGACGTAGCCGACGCCGAGGCCCCAGATGGTCCAGGGGCCGAGCGTGCGGTGGAGGCCGGGCTCCGGCCCGACGTCCGACGCGGCGACTTGTGGCGCTTCGGGGTTCGGGACCGTCATGGGCGTCGAGCTCACTCGGCGACGGTCAACGTCGCGCTGTGAATGGTGATTTTTGCGTTGTTGGTCTGGGCGACCAAGGAGAAGGGACCGGAGGCGGCGGCGAGCGCCGATGACCAGTTCGCAGGCACGCCATCGTCGGGGAAGGAGGCGGCGTGTCAGGGGCGTCGGACGTAGCGCCGTCTTCGGCAACCTGGAGGTCGGCGCCGGGCAAGCTGTCGTCTGCGGAGACGTCGCTGCCAGGGCGGGGCTCGCCATCCGAGTCGCCGCCCGCGCCATCCAAATCGGCGTCGCCCCCGGTGACGTCCTCGGCGCCCGCGCTGCCGGCGTCGAATCCGTCGTCGCTGGCCTCGACCCCTGCGCCGTTCCCCGGCGCGGGCGCCTCCGCGCCGCACCCCGGCCCGCCAGCGGTGGCGAGCGCAATGGCACCCAGCAAGGCCACGCTGCGATAGGCGCGCAGGCTCCAAGCTTGCAGTCCCTTCATCGGGCGGCCTCCCATGACGCTGCAGGGCCGACACGGTGGACCGGCGCAGGAGCACTCTCGCCGCGCAACTAGAGCATGATCACGCTATGGATCGCCACGGCGCAAGGGCAAGCCACCGCGACGCATGGCTAGCGCCGCCGCCACACAGAGGGCGACCAGCGCCAAGACGCCGCCGCTGGAGGTTGCTGGCGCTGTGCGCCGCGCGCTGCACCCCCCTTCGGCCTCATTCGCGGCGAGCACCGGAGTCCTCCACGCACCGAGCACCTCGCCGACAGGAGCGACGAGGGCGCCCTCGGCTTGGACGGCCTCGATGTCGTGCAGCAATCGCCAGAGGTCGATGCTGCCTGCTGGGCCCATACCGCTGTAGCGCAAGATCAGCCACCCGCTGTGCCGACGCGCCTCTTGCTGCCAGCGCAAGATGTCGAGGTCGGTGGTGGTGGCGTCGACGTTGCGGACCTGGACCGAGAGGTAGTCAACCGGCGGATAGTTGACGCCGTTGCCGAGCGAGCGGACGTAGCCCTCGCGGCTGTCGATGGCGTCGGCCACGGCTTCATCGTAGAGGCCGTCGGGCGGCGCGAACCCGCGCGGATTCAAGCCTGCGTCGCGCAACCGGGAGAACGCGCGTATCACGGTCTGGCGGCGGGCGGCGAGATCGGCTGTGAGCCACGCCGAGGGGACCTCGCCGAAGATGCCCAACTCGATGCCGCTGAGCTCCGCCGCTCGCAGCTTGGCGAGCGCGGTCGCACCCTCCGCCTCGATGCGCGACGACGGCAGGTAGATGCTGCCGCGCACCTTTGCGAGCTCGAAGACCGCCAACACGTCGTCGACGCTGCCATTCAGGGAATCGACGGCAAACGAGACGCGGAGCGGTCCCTGCGGGTCGCCACTGGCGTCGGCCCGGGCGCATCGAAAATCGTCGAGGTCCACCACGCCCGGCTGCCAGAGCAGCACCGCGACGCGCACCGAGACCACATCGGGGGCGAACGAGAAGCCAACCTGAACCGTCTCCCAGGGCGGCGCCGTCAAGAAGCCCGGGTGCAGCTCGGGGCGCAGCCGCCGCAGGAGGCGAAAGCTGCTGGTGCCATCGATCCGGGTCTCAAAGAGGAAGAGGTGCGCCCGCACCAGCGAGCGCCACTTGAGGTGCATGAGCCATGACGGCTTGCCCGGCAGGACGCGGATGGGGTCGCTCCACCACTTGACGTCAGCGGTGCCCTGCAGGCTCTCGACCTGGATGCGCACGAATTGCTTGCTCTCCGCTGCGTCGCCGGTAACACCCCCGCCGGCCATCACCTGGCCCTGGCCGACGGCGCCGGGCGTGGCATGGAAGCTCCATCCCGGGGCGTAGCCGGAGGGAGGGCCAGCTTCAAACCCGCCGTTGGTCAAGATCTCCGCGCTGCCATCGACCGCCAGCGGCGGCGGCGGCAGCGCGGAGAGCTCGAAGTCGTCGCACGAGACAACGCCCTTCGTCGCAATGGCGAAGGCGACGCGGACGGTGTTGGTGCCGGGTGGCAGCTGCACCGTGCCAGTAGAGAGCTGCCAGACCGAGGTCTGGGGCAAGGTCGCCGCCAGCAGCCAGGCCGCCTTGGCGCCGCCGTTGCGCGCCTCGACCAGCAGACGCCCCGGAACATCGCCCACGCAGCGGGCGCTGACGCGCATGGCGCCGTCCGCGGCGATGGCGATCGGCTCGCTGCGCCACAGGGCGTCGCCCTCGCCCTCGATGGCCTTGACTTCGATGCGCAGCGAGCGCCCCTGCGGCGGCGACACCGGCGCCCAGGTCGTCGTCGCTGCGATGTCTGTGCCCCAAACGCCTGGGGTCCAGAGCGCGGGCTGCTGCGGGTCGTCGGCGTGCGGCGTCTCGACGGCGCCATTGCCGAGCAGATTCTGAGCCAACGCCTGGCCCGGCAGCACCAGGCAGAGCAGCGCAAGCTGCGTGGCGCCGAGGCCGACCGAGTGCAATCGGAAGCAGACCGTTCGCCCGGAGGTCGCGACTGGGCGGCGGTTCATGGCGCACCTCCGCCCGTGGACGGCCAGGCGATGGTCGCCGGCAGCACCCCGCCGAGGCCCGCCCGCATCGCCTGGACGATCGGCTTGGTCTGCTCGTGGTAGGCCGGCGCGCCGATCCACGTGATGAGGGGCAGCAAGGCCCAACCCGTGGCCGGCAGGGCGTGGCCGGTCTCGCTCGCCGTAGCCGCGGGCACCGAGTCCACCAGGGTCGACTCCTGCTCGTCCTTGCCGCCGAGGACGATCGCGGCGACGGCGACCTGCTTGGTCTCCTTCGAGGTCGCCCGCCGTGGGCCCCAGCTGCCATCGTCGTCGATGATTTGGGCCGCCGATGGGTCCGAGAAGTGCAGCAGATTCCAAGGCACCCGGATCTCGATCACGCCAGCCGCCGGATCGATGGCGACCAGCGCGTGGCTCGACAGCGCCTCCACGCCGACACGAAACCGACCGGTCTCTTGGACCTGCACGCCGCCGAGCGTCGTCACGTTGCCGTCGGGCCCGATCGCGTCGTAGGCGTTGGTGATGGTGCGGACGGGCCGGAACTCGCCGGCGTCGTTCTTGACCGTGCGATAGAGCTGCCAAGGGTCGCGGATTCCGTGCCAGATGCCGTAGAGATCGTAGGGTTTATCGACGTAGAGCTGCACGAGCTCGGGCGAGTCGATGCGAAGCAAGTGCTCGACCCGGCGGCCCACAGTCACCTTGCCAGCGGGATCCAGCCGCCCGTCACCGCGCTCGGGGTCGATGGTGTCGAAGGCGACGACGACGTCGAGGCGCTGCCAGTCGAAAACGCCGCCCGGCGGAGGCTGCAGGCGGACGCGGACATGCAAGTAGGCCGCGTCCGAGCTCAGCGTCACGTCGCGGAGCCGGCGCTGGTTGTCGGCCCCGTCGCCAGCGGGCGCCACCTGCTTGGGCCCGGCGGCCGCCTGGGGCGCTCCCCACTCGCTGTCCTTGCCGTCTAGCACGATGCGCTTGCCCGGGGCGCCGGCCCGCAATGCGACCAGACCGAAGTTCTGCTCCGGGTTCATGACGTTGTGCCAGAATCGACGCCGGTCGCCTGGATACTCGATGCGCTCGACGACCCAGGCGCGCTTGAACCACTCGTCAATGATGCTGAATACATAGGCGCCGTCGAGGCCGGCCTGGTGGATGGCGCCGAGCGAGCGCAACACCGCCGGGCCCTGCTCCTGATCGTCGAGGTCGCCGTGGTCCTGGCCGGTCGGCGTCTGGTGGCCGTTGCCCAGGCTCGAGGGGTGGCCGACCTCGGCGATGATGAGGGCGTGGCTGGCGTGATGCTTTCGCAGGGCCGCGAGGTAGCCGATGAACGAGAACTTGCCCTTGCTGTCTGCAAAGCTCTGGTACGCCGGCTCGTGGAGGATGAAGTCCGGGTAGTACGGGTAGGCGTGGTAGCTCATGAAGACGCCCGCCTTGTACGCGGCTGCGGTCTCGATCGGCTCCAGGTCCACCTGAAAGGTGTCTTCGACCGAGACCGGGAGCTTCGGCTCGGTCGGATGCAAGAGCGGATCCAGCGTGGGCCAATTCGAGAAGCCGATGGGGTGCTGCTGGCCGTATTGGTCGCGCTCCTTGCGGAGGATTGCGTCCATCTTGCTGACGATCCAGGCCGTGATCGGGCTGCCGTTGTCGATCGAGAGCAGCTCGCCCTTGTGGCTCTGCGGCGCGTCCTGGTGGAGCGCGAGCGTCGACTCCAAGGTGTAGGGCTCCATCTCGCGGCCGAAGAGCCAGCCGATGAGCCAGGGCGAGACGTCGTCCTCGAAGGTGCCGACTGCGCGGCCATAGTTGAGGGGTAGGTCCGCGCTGGCGGCCGGGATGGTGATGTCGCCGTGGATGACCGAGACCACTTTCGCGATCTCGTCGTTGACCCAGATGTTCGACGACACGGAGAAATAGTCGAGCTCGGCTGCCGGCGGCTCATCGATCCAAATGCCCTGCATCAGAAAGAGCGGTTGGCTCGGGTTGGCGAGGTTGTATGCGCGCAGTTCCCGATAAAACACGGGCGACTGCACCGTGTAGATCCGAATGGTGTTGGCGCCTGCATAGGCGGAGACTTGCAGCCAACGGCGGATTTGCGCGCCGGTCGCCTCCATCTCGCCGGGGTCGGTGCCCGGGATGGCGAGGCCGAAGTTGACCCCGATGGGCCAGAACTTGTGGAACGTCTTGCCGTCCCGGGAGATCTCGAAGCCCTGTGCGGTCGCGCGCGTGTGCCAGGGATCGACATGGATGGGCTCGTCGGTGCAGGCGGCGGCGCCACCCAGGCACAGCGCGGCCAAGGCGACGATGCGCCGCGACGACCCGCGACCCTTGGGCCCTTGCGCCGTACCGCTGCCCTGCCCGACGCGCCGACGCATCGCCAGCAGACCAAGGGCGAGGACCAGGATGGCGAGCGTCCGCGTACCAAGGGGCGAGAACCCCGCGCCGGCGCGCGCGCTGCAGCCGCCCTCGTCGGGCTTCGGCGGATCTTCGGTCGATTTGGGCCCCGGTGGCCCACTGTCGAAGCCGGCGAGCGGCGTGTTGCCGCCGGCTTGCGCGCGCGCATCTTGCCCGGTCGGCGTCGCGGCGGCGGTCAGCGAGACGGCGTCGACCTCGAGCGTGCCCTCGGCGCGGGTCAACACCACCACCTGCAGGGCCCGCACCAACTCACCGACCGGCACGACGCCTTCGAGCGGTGCCCATGTCCCCGGGCCGCCGCCCTCGGCGACCTTGCGCCACTCGGCCCCGAACACGTCGGAATGCACGACCAGCCAGAGCTCGACCGGCATCGTCGAGCGAGCCATGGCGCGCACCTTGGCCCACGGGCCGGTCTTGGCCAATCGGAAGCCGCGGGTGGCGATGCTGGCGCTGCCGGGCTGCTGGTCCTTGCGCTTGGCGATCAGCTTGACACAGCGGTCGCCGTCGATGCCGGGCTGCACCCAGCTCCAAGTGCCGCCGAGCGCGCCGGTGGCCACGCCGCCCCACCACCAGGGCAAGCTCGGTTGCAGCGTGCTCGCCTGCTCGAGCGAGGGGTTGGGCACCGCGTTGATGTCGCCTAGGATCGCCGGCGCCGGCTCGGGCTCGCTGGGCGCGCTGGTCTCGGGTTCGGGCTCGATGGGCCCCGGCGGGCCACGCACGACGCGCACGTCATCGATGTCGAGGTAGCCGACGGCTTCGATGGACTGCTCCACTTCGATGGTGGCGGTGAACGCCGGCAGGTCAGCGACGAGCTCCGCCTCAGCCCAGAGACCCGGCGAGGGCTGCGCAGGCTTGGCGGTCAACCATGCGACCTTCTTGCCATCGGCTGAGCTGGCGCGGATCCGCAGGCGCGACTCGACATTGGAGCGGTACTGCGTTCGGAACGCCACCCGCCCAGGCGCCTTCAGCGCGACGGGGGCGCTGCGCCAACGGGCGTCGCCTTCGGGGCCCAGCTGCGGATCGATGCTGGCGATGGAGACGCGCCCGCTGCGTTCGCCATCGGCGCCGACCTGCAACCAGCTGACGCTGCCGATCGCCTGGCCCACGGTGAAACCGACCCAGCTCGCGGGCCTGCCCGGATCCCAGGGATCTGCCAGCTCCAGCGAAGGGTTGGCGACGAGGTTGGTGTCACCGATCTCTTGCGGCGGCGGCGATGTCGCCGGCTCCATGACGCCGAGGCTGCAGGCGTCCACGTCGATCTCGCCGGTGCCCTCGATGCGAACGCCAACCCGGACATGGGTCGTCCACGCCGGCAACTGCGCGCTGCCCGTGATCGTCCCCGAGAGCAAGCGCCAGGAGGGCCACGCCGGCCCGGCCGCGACCGCGTACCATTTGGCCTGCGCTTCGGCCTGCACTTTGCCGTTGGAAGCGAGCAGGAGCAGCGATGCGCCAGCGGAGCCCTGGTAGGAGCACGTGACGCGGAGGTCGGTGGCCAGGTCGGTGACAGGCACCGGGTCGCTCCACCACTTGGCGTCGCCGCTCTCTGGGAGCGCGGTCTGGGCAAGCCGCAGCGCCCGCAGGCCGTGCAGGGCGCCGCCGTCGAGCCAGGTGGCGGTGGTGAAGCCGAGCGCCGCATCCCAGGCTTCCATGCGCCAATAGGCCGGCCGTTTCGGATCGCCGACGCTCGCCGCCTCGAAGGACGGGTTGGGCAGCACATTGGTGCCCTTGAGCGACGCCGGCGCCAGGGCCGGATCTTCTGGCGCTGGCGGCGGGTCGGGCGGGCCGGCGACGACGACCACGGCATCGACGTCGAGCTGACCTGCGACCTCAAGCGCGTGCATGACCTCCAAAGTCGCTGCCCAATCGGGCAGATCCGCGACCAGCTGGGCCTGGGCCCAGGCGGACGGCGAGGTCGCCAGCTCTGGGCCGATGAGCCACTGCGCCTGCTTGCCGTCGGCCGAGCGCACGCGGGCGCGGAGGCGTGTCGGCGCGTTGGTGCGGTAGCGGTCGCTGATCGAGACCCGCCAAGGCGTCGCTGACTTCGGCACCAGCGCGATCGGCGCGCTCTGCCAGCGCCCGTCGCCCTCGCCCTCGGTTTTGACGAAGACCTCGACGCGTACGCTGCGCTCGCCGTCGAACCCGCCGTTCAGCCACGTGGTCTTGCCCTGGGCGGTGCCATACACCACCGCGTCCCAGCCGGCCGGGCGGCCCGGATCCCAGGGGTCGGCCCCCTCGAACGAGGCGTTGCCGAGGACGTTGTCGCTGCCCAGGACCACTGGCACCGTCGGCGTCAAGACCTCGGCGGCAAAGCTGCAATTGTCGACCGCTACGTCGCCGGCGTCGTCGATCCGCATCCCCACGCGCACCTGGTGGGTGAACGCCGGCAGCTCGACCAGGCCCGACAGCACGCGCCACGCTGCCCAGGCTGGCCCCGATGCCACACTGTACCACTGCGCCTGGCCATCCTTGCCGCCCTTGTCCTCCGCCCGCAACAGCAGCGAGACGCCGGCGGTGCCCTGGTAGTAGCAGGTCAGCCGCAGCTTGCCGCCGAAATTCACCAAGGGGATCGGGTCACTCCACCACTTGGCGTCGCCGTCCGCAGGAATGAAGGGCTGGCTCATCCGCAGGGCAAAAGTCCCCTCGTGGGCAGGTCCCTCCTTCCAGACGCCGGTGCTCACGCTGGCGGCGCCCCAGACGACGAAGGTCCAGTACTTGGGCATCGTCGCGCTGTAGGTGCTGGTGGCTTCAAAAGATGGGTTCGGCAGCACGTTGCCGCCGCTCGGCGAAACCGCTGCCAGTGGCGGGTCGGCGGCCGGCGCTGGCGGCGGCGGGTCGGGCAGCTTGTCTTGCCACGACCAGGCATCGGTCTCGAGGAAGCCGGGCTGACCGAGCACATGACAGAGCCGCAAGGTGGCGGCCCAGCTCGGGATGCTGACGTTGGCGGCATGGGCGGTCCACGTCGCGGCGGCCGGCACGTTGCCGACCAGGATCCACTGCGACTGCTTGCCGTCGGCCGACTGCGCCTGCGCCAGGACCGCAGTCGAGACGTCGGACCGGTAGTGGTGGTGCAAGCTGTAGCTTTGACCGGCCTGGGCAGCGACAGGAAACGACGCCGACATCCAGCGGGCGTCGCCCTCGCCGCTGACCGTTGTCAGGGCCACACGAAGCGCCCGACTGCCTTCAAAGGCGCCGCTTAGTAGCCAGGCGTGGCCGTAGGAGAGGTTGCCCCAGGCGTCAGCAAACCAGCCCGCGGGGCTGGTCGGGTCAGCGGCGTCTGCGGTCTCGGCAGACGCGTTGACGATCTGCGGTGGCGCAGCGATCGCCGTCAGGGGGGCGCAGGTCGCCACCAGCGCCAGCGTAAAGGAGACGCCGTGCCAACAGAATCGACCAGCCTGCGCCGGCTCGATGCGGAGCACCGATGGGAGTCGCTCAGGTGTCATCTTGCGTTGCCATCCTGCTCGCCGCGGCAGCCAGCGTCCGCAGCCGCACCAGCGTAGGGGGCGACCCTGGACACCGTCAAGGAATCTGTCAGCCAGGGCGGACACCAGCGCGTCAAGGCGTCGGCCGAGTCAGCGGGCGCCGGCCAGCGCCCAGAGGCCGTGGCGCTGCGCGGCGACAACAGCCGCCCGCTCCTCGCCTTGGTCGTGTGCGTCGATCTCGGCAAAGGCGCGCTGCCAGTCCTTCCAACTGCCGCCGTCGCGCAGCGCGCGCCACGCGGCCAATCCGGACTCAGCGCCGCCTTGGCTCAGCCGATACTCCACCCAGGCCCAGCGCGGCGCATCGAAGCGCACCTCGACCCGCGCCTTGCCGAGCACCCGCCGCACGCGCTCGAGCTTGGCCTGCTGGCTGGCGATGGGCTCAAAGGGCGACTCGGCCAGCGGCGTGTGGAGCTTGGGCACAAAGGGCGACAGCGTGAGCGTCAGCGGCGCCTTGGCCCGCAGCCGCTGGCAGAAGTCGATGAGCTCGTCGACATCCGCCTCGGTCTCGTCGGGCAGGCCCAAGATCACGTAGAGCTTGAGGCCCTTGAGCCCGAAGCCGCGCGCCAGGTCGGCAGCGGCGAGGAAATGGCGCTCGCGCAGGCCCTTCATCATCTTGCCGCGCAAGCGCTGGCTGGCGGCGTCGGAGGCTACGGTCAGGGTGCGGTAGCCACCGGCGGCGAGCAGCCCGACCAGCGTCTCGTCGAGGCGGTCGGCGCGCAGGCTGCTGACGCCGACGCCCTTGCCGCGCTCGACGATGGCGCGCAAGGCATCGACGAGCGGCGGCCAGTCGCTCACCGCGGCGCCGACGAGGCCGATGCGCGGCGCGTTGGCGTAGAGCGGCAGGTCGAGCGCCGCCAGCACGCGCTCGAGGTCGGGACTGCGCATCGGCGAAGCTGGCGCCCGCACGACGCAGAACTTGCAGTAGCGCGGGCAGCCGCGGCTCGACTCGAGCAGCGCCATGTCGGCGAACTCCGCGTGCGGGCTGCGCCACTGGCCGACGGCCGGGATGTGTTCGCCCCTGGCCACCAGCACGTCCGGCACCGCGTCGCCATGGCGCTCGGGCAGCCAGATGCCGGGTACGCCATCGAGCCGGGCGACCAGCGTGGCGCGGTCCGGGCGGTCCTGCAGGGCGTCCAGCAGCGTCGGCACGACGGACTCAGCTTCGCCGAGCACCACCGCGTCGACAAAGGGCGCCAGCGGCAGGACGTTGCTCTGCGTCAGCGGCCCGCCAGCGATCACCGGCGGGGCGTCGGCGTCGCGATCGGCGCGCAGCGGTGGCACCCCGCCGCGCTCCAGCATCATCGGCAAGTGCGGGATGTCGAGCTCGTAGGCGATGGAGAACAGGATGGCGTCGAACTGGTCGGGCGCCATCCCATGCTCAAGGCTGCGGATCTTGGCGTTGGGGTCGCTGAGGGCGTCCTCGGGCAGGACCGCGCGCTGGCAACTGATGGCGTCCCGGGCGTTGAGCAGGCGGTACATCACCTGCAGGCCGAGGCTGGCGCCGGCGACCCGATAGCTGTTCGGGTAGCAGAGCAGCAGCTCGGTGCGACCGCGACGGGTGAGCGTCCCGGTCTCGTCGCGCATCAGCCCGACGCGGTCTGGGATGGTCCTCAATTGCAGGGGCCTTCGACCACGACGTCGTCGATGAACACGCCCTTCCAGTTCTCGTTCTGGGCGCCGTCGACGGTGTCGAAGTGGAAGCCGATCTGGGTGTCCTTGCCCACCGGGATCTTGACCGTGACCTGGTGCCACGCGTTCGGTCCGAGCTGGAACTTCGGCAGGGTCCACTGCGTCGTCGTCGGCGCGGGGTCGGAGCTTGCGGACTTGGTGACCACCGACAGCTTGTCGTAGCCGTCGTTCACCTCGACGTCCCAGAAGAGCCAGAAGCGCAGCGTCAGGCTGGTGGCGCCAGAAGTGGGGAACATCGGCATGAACATCGCCCCGGAGTTCGCGACCAACGCGCCGGCCGCGTCCTTCGTGAGGATGTCCTTCATGTCCTGCGATCCGTAGTGCAGCGAGCCGGCCGGGCTGTAGGCGAAGCCGGTATCGGAGCGGAAGCGCCACCGTACGAGGTCGTTGGACTGGGTAGAGACCCAGTCGAGTGGCGGCTTGACGTCGAATTTGTGCTGGAAATACACCTTGACGCAGCAGTTGGGGATCGGCTCAGCGACACAGGCGCCGCCCTTGCAGTAGTCGTTGGTGCAGTTGCTGCCGTCGTTGCACGCCAACTGCTTGCCGGGGGTGCACTTGCCGGCCTGACAGGTGTCCGAGACCGAGCACGGGTCGCCGTCGTCGCAGGGCTGGCCGGCGGTGATCGCGACGCTGGCGCAGCCCGTCGTCTTGTTGCAGCTGTCGGTCGTGCACGGGTTGTTGTCGTTGCAGTACAAGGAGATGCCTGGCGTGCAGGTGCCGGACTTGCAAGCGTCGTTGGCCGTGCAGGCTGAGCTGTCAGCGTCGCAGCCGAGGCCGTCGGCCTTGGGCGCGGCGACGCAGGCGCCGGTGGCGGCGACGCAGGTGCCGGTGGCGCAGGGGCCGGACTTGCTCGAGCAGTCGATGGGCTTGTTGCTGGACTTGCAGGTCCCGCCGCCGCACGCGCCACTGCCAGGCTGTTGGCACTTGTCGCCGCTGTCGCAAGCCTTGCCGTCAGCGCCGGTGGGGCTGTTGACGCACTTCTTGGCCACGGTGTCGCAGCTATCGACGGTGCAAGCGTTCTTGTCGTCGCAGTCCTTGGTCGCCGTGTCGGCCTTGCAGGGGCAGGTGTTGGTGCTGAGGCACGCGCCGCCTTTGCAGACATCGTTGGTGCAGTCGTCGTTGTCGTTGCACTTGGCGCTGTCGTCGGCGGTCAGGCTGCAGCCCTTGCCAGCGACGCAGCTGTCCTTGGTGCACGGGTTCTTGTCGTCGCAGGTGGCGTCCTGCGGCGCGTTGGTGCAAGCGCCGGTGGTCTTGTTGCAGCTGTCGAAGGTGCAGGCGATGCCGTCGTCGCAAGCCTTGGTCACGCCGACGCAGGCACCGTTGGCGCAGCTGTCTTTGTCGGTGCAGGCGTTGTCGTCGTTGCAGGGCTTGGTCGTCGCCACCTGCTTGCAGCCGCTCTTCGAATCGCAGCCGTCGTCGGTGCAGTCGTTCCCGTCATCGCACTGCGGTGGCTTGCTACCGGCGCACAGGCCGGACTTGCAAGCGCTCTCGGTCGTGCAGGCGTCGCCGTCGTCGCAGGCGAGGCCGTCAGCGACCGCCGTCGGCTCGCACTTGCCGGTCGTGGGCTGGCACTCGACCTTGGCACAAGCGGTGTTGCTCTTCTGGTCGCAGGTCACGGCGCTCGCGGCCTTGGTGACGCAGATGCCCTTCTCGCAAGCCATGGCGCCGAGGCAAAGGTTGGTGCTCTTGCAGTCGGTGTCGGCGCTGCAGGAGCAGGTCGAGGTGCCGACGCAGCCGCCGTCGGCGACGCAGGCATCCTTGGCGGTGCAGGTGTTGCCGTCATCGCAGTTGGCGCCGGTGTTGATGCCAGAGGACTTGCAGCCTGCCTTGATGTCGCAGGCGTCCTTGGTGCACGGGTTCTTGTCGTCGCAGCCGCCGACATCGGCGGTGTGCTTGCAGCCGCTGCCCTTCTCGCAGGTGTCCAAGGTGCAAGCGACGCCATCGCTGCAGTCGATGGGCTTGCCAGCGCACTTGCCCTCGATGCAGGTGCCATTGTCCGAGCAGGCATCGCTGTCGTCGCAGGAGATGGTGAGGTCGGTGACCGGCTCGTGCACCACCGCCTTGCCTTGGTCGCAGTAGTCCTTGGTGCAGGGGTTGCCGTCGTCAAAGTCCTTGGCCACAGCCGCGACACACGCGCCGGCGCTGCACTTCTGCCCGCAGGTGCCGAGCCCGCAGATCTTGCCGTCGGTCACCGGCGCCTTGGCGCATTGGCCGGCGTCGCCGCAGGTCGCCGTCTCGCACTCGCCTACCACCTCGCCTGGGTTCTGGCAGGCCGTGCCTTTGGCGGTATCGACCAGTGCGCACGTGCCCTCTTTGCACTTCGGCAAGCGACAGGGCGTGGTGCCTTTGAGGACGCCGTTGCAGTCGAAGTCGGTGATGCACTGCGGGGTGCCGCCGGCATCGGTGCCACCGCTGTCATTGCCCCCGACGTCGGTGCCCGTCGCGTCGCCGCCGCCTCCGCCGTCCTGCGTCGCTGCGTCGTCGGCTGCTTCGTCGACCACTTTGACGTTGCCACAGCCCAAGCCACCGATCGCCAAGGCGATCACCGCCGTCGCTCGCAACATCCACGGCCGCCCGCGCCAAGGTTGGTTCGCTGCAAGGGAACCTGCGGCAGGCAAGACGCCGAAATCAATGCTGCGAACTTCCGTCATGTGTCGCCCCCTACGCCGCGTCTGCAGACACAGCCCTGTGCCAATCATAACGATGGCGCAGGCCGACGCCACAATCCTGGCCGATTTCTCAGCGGGTGCAACAACGAGGCGCTGCAGCGGGCGTCGGCAGACTCAGAAGCCTTCGATCACACGGCGAACGACTTCCACCGCAGGACCGCCGCTGCGGCCCGCGATCGCGAGCGCCTCCGCGAGGCGGGCGCCGGCGCGGGCGCCGACCTCGGCGTCGTCCGGCGTGACGCGGGGTTCGAGCTGGCCGACCAGCAGCAGCCAGGCGCCCAGCGCTGGCCCGCCGCGCGTCCTCGCCAACGTCTCGGCGCAAAGCGCCTCCTCGAGCGCGAGGGAAGGCGGTCCGCTGCGCGCCATGCACTCGACGCGCAGCAACGCCGCATCGAGGCGCAGGGCCGGCGCAAAGGGCGTCTTTGCCAACGCCTGCAGGGCCGCGACTTCGTTCGCGACGCTGGCCAAGGCCGCCCGCGCCTCGGGCGTCGGCCCGCCGGCGATCGCGGTATCGGCGCGCAAGCGCAGGTGATCGATGGCCAATTGCAACGCGTCGCTCGCCGATGCGGGAGCGGTGGCGCTGACCCGCATCAGCCGCGTCCGCCTGCCGGCGAGCGTCGGGTCGGCAACCGCAGCCGCGCGGGCCGCCAGCCAGGTGAGGCGCGGGTCGCCGAGCGCCTGCGCCCTCTGCAACGCGGCGTCGAGTCGCTCTTGGGCGCGCGCGACCTGGCCGGACTGACGCAGCAAGTCGGCCTCCGCCATCATCGCCTGCACGGCGACGCGGCCCACCGAGGGACCCACGTCGTCGGCCGCGGCGCTGGCCTGGCGCAATGAGAGCGTCGCCTCGTCCCAGCGCCCGAGGCGCGAAAGCGCCTGGCCCAGGCCAAGGAGGCAGCGCGCCGTCGATTCGGGGGCCGCGGCGCGTTGGGTCAGCGGCAAGGCCTGCGCGGCCTCCGCGACAGCACGTGCCGGCTCCGGGCTGGCGGCGAGCGCCTCCACCAGCGCGACGTGGACCTGGGCGCGGTGCCGCAGCAAGGGCGAGCGGCTGGAAATGTCGAGCGCGGCGTGGGCGCGCGCGACGGCGGCGTCGCTGGCCTCAAGCCACGCGTCGCGGGTCTCGGCCTCGGCCTGGCGACGGAGCTCGAGACGCGCGATGGCAAGCTCCAACGCGATCTCGAGGCCGATCGGCGCACCGGCGGTCGGAGCGGTGGCGGCGGCACGGGCGGCCTCCAATCGCTGGCGCCGCGCCTGCCATGCGATCCCCGGTTCAAGGCCAAGTCCTTCGCGGGCGGCGGCGATGTCCTCGCGCAACAGCGTGGCGTGCAGCGCGAGCGTGGCATGGACGGGCTCCCTCGATGCGCTGGCGGCGGAGACGGCGCCGCGGACAGCAGCGCCAGCGTCGACGACGGCCGGGCCAGGGACGAGCGCGAGTCCCGTCGCAGACATGCGGTCCGGGCCGAAGGCAGCGTCCAGATGCGCCTCCGCGCTCCCCGGTTCGCCGGCGGCGAGCGCGATCTGGGCCGCCAGGAGCGCACTGCGCTGCAGCGCTTCAACCGCAGGGGCAAACGGGCCCGTCGCCACCCTAGCGGGCGCCCCTCCAGCGGCAGCACCGGCACCGTCGGCCAGCGCAGTGCGCAACGCCACCGCCTGTCGGCTGGCGTGCAACCCTGGGCCGAGGGCAAAGGTCCGCAGCGAGAGCGCCGCAAAAGCCTCAAGCCGCGCCGCGTGCAGCGCCGGCAGAGCGGCCACCGCCGCCGGGGGCTCCTCGGCCGCCAGGGCGAGCGCCTCTTCCCACTGCTCGTCGTCGATGAGCGCCAGAGTCAGCTCGATGCGAACCGACCAGCCGAGGAGCTGCATCCCGTGGCGCTGACAAAGGCTGTCGGCCCGCCGCAGGGAGGCCACGGCTGCCCGCGGGTCACCCTCTCGACGGCCGACAGCAGCGTCGAGCCGCAGGGCCTGCACGACGAGGCCTGGCTCCTGCAACGCGGCAGCGGCTTCGATGATCGCGGGCAATCCGAGACGCACCGCACCGAGCTGGCCACCACGCAGCTCGCGCCGCATCCGCCACAGCGCCAAGGTGACCATGGCCGTCTGCTGTTGGTCGGCGGCGCGCGCCTGCGATCGTGCCGTCTCGGCCGCTTCAGGCGTCGCATCGGTGGCCGCGCCAGCGGCGTCGCCGAGGGCATGGGCCGGCGACGCAGCGAGGCGCAGCTGCGCAGCCGCTTCCAACGGGCCCTCGCCGTCGGCGTCAGAGGGGGCGCCGCCGCCGAGGCCGAGGCCCACGGCCAGCGCTGGCGTCTCGCCGGCGACTTGCAACAACGAGATCAAGGCGCGCGCGGCGACGGGCGTCGCTCCGCACGCATCGGCCAGCGCGATGGCGCCACGCCACCAACCGACGGCCGCGGCCTCAGCACCAGCGGCGCAGGCGAGATCGCCGAGCAACAGGCTGGCGGTGGCGGCGCCAGCGGTCCGCTGCCCGCGCTCGAAGAAGCCAAGGGCGGCTCCGAGATCGCCGTCGGCGTCGGTCAATGCGGCGCGCTCGAGGTGCAAGGCGCCGCGCTCAAGGCGCAGCCAGCCGATGGCCTCAGCGTGATCGGCCGTGAGCGCGACCTGCATGCCCGGGGCGGCCAGCGCCAGGTCGAGCAGGGCCAGGGCCTCGTCGACCCGCCCGTCCCCGCGAAGGGCGCGCGCCAGATCCAAGGTCGCGACGTCGACGATGGTCGCGGACATCCCTTCGCCCGCGCCGGCGGCTACAGCGTCGCCGTCATCGTCGGGCGCGTGGGCGGTCATGGCGGCTCCTCGGGCCGATTGCCGGCGATGGCGGCCGACTTTGCGGCCTAGCCGCCGAGAACATACGGGATCCCGACGACAAGCGACAGCGCAAAGCGGAAGCGCGACGGCTGCGCCGGGTCGAACTCGAACGCGGCGTCGACGCCGTAGCGCTCGATTCGCACGCCCAGGCCGCCGGCGATGAGCTGGCGAGCCACCGATCCGGGATCCAGGCGCCAACCGGCGCGCACCTGCACCACGCCGGCGATGGCGACCGTCGCACCGGCGTGCCATTGCGCCACGGCGTCGTCGAGGCGCCACAGGGCGTCGGCAGCGAGCAGGACGGGGCCGGCGCTGATGGCGAGGCCGCCGCCGACACGGCTCGTGGTCTCAGCGCGGGCTGCAGCGGAGTCTTCGACGTGCGTGATGTCGCGCCACACGGCGCCGAGATGCACCACGTCGCCGAGCGAGGCCGCCAGCCCGAGATCGCCGGTCCAGCCGCTGAAGCTGCGTTTCTTCTCGCCGCCGCCGGCCCCGAGATCGAGGCCCAGCCTTCGCAGGCAGCCGCCGAGGACAAAGGAGCCCGAGTCGCCATGCAGGCCGAGGGCGATGCCGCTGCGCCAATCCGAACCGCTGCGGGTGCGGCCATCGGCGCGTTCGCCGGTCTCGAAGGAGTAGACGGTGCCGCCGGCGACGCCGCCGCGGTTGCCGTCGACCGATCCGACCCAGAAGCCGGTGCGCCCGGGCCGTTGATCGCGCGCGAGTCCGATCTCGATGTTCTGCCCGGGCTGGGCAGAGAGCGCGGCGGGATTGGTGAACAGGGCGCCCGTCCCCAGTGCGGCGGCGATGCCGGCGCCAGCCATGCCTCGCAGCGAGGGTGGCATCGCGCCGGGCTCGCGGGCGTCCCAAGCGAGCGCGCTTTGGGCAGGGAGGCAGGCGATGGCGCAAAGCGCAGTGGCGATCGCGGCTGGGCCACCGCCGACGCGAAGCAGCGGACCGAAGTCCAAGAGCAGGCGGGACCGCGACCGCGAGTCGTTGCGGCTGGGCCGCGCGTTCGGGCGCATCACTTGTCCTCGCGCCGCTGAAGACGCGAGATGAGGCCGGGCCAGCCTTCGGCATCGACGATGCGTTGGAACGACTTGCGCCAGGTCGAGAGCTGCGAGGTGTCGTCGACCACGACATCGTAGAGCTTCCAGGCGCCGCCGACTGCGTGGAGCGAGTAGCCGACCTCCGAGCGCGTGCGGTCGATGGTGAGCCGCGTGCGGACCTGCAGGCGACCCTCTTTGCCAGCGCGCGGCGCCGCGTCGACCTCGATCTGCACGCGCTTGCCGGGGCGAAAGCGCTTGACGTAGGTGCGGTCGAACATCTTGCGCAGCAGGGCCGTGTACTCGGCGCGCTCCTTGGGGCTCCGGGCGTTCCACACCGCCGCCGGCAGCGCCCGCCGCGCCATCTCGTCGTGATCGACGACGCCGTCGAGCTGGCGGCCGATCTCCGTGTGCATGGCGTCGATGTTCTTGGAGCGCTGTGCGATCTCGTCCAGCTGCGTGGCGAGGCTCCGAATCAAGGCCACGGCCGCTTCGGGCGTCGGCGCGGGGACAGGCGCGCCTGCCGGCGGGGCCACAACCGGGGGGGCTGAGGCGGCGGCAGGAGCGGCTGCGGCACTGGGCGCCGCAGCCGCAGACTTTCCGCCCTCGATCTTGGCGACCTTGGTGCCCTTGGCAGGCTTGGTCGCCTTCGCGGTCGAGACCTTGGTCGGCGCAGCCTTCGTGCCCGCGGCTGCGGCGCCAAGGGGCAGCGCCAGGGCCATGGCGCCCGCGAGCAGGCGCGGCAGCCACTGGACGCGACGGGCCAGCTGCGGTCGCGCGACAAGGGTCGTGGCGGGGTGCGTCATCAACGTTGCCTCCGGGCGCCGTTGGTGGCGCTGCTCGATGCAACGCCGCAGTGGCACCGGCCATTCGGCGAGCCGGTGCTCACGGGCGCCCCGGGGCCAGGCCGGCAGCGGGCGCGGCCTCTGGCTGCTTGGGCGCTGGCATGTCTCGGACGTCGACGCCGATGGCGCGGCTCAGGGCAGCGACTGCGACATGGTAACGGTAGAGGTTCTCGGTGTGAGCCAGCCGGCGCCGCAGGTAGGACTCGACCGCGGTGGTTGCGGCGGCTCGGGTGCCGAGCCCCTTGTCGGCGAGGTCGATGGCGCTGGTCATCTGGGCCCGCACCGATCGCTGCGCCGCGTCGTGCAGCACGCTGAGCTCGCCGAGGTCCAACATCTCTCGCACGGCGTTGCGGACATCGGCCCGCATTTTCTGCCGCTCGACCTGCATCTCGGCCCGCTCGCGCCGCATGTCGAACTCGGTCTGTTCGATGCGCTCGAGCTGGCGAAAGAGGTCGATGCGCCAGCGCAAGGCCAGACCGGCGCCGGACTGCGTGGGGTTGTTGGGGTTGTCGGCCAGCGAGTCGTCGGTCTGCGCTGTCCCTGGGGCGTAGGTGTAGGCGAAGCGCGCGGTGAGCACGAGATCGGGCAGCAGGCGGTTGCGCTCGAGCCGCACCTGCTCCAGCCGCAGCAAGAGGCCGCGCCGCCGCGCCAGCTCGCGCGGCTGGTTGGCGACGGCGAGCGTCTCGTACGCGGCGACAGGCAGCGGGGCAAAGCCGGGCTCAGGCAGCTCCTCATCGGCGGTGGTGATGCGCCATGGCAGATCGAGACCGAGCGCGAAGCGCAGCGCGTCCTGGGCGAGATCGCGGGCCCGCAGCGCGGCGCGGAGCTTTTCCTCGAATTCAACTTGACTCACACGAAGTTTGATGAGGTCTGCGGCGTCGAAGCTCTCATCGCCGTCGTCGCGCAGGGCCTCCAGCCGTGCCCGCTCCTTGTGGAGCTGCTCGCGTCCCTTGCGGGCGAGCTCGTCAATACCCGACGCCATGACCAGGCCGTAGTAGGCGCGTTCTACCTGGTAATCCAGCTCCGACTCGACGACACGACGGGTTGCCTCAGCGACCTGGATGCCTTGCCGCGCCATGGCCGTCAGCGCATCGAGCTTGCCGAAGGTGAAGAGCGTCTGGACGAGGGAGATCTGACCGGTGGCGAGGGGCCGGAGGTCCATCCAGTCGTAGTCCTGCAGGTAGCTCGAGCCGTCGGTGCCTTCGATGCGGGTGGGGATGACGGTGGCAAAGCCGCTGGCCTCGATGGTTGGGAACCAGGCACTCTTGGCCTCAGAGAGGCGAGCCTTGACGTTGTCGACGCCGGCGCGTGCGCCGCGCAAGATCGGCGAGCGGCGACGGACCAGCGCCTTGGCCGCCGCGAGATCGACGCGGAGCACGTGATCGTCGGTCACAGTCGCGCCGGCGGGCAGGACGCCGAGGCCCTGGTTCGCGGGCGGCTCGGCCTTCGCCGCATTCGGCAGCCACAGGGCCCAACAGGCGGCGGCGCGCAAGGCCCACGCACGGGCTTGCCGTGCACAGGTTGCTCGGTCGGAGCGGCGATCTGGGCTTGGATGGACCCAATCTCGCCGTCCCGCTGGCCAAAGCGACGTCTCTTGAAGCGCCGTCATCAGAACCCGCTCTTGACGGCGACCAGGTCGCGCAGCTCTGAGACCAGCTGCAGGGCCGCCACGTAGGGGCCGTCGCTGCCTAGGCCACAAAAGGCGGCGTCCGAGCCGACCAGGATGTTGCGGTAGCCCGTGCTCGTCGCGACAGGCGACAGGCCGAGGGTGTGGGGCACGGCCTCGCCGTAGGCCGGCCGCAGCTCCAGCGGGTCGAGCTCCTCGCCGCTCTGCGCCAAGGCCGACGCGGGTCGAAGCCAGGGCGTCCAACGTGCGACCAGGTGCTCGGCCAGAAAGGGCACCGCCGTCTCGACCCGCGCCTGCAGGACGTCGAGCAGCCGACGGGCATAGGTGGGTCCGCCCGTGGCGGCGCTGATCGGCACCCGCATCACCGCCGTCAGGGTGCGCATGTCGCGCTCTTGGCGCCGGGTCCCGGCCTCGATGTCGCGCGACAGGAACACGAGGTTGTGCTCTTCGAGCGGCTGCGCCGGATCGGCGACCACAAAGACGTGTCGGGCCATCGCCTCGGGGATCGCCCGCGCCTTGACCACGAATACGCCGGTGAAGGTGTGGAACACCGGCTGTAGCAGGTGGATGGCGTGGTGCACCTCCTCGCGCTGCTGTTCGGGCGGGATCAGGGCGAAAAAGCGCTTGGGATCCGTGTTGCAGAGCACGGCGTCGCAGCCGATGACGCTGCGGCGATCGCGAAGCAGCAGCGAGTGGGCACGGCCGCGGCGGACCTCGATGCGCCCGACCGCAGCGCGCGGCCGCACGTCGCCGCCGGCCGCGATGATGCCGAGAAAGAGGTTGCGCAACGCGTCGGGGCCGGCGTCGAGCGTCAGGATGCCCTTGCGCAGCTCGTTGATCACATGGACGAAGCTCGCGGGGTAAGCGCGTGCCGGCAACATGTCAGAGCAGAAACGGAAGGGGGCGTGGACGAAGGCGCGAAACGGGTGGCCATGTGGGAAGTCGGCGAGCGGATCGGGCACGGCCCACTCGTCGTCGAGGAAGGGGAAGCGTTTGACCAGGCTTCGGAATTTGAAGTTCTCCATGATGCCTGTGGGCGGCAGGCGGATGCCCTGGTCGAGCGTCTCCTCGATCTGCTTGTCGACCTCAGCGACCCGCCGGAAGAAGCGCTCGATGCGCTCACGCTCGCCGGGGAACTCGCGATCCAGCTCGGCGCGGAAGCGCTCGGGTTGGGTCGTGACGTCGACCCGACGGCCGGGCATCACGACCTGGAAGCCGGGCTCCTTGCGTTGCGGGAGGTTGCGCAGCTCGAGGCCGAGGCCAAGGGCGTCGAACACGCGCCGGACCGGCGGGCTCGAGAGCCCGTACACCATCTGCGGGGCGCGACAGAGCCACTGGCCGCGCACCTCGACCATGGCGCCTTGGCCGCCTTGGCCGATGACGCAGACGCGGTAGCCTGCCTTGGCCGCCAGAGCGCCCGCGATCAGGCCCGAGAGGTCGGTGCCGACGATGACGAGGTGGTAGTGGGAGGTGGTCCCGGTACGCGCCCCGCCCTGAGCGTCGGATCCGGGCTGGGCTGGCGGCGGGCTGGACATCGACTCCCTCGGGGGCGCGGCGCGGCGCGACGCGCGCAGGCGCTTGGACGTAGCGCAGCCCTGGCGCAGGGTCAACCAAACAGGCGCTTGCGAACGCCCCGTTGGCAGAGGCACGAGGGGGTGTCGCAGCAAGAGGCACAAGGATCGCGGAGGCCGTTGCGCGGTGACAACCATCGCCCTATGCTATTCCCTGTTTGGGGCCCCTAGCGGGCCTGCGGAGTTCCCCGATGACCGCGGCCCCCTCGCCGACTACGGATCCTGCCGAGACGTTGCGCGCGTTCCTCGCTCGGGTCGACGCCGGCGAGGACTACTACGCGTTGCTCGGCTTGCCCCGCACCGCCACCGATCCGGAGGTGCAGACCGCCTTCGTCCAGTGGGCGCGCGTGCTGCACCCGGACCTGCCGGCGCTGCGCGGCGAGCTGCGCGATGGCGCGACTCGGGCCTTTCAGACGCTGACGCGGGTGCGCCTGACGCTCACCGATCCGCAGCGGCGCTCCGAGTACCTGACCAGCCTCGGCGAGGTGTTCCAGGATTCGGCCTCCGATACCCCGAACCCGCCGCTGGCCAAGATCCACCTGCACCGCGCCCGGCAGCTCATCCAGCGCCGCGACTGGGCACAGGCGGAGGGCGCGCTGCGCGTCGCCGATCGCCTCTTCGGCGAGCCCTTCGACACTGAATGTCGGAGCGAGCTGGCGTGGGCGATCTTCAACAACCACAACCACCCCGAGCACGATCGCATGCGCGAGACGCGTGCAATGCTCGACGACGTCATCGGCGCTCAGCGCGGTCCGGCGGCGATCGCCAATGCGCACTACTACCTGGCGGTCTGGTACAAGATCGGCGGCGACATGGCCAAGGTGAAGCAGCACCTGGAAAACTGCGTCAAGATCAACCAGAAGCACGTCGAGGCCCAGCGCGAGTTGCGTCTCTTTGAGCGCCGTCGCTCGACCTCGGTGCAGGTGCCGCAGGCCAAGGTGCCGGCGGGTGCGGCTGGGCGTGCGTCGTCGCCGGCGAACGGCCGGGCGTCCAGCGCGGCCGTTCCGGCTGCCGGCGCGGGTGGCGATGGCAAGAAGGTGCCGCTGACCAAGAAGCCCTCGCTGCTCGAGCGCCTCTTCGGCGGCAAGCGCTAGAAAGACCCGGAGCATCGGGTCCCAGAAACTCAGCCAGGCTTGCGCGAGCGGCGCGGCCTTCGTTCATCGGCGGCCGGGGGCCCGACTTCGTCGAGGACCTGCAGGCGTGCGTGATCGCTCCAGGTGACCCGCAACGGCAGCCCGGGCAGACCGGCGATGGCCAGATCGAGGCGGCGGTCCAGCGACACCAACCATGCCCGCGGCCTGTGGGCCCGCCAGGGCGTCAACAGCGCAGAGGGCACGACGAAGGCGCCGTCGTCGCGCAGGCGGCAGCGCAGGAAGGCCGGCTCGCCGCCGAGATCTGCCGTGACGCGCAGCTCGAGCTCGGCGCGCCCGTCGACCGTGCCCCAGGTCAGGTGCAGCTCTTCGGGCTGGCCGAGCATCTCGACCCCGCCGGCCCGCACCGGTTGGCCGGCGAGGCGGGTGATCCGCAGCGGGCGGGGCACCGTAATCGCGGCGTCGATCGCTGGGACGCCGTCGCCGCCGTCGGTCCGCAGTCGCAGCGCACCGCTGCTCAACAAGGTGCGCGCGGAGGCCAACTCGGCGTCATAGCGGACACCGCGCACCGCACCGAGGATGCTCGGCACGATCGACACCGCGGCGGGCATGGCGCGATCGCCGATCAGCACCCGGACGTCTCCGACGTCGAGCAGCTGCATCCACGCGACTGGCGCCGACCGCGCGACTTCGCGGCCTGCGGGGGAGAACGCGCAGGTATCGAGCCCGATCGGCCGCGCTTCGGGCGGCTGTGTCCCGACCAGCGCGTACAGGATGTCGAGATCGCGGCGATCCAAATCGGCAAACACGGCGGCGAGGCGCAGGTGGTCGGAATCGGTCGGCGACGGGGCTTCGTCGGCGGGGCGATTGAAAAAGCGCAGCGCGATCACGGCCGCGCGCAACCGACCGCGTCCGCCGGCGGCGGCCCTGCCGGCGGCAGCGCTGGGGTTCTGGAGCGGCGGAGAGGGCCGTTCGGCCAGGAGCGGTGGGCCGCCCTGCTCGGGGCCGGTCGGGCGCCGCGCCAGGTGCAGCGGCCGCCGCTCCCCGTCGCTCGGCGCCTGGCTGGTCGCCTCCTCAGGCCCGCAGGCGGCACACAGCCCGACGAGGCAGACGATCACCATCGCCCACGGACCGCAACTTTGCGCGAGCGCCGCCGACCGCATCGTCGCCAGCGGCAGAACCCTCCATGCGCCGGCTGCCGCCTGGCGAAGCGGCTTCTTCGGTGTCGGGCGGGGTCTCGCGATTGTCGCCATGCCCACCTGTGTGGCAGCGTCGCTGCCGCTGCGGCGTCTTGGACTCGACCGCGCGTAGGAGGACGATGCGCATCGTCGCGGGCAGGCGCAAGGGCATGACGCTGAGGGTCCCAGAGGGCCTCGCAGTGCGTCCAACGCCGATGCGGGTGCGCGAGGCGGCGATGAGCATCCTCGGCGGCCAGCTCGAAGGCTGGCATGTGCTCGATCTCTGTGCCGGTTCTGGCGCCATCGGCTTGGAATGCGCCTCGCGAGGTGCCGCACGCGTCGTGCTCGTCGAGCCCGACCGCCTGGCCCTGGTCGCGCTGCGAGACAACGTGGCGCGTGCCAACCTCGGCGCGGCCGTTGAGGTGTGGGCCACCGATGCTGCCGCGGCCATCGCGTCGTCGGCGCGCCTGGGCGCCCGCTTTGACCTCATCTGGCTGGACCCGCCGTGGAGCGCCGGGCTGCACGCGACGCTACTGCAGGCACTCTCAGCCGCCTCGCTGCTTCGGGCGGGTGGCGAGATCTGCGTCGAGTCCGAAAAAGGGGTCTGGGACGAGTCGACGCCCTTCTCCCTGCTCGAGCGCCGTCGCTACGGGTCGGTGGTGCTCGAGCGCATGGTCCCCGCGGAGCCGGCGTGAGCGGCGAATCGGCCGACAGCGTCGACCACCAGCTCGACGCGTACGACTTCGACCTGCCGGCCAGCGCTATCGCTCAGGAGGCGGTGGAACCGCGCGACGCGGCGCGCCTGCTCGTCGCCACCCGCCATGTCGGGCTGCGCGCTCACGCCACCGTCCGAGAGCTCGGGGCCTTCTTGCCGTCGGGCGCGCTGCTGGTCTTCAACGACAGCATGGTGGTGCCGGCGCGCCTGCTCGGCGTCAAGGCGGACAGCGGCGGCGCCGTCGAGCTGCTGCTGACCGAACCCTTCGCCGGGCCCTGGCGGGCTAAGCGCGATGCTTCGGGCGCGGCGGACCCAAGCGGTCTGCACGACCAGCCAGCGCTGGCCCGCAGCAGCAAGGGCCTCAAGGTGGGGCAACGCGTCGAACTCCAAGGCGGCGGCTCGGCGGTGGTGCGGGCAGTCGAAGGCCAGGGCCTGGTGCGGGTCGACCTCGACGGCGCAGCGGATCTCGACGCCCTGCTGGCCCGCTGCGGCCGGCTGCCCTTGCCGCCCTACCTGCGCCAAGGCCGCGAAGATGACGCCGGCAGCGACCGCGAGCGCTACCAGACGGCTTGGGCTCGCGCCAAGGGCTCTGTGGCGGCGCCGACGGCGGGCTTGCACTTCACCGCGCCGCTGCTGCAGGGGCTGCGCGATGCCGGATTTGGCCTCGCCACCCTGACGCTGCACGTCGGCCCTGGGACGTTTCTGCCGGTGCGGTCGGCCGATCTCCGGACCCACCAGGTGCTGGCCGAGCGCTACGAGGTCTCACCAGAGGCGGCAGCGGCGATCGCGGCGGCGCGCCGCGACGGCAGGCCCATCATCGCGGTGGGCACGACGGCGACGCGGGTGCTGGAGTCCTTCGGCGACGCGGCCATCGCGCCTGGACGGGGCTGGACGGCCTTGACGGTTCGGCCAGGGCACCACTTCGGCGTCGTGCAGGGCCTCATGACCAACTTCCACCTGCCGCGCTCGAGCTTGCTGGTGCTGCTCGGGACGTTCGCCGGGCGAGGTCCCGTGCTTGACGTCTACCGCCAGGCCGTCGGCGCGGGCTACCGTTTCTATTCGTACGGCGACGCGAGCCTCTGGCTCTGACGGCCTGTCGGCGCGGGGACGCCACGGCGATCTGACCAGCAGAGCCGTCAAGTCGGTGGTTCAGGGTCCCGAAGCGTTGGCGCATCGCGCGTTGAAGGGTCGCCGCGTCCCTGACCAAGGGGGACAGGCGCCGCGGTCGAAGGCGAGGCCCAGGGGCGACGACGCGACGCAATCGGACGCTGCGGATGAACGAACCTTCAGGCGCAGGGCAGGGGGATGCTCAGCGGCCGCCCATGTCGTCGAGGGTCGAGCGCGCGTCGCGGTAGTAGGGGTGATCCTTGGGCGCGCGCGCCAGGTAGCGCTTGAACGCCGCGATCGCCATGCCGTTCTGACCGCGCTCGCGGTAGGCCAATCCGGCATGATAGCTGGCCTCGACGACCGCGGGGTCGTTGGAAGCGCTGGCCCGCTCCAGATAGGTCAATGCCTCGGTCGACTGATTGCGCCCGAGCAGCGTCAGCCCGAGGTAGAGCGCCGCCTGCACGTCTCCGGGTCGACGCGCGATCACCTTGCGCAGCAGCGCCTCGACGCCTTCGTCCTTGATGTGGAAGAGGGCGCGGCCGAGCTGGACGTGGATGTCGATGTCGTTGGGATCGACCTCCAGCGCGATCTTGAGGTGGGGAATGGCCCGATCCCAGCGCGCCTCCATGCCGTAGATCAGGGCCACGCGGCGGTGGACCTGCGCCAGGTACGCGACCGGGTTGCCAGCGGTGGCGTAGCGGGGCGCGTACGAGATCAGGTGCTCCAGGTGTTCGAGGGCCAGCTTCTGGACGCCGGCGTGCTTCTTGCCATCGAGGTTGAGGAGTTGGCCGGCGAGCTCGAAGCGGTAGTGGTGCCTGTTCTCGTCGGCCTGGATGGCCTGCGTCATGCGCGAGACGCCCTGCTCCACCTCGTCGCGGGCAAAGGCCAACCTGCCATACTGGAAGGTGGTCTCCGGGTCGCCACCGGCGCGCAGGGCGACCTGGTGGGCGCGTTCCAGCATGGTGCCCGCCCGGGCCAGCTCTTTGGCGTCGAGCAGGTAGCTGCCGGTCAGGCGATTCAGCTCGACCGAGTTGGGCTCACGCTCGGCGAAGGGCGCCAACGTCTCTGCCGCTTCGCCAAATCGGCCCTTGCTGGCGAGGCCGGCGGACAGCGCCACGGCGCCTTCGCGATCGATGGCGCCCTCGCGCCGCAGGATCGACAAGTAGCCAAGGGCGCGATCGATGTGGCCGAGCTTGAGGTCGAGGCGCGCAGCCGCCAAGAGATAGCGCTTGTTGCTCGGGCTCTTGTCGAGCAACTTGGCGTAGACGTCGCGCGATTCGTTGTCGCGCTGGAGCTGGAGCAGCACCTCAGCCAGCGGCTCAAGCACTTCCTCCAAGGGCCCAGCGCGCTGCTGAATGCCCTCAAGGGTAGCCCGCGCCTCGTCCAGGCGCTCGGCCTGACGCAGCAGCTCGGCCAAGCGCAGCGCCGCCGCGACGTGCATCGGCTCGCGCTCGATCACCTGCGCGAAGAAGTCGCGCGCCGTCGCTGTGTGCTGCTGCTTCTCCTCGACCTGGCCACGCAGAAACAGGAGGTCGATCGACTCCGGATACTCCTTGGTGGCTTCAGTCAGTTCAGCCAACGCGTCGTCGTAACGGTGGGCCCACAGCCAGTACTCGACCAGCGCAACGACAAAGGCGATCGACTTCATGCCGGCTTTTTTGGCGCCGACCAGCAGCTTCTGGCACTCCTGCGCGCGCTTCTGCCGCAACAAGAGGCGGCCAAGGCGCACGGTGGTCAGCTCGTCGGTCGGCATCTTCTCGAGCGCGGTCCGCAGCGCGACGATCTGGTCGTCGATGCGGCCCCGGCGATGGGCGAGGCGCGCCTCGAGGTGCATCGCCGCCGCGGCCCAGCCAAGCTCCTCGTGCTCGTCGGCCCAAGCCAGGAGCGCCTTGATCGCCGCCGCCGCCTTGGTCAGCTCGTTCTGCTCAATCCACGACGACGCCAGCAGCTGGTGGGTCAACGCGTGATCAGGCGTCGCGCCTACGAAGTCGGCGACCCGCGTGCTGATGGCCGCCGCCCGGCCGAGCACGTCGTCGACCTGCGCGCGCACGACCTCCAACTTGACGCGGTTGTTGGCGTCCTTGCCGAGGGCCAGCGCCTTGTCGGCCCAGCGGTCGGCGTCGAGCACCCACGCCGCCTGACTCGCGTCGACGCGGAGCGGATCGCGTGCCGGCTCGGAGATCAGGCCCGGCTGCTGCAGCGCCTGGGAGCGCAGCAGGGCGAACCAGCGCTCGATGCGGGCTTGGGCAGCGGTGGCGAGGTCGTCGGCGTCGGCGCCCTCGGCTTCTGCGAACTTGGGCAGCTCGGCGTCGATGGTGTCGGACTGGCCGTCTTGCACAGCGCGGATCACCTCGTACCGAGGCGGCAGGGGCTGCAGCGCTTCCAGCTCGGTCTTGTACTCGGGACTGGCGGCAAAAGTGGCGGGCGCGCGCTCCATGAGGTCGAGGTAGGCCGAGATCAGCTGTTTGCGGACCGTGGCATCCTGCGGGCGGGCGGCGGCAACCTGGCGTAGGCGGCTGACTTCGAGGGCGTAGGGCTTGGCCGTGTCGTCGATGGCCGTCGGCTCGAGGAGATCGGCCGCGACGGGCCGCTCGACGACCTTGGGCTCGGCACCGAAGCCGGGGAACTCGAAGTCGGGCAAGATCAGGTGAATGCCAAAGGCTGGGATCCCGAAGTGCTCAAGCGCGATGCCGGCGGTGAGCACGATCATGCCGGTCAAGAGCAACCGGTCCGCCCAGGGGCCCAGGCTCTTCTTCGGCCGCTCATCGTCGCGACCGGATCGGGCGGGTGCATCCCGGGCGGTAGCGCTGTCCGAGCCCGAGGTCGTCGGGGCGTCGACCTTGCTCGCGCTGCCGCGCTTGGTGGGGACACTCTCCTCGGCATCGTCGAAGAAGGCGCCGGACGTGTTGGGGTTGGCGAGGAAGAGCGAGTCGTCTTCGCCGCCGCCGAACAAGCTGTCGTCTTCGAGCGCCGGCGCGGCCTGGGCCGCCTTGGATTTGGTCGGCGCCGCGGCCGTCCCGACCTCGCCGAGCAAGGCGTCGAAGTCGACGTCGCCGGTGGTCTCGACCTTGCTGCCGGCGCCGAAAGCGAAGGGATCGCCGCCGCCGCTGTCTGCGAAGGGGTCGTTGCCGCCCGATGCGCCTCGCGACGGCCGGCCGAATCCGAAGTCTCCGTCGCCCTTGCCGCCCGCACTACGGGTCGCGGACCCACCTCGCCCGGTGTCCGGGGCGCCGCGGGTGCTGCGAAAGGCGCCGGTCGCGGCAGCGCTGCCGCGGCCATGGCCGGTGGATCCGAAGGCCGAGGTGAGGCCCGCTGCGGCGGTGCCGAACGCCTCGAACTCATCGTCGGAGTCCGGCAAGTCGAGCGGCGGGGCCTCGCGGGGCGGGATGGGCGCCGGCCCAGCGATCGAGAAAGTGTGCGCGACCGAGGGGTCGAACGGATGAATGCACAGCGGACAGCTGACGCCGGAGGCAGCGCCCAAGTCGGCCGGCGCCGGGAAGACGGCTCCGCAATTCGGACAGCGGACGTTCAACCGCAAGCTCCCCAGGATGTGCCGCTACGCCGACTGTCGCTCGCCCCGGCGCGATCTGCGGCCAGGGCTCGGTGCGACGGTGACGGTAGCCGGCGCGAGGGACCGGGTCAACGGACCTTGTGAGGCTTCAAAAGAGACGCCGACGCGGCAGGGTCGGAGCCTGTGCCGGCGGCGCGTAGCGGCTGAATTGCCTGGGGCGCACGGGGCCGGGCGCCGGGCGACACCACGCCGTGGCCAAGGAGTGCCGGCGCGGGATTTGCGCCCCTCGATGCGGCGTGCGATTGCGCAGTTGCGCACCGGTCAGGCCGGGCTACACTGGAAAGGTGAGTACGCGCCGTCCCATCTTGTTTCGCCTCCAAGCCCTGCTGGCGCTCCTCGCCCTCGTGGTGGCGGCGGCAGACCTCGATGCGCTCTGCTTCTGCGGCGCTTGCCCGCGAAGTCAGGCGATCGGGGTGTTCGCCGACGCCACGGAAGACGTTCGGAGCCCCTGCTGCCGAAGGGCCGCCGCAGCCGCCGCGCTGCGCCACGCAGAGGCCGGCGGCGACAGCCTACGGCGCGAGGGCTGCTGCGGTACCCACGACGGTGAGCTGGCGGCTGCCCGCGCCACAGGCCCTCGCGCGGAGGCTCCGAGCCCGCCATTCCAAGCGATCTCCGCCAGTGACGGGCATCCGTGGATGGGCCCGACCTTGGCGTCTGCCGAGCCGGCCCCTGGCCCCCACGCCACGGCGCCCCCAAGGCTCCAACCGACCGCAACCTATCTGCTGACGCTCCGCATCCGCGTCTGATCAGGCCGCGTGACGGCATGCAGCGGGCGCCATCGGGTCGCCCGGCGCGTGCCGTACCTCCTCGCTTCGGCGCCGATTCGGCGCTGGCGGTGGCGCGGTTGATCGGCGTTCAGGACCGATCCGCCGCGGGCGGAGCACGACATGGCAGAGCGAATGGGTCCTCGCCCGCGCCCGACAGGGCGTTGGCTGGCAGCTGCGCCGCTGGCCTGCTGGCTGTTGCTGCCCGGGCGGCTCGGGGCAGACGAAGCGGCCTGGGTGCGATCGGCGCTGCGGGAGCATCCGGCCCTCGACGCGACCGACCGATTGGCGGCGGCAACGGCGGCGCGGGCGACGGCGCTCAAGGGCCTGCCTCCGCCGATGCTGCGGGCCAGCATCAGCAACATCGGCATCCCTGCGCACGAGACGCCCTGGCTGTCGCTGATGGTCGAGCAAGAGCTGACGCCCTCTGCGTTACGCAAGGCGCAAGTGTCGACCCAGCGGGCGATGGCCGACGCTGAGCGCCTTCAGCGGTGGCCGGTGCGTGCTGCGCTTGGTCTCGCTGCGCGGCAGGCGCACCTGGCGCTGCGCGACCAGCGGGCCAAGATCGAGCTGTTGCGCGGCCACCTCCGCCACGCGGCCATCCTCGCTGGGTGGGTCCAACGGCTCGCCGGCAGCGGGCGGATGGGCGTCGGCTCCGCCTTGGCGCGGCTCCACGCCGACGAGGCCGCGTTGCGGGCTGAGTTGGAGGCGCTCGAGGCGCGGGCGCCTTGGCTCGAAGCCCAAGCGCGCCTGCTCCTCGGCCTCGCGCCCTCGGACCCGCTGCCGCCAGTGGACCTGAGCCCGGCGGCGTCGCCGACCGCCACCGCGGAGGAGACGGCCGACCCAGACGGCGCGCAGGCCATGCCAGCGCAGGCGGGCGCCAACCCACCGCTGGAGCACCCTGCCCTGCGGCGACTGGCAGCGCAGGAGGCCGTGGCAGCGTTGCGCCAGCGGGCAGAGCGCGCGGCGGGCGCTCCGACGCTTCGGCCTGGCTTCGGCGTGATGTCGATGCCAGGGATGCCCTTTGGCGTCATGTTCAGCCTTGGCCTGTCGGCACCCAACGCGCCGACCCAGCGGGCTTCGCGGGCCGCCACCGGCGACGCTGCGCGGCTGGAGCGCCAGGCGGCGACGGCTCAACGGGCGGGCGGTCTGCGTGCGCTACAAGGCAAGCTGGCAGCAGCGATGGCGGAGCTGGACGCCGCGCGGGCGCGCCACACGGCCCTCAAGGAGCGGGTACTGCCCCTGCAACAGCGCGCGATCGCGGTCGCCAGCGCCGAGGTCGCGACTGGCCGCGGCAGCGTGGCAGACGTCCTGATCGAGCAGCACGCCCTGTGGCGCCTCGAGCTCTCGGTCCTCGACGCCGATCGCGCCGTTTGGGTGGCGCGGGCCGGGCTCATCGCGCTCTGGGTCGGCGGCGAGGGCGGGGCAGGCGTCGGTGCCGACATGGCCGACATGGACGGAATGGCGGCGCTGCCAGGCGGCGGCGGCGACGACATGGGAGGCCACTGATGAATCCGACACGGCACCTGGCCCCACCCGCCGCGGGCGTGGAGGGATCGACCTCGGCGGCCGCTGCGCCCCCTTCAATCGGCGCGCTGCAGGGCACAGCGGGCCAGACAGCGGAGGCCCAGCCGTCGGCTTCAACCGCGGTGGCGGATGCCTTGCCAACGCCGCGACCTCCCACGCCGCCGCCGGATTCGCCGCCAAGCCGGGCCGCGACCTGGGTCGCCCGCCTGCTGCGCGCGCTGATGATCGCGGCTGCGGTCGCCATGGCCGTGTATGCCGGGCTGGTCGCCTTCCCGAGAGAGGAGGCGCCCGCGGCAGCAGCCACCTGGACCTGCCCGATGCACCCGCAGGTGGTGGCGCCGAGTCCAGGTCAGTGCCCGATCTGCAACATGGACCTGGTCCCTGCGCGCGACGGCGGAGCTGCGTCTCCGGCGGTGGAGGCTGACGGGCGGGTTCGTCTGCCGGCCCCGACTTCGGCCGCACCCACGAAGCTCCATGCGCCGGCGTCCGCGCTCTTGGGCGTCATCTTGCACACGGTCGTCGAGGGCGAACGCACGCAGCAGCGGCAAGCAGCGGCGGCCCTGACCGTCGACCCGCTGCGCGTGGCGCGCGTCTCGGCCGAAAGCGCAGGGGTGCTCCGGACGTTGGCCGAGGTGGTGCCAGGCGACCGGATCAAGCGCGGGCAGGTGTTGGCGTCTCTCTATTCGCGGGAGGTGGACCAGGCACAGATCGAGGCGCGGGTGGCCCTGTCAGCGGCAGCGGCCATGCCCGGCCTCGACACGAAGGCGCTGGAGCGGGCGACCCAAGATCGCCTGCGCGCCCTCGGCGGCCGCAAGCGTGGCGGCGGCGTGGTCGAGGTCGCCGCGCCCTTCGACGCCGTGGTGCTGAGCCGTGACGCCGTGGTTGGCGGCTACGTCGGTGCAGGCGGCGCGCTGTTCACGGTCGCAGATCTCTCGACGCTGGTGCTGTTCATCGAGGTTCCAGTCGCTGAGGCGGCCGAGTGGCTGAAGGCAGCCAACGTCGCCTTTGAGGCTCGCGACGGCACCCGCGGCGTCGCAGCGATCGAAGGCGCGACGCCCGATGTTCAGCCTTCGGCGGAGACGGTGCAGGTTCGGGCGCGGATCGCGAACACGGACGGGAGCCTCCGCCCAGGCTTGACCGCGATCGCGACCCTGGATCTGCCGACCCGGCGGGCCCTCTACGTGCCCCGCGACGCCGTGCTCGGCAGCGGCCGCGAGCGCTACGTGCTGCGTGTCGTCGGCGAGCCGTCGTCGACGCTCGACCTGCTTCCGACAGCGGTCGAGGTGGCCGAGCGCGTCGGCGAGGACGTCCGGGTTGTGGCAGGACTGCACGCCGGGGATCGGATCGTGCGCCGCGGCCACTTCTTGCTGGACGTTGAGGCCAAGCTGGCCGCCGCCGTCGCACGGGCCCGCGCCGCTGCAGACCCAGCCGGAGCGCCGGTGTTTGCTCCGGCCGCGGCGACAGCGACCGCAGCGGGCGCAGCGTGGCCGGACGCCGGTGAACCCGGCACCGGCGGCGATCCAGCGGCCGCGTTGCGCGCAGTCGTCGCGTTGCAGGCGGCGCTGGCGGCCGACGACGCGGCTGGAGCCAACGCGGCCGCCCTGGACCTCGCCAAGGTGGCCCCGGTCGGTGGCGGGCTGCAGGCGCGGGCAGCGGGCTTTCCGGCGACCCTGACCGAGCAGCGGGCTGTGCTGGCGCCGTTGATGGAGTCGGCGCTCGATCTGGCGCGACGCCACCCGAGCGCAGCGACTGGGCTGCATGCTGTGGTCTGCACGATGGCCAAAGGGCGCTGGCTACAGGGCCATGGCGAGGTCGCCAACCCCTACTACGGCGCCGCGATGCTGCGCTGCGGCGAGGAGCTCGGTCCGGCCAGCGCGGTGAGCCCATGATTCGGAGCTTGCTGAAGTTCTCGGTCGCCCACCCGTGGCTCGTGGTCATCGCGACCGGCGCCGCGGTCGCCATCGCGCTGCGGACCGCCGCCGAGATCCCGCTCGACGCCATCCCGGACCTCAGCGACACCCAGGTCGTGGTCCAGGCCGAGTGGATGGGCCAGAGCGCCGACCTCGTCGATGAGCAAGTGGCCTGGCCGCTGACGACGGCCCTGCTCGGCACCGCTGGCGCGCGCACCGTGCGTTCCAGCGCGATGCCCGGAATGGCCTTTGTGCACTGCGTCTTTGACGATGGAGTCGACCTGGCTGTAGCGAACGCGCGGGTGCGACAGGCGTTGGCGCTGGTGCAGGGGCGGCTGCCCGCCGGCGCCAAGCTCGAGGTCGGCCCTGAGGCGAGCGGCGTCGGCTGGTCCATGCAATACGCGCTGGTCGCCGACGACGGCAGCCAGGACCTGATGGACCTCCGCCTGCTCAACGACGTCGCGGTGCGGCCGGCCCTTGCAGCCCTGGAGGGGGTGGCCGAGGTCGCGGCGCTCGGCGGCGCAGCGGTGGCGCTGCAAGTCGATGCCGATCCCGACGCCCTCACCCGCCACGGCGTCAGCCTCAGCGAGCTCGCGGCGACCCTGCGGGCGTCCGGCGCCACGGTAGGCGGCGGCGGCCTGGAGGTGGCGGAGGCAGAGCACTCGGTGCGCCTGGCGGCGCCCGTGACCTCGGTGACGGCCGTCGAAGAGACCGCCGTGCGCGCCCTTCCCGGCGGCCGCATCCTGCGCATCCGCGACGTGGCCGACGTACACTTTGGCCCGACGGCGCGGCGCGGCGTGACCGACCTCGATGGCCGCGGCGAGACCATCGGCGGCATCGTCGTCGCCCGCCACGGTGTCGACACGCTGGACGTCGTGGAGCGCGCCAAGGCCCGGCTGCGGTCGCTCGAGTCCAACCTGCCGCCAGGCATCGGCCTCGTCGTCACCTATGACCGATCGACGCTCATCTGGGCGTCGATCGCGACCCTGCGGCGCGCCCTCAGCGAGGAGCTGCTGACCATCGCCATCGTCATCTTCGTGTTCCTGCTCCACCTGCGCTCAGCGTTGGTGCCGGTGTTGGTCCTGCCCGCGGCGGTCGCGTTGGCGGCGTTGCCGATGGCCGCGCTGGGCCTGGGCAGCAACATCCTGTCGCTGGCAGGCATCGCGCTGGCGCTGGGCGACCTCGTCGACGCCACCGTCGTGCTGGTGGATGATGCCCACAAACGGCTGGAGCCGCTGCCGCCCAACGCGAAGGAATCGCAGCGAATCGACGCCCTGCGCACCGCCTGCCTGCACGTCGGTCCGCCGGTCTTCACCTCGCTGCTGATGTTGCTGGTCTCGTTCTTGCCGGTGTTCGCCCTGCAAGGGCAGGCGTCGCGCCTTTTTGCACCGCTTGCCGCGACCAAGTCGCTCGCGATGGCGGCGGCGGCGGTTCTGTCGCTGACGCTGGCGCCGGCGTTGCTGGTGCTGCTGGTGCGCGGCAAGATCCGTCGCGAGCAAGACCACCCCCTCAGCCGCGTCTTGATCGCGGGCTACACGCCGCTGCTGCGCATCGCGCTATGGAACCCGAAAACGACCCTGCTCATCGCGGTCCTCGCGGTGGCATCGGCCATTCCACTCGCGCAGCGCCTCGGCAGCGAGTTCATGCCCATGCTCGACGAAGGGGACCTGCTGGCGATGCCGACGACCCTCCCGGGCATCTCACCGTCTGAAGCGCAGCGGACCCTCATCTTGCAAGATCAGGTGCTGCGGACCTTTCCTGAGGTCGAGCGAGTGCATGGCAAGGCCGGGCGCGCCGAAACGGCGACCGATCCCGCGCCGCTGTCGATGATCGAGACGGTCATCAAGCTGCGGCCGCGCAGCGAGTGGCGCCGCGTCGCGGATCCCCGCTTCTGGCACGCCGAGGGCGCCGGACCCGCCTTGGCGCCTGCCGCCTGGGTGCCCGACATCGCCGTACCGCTCCTCGAGCGCTTTTGGCCCTCGACTCGGCCCTGGACGACCACGGAGCTGATCGCGGCGATGCAGCAAGCGGCGGTGATGCCGGGCTTTACCCAGGCCTGGACCATGCCGATTCGGACCCGCATCGACATGCTGGCCACGGGCATTCGGACACCGGTCGGCGTCAAAGTCTTCTCGGAAGATCAGGCCGTGGTCGACGAGGTGGGCCGCGCATTGGCGGCCGCGCTCAGTACGTTGCCCGGGACGCGATCGGCGACCTTCGAGGGCAGCGAGGCGCCGGAGTCGCTCGACATCGCGCTGCGGTCCGAAGCGCTGGCCCGTCACGGCCTGCGCCCAGGCGACGTCGGCGAGCTCCTGCAGCTGGCCTCGGGCGCGATGCCGGTCACCGAGGCCACGGGCCGGGGCGTCCGGCTGCCCCTCGAGCTCCGCGTGCAGCGCGAGGCGCGGGGCGATCTGGAGTCGATCGCGGCGTTGCCGCTGGCATCGCGACGGCCGGTGCCGCGCCAGACCAGGGGCGACGCAAACGGCTCGGGTGTCCCGGCATCGGCGATGGAGCCGATGGCCACAGGCGGCGCCGGGATGGCGATGGCCACGAGCGCGGAAACCGCGTCGCCGGGCCCTGCCGCAGCCTTGACGGGCGGCGCGCCTCCAGCGGCCCTGACCCCGCTGCGGCTCGGCGATGTCGCGGACCTGTCCTGGCGACCGGCGCCGGCGATGGTCCAGCGCGAGGGAGGCCGGCGCGTGGGGATCGTCTACGTCGATATCGATCAGGACAAGATCGACCTCGGCGGCTGGATCGCGGCGGCTCGCGGTCACGTCAAGCAACAGGGCCTGGACCGCAAGGCCGACCTGGTCTGGGACGGCCAATACGCTCAGCTCGAAGCCGTCGAAGAGCGGATGCGGGTGGCCATTCCCCTGACGATCCTGCTGATGTTCGGCTTGCTCTTCATGCAGTTCCGCAACGCCGCTCAGCCTGCGCTGGTGCTTTGCACGGTGCCCTTTGCGCTCGTCGGCGCGGTCTGGCAGCTGCACGTGCTCGGCTTTCACGTCTCGACCGCCACGGCCGTCGGCGCCATCGCGCTCTGTGGGGTCGCTGCGGAGACGGGCGTCGTGATGCTGGTCTACCTCGACGAGCGCGTCGCGCTCTTTCAGGCCGAGGGTCGGTTGCGCGACCTCGATGACCTCCGGCAGGCGGTGCTCGAAGGCGCAGCGCTACGGCTGCGGCCGAAGCTGATGACGGTAGGCATGAACCTGTTCGGTTTGCTGCCGCTGATGGTCGCCACCGGCGCGGGGGCTGACGTCACCCGCCGCATCGTGGCGCCGATGATCGGGGGCATCTTGGCGAGCACCTTCCTGACCCTCGAGGTGTTGCCGGTGCTCTACGTGGCGTGGCAACGCCGGCGCCTCAAGCTGGCGCCGCGGCCAACGGGCACGGTCGACTCGGCGCCAATGGCCACGCCAGGCGCCGCCTGAACCCAAAGCGGCGCGATGAAGCGCGCTCTCGCTGCTGAGGGTGGCATCTGGCCGCGCCTGCGGCGCCGGTGCAGCGCTTCTTGCGCCGTGAATGCGGGCGCCGTTGAGCGTCGTCGCGTTCAGTAGAGGGTCGAAGGGTCGCCGCTGGCGGCCGCAGGCTCTTCGACGACGCGCGTCCGTCCGACGAGCTGCCAGCCCGCCCGGTCCAGCCAGCGCCACCGCTGGTCGACGAGGTGCGACTCCAGCCGCGGATCCCCCAGGCGACTGAAGGTGAGCAGAATGCGCGCCACGGCTGCGCGGCCATCGCCGGAGGCCTGCACGCCGCGGAGCTCGAGGTCGTGGATCTGCAGTCCTTCGGCGGCGGCGCGCTTGCCACCGAGAAACGCGGGCCGCTCGCCCTCAGGCAAGTAGGTCGCCGCGCGCTCGTTCCGGCCCCAGCGCAACGCGTCGTTGTAGTCGTGGACCGCCTCACGGAGCATTCGCCCGCGATCGGCGGCTGCCGCGCCACATCCGGCGACGACCAGGCAGAGCAGCCCGATCAAGCCGCAGCGACTGTGCAACGCCGCGAAACGGCTTGGACGGGGCGGACAGGCCACGTCCCGGTGCCGGCACGGGGCCATGTCGCGGGAGCGCCCCTTCACGCGGCTCCACCCCCGGAAGGGCCCGCGGCGAGGCGACGGTCGAGCTCACCGGTGCGGTCGAGGGCCGCCAAGTCGGTGTAGCCGCCCACGAAGCTGCCATGGACGAAGATCTGTGGCACGGTCTGCCACTGGGTCCGCTCCTGCAGCGCCTCGCGCTTGCTGGCGTCGCCGTCGAGGGAGACCTCCAGGAAGGGCACGCCCTTGCGCTGCAACAAGCGCGCTGCCATGTGGCAGTACGGGCAGATCGCCGTGCGGTAGATGACGACGGGGTGGATGGCCTCAGGGAGCGATTCAGACATGGCGGGGACCCTCGAGACGCTGCCGGGTTCAACGTCGCCTGACGACGACGCCGATCGATCGTCGCCGGAGCCGGCGCCGGACGCAAGCGCAATGGACGGTGGTGAGCGACGCCAGGGCCGTTTTGTCGGTCTCGATGTCGGCGAGGTCCGCCTCGGCGTGGCGACGCTGGTCGAGGGCGTTGCCACCCCAGTCGAGACGCTGACGCGAGCCGGCACGCGGCGCGACATCGCGACGGTCCAGGCCCTGGTCGGCGCGCCACCCGCCGGCGCCGTGGTCGGCCTGCCTCCAGAGGGCGACGATCCCCGGACCTGCGCGGCCCGCCGGGCCCGGGAGTTCGCGCGCCGGCTCCGCGAGACGACAGGCTGGGAGGTCGTGCTGGTCGACGAGGCCGACTCCAGCGCCATCGCCCGCGCCCGCCTCCAGGCGCTCGGGCTGCGCGCCGGCGGACTGCGCAGCCAACTCGACGCTTGGGCGGCGGTCGAGATTCTGCAGCGCTTCGCAGCGGGCGCCCCGGCCCAGGCGGCACCGCGCGCAGCCGAGCCCCCCCTGGCCCCGGCCCAACCGGCGCGCGGCCGGCGCTGAGTCCCCCCGCGCGGTGCGTGCCTTGGGGCGTCGACGCCACAGCGACTGCCTCGCCCCTGGCGCGCCCGGTGGCGAGCGACTACCCTTGGGGCTCCTGGAGGGCCGCCCGGCGCTTGTTGCGGCATGGCCCGGACCGCCGGAGGAAACGCCATGAAAGGTAACGAACTCTCGGGTTCCGCCCGCAAGCGGCTGGTCGCACCCGCAGACAAGAAGGCCCCCGGCAAGGACAAGCGCGCCGCCCTCGGCGCCCTGCCGCGCGAAGCAGCCCAGAAGGTGGTGGCCCCAGACGCCCAGCGCGCCGGCCTCAGCGCCGCGTTGCCTGACGGCGACCTGCAGCGGTGGGTCCAGGCGGCGATCAACCTCGTCCTCGGGACCAAGCTGCCCCTGGACGGCCGCATGACGCCGGTGGTGCGCGAGGCGCTGCGGCGCTTTCAGCGGCAGGAGGGGCTGCAGACCCACGGCGCTGCGGACGAGAAGACCTTGCAGGTGTTGGAGTTGCGGACCGGAGCGCAGCGACCGCGTGGCGCTGGCCACGAGGACGTGCGCAGCTTGCTCATCCTGCCGAATCGGGTGCTCTGGATGCCGAAGCCGGGGTCGCCTAGCGGTGACAAGGGCAAGGACGGTCGCGAGGCCGGCGAGGCCGCCGACTCCGCGGCCGTCGTGAGCGGCGGCAGCAAGAAGACGAAGGTAGGCGAGGCTTTTGGCGTCAAGCCGAAGGGCTCCAACGCGGCTGGCGGCCCGAAGGTCGATGACGAGGTCGTCGACGCCGAGCTCGCGACGGTGCAGCCGGGCGTCCGGTCGGACGCCGTGTCGCCCTCCGACGCCTTCGGTCAGCGCGAGTCGTGGCGGGCGGTCATGTCGCTGATGCAGTCGGGGCAGTTCGTGCAGCGCGCTGCCGAGAGCCTCGGAAAAAGCGACGTCGAGGCGGTGCGCAAGGACATGCAGATCTGGGTCGAGACGCTGGTGATGCGGACCGGTTCAGACGCGCCGGCGTGGCTACGCACCGCCCGTGCCGACGCCAAGATGGACGGCGCCGGGGCGGCGAGCCTGCTGCGCCAGGCGTGGTGGGTCGAGCACGTCGGCGCGGCGGACGGCCTCTGATGGCGCGCGCTCTCTCCGTCTCGGCTGCCTCTTGCGCCCTGCTCGTCACGTTGGGCTGCGGCGAAGAGCGCCCTGCACCTGCCGGGGCCTTGATCGTCGAGCCAGCCGATCCGGGACCGGCCAGCGCCATCGCCGAGGGCGAGGGCGAGGTCGCCGAGACCCGCACCGGCGCGGGGCCCGACGCGACGACCGGCGACAGCGCGACCGGCCCTGACACCTCGGTCGCAGGCGATGGCGGCAGCGACGGCGGTGAGATTGCGCCTGGCGGTGGCGGCGGCGCGCTCGGGCTTCGCGTCGTGGCGAGCGACGGCAGCCTTGTCGGCGTCCTGTTAGCGCGAGGTCACGGCCACCAGGGCGCAGGCACGGCGCCAGCCGGTGCGCCATCCGATCCGTTGCGCGACGGGGTCCTGGTCTACCACCCGACCGCGCGGGCCTTTTTTGGCGTCGCGATGGCCACCGGCAAGGTGATCGCGCCGCGTCTCGGCATCGCTAGCTCGGACTGCCTGACCCCAAACGTCGCCGGGTACTACACGGACGGACCAGAGGTCTCGGGCTACGACTATGCGTTCGTCTGGAAGGGCAAGTGGTGGCGGATCAAGGGCGGTGAGCCGCTCGCGCTCGTCGGCTGCGCCGGTGTCGGCACCGGCGGCGAGAA
Organism: Myxococcales bacterium; assembly: GCA_947491025.1. Lineage (GTDB taxonomy): Bacteria > Myxococcota_A > UBA9042 > UBA9042 > UBA9042 > SXNM01. Next base: position 98,784 of record CANLIC010000001.1, read on the forward strand.
GCCGGCCTGCGTACCGCACACGGGCTCCTGCCGTGGCTTCCCGGTCGAGTCGGTGTCGCTGCCCTTGCCGGTCGCTTTCAGCGCTCCGCTGCGCTTTGACTGGGCGGGAGCGGGCGGCTGATGGTGCGCGCGCGGCCACAGCAGGGCGCAATGCTCGCGGAGCGGCGGCGGGGCGCGAGGTCCGCAGAGGCGCCTACAAGGGCGACGCGGCCGGGTGCTTTCGCATGGGCCACTACCGGGCTCTGGCCAGGCGCCGTGGCGTCGCTTCTCGGCGGCTGCGGCGGCGGATGCCAAGAGCCTGCGGCCAGACGCCCAGAACCCCAAACAGCCAAGGCAACGAGCGTCCGCGCCGACGGGCCAGACGCCCAAGCCCGGCCCAGTCGGACGCCAGTCGAAGTGGCTGAGCAGGCGTTGGCCGTGCGCTTGCCCGAGCGCCGCAAGGACGATCTGGTGCCCGCCCTGGCCTCGCTCCCGCGACGACACCTCGTCGCATTCGACGCGCGCACGGCTTTTGTCGCCCGCCTTGGCCCGGCTGGGCTGCAAGCGCTCGACCAGACCCTGGCGGACCCGGCCACCGCCAGCGACGACGCCATCACCGCGCTGCTGCGGCGCGCCGGCTCCGACTACGGCGTACGCGCCGGCGTTGCCGCCAACCGCCTCGTGCTCGCGGTCGACCGCGGCACGGACCGGATGCTGACGGCCCGCTTGCGTCGTCTGGCGCAACAGGCCGGCCGCTGGCGGCTGGTCTTGCTCACCCGCGAGGGCGATGGTCTGGTCGAGGTCTGGCTGGATCCGCCGGCGCCGCGACCGACTACGACCGGCGGCGGCTGAACGACGGGGCGATCTGCTTACTTCTTCTTGGTCACCGTGAAGCGATCGGGGGCACCGTCGTTGTTGGTGTCGACGCCGATCTTCTGCAACTGGCCGCCCGCGAAGTACTCCCAAGTGTCGACCGCGCCGTCACCGTTGGTGTCGCGACGCTTCTCGACCAAGCGCAGCACGTTGCGGCCATCGTCGGTCTTGGTGAGCTGGTAGTAGCGCCAAGTATCGGTGCGGCCGTCGAAGCCGAGGTCCAGCTCGACGAGGTGCTTGTAGCCGTCCTTGTAGTGGCGGGTCTCGTCGACGCGTCCGTCGAAGTCGAGGTCCATCTCCTCCCGCACCAGCGTCTCAGCGCTCGCCTCACCCGTGAAGTATTGGACGATGTCGATGCGCTGATCGAAGTTGACGTCCATCTCCTTGCGCGTCAGGACCTTCTTTGCGTTCTCGCCCTCGCCGCTGACGACGCGGTAGAACTTGAAGACGTCGGGCTTCTGGTCGCCGTTGATGTCGACGCGCTCGATCGCGGAGCTGCCGTCCTGCTGAAGCTCGCTGCCGCCGCGCGGCTCGTCGCTCACCGTTGAACTACCGCCTCCGCCGCCCTGCGCCCGCTGCGCCTCGTTCGACGAGCCGCAGCCTGCGACAGGGCCGCCTGCGAGCGCAACCATCGCCAGAGCGGCCGCGGTGCCGCGCAACGCGCCAGCGGCGGACGGAGAGGTGAACACCGGGATACGAACGCGAGACGACATGCAGTTCTCCTGCTGCGCTGCCCTCCGGCCACCGTCGCGGCGGGGCAGTGCGCGGCGCCCGATGGGCAGCCCGCGACAGTGTGGGACTCCCCCCTGGCATCGTCAAGTCCATCGGGCCTGTCATGTTTGGTCGTCGTACCCGGGCCTTGGCGCCTCTGGCGCGCGTGGCGGCAGGGCCTATCGGGCGTGGTTGGCTCAAGCGCGAGCGCTTGCAGAGACGGTATGAGCCTGAAAAGTCCGGGCACGCGGTGCCGGTGTGCGCACGCATCCGGCTTCGCCGGCGCTTGCCAAGCGTGCAACCGCAGCCGTAGATGCGGCGGCCAAGGCCCACTTCTGGCCGCCCTCTTCGGTGCCGCGGGATGAAACGAAGGACGCCGCGCGTTGACAGCCTCGGCAAGCGGTCGATAGTGTCGCGCGGCCGCGCGGTCGGCTGTGGAGGCAAGCGGATGGCATGGACTGGCCGAATCGTCAGTGCGCTGACGGCGCTGCTCCTTCTGCAGTCGGTGTGCGGTTGTAGCAAAGAGCCGGAAGCGGACCCCGGCGCCCAGGCCGCCCACACCCCTCCCAAGGTCAAGCGCAAGCGCGTGCGACCGCAAGGGGAGGAGGCTGCAGCGGCCGCTCCGGCCGATCCCGCGACCGCCAAGGCTCAGCCCGCGCCCGAGCCAGCCAAACCCGCTGAGGCCGCGGCGCCTGCCCTCGGAGCCGCACCGACCGAGAGCGGCGCGGTGGGCGAGGCAGCCCCTGCCGGCGCCACGCCGCCTGCGCCAGGCGCAGAGGCCGCCGCCGCTGCGCCGGGCGCTGTTGCCGTGGCTGCCGCACCAGGTGCCGCGCCGACCGACCCGGCCGCCGTTCCGCCGGCTGGCGCCGCGCTTGTGCCTCCGGGTAGCGTTCCCGCGGCTGGCGCCCCCGCTGCCGCCGACCCCGCCGACCCCGCCGCCGGTGCGCCCGGGGCCACGCCTGGCGCTGCCGTCGCGGTACCTGGCGCGGACACCCAGGCCGCAGACGCCGCGCGAGCCGCGGCTGAGGTCGCCGCGCGCGGTGCCGCGGCCGCCGAACGCCCGGTCGAGCCCGCCCCTGATCCAGCCGCGGACGCGGGGGCGCCGATTCAGGCCGCTCGGTTGCGCGGCGAGGCGCCGACTGCCGAGCCAGCGCTCGATCTCACGGGCTTCTTGACCCTGCGTGACCTGGAGAATCGCCTGGAGAAGGCGCCGCTGATGCGTCATGACGACCTGCCCGGCATCAAGCCGACACAGGGCTACAACGCGATCTACTTTGCGCCGGCAAAGGGCAACGCGTTCGGTGTCGCGCTGCAGGTGTGGCGCGACCCGTCGCTGATCGACAGCCGCACACGCTTCAACACCCAGAAGAACACGGCCTCCAACGCGGTGGACACGCAGGTCCTGGGCGACCTCGCGTTCCGCTCCTACTTCGGTGGCGTGGTGTCGCTGACCTTCGTCGACGCTCGCCAGCCGCTGGTCGCGACGCTGAGCTGCTCAGTCAAGCTGTGCAACAAGGACCAGTTTATCGCCCTGGCCCGTACAGTCGCGGAGCGGATGCGCTAGGTCCACGGACCGGGTCCAGGCGGCAATCGGGGCAGGATGCCCCTGCGCCAAGCGTCGCCGGCCCGAACGCTGTAGAGGCCCCAGGCCCCGTGTGCGAAGCGCGCGTCGAAGCGCGACGCAGAAACGCCGATTGGGCTACTCGCCTTCGGGCGCCGCGGCGACCACGACCTGCGCCGGGCGCAGCACGCGGCCCTCGAACAGGTAACCACGCCCGACCTGTCGCACGACTGTTCCGGCCGGCTGCGCTGCCGACGGGACATGAGCGATCGCCTCATGGACGATGGGGTCGAAGCGCTGCCCCTCGGTGTCGAATGCGCCGACCCCGATGGACGCCAGGGCTCTTTCCCACTCGGCGACCGACATCTGCAGTGCCCGGCGGTGGTCGGCGCTGAGGGCCTCGTCGGCGAGCATTCCGCGCACGACGGCGGTCTGGACGTCCATGGCGGGCAGCAGGGTCTGCAACACCTTGCGCGAGGCCTTGCTTGGCAGCTCGGTCTCCATGCGTTCGCAACGGCGCTGGGCTTCCTCGTACTGCTCAGCGACGCGGGCGAAGCGCTGGCGTGTGGCCTTGAGGTCGGCCTTGGCGGCCTCGAGCTCGCGCCCGGCGCGGGCCGCCGACTCGGCGTCGGCGTTGGCGCGTTGCCGCAGCACGTCGAGCTGGACCTGCTGTGGGGCGCCCTGCCCAGCCGGGCGGTCGCCCGTCGGCATGCCCCGAATATTCGGTCCGATTTGCACCATCGGTGGCAGTGACGTGGGCGGAGACGCGGCGCTGTCGGTCGCGGGCACGCGCGGCGCGTCGTGTCCTGTCTGGCCTGGGGCGGGTGCCTCCGAGGCGTGGTCGGCCGCAGCTGCGTCGCCCTCGGACCCAGCCTCACCGCGCTGGTCAGCGACCATGCGCGCGATCGCGGCCTGGGTTGCGGCCTGGTTGGCGAATTTCTCGGCTTCCGCGAGCGCCGCGCTCAGGGCATCGCCGAGCTCGAGCAGGGGCGAATGCCCACGCCCGGTCGCAGCTTCACTCTCGGGTTTGGGTGGGCCCTTGCCAGCGTCGGAGGTCGACACGCGCTGCCTCAGGCTACGACGCGGTTGCGACCGGCACGCTTGGCTCGGTACAGGTTCTCATCGGCCGCCAAGATCGCAGCTTCAGCCCGGGTCATGGAGTCGTCGATCTCGGCGACGCCCAGACTCATCGTCACCTGCACCTGGTTGCCCTCGAACTCGAAGGGATGGCCCTCGATGAGCCCTCGAAACTCCTCGGCAAACGCCAAACCGCCAGCGCGATCGGTCTCCGGCATCACCGAGCAGAACTCCTCGCCGCCATAGCGCGCGAACATCTCCTCGTGGCGGACCCGCGCCTTGGCCAGCTTGGCCACCTCGCGCAAGACATAGTCGCCCATCAGGTGGCCGAAGTCGTCGTTCACACGCTTGAAGTGGTCGAGATCCATCATGATCACGACCAACGGCCGGGCGTGGCGCCTAGCGCGCGCGAACTCGCGGTCGAGGAACTCCATCAAGGCGCGCTTGTTGGGGATGTGCGTGAGGCCGTCCTCAATCGTCAGCCGGTAGATCTCCTCGTGGTACGCGAGCTCGATGTTGTCGCCGCTCAAGTACTTGAAGATCGCCTCGCCGACCTGGATGAAGTCGCCGCTGCGGAGCGTCGCTTCGGGCTGCACCAGCACGTCGTTGAGGTAGGTGCCGTTGGTCGAGTGGTTGTCGACGACCTTGTGGCCGAACTCGCTGGGTTCGAAGCGCGCATGGCGCCGCGATACCGAGTCCGACTCCAGCACGATGTCGCTGGTCGAATCCCGACCTACGGCGACCTGCTTGTGCTCAAGCTCGAAGCGGCGCCCCATCTGGGGACCGCGCAGTTGAACAAGACATGCGGTGCGAGACACGCCGCGGGCAGCGATCTCCTTGACGGAGGTGATGCGGGTCTCGGCGTCCAGGTGGTCGGTGCGCGACATCGACGGGCTCCGGCTCCATGGCTCACTGTGCGAGCGAGGCGAAGGTACTCCGACCGCGTCGCGGGTGCAACGTCGTCGGCGACGCAAACCATCGTCGTCGTGTCCGTGTTCTCACGGAGGCGCAAAGCGCCGGCACTGGAGGGCGACAGCTGCTTCGCGGGAGACCGAGAGGTTTAGCTATTGCTCTCACGAACATAGCGCACGAGAACATCGACGTAGCTGCGGACTGGCGGCGGCGTCAAGCCGAGCGGGGTCAGCAGGCGCCGGGCGTGGCGGTCGTCGAAACGGATGTCCGTGTCGAACCACTCGACGAAGCTGCGCTCATTGGGCACCAGAGATCGCACGCCGGGCAGCCCGAGCAAGGCCCGAGACAGCGCTCCCGGCAGAAAGACGGTGGGCCGTGGTCGGCCGGCAGCGTCGGCGACGGCACAGAAGAATTCGTAGGCGCTCATCGGATCGGGATCGACGAGGTGGTAGGTGCCGCCAGCCGCCTCCGGGTGGCGGGTCAGGGCAACGGCGGCGCGCACGGCGAAGTCGACGGGCAACAGGTGCAGCGGATAGCGCCCCTGACCCGGCAACGGCACGGCGGTGTGGACCGGCGCGTGGACGATCGCGTTGATCAAGAGGTAGGGCCCATCGAGGCGCTGGACCTCTCCGTTCTGGCTGTCGCCGACCAGAATAGGCGGCCGGACGATGGTAATGGGCAGGCGCGACATGGCCTGACGCGCCAACTCCTCGGCCTCGAGTTTGCTACGCTCGTAGTCATTGCGGAGGGTCTGGCCGACGTTGAGCTCATCCTCGGTCGCGACGCCGCTGCGACCGCCGGCGACGAACGCCGTCGACCAGTGGCAGATGCGACGAAGCCGGCGCATGCCGAGCGCGAGTTCGAGCACCTCGCGCAGGCCCTCTACGTTGACGGCGCGCATGCGCGCGCCATCGATGGCCAGGTATTGTACGGCTGCGACGTGGTGGATCTCCTCGACCTCGGCATGCACGCGCCGCACCTCTGGGCCGGCGAGCCCGAGATCGAGGTCCAGGATGTCGCCCCAGAGAAGCTCGAGGCGGCCAGGGCCGACGGCGAGCTGCTCGGCGAAGAGCGCCGCCTCCCTCGTGAACTTCTCGCGATGCAGGAGCAGCACGTGATCGCCGGCGAGGACGAGCTCGCGCGCCACCTGCCGGGCGATCTGCACCGGAAAGCCCGTGACCAGGACCTTGCGCTGGGTGCCTGGAACCGCGCCTGCCGCCGGTCCGGCCGCGCCGCCCGGGGTCGCCATCGTCGACTCGGACTGCGCCACGCGACCGCCCTCCAGAGCGCGCTCTGCCGTCGTGGCGCCAGACGCGCCGCTCAGGCTCAGCTCTTGGTGAAGACGTAGGACTGGGTGAAGCTCTGCGGCGTCGTCAGGATTGGAAGGCCGCGGATGTTCTCGAACTTGCTCTTGATGCAGTCCGCAAACTCACCGTCGGCGCCCAGAACGCTGACTTCCGTGATCGTGCCGGCAGTGCCCACGGTGAAGCGAACCGTCGCCTTGCCAGAGAGGCTTGGGTTGCCACGCAGCGCGTTCTCGTAGCATCGCTGTACGGCCGAGTTCTTGCGCGAGATGACCTTGCCGACCTCGGCGCTGGCGGCGCCGCCGGAGAGCTTGCCGGGATTGAGGCTGATCACGACGCGCTTCTCGAAGCGCTCTTGTGCCACGACCTTGGTCGCATCGGAGTCGCGCTTGAAGCCCCCGGCCGCGCCGCCCTCGACCCTCTCGACGGTACCGCCGGAGCCACCGCCGCCGCCGGCGAGCTGCAGGGTCCCGCCGCCCGGTCCAGCCTGGTCGCCGTTGTTGCTTCCGAAGGTGCTGCCGACAACCGAGGCCTCTTCGCCCTCATCGGCCTCGCCGAAGAGCTTGGTGCTGGCGCCCTGTGAGCCCAAGGCGCCGAGGATCGACTTCTGCTGGACGGCTGCCACCACCGCCTGCTTGCGCTGCGACGGATCGACGGTCTGCCCGGTCGACTGCGGCTTCTCGGGCTGCTTGCGCTTGTCCGGCTTCTTCTCCTTCTCGATCTCTTTTTCCTCAGCCTTCTTGGCCTCATCGCTCTTGATGTCGACGACGGGCTTGTCGGGCTCCGGCTCTTCCTTGTCCTCGATCAGGACCTCGTACGTCGTCGCCATGTGCGCTTCTTCGAGCTGCTGGCGCTTGATGTACTGGCCGGTCGTCCGATAGAAGATCACCGCCTGGCCGACCAGCGAGCCGATGACCAGCAGCGACACGAAGAACGAGATGCTCCAGACCGGGTCGTTGACCAGCGGCTGAACGATCTGCCCGAACAGCGACTTACGCGGCATCACCGGCACGGTGATGGTCTGGCGCACGACCTGGAAGAGGACGGTGTACGGCCCGAGCGAGGCACGGCCGCGGGTCTTGAGGCCGATCGAGAGCTCGACGCCTTCCGCGGTGGCGCGGGCGATGCCCTTGCGGATCGCCTCCGCTTCGTCCAACGGCGCGCCGTCGGTCGCAAGCCGCAGGTTGCAGCCTTTGGGCAGGCGTGCCTGGACGCGGCCGTCCTTCTCGACCGTGAAAGTCGCAGAGCCGCCTTGGTAGTCGGTGCTCGGCAGCACCAGCTCGTCGGTTTTGCCACCACCGACGCCCACGACCTCGCCGGGCTTGAACACGCGATCGGTCAACAGGCGCGAGTCATAGACGAGGCCGATGCGCAGCACCGTCTCTTCATGCGTGACGGTCGGCACCGAGTCGCCGCGGACGAACTGGAACATCAAGATCGCATCGCCGACGGCGAGCGAGCCGCCCGTGAACGCCTCGACCGGAACCAGCCGCTGGCCCTTGACCTCGATCACATCGCCGCGGCTGACGCCTTGGCTGCCGGCGGGGCCGCCACGCAGGTTGACCGACGCCGAAGGATCGGCGGGCAGCACGAGGTGGTAGGCGTCCTTGTGCAGCACTGCCAGCTGGATGCTTGCAGGGAAGTTTGCGTGGTCTTTCGCATTTACGGCGACGGTGCAGTCAGGTCGCGTCCCGACGGTGATGTCGGAGCGGCGGCTGAGCACGCGCTCGGCCAAGATCTGGCCGCGAAAAACGACGCCGACGCGCAGTACACGGTTGGTGTCGAGCCCCATCGTCCGCGCTCCCTTGGCTCCGTCGGCTCGACCCGGTTCCTACTCGGACCCGGCGCCAATTCCGTGGCTTGCAGCACACGGCGGGCGCAGATCGTAGTCTGCCCCGCTGCGGCGGTCAATGCACGCTAGCCGCGTGCAGTCGGCCGCCGATCGCGTTCCTACCCGATCTGAGCCTTGATCGGGAAGTAGCCTGCCCCACCCTGCACACGGAAATTCACGTCATGCGGTGGACCCTCCGCCGCTGTGGAGCATGGACGCACGGTGGAGGAAGGAGATCTAAACACCGTCGCGCCGCGCTGAGGCGGTGGCAGGACGATCGTGAGCTGTGGCGACGATAGGGCACGGTCGGTGGATGGAGCTGGGCCAGGCGGCTGCGGCGCCTCGCGCCACGCCCCACGGACAACGCGCTGGGCGCCACGCGCCACGCGCCAGGGGAGCTCAAAACGCCCCCGACATGGGCCCCGACGGCTGCGACTCGGCGACCGGGCGCCCTGTGATGCGCCGCCGACGCGACGCCCGCCCTCGCGTCAGCGGGGCGACCCTGCGTCCGCGATGTGCCGGCGGCAGGCGACGGAGACGGGGCGCCAGCACCCGGCGGATCGCGACCGCGTGCCCGAGAGACGGAGCCGGAGCGACCCAAAATGGCCGCCATGCGCCATGGAGTTGATGCCAGGCGACCTGGCCGCTTGCGCCAGTGCGCGCCGGGACTGAGCCAGTGGCCACGCTGGTGCAGCGAGCTGCAGCGGATGGTGGCATGTCGCGGGGAGGTGGCAGCGGCAAGGCTACGCGCGATCGGGGTGACGAGGACCGCTAGACGCGCGGCTCCCTGCCCATGGGCCCAGAGGCCTGACCCGCTCTCAGCTCTTGGTGAAGACGTAGCCCTGCGTGAAGCTCTGCTGCGACGCGAGGATTGGCAAGCCACGGATATTCATGAACTTGCTCTTGATGCAGTCGGCGAACTCGCCCGAGGCGCCCGAGACGGTGACCGACGTGATCGTGCCTGCGGTGCCGACGACGAACGACACATTGACCTTGCCGGAGAGGTTCGGGTCGCCGCGTAGGCCGTTCTCGTAGCAGCGCTGCACGGCGGAATTCTTGCGGCCGATGATCTTGCCGATCTCGCTCTTGGCCTCGCCGGAGCCGCCCATCGCGCCCAACGATACGGAGACTTTCACGCCGATTTCCTTCTTTTCCGGCGCAACGGCTTTGGCGACCGCGGTGTCGCGCTTGAAGCCGCCGCCGCCGCCGCCCTTGACCTTCTCGACCGTGCCGCCGCCGCCGCCGCCACCCGCGAGGTTGAGGCCGCCCTTGCCCGGACCTGTGCCCTCGCCTTCGCCAGAGGAGCCGAAGGCGCGGTTGGCGACTACGTCACCTTCTTCACCCTCTGCGGCGTCGCCGAAGAGCTTGCTGGCGGCGCCGCCAGCGCCGAGGGCTCCCAGGACGGTCTTTTCCTGCACCGCCGCGACCACCGCCTTCTTCTGCTCGGTCGGGTCGATGGTCTTGCCAGTGGACTCAGGCTTCGGCTGATCGACCGGCGGCGCCTTGTCGGGCTTGTCGGCCTTGTCGGGCTTGGCCTTCTCCTCGGGCTTCGGGGCCTGGATTTCGGGCTGATCCGACGGGACCTCGGGTTCGGGCTCCTCAGGAATGATCTCCTTCTTCTCATCGATGATGACTTCGTAGGTGTCTTTGATCGCCTCTTCTTGCTTGGCCTGCGAGAGGTACTGGCCGGCGCTCTCTTGGTAGATCTTGGCCTGAATGACCACGCCGAGACCGACCAGGGCCGAGATGCCGAAGCACGTCGTCCACACCACGTCCTGCAGGAACATGGCCACGAAGCGCTGGCCGAAGCTCTTGCGGTCCATCTGCGGCACGACCACGCGCTGCCGAACGACCTGGAAAAGCACCGTGTACGGCCCGAGAGAGGCGCGGCCGCGGGTGCCGAGCGTCAGGTGGCAAATGACGTTGCCGGCTTCCTCCCGCGCCTTGCCCTTGGCCATCAGCTCCTTGAGATCGCGGGGCGCGTCGTCCTGCACGGCGACGCGGACCTTGACGTCCTTGGGCGTGAGCAGCGTGACCGAACCGTCTTTGTTGTTCGAGAACTTGATGGACGGGCCGGTGTAGTCGATCTGGTCGAGCACGACCGTGTCCGCGTTGCTGCCGCCGACCGAGACCTGCTTCTCGTCCGGGAAGATCTTGTCGGAGATCAAGCGATCATCGAACACCAGGCCGATGCGCAGCACGGTGCGCTCGTGGGTGATCGACTGCTGAACGTAGCCCTTGACGAACTGGAACATGATCGTGACGTCACCGACGACGATCGAGCCGCCCGCGGCATCCTCGACGGGGACGCAGCGCTTGCCGCGGACCTGCTGGACGTTGCTCAACGCCGCGCCGCGGAGGTTGACGCGTGCGGTGGGGTCGCTGGGGACGACGAGGTTGTACTTGTCGCCCTCGCAGTACAGGACGTCGATGTGGTCGGGGAAGTCGGGGTAGTCTTTGGCGGAAAACTGGATCGTCGAGCCGGCGCGCAGACCGATCGAGACGTCGATGCGACGATCGATGATCTCCTCGTGGACGATGCTGCCTCGGTAGACGATGCCCAGACGTACGTTCCGGTTGCTCATGCGTTTCGCCTCGAGTGGTTGCGCTGGCTAGCCACGTTCAATTCGCCCAGGACGCTTGGACGGAGAGGTTCGGTCGATGGACCGGTCAGGTGCTGCGTCGCGACCCGCTGTCGCTGACCCTACGCAGCTTCCGTCATCCTTCGACGCACGGCGAGGGAGCACGATCTGCCCTCGTCCGCTACGCCAGCCCAACCGTCCCCCGCGGCCCACTGTCCGCGTTTCGAGCCGGCGCTCTGCGTCCTGGCTCAGGTCGGCGCCCACGCGCTGGAGCGTAGGCGATGGTGAAGATCGGTGTCAATCGAGGGGGCCACCCATTGCGAGGGTCGCAGCAAGGGGAAGCGACTTGGCACACCGCCAGCCGGCCGCTACACTCCGCCGGCCTGCGGGTGCCCCGAGCGCGCCTTGCGGCGTCCTTCGGGGCGGGTCCTGGCGGCGACACTGGCACCGGTCCGACGTCCGGAGACGGGTCGGGCGACAGCGCTCCGAGCGAGGCTGAAGTGGGCGATTCGATGCGGGTCCAGCGAAGCGGGTGGCCACATGACCCGGCGGGGCTGGGCCTCGCATTCGGCGCGTCGTCAAGGACCTTTGGTTTCGGGCTGTTCTGCCTTACGGCGGCGCTCGCTGGGTGCAGCGATGGCGACGGCGACGACGGCGGGAAGACGCCCAAAGCGCCGACCCGCACGGTCCAGAGCGCGCTCGATGCGGCGGCCTGGCAGTCCGAGCTGGCCGGCGATCCCGAGCTCAAGACCCTCGCCGACGGCGCCAAAGTCGATGGGCGGGAGTGGCTGGCGGCTGGCGTCATCGAGGACGCGTCGGGCGGCCGTACGGTGTGGGCGGACTACGCGCCGCCCGAGGACCTGGAGAGGCAGCAGGCCTTGGCAGTGGTGCGAATCTGCGCCACGCCCAGCAGCTGCGTGCGTGCGCGCGGGACGCACACGGCCGCCAGCGCGCGCCTGACGGACGCCGGCGGCGTCGACGTCGCGGCCTGGAGCGTCGGGGCTCCTGCCCTCGGCAAGCGCTTGCTGGAGCACAACCTGCAGAAAGGCGCGACGGTGCTGACCGGCGCGGCGCTCGACCGCAAGAATCCCGTCGATCCGGCGATGCTGCAGCTCGATGAGACGCGGGTGGCCTGGGGCAAGCGCGTGCTGCTGATCTTGTCCGCCTACGGCCCTGAGGTTGGCTTCGACACCGACCCCATCGCCGAGGCCGTCGATGCCAGCGGCGTGTTCGACGCCATCGAGGTCATCCACTACGCAAGGCGGAGCGACCTGCTGGCGCGGCTGCCAGCGCTGACGCCGCTCGACGTGGTGGTCTGGATCGGCGCTGGCGTTATCGACACCTTCAGCGACGGCAAGCCGGCCAAGAGCATCGGCATGACCTTGTCGCGCGGCGTGCTGGGCGACGAACTGGTGCACCGCGACTCCTTTGTGGTCCCGGGTGGCAAGCTCTTCGACCAGGCGCCCCTCGGCGGACCTGGGCTGACGATTCTGGCTGGGGCGGACTCTTTGACGAGCGACCACATGAGCCAGACCGGGCTCTTGGCGCAGGCCGTCGCCGAGATGCCGCTGCGGGCCGTCGTCGGCTTCGCCGGGCCCCTGGACGTCGCATCGGCTCAAGCGGGTGTGGCGACGCTGCTGAAGCGCCTGACGGGCGGTGACACGCTGGAGGCTGCGGTGGCCGCCACCGACGCCGCCGCGACCGCCGGGCACGCCGGCAAAGCAGTGATCGCCACGCAGGCGACCATGGACAAGACCCAGATGGGCCAGTGGCGGCTTCCACCGACGTCGGCGAAATTCTGGGCGGGCGCGACCTCGAGCGGGTTGGCCTCGAAGGCGACGCTCAAGCTCTTCATCAAGATCTCGCCTAAGTGCGTTGAGCCGGTCAGCGGGGCGTGCGACGAGGCGTCCTTCAAGGCGGGAAAGCCGGTGGCTTCGACGGACCTGACCGCTTCGACCGCCACCTTTGACTGTCAGGCGACCATCGCCGGGCCGTGGTTCGAGTGCACCACCAAGAACGATGCGACCGGCGCCGACTTCCAGGTCCGCGGCGTGCTGCGCGGACGCGAAGCAGGCGCCAGCCTGGCGTTGGTGCTCCGCGGATCGGCCGACAAGAAAGTGCGCGACATCGCGGTCATCGGGGCCGGCGTCGTCGAGTCTGCGGACAGCGGCGGCGGCGGGCTGACGCTGCGGTTCGGCGGAACGGCGGCGGCCAGTCTGTACCTCGACGCCGACAACCGGTGCTGTGCGGCGGTGTCGCCGCTTCTGGTCGGCCAGAAGGCGACCGAGCAGATTAGCAGCCTCAAGATCTTGCCGTAGGGGCGCCCGGCGCGAGCCGGCGAAGGACAGGTGCATGGCGGACTATTCAGGGAATCTCAACGCTGCGGGGGCGCGGGTCGCGATCGTGGCGGCGCGGTGGAACGGTTTCATCGTGGAGCGCCTGGTCGAGGGCGCCCTGGATACGCTGGTGCGGAGCGGAGCCGACGTGGCGGGGATCGACACCGTACGCGTGCCCGGGGCATTCGAGCTGCCACTGGTCTGCGAGCGTCTGGCGGTTACGGGTCGCTACGACGCGGTGCTCGCGCTCGGCGCGGTGATCCGTGGCAGCACCGCGCACTTTGAGTACGTCGCCGGCGAAGCCGCCAAGGGCGTGGCTGGAGCCTCGCAGCGCACCGGGGTGCCGGTGGTGTTTGGCGTCCTGACGACCGACACGATTGAGCAGGCGATCGAGCGCGCCGGTACCAAGGCCGGCAACAAGGGTGCGGAGGCCGCAATGGTGGCGATCGAGATGATCGACCTGTTGCGGAAGCTGCCCACGAAGGTCGGCGGCTAGCCGGACGCGGGGTACGACGATGGGGACCAGGCGGCGCGCTCGCGAGTGCGCCTTGCAGATCTTGTACGGCATCGACTGGTCGGCCCAAGAGCCCGGGCTGGCGTGCGAGCTGTTTTGGGAGGCCTTTGCCGGCGAGCGGCCGGCAGCCTATGACGACGTACGGCGTGCGTGCGACACTTTGGTGGAGGGCGTCATCGGAATGCGCGCGGCCATCGATGCCGAGCTGATCGCGGCCAGCCACAACTGGAAGCTCGATCGCATGAGCGTGGTCGACCGCAACATCCTGCGCATCGGCACCTATGAGCTCCTCTGGCTGGAGGACGTGCCGCGCAAGGTGGTGCTCAACGAGGCCATCGAGATCGCCAAGAAATACGGGAATTTGGAGTCAAGCTCTTTCGTCAACGGCGTTCTGCACCAGATCTCGCTGCGCAAGCCGGATGCGGAACGAACGCGGCCGGCAAAGCGCAAGGGTCCTGCGGCGGCGGCGGCGGCCGCGGCGGCCGCGGCGGCGGCGGCGGCGACTGAGGCACCAGGCGCTGACGCTGCCAAGTCGGCGGCCGGCCAGGCCCCAACGGGGCGGCAGACGGAAGCCACAACGGTCGTCCTCGGCGGCCGGGCGCGTCACGCGGAGCGCAGGGCGCCGTGAACGTTCAGTTCGCCGAGCCAACCCTTGAATCGCTCGACGCGTTGCAGTCCGAGTGCCTCGTCTTGACTTCTTTTGTCGACGACAGACCGCTGCGCGGCCTGGCAGGGCACGTCGATTGGCGGCTCTGCGGACGGCTCTCCGGGTACATGCAGGCGGACTTCGTCGACCTGGAGCTCGGCCGGGCGCTGCTGCTGCCGCTGCCGGGGGAGCGCATCCCGCAGCGCCTCTTGTTGCTCGTGGGCATGGGGCGGCGCGCGGAGTTCGACGGGTCGCGTTTCGACGCCGTCTGCGCCGCGACGTTTCGCCACCTGGCCGGCCTCCATCAGCGCTCGGTGGCGATGGCGCTGCCGGGCCGCATCGGCCTTGACGTCGCGCTGCGAGGCGCGATCTCCGGCCTCGGCCAGGCCCTGGCGAACCACCTGCCGCCGGAGTCGATTCTGGCGCTGCAGCTGACCCTGCTGGAGCCGACGGAGGTCCAACGCGAGCTCGGGGAGCCGATGCGGTCGCTGACGCGTCGGCTCGATGACCACGCGCGGTCGATGCTCGGGATGGAAGCCGACGCCCCAGTGCCGGCGCCCGACGCCTCAGAGCGGCCGACCGCGGATCAAGCGTCGCGCGACTGGCGGCGGGGCCTGGTGCGACTGCCTCCAGCGGAGCCAAGCGAGGGGCTTGCCGGCGAGCTCTAGGGCGAGAGAGCCAAGGCCGATGGGACGACGACCCACGTCGGGCAGAGTCGGCTGGCTTCGACTCATGCCGGCAGCTCCGGATTGCGGGACGGTGCCGACCGCGTCGGGCGAGGCAAGACGCGAAGGCCCACGAATGGCGCTGCGCTGTCAGTGCCCGTCGGCGCCGCGGAAGGCGTCGCAGACAGGTTGAAACCCAAGCGAATTCGCCGGATGGGGTATCAGGGCCGGGGCGCGGACGGCAGCGGCAGTCCGGCGGCCAACGCGTCGAGGCCACCGATGCTTTCGGGCTCGCGGAGCCTGGCGAAGGTCTCGGCGTCGATCAGGCCCCGGCGGCGCAAGAAGGGAGGCCAAAAGGCCTGTGGCGCCGCTCGCGCGCCACGCCCCTCCTCGGGCCGATAGGCGACGGCGCGGATCAGGGCTCGTGCCGCATTCTCGGCGTAGGGTGAGGGCAGCTGCAGCGCCGCGGCGAGGGCCGCGATCTCGCTCCGTCCGACGCCGTCGACCTTCAGGCCACGGGCGGCGAATCCGGTGAGCCAGAGCGAGGGGCGGTCGATGTCGGCCGGCAGCGATGCGACGTGGGCGCGCCAGGCGGCGACGGTGTCGAGATGGCCATGCCGTAGCAGCAGGTCGTCGGTTGCCACGTTGCACAAGCGCTCCAGCGCCGCGAGGAGCGCCCGCTCCACCTTGGGCGCCCGACCGCCGAGGGACGCAGCGAGCTGGCCGGCGGCGCGTGCGGGGGCGCCGACTTCCGCCAAGAGCGGCGCTGCGACGGCCGCGACCGGCATCGTCACCGCGCCGTCTGGCGTCGCGACTTCGCGATCGGAGCGCAAGGCGGCGAGGAGTGGATCCACCGCGTCGGCGTCGGCGAGGCGGTGCAGCATGACCGAGAACGCACCGAAATCGGTCTCTTTTTCTGCGGCTTGGGCGACACGGGGCGCGTGGGCGGAGCTGAGCTGCAAGAGCGCTGTGGCGGCGGCACGGCGCACGGCCGGCGCAGCGTCTTCCAGCGCGGCCACCAGACCCGGTGCGGCGCCTTCGTCGCGATAGAGGCCGAGGCGATGCGCCGCCATGGCGCGCAAGGCCGCATCATCGCTGCCGAGGGCAGCACGCAGCGCCGGCAGCCGCGCCCGAACGCCCGCGGACTGGCCGATGCTGTTCGGGGGCGCCCGACTGACGATGAGGCAACCCTCGTTGCGGTCGGCGCCGCTGCAGCGGACGCGGACATGCAGGTGATCGGCATGATCAGCGGCGTTGCGCGGCTGATGCAGCAACGCCGCGACCCGCGCGAGCGTGACTTCGTCGGCGCCGCCGGCTCGGCCGAAGGTGAGGACGGCGCGCTTCAGCCAGTTGGCCATGAAGAGGTATTCGATATCGACGCCTTGCGCCTGCTCGCAGGTAACGAGCGCCTCGACCAGGGCCCAATTGGCGGCGACGTCGAAGACCTGGCGCTCAGAACCGCCGGTCCGCGCGGTCAGATCGCGGCCAAACGAGTAGAGGTGGTCGGGCAGCAAGCGACGTCCATCGAGGCCGCGGGCGTAGTAGGCGAGGTCAGCGTCGCGGCCGTTGTTGTGCGAGACGCTCCAGGGTGAGTCGCCCCCCGTGGCGCGCGAGAGGTTGCCGATGCCGAGCGTGGCGCCGGGTTGGGCGCGGGCGACGCCACGGGCGGCGCAGAGCAGCAGGTCTCGCAGCTCGTCGGTGCCGAACCGGGCGTTGCGCGGGGCGATCTTAGGCAGCACGGCGTGGTGGGGGCCCTTCAGCGGCAGCTCTGCGGCGGCGGCGAGGAATCCCGTCGTCACCGTCCCGACGCTGACGCTGCCGTGCGCGGGTCCGCCGATGGCGGGCCATGGCTGCGTCACGACGGCCAGCACCTCGGGCTCGAGGGCCTCAGCCAGGGCGCGGCGTCCTTGGCGCGACGCGGCGCCGATGTCGAGGTCGGGGCCGCGGCGAGAGCCGAGTTGATGCGGAGCGCGGTCGAGCGCCGCCATCGCGCTTGGCAATCCGTTGAGCCCCGGCTGGGGGGTCGCAGGGCGCGTCTGGGCTGCGGGCGGTGCTGGCATCAAGGAAGGCGCCACAGCGCCGCAGCTCAGCCCGGCAAGGGCGCAGGTTCCAAGGAGCACGACCCGCGCGGCGCCAGCGAACCGGAATGGCGTCTCGGCCCGCTGCCGCTGCAGCGCGTTGGAAGCCGCCTGTGGGCCTTGCTGCACCCGCACCGCGCCCTCCGCGCCTCCGGCCGCCCCGGGGGCCCCATCGACAGCCAACGGCGTCTCGCCGTGGCGCATTCACCGAAGGGAACGATAGCAGCCTCGCCAAGACGCGCCAGGGAATCGCGCTTGCGGCCGATGGCAACCGTGGCGTGCGTTCACCCCATGGGGGCGGGTCCTTAGGCCGTGGGCGCTGGAGCGGTTGCGCTTGCGGTGCGAGCTGCTGGCTCGCGGGCGGTCGCGTCGCGCTCGTTGCGGTCCCCGAAGGCCCCGCGCACGAAGCCGATCATGTAGCCAACGGCCGACGCCAGCGAGAAGACCATCGATACCAACAGCAGCATGACGCCGATGCGGTGGTAGTCGAGGTCGGCGACCGTCCACGTCAGATCGGTACGGATCGGGAAGTGGATCATCAGCCCGGCGAGGCCCGCCATCTGCAGCGCTGTCTTCCACTTGCCGAAGCGATCGGAGCCGAGGACGATCCCCTCTTCCATGGCGATGGCGCGCAGGCCCGTGATCGCGATCTCGCGCGACAGCAGCAGGGCCACCAACCACGGCTCGACGCGGTTGAGGGCCACCAGCTCGATGAGGACGACCATGACCAGCAGCTTGTCGGCCAGGGGATCCATGAAGCGCCCGAAGGCCGACTGCAGGTCCAGCTTGCGCGCCAGCCAGCCGTCGAGAAAGTCGGTGATCGAGGCGAAGAAATACAGCAATGTCGCCCAGAAGGTCGCGGCCCGTGCCTCCCACGGCCCGACCTCCGCCGGATCGCTGCCGGCGAGCAGGTACAGGACGATCGGGATCACGGCGACCCGCAGCATCGTCAACATGTTGGGCAGGTTGAGGAGCTCGGCGCCAAAGGCCCCCTTACGGCGGCGGCGACGCGGGCGAGGACTGTCGCTCATCTGGGCTCCTGCCGGGCCGGCGTCGGCCCCCATGCGCTGGATCGCACCTCGCCCGCTCGCTGGCAAGCGGCCGGGTCGCCGCTGGCGCGCCCGGCGGCGCCCATCGATGGGAATGCGAGGCGGGTCCCTGCAGTTGCTTTTCTGTGACGGTTGGCGGGCCGGGGGCTGGCGCTACCTCGCGCGTCTCTTATCATCCAGCGGCTAGCGCGGCGCAGCAGCTCCGCCATGGGGCCCGGGGGAAGAGGATGGCAGACGGGATGCTCACATCGCTCGGCGGCGCCTTGCTCGGCGGCCTCATTCTCAACGTGATGCCGTGTGTGCTGCCGGTGCTGACCATGAAGGTCTTCCACCTCATCGAGCAGAGCAACGCCACCCGCCACGAGAAGCGGCTGCACGGACTGGCCTATACGGGCGGCATCCTCGCGACCTTCCTGGTCTTCGCGCTGGTGGTGATCGGCGTCCGCGCCTCTGGCGAGAGCCTGGGCTGGGGCATGCAGTTCCAGAGCCCGGCCTTTGTCGCCGGCATGTGCGCCCTCATCTACGCCTTCGGCCTCAACGCGCTCGGCGTGTTTGAGTTCACGGTCAGCCTCGGCGGCGGAACCGGCACGAACCACGGCTACGGCGCCAGCTTCGTCAATGGCGTCGTCGCCTCGATCATGTCGACGCCCTGCTCTGCGCCCTTTCTCGGCACCGCAGCGGCCTTCGCGCTGGGCAGCGGCGCGTCGTGGTGGGAGACCCTCGCGATGTTCATGGCGATCGGCCTGGGCCTGGCGTCGCCCTTCTTGCTCGTCAGCTTCGTGCCCGGCGTCGGGCGCGCGCTGCCCAGGCCCGGTGCTTGGATGGAGACCTTCAAGCAGCTGATGGGCTTTTCGCTCATCGCCACGGCGGTCTGGCTCTTCGGCGTGCTGCAGTCGCAGGTGAGCCGTGACGCTTCTACGATGTTCTTGTTCTTTCTCGTGGCCTTGGGCTTCGCGCTGTGGACGCTCAACCACTTCGGCGGCCTGGAGCACAGCAACGCGCGGCGGTTGACGGTGCGCGGGCTAGCGGCCGCATTCGTGCTTGGGGTAGGGCTGGTTACGCTCGACCTGCAGCCGGTGTCGCCGGTGCGCGAGGGCTTTGCCGCCAACGATCCCGGTGCGCCGCTGGTGTTGGACGGCAAGATCAACTGGGCGCCCTTCGACCGCGCCCGGGTGTCGGCCGAGGCACGTCGCAACAGGCCCGTCTTCGTCGACTTCACCGCCGACTGGTGTGTGAACTGCAAGGCCAACGAGAAGGCCTTCATCGAGACGCAGCCGATCCGCGAGCTGCTGGCCGAGGTCGACATCCTGCCGATGAAGGCGGACATGACCAACGAAGACGAAGTGTTGCAGGAGGAGCTCGAGAAGCTCGGCCGCTCGGGCATCCCGGCCTACGTGATCTTGATGCCGGACGGCAGCCGCGACCTGCTGCCGGAGGTCATCACCACCAACCTGCTCGTTGAGCGGCTGCGCGCGGCGGCCAAGCGCTTCCCGCGGGCAGATCGCCGCGCCGATCAAGCAGCGTCGCCGCCTTTGCCAAGCGCCGCGCCCGCCGCACAGGCCGGCTGAAAGGCCCATACGCCGACGCGACGTCCCTTCGCTCGAGAACTGGCGATGTTTGGCTGAGGCGATCCGGTCGGTTTGACGCCGCGGGCGCTACGCCAGTCAGCCGCCCTTGCGCATGAAGGCTGGCGCGTCGAGATCGGGGAAGTCGCGCCCCTCGCCGAAGGGGTTGGCGTTGAGCACCGGCTGCCGCCTGACCCCGGTGGGCGTCATCCGCTGGCCCGCGGTGCGCACCATCGCTGGCGCGTGCTGCGGCGCCGACATCACGGCTTCCAGACCGCCTTGCCCGTTGCGCACCCGCACGGCCACCGAATCGCGGTCGCCGCCATCGAGGACGGCGTTGCCGCTGAGGCCCGGGAGGCCGACCTGTTGGCCGTAGGCGCCACTCTGGCTGACGACCGGCGAGGGACGCGTCGTGTAGACCTGGGTGCGGACGGCGGCGAGGGTGCCGTCGACGTAGGCCTCGGCGATCGGAGGCGGGCCGGGTGGCTGCAGCAGCGGCAGCTCGGGCTCGGCCGGCTGGGTGCGACGCTCGCTGGCCGTCAGCAGGTCGCCTTGAACGCTGGAGAACGTGCCGCTCGGTGGGCGCTGTCCGTGGCTCGCCATTGTGGTGGCCGGCGCTGGCGGAATGCCGTGCTGCGGCGCCGTGATGCGGCCGGGGCCCGGAGGCGGCGGCACCTTGTGCCCCTGCGGGCGGTCGCTCTCGACACGCGCCTGGGTCTGGCCAAAGCCGGTCGCGACCACGGTGATGCGGATCTCGTCGCCGAGGGTCGGGTCGATGACGGCGCCGAAGATGGTCTCGGTGTCGTCGTGGACCGCGTCCTGGATCAGAGACATCGCGGCGTCGACCTCGCGCAGCGTCATGCCCGGGCCGCCGGTGATGTTGACCAGCAGCCCGGTCGCGTGATCCAGCGCGGCGCCTTCGAGCAGGGGGCTCGAGATGGCGGCGAAGGCGGCGTCGCGGGCACGGCTGTGGCCCGTGGCGCGGCCGGTGCCCATCAGCGCCAGGCCCGAGCGGCGCATGACGGTGACGACGTCGGCGAAGTCGACGTTGACGAGGCCAGGCGTCTGGATGATGTCGGTCATCGAGCGCACGGCGTCGAGCAGCACCGAATCGGCGAGGCGAAAGGCGTCGACGAAGGAGGTCTCCTCGCCGGCGATCTCGAGCAGACGGTCGTTCGGGATGACGATCAGCGTGTCGACGGCCTCGGCCAGCTCGGCGACGCCGGCCTCGGCGCGACGGGCGCGTTGCCGGCCCTCGAAGCGGAAGGGCTTGGTGACGACGCCAACGGTGAGCGCCCCGATTTCGCGGGCGATTCTGGCCACCACTGGCGCTGCGCCGGTGCCGGTGCCGCCGCCCATGCCTGCCGTCACAAAGACCATGTCGGCGCCCGCCAAGGCCTCGCGCAGGGTCGCCTCGTCTTCGAGCGCGGCGCGGGCACCGGTCTCAGGACGCGCGCCGGCGCCGAGGCCGCGTGTGACCTTGGCGCCGATGTGGATGCGCTTGCCGGCCTGGCTGCGGCCGAGCGCCTGCATGTCGGTGTTCGCCACCGCCGCCTCGACGCCGTTCAGTCCAGCGCCGATCATGTTGTCGACGGCGTTGCCGCCGCCGCCACCGACCCCAATCACCATCAGCCGCGCGCCTGGCGGGCTCGCCGGCTCTACGTCGATGAGTTCGAACATCGTCGCCTCCTGGTCAGTCGCCGCGACGCTGCGTCGGCGCTCGTCTTGCGGAAGGGATCCGGCTACCGGCCACCGTCCGCGGTCCATCGTCACGTCAATCGAAGGTCGTGCGCAGCAGGTCGCGCAACCGGCTGAACAGGCGCGGCTTGCCGCTGGCCTCGGTCGTCAGCCGGCGTTGCTCGCCCTCGCGAGCGCCGAGCAGCAGCAGACCGACGGCGGCGGCGTAGCTCGGCGAGCGCACGAGCTCGTAGAGGCCACCGGTCGGCTTTGGCCGGCCGATCCGCACCGGCAGGTTCAAGATGTCCTCGCCCAGGTCGGCAACGAAGGGCAGCTGCGCCGTTCCGCCGGTCAGCACGACGCCAGACGCCAGCAGATCTGCGAAGTTGCTCGCGATCAGCTCCTGGCTGATGTGGTTGAAGATCTCTTCGAGGCGCAGCTCGATGATGTCGCAGAGCAACGTGCGCTTTCGGGTGGTCGCCTCGCGGCCGCCGACGCTCGCGACGTCGAAGGTCTCGTCCTCGGCGATGCGGGCCGAGAGGGCGCAGCCGTGGCGCAGCTTGATGCGCTCGGCCTCGGCGCGGGAGGTGCGCATCCCCTGCGCGATGTCGTGGGTGATGTGGTCGCCCCCGATGGGCAGCACCGCGGAGTGGACCATCGAGCCGTTGTGGTAGACAGCGATGTCCGTCGTGCCGCCGCCGATGTCGACCAGCGCGACGCCGAGCTCCTTCTCGTCGGGCTCGAGCACCGCCGTGGCTGATGCCAGCAACTCGGCGAAGCACTTGAGGACGTGGAGGTCGGAGCGCTCGGCGCATTGCCGAACGTTCTGCACGCCCGAGTCGAGGGCGGTGACGATGTGGACGTTGGCCTGGAGGCGCGAGCCGCGGATGCCGACCGGCGACTTGATGCCGTCGTTCTCGTCGACGACGAACTCCTGCGGCACGGTGTGCAAGATCTGGCGATCGGCTGGGATTTGCACGGCGCGAGCGTTTTCGACGACGCGGTCGACGTCGATGGCGCTGACCTCTTGGCCTTGGACGGCGACGACGCCGAGGTTGTTGAAGGAGCGCAGGTGGCCGCCGGAGATGCCGACGTAGACGGCCTTGACCGTGCAGCCGGCCATCAACTCGGCCTCGTGCACGGCCCGACGAATGGCGTCCATCGTCTCGCCGACGTCGACCACGACGCCCTTCTTGATGCCGTGCGACGGGCTCATGCCGACACCGATGATGTCGACCGTGTGGTCCTCGCGCACCTCGCCGACGGCAGCCACGACCTTGGTGGTGCCGACGTCGAGTCCGACGATGATCTCGCCCGTGCGTGCCATGAAGCTACCTCTTTGCGTGCCCTGCCGCGGCGGGCGCCGCGACCGACTTTTGGGGTGGAGAGCTTGCTGGGGCCGCCGCGGCGGGCGCAGCCGATGCTGCGGCACGTGCGGCCGGTGGAGCCAGCGGGGTGGCGGCGGCGTGCGCGGCGGGTCCAGCCGGCGATCCGGCGTCGACGGGCGCGGGTCCAGCCATGGGCTGCTGCGGCAGGGCGGCGGCGGCGGGTCCTCCGACCGGCTGGGAGGCCGAGGGCCCGCTGGGCTCCGTCGCCACCACGACGCGGCGGGCCTCGCCATCGGTGTCGAAGAGGGCGTAGCTCAGGCGCTCGCCC
This sequence comes from Myxococcales bacterium, assembly GCA_947491025.1. GTDB lineage: Bacteria > Myxococcota_A > UBA9042 > UBA9042 > UBA9042 > SXNM01. The sequence continues at coordinate 121,800 of CANLIC010000001.1, forward strand.
CGGGCCTTCACGGCCGCCACGACCCGGGCGGCGTCAGCGAGCAGCCGGGCCCGGTCTTCGACGTCACGGCGGCCAAAGCGCAGCTCGGCACCATCCTTGGCCGAGATCGCGCTGATGCCGAGCACGGGGTCCCAGGCCAACTCGCCGAGTGGAAAGTTCCGCGCCAGGGGGCTTGCAGCGATGGCGGCGGCGAGGTCGACCAACCGACGAACGAGCTGGCGGGCGCGAAACTGGCGCTCCTCGTGGCGGGCGGCGGCTTGGGCGCGCGCCTCGGCGGCGGCCCTGCTCTGCGCTGTTGGCGCAGCGACGGGCGCATCGTTGCCGGCGCTGTCCGGTGCGCCCGGTGCCGGGGCGGCTGGCAGCGGCGCGAGGTCGGCGACTGGGATTCCCGAGAGCAGCGGCAAATCGAGCGGATCGCCGGTCTCGAAGACGCGAAAGGCAACGCCGTTGGAGTCGAGGAGCCAGAGCGGACCATCGGCGAGGATGGCGACGGGCTCGTGCTCCACGACCCGAATCTCCAAGGTGTCGGGCACGCGCGCCCGGACTTCGGCGCTGCGAATCCACGACAGGGCCATGACGCGCCTGGCGACGTCGAGCTCGCGGACGTCGAGCAGGTGTCCGCCGGGGCGGTGGCCGGAAGCGGCGACGATGGCCTCGATGCTGGCGTTGCGGGCGCCGATCACTTCGACCTTGCGGATACGAAGGTGCTGCGCGCGGACGTTGTAGCTGTCCCAGGAGCGGGCGATGATGAAACCGAGGGTGAGCACGCTGACGGCGGCGACCGTGGCGCCGATGCGGGACCAGCGCAGCCCGGCAATGGACGCAGCGCTCGGCGCCACGCCGGCGTCGCCACCGATGGCCTGGGTTCCAGAATCAGCCACCGCATCGGAGCCGGCATGGGGCTCGGCGCCCGTCGCGACTCCGTCGGCGTCGGCTGAGGCATCGAAAGTGGCTTCTATCGAGGCCTCGTCGGCCTCTTCGCGGCCTTGGGCCCCACGCAGCGGGCGCAGCAGGCGGGTGATGAACCCACCGGGGTCGAAGTCGAGCGCGGACCCCGACCGTCCGAGCGAGAACGAACGCAGCAGGGCGGCGCGGCTGGCGCGTCGGCGATTCTTTGGAGTTTCCGGGCGCTTGCTGGTCATCGCCCCTCCCCTGACCGACGGATGCAATCCGCCACCAACACCGCCGCCGCATCGGGTCGCTGGCTCGCCCTCGCCGCGCGCGCCGCGGCGGCATACGCCGCAGGATCAGTCAACAACGTCGCGATCTCGGGCGCCAGTTTTTCGACCGCGAACTCCCCCTGCCGGGCCCAGAGGCCGGAGCCGTCGCGGCAGAATGCGGCTGCGTTGGCTGCCTGGTGGTCTCCGGCGGCGAAGGGAAAGGGAATGAGCAAGGCGGGGAGGGCGGCGGCGGCGAGCTCGGCGATGGTTCCGGAGCCGGCGCGCGTGATGGCGAAGTCGGCGGCGCCCAGGCGGGCCGCCATGTCGTCGATATAGCCGACGACCTCGGCGTGGATGCCCAGGGCCTCGTAGCGCGCTGCCACCGGCGCCCCATCGAGTTTGCCGACTTGGTGGACGACCTGCAGGTCGCGACCCACCGCGCTGAGCCCTTTCTTGACCGCCTGCAGCAGGCCCGGGACCTCGGCGTTGAGGAACTGCGCGCCCTGCGATCCCCCGACGACGAGAATCCGCAGCGGCCGCGTGCCCGGCGCCGTGAGCGAACGCTCGCTCGGCAAGTCTGCGATCTCCTTTCGAACGGGGTTGCCTACCAACACGCTGCGGTCGGCCGGGAACGAGGCCAGCGCAGCCTCGAATCCGAGGTAGCAACGCTGCACGAGCCGGCCGAGAATGCGGTTGGTCAAGCCGGGGACCGCGTTGCTCTCGTGGATGGCAGTGCCGAGTCCCAGGCTTCTCGCGCCGAGGAGCGCCGCGCCAGAGGCGTAGCCACCGACGCCGATGACAAGCCCGACACCATGGCTGCGCAGCAGCGACCTGGCGGCCAGGATGCCCCGCCATAGCGCCCAGGCGCCGCGCAGCTTGCCGAGAAGGCCGGTGTTGACGAGGCGCTGGCCGGGTACGACGAGCAACGTGTAGCCGCGTTGGGGCACGAGGCGCGCCTCAAGTCCGTGCGAGGTGCCGATGAACAGAGGGGCAGGCAGGCCTGCAGCAACGCACGCGTCGCCGATGGCCAGGGCTGGCGTCACGTGGCCGCCGGTCCCTCCGCCGGCGATGGCGACCTGCAAGCGCGCGCTCATGGCGACCGCCGGGGGCGCAGGACGCGCGTGTTGCCCGGCGACCGATAGCGCCGAATCAGGTTGCCGGGAGACCAGCCCGAGACGTCGAAAAATCGGCCGTCGCGTGCGGGCCGCGCCTCGGCGAAGCGGGGAGAGCCGCCGCGCCCCACGTTGAGCAGCACGCCGATGGAGAACGCCATGAGAATCAAGGAAGTGCCGCCGAAGGACACGAAGGGCAGCGTCAGGCCCTTGGTCGGCAGGAGCTGGAGCACGACGCCGAAGTTGACCGCGGCCTGGGTTCCGATCAGCAGCAGAATGCCGAACGCCAACATGCGGCCGAACTCGTCGCGCGCGCCGCGAACGGTGGCCATGCCGGCGACGAGAAGCCAGATGAAGAGCAGCGCGACGACAGAGACGCCGACGACCCCCAGCTCCTCACCGATGATCGCCAATACGAAGTCGGTGTGGGCCTCTGGCAGGTAACCGAGCTTCTGCTGACTGGCGCCGAGGCCACGGCCGAAGGGTCCGCCCATCGCCACGGCGAGCAGGGAGTTGGCGAGCTGGTAGCCCTTGCCGTGGAAGTCCTCGAAGGGGTCGAACCAGGCCTTGAAGCGGCCGAGGCGCATGGGGTTCTGAGCGATGAAGGCGGCTGCGGCGAAGACGGCGAGCAGGCCGGAACCGAGTAGCGGCGCGACGCGGGCGCCGGCGACGAAAGCCATGCCGAAGAGCAGAACTCCGAGCACCATGCAGGTGCCCATGTCGGGCTGGCCCATCAAAAGGCCGACGCAGACGACAAAGATCGCGACGTGCGGCAGGAGCCCGCTCGACACCGTCTGCAAGGCGCCGCGCTCGGCCTTGCTGACCAGCGAGCGCGCCATGTAGAGCACAAAAGCGACCTTGGCGAACTCGGCCGGCTGAAAGCTCTGGCCACCGATGATGAGCCAGCGCCGCGCGTTGTTGCGGACCTCGCCGAACACCAGCACGGCGATGAGCAGGACGAATGCGACCGCAAAGGCCGTCGGGGCCAGCCGCCGCCAGAGCTGGTAGGGGATCTGCATGCCAGCGATCATCGCGACGCCAGCGATGGCGGCGTAGCGCAGGTGGCGGGTCAGAAAATACAGCTCGTCCTGGTGCTTATGGACGGCTTCGAAGTAGGACGCCGAGAACGACATGGTGACGCCGAGGCCGCACAGGAGGAGCGTCGCGGTCAGCAGTTGCCAGTTCATGCCGGGCGGGTGCGGTGTCAGCCCCTCTGGGCTCGGCTCGACCGGCGGACGGGCGTGGGAAACGCGGGTCGGCCCGCCGAGCAGGCCATCTTCCGACCACGCCTCTGCGCTTTCAGGTGCCGCGCCGACCACCGCCGACGCCGTCGACCAAGCCGCGGAATCGGCGGCGGGCGCGAGGCGGTCATCGACGGCGGCGGCTCGAGAGAACATGGGGACGACTCCTTGAAGGGGCGATCAGCGGAGCTTGAGGCTGGCGAGGGCGACGAGGGCGAGCAGGAACGAGGCGATCCAGAACCGAATCGTCACCCGTGGCTCCGGCCAGCCGAGCTTTTCGAAGTGGTGATGGATGGGCGCCATCTTGAGGACACGCTTGCCGGTGTAGCGAAAGGTGTAGCGCTGGACGATGACGGAGAGCATCTCGACGATGAAGACACCGCCGATGATGACGGTCAGCAGCTCGTTCTTGGACAGCACGGCGAACATGCCGAGGGTGCCGCCCAAGGCGAGTGCCCCGACGTCGCCCATAAAGACCTGCGCCGGGAACGTGTTGAACCAGAGAAAGCCGATCCCGGCGCCCACCACCGCCGCCGCAACCGGCGTCAACTCGGAGATGCCGGCGACCTTCGGGATCAGCAGGTAGTCGCTCGGCACGAAGCGGTGGATGGTACCGTCGACCTGGAAGCCGAGGCTTGCGCCCGCGAGGTAGCAGAGGATGCCGTAGACGCCGGCGGCAACGATGATGGGGCCGATGGCGAGGCCGTCGAGGCCATCGGTGAAGTTGACGGCATTCGACATGCCGACGACCGCGACGGTGGCGAACGAGGCGTAGAGCCACCACGGCATCTCAATGGCGAACTTCGTCGAGCTGACGAAGGGGACATAGAAGCGCGTATCCGCGAGCTCCGGGCCGAGCAGGCCGCCATAGAGCGCAGCGAAGATGCCGCCGGCAGTGCCGAACTGGACGAGAAGCTTCACTTTCTCGCTGACGCCCTTGCTGTTTCGGTCGCGTATCTTGAGGTAGTCGTCGAAAAAGCCGAGCACGCCAAAAACCAGCGTGGGCACGAGGACCAGCCAGACGTGGAGGCTGGCGAGATCGCCCCATAGCAGGACTGTCAGCGTCAGCGCCACCAGCATCAGGATGCCGCCCATGGTCGGGGTCCCGCGCTTGGAAAAGTGCGAGTCCGGGCCGTCGTCGCGTACGACCTGGCCGAGCTGGCGCGCCGCCATGCGCTGGATGAACCATGGATAGAGCAGCAGGCCGATGATGAGCGCGGTCGCCGCCGCGCCAATGCTCCGGAACGTCACATATCGAAAGACGTTCATGCCGCCGAAGTCGTCGCGCAGAAGGTCCGAAAGCCAGAGGAACATCAGACCACCTCCGTCGGCCGGAGCCAGGGCGTCATCGCGAGCACCACGCGCTCGAGGCGAGCGCCGCGCGAGCCCTTGACCAGAATGGTGCCGGTGCCACCGGCCGCGCCGCGGATGGCTCCGCCACGACGCAAGGCGGCCACGGCGACCTCTGCGGCCCTCGTGGCTGCGGCATCGGTGATGTCGCCAGCGACTGCCTCTGCTGCGACGCCAGCGGCGTTCGCCGCCGCGACCATGGCCGTCGCGAAAGGTCCAACCGCCACCAGGGCGTCGGCGTGGCCGGCGCAGGCGGCAGCGACGCGCTCGTGCAACGCCTCAGCAGTGGCGCCTAGCTCGCGCATCTCGCCGAGCACGGCGACGCGCGGGCCAGCACAGGTGCCGAGTGTGCGCAGCGCCGCTTCGACCGACGCGGGGTTGGCGTTATAACAGTCCTCGAGGATCAGGACGTCGCCGAGCTGCAGCGGACGCATGCGCTGGCCCACGGGCTCGTAGCGCTGCAGCTGCCACGCCGCGGCTTCGGGGTCGTCACCCAGGATGCTGGCGACCGCGAGCGCGCCGAGGGCGTTGTCGACCATGTGAGCGCCGAGCGCCGGCAGGTCGATGGCAACCCGCTTGCCGAAAACGTCAGCCACGAAGCGCTGGCGATGCCCGACGACCTGCACGTTGCCGGCGACACCGACGTCTGCCCCTACGGTGGCGCCGAAGGTCACGACGCGCTGGCCACGCCGCCGCAGTTGGGCGAGGAAGGGTGCGATGATGTCGAGGCCCGCGGGCGCGAACGCGACACCTTCCGGCGGCAGCGCCATCAAGAGCGCCGCCTTCTCGGCCGCCACCGCCTCGATGGTGAGCATCCGCTCGAGGTGGGCCTCACCGACGCTGGTGATGAGGCCATGCTGCGGCTCGGCAATGCGGGCCAACTCGGCGATCTCGCCGGGCTCGTTCATGCCCATCTCGACGACCGCCAGTTCGTGGGCTGCCGCGAGCGCAAAGAGGGTCTGTGGCACGCCGATGCGGTTGTTGTGGTTGGCAAAGGTGGCGTGGACGGCTCCGAACGGGGACAGCGCGAGGGCCGTCAGCTCCTTGGTCGAGGTCTTGCCGTTGCTGCCGGTGATGCCAACGACCACGCCGCCCCAACGCCGCCGCGCCGCCCGGCCGAGATCGCCGAGTGCGACCAAGCTGTCGGCCACTTCGACGATGTAGGCCCCCTGCGCTGCCGCCAGCGCCAGGTGCTCGTCGCCCCGGCCCGCCTCGACGATGACGCCGGCGGCGCCGCCACGCAGGGCCGCCTCGACGAAGGTGTGGCCGTCGAAGCGCTCGCCGCGCAGGGCCACAAAGAGCACGCCCGCCGCCGCCGCGCGCGAATCGCTGCTGATCGCCGAAGCCTGGCGTTGGCCCGGGCAACCCAGGAGGCCCGCGACGGCCTTGGCCACGCCGACGCCGCTCAGGTCGATGGCGATGGGCACCCATGGCTCTGGCGACGACCCGCTTGTCACGGCGATCTGCGCTGCATTCGGCTCCTGCGTGGTGGATGGACTCCCCGAGGCGCCAGGGCTTCGGGGAGCGTCCATCCGCGCCCTTCCCGCACCAGTCGTCGGCCGCCGCTGCCGAAGCCAGTGGTCGAGCCGCTCGGCGTCCGAGAAGGGCACGACCCTGTCGCCAAGGGTCTGCGTCGTCTCGTGTCCCTTGCCGGCAACGACAAGGACGTCGCCGGCGCGGACGCCGCCGACCGCGCGGCGAATGGCGGCGTCGCGGTCGACCTCGGCCAGGACCACGGCCGGCGTGGGCACGTCGTCGGCACCTGGGATGCCCGCCGTAGCGAGAACGGACGGGACCAGCTTCTCCACGAGCTGACCGCCGGAGGCGCGTGCGCCTGCGCAGATCTGCTCGACGATTTCAGCCGGTGGCTCGCTACGCGGGTTGTCAGACGTCACGATGACGACGTCAGCGCCGAGCGCCGCGATGGCGCCCATCTGCGGCCGCTTGCCCCGGTCGCGGTCGCCGCCGCAGCCAAAGACGACGAAAAGCCGGCCGCCCGGCGCGCACAGCGCGCGGGTGGTCAGCAGTGTGCGCTCGAGGGCATCGGGGCTGTGGGCATAGTCGACGAGCGCCAACACGCCTTGGTCGTTTTCGACCGGCTGCAGACGGCCGGCCGGAGCGAGGAGCCCGGCACCGCCGCGCTGCAGCGCCGCATCGTCTACCCCGCAGGCCGCGGCCAAAAGCACGGCGACGACGAGGTTCTCGGCGTTGTGACGGCCGACCACCGGTGCCCGCAGCGCCAGCGGGGCCGCGCCGGTACGGCAGAGGCGCAGCGAGAGCCCGTCGCGGTCGCTGCGCAAGGCCGTGGCCCGCACGGCAGCGCCCGAGGCTGCTGCCAAGGTGAAGCCGGTCGCCAACCCCTCGGCGACAAGGCGCGCCGCAGCGGCGTCATCGCAGTTGGCGAAGCAGCGGTCGGAGGGAAGCCCGAAGTCGGTGAAGAGGCGCCGCTTGGCGGCGGCGTAGGCGTCCATGTTGCCGTGATAGTCGAGGTGATCGACGGTCAGGTTGGTGTAGGCCGCCGCCCGCAGCCGCGTGCCTGCCAGACGCTCTTGATCCAGGGCGTGCGAGCTGGCCTCGATGGCGACCAGGGCGAAGCCTTCGTCGCGCAGCGCCGCCAAACGCCGCTGCAGATCGGCCCCATCTGGCGTGGTCAGGCCGCCGGGCCGCACGCCTTCGGGCGTCCACAGGCCGAGCGTGCCGAGGGCGCAGGCGCGCACACCGGCGGCGGCAGCGAGCTGGGCGACGAACACGGCCGTCGTGCTCTTGCCGTTGGTGCCGGTGACGGCGACGACGTCCATCGCGTGCGAGGGGTGGCCGTGCAGCGCGGCGGCCAAGAGGCCGATGGCGCGTCTTGCTGAGGTGACCTGGAGGACGGGGAGCGCCAACTTTTCGGCCTTGGCGGCGATGGCATCTGCCGGGGCGTCGGTCACAATCGCCGAGGCGCCAGCGATGGCCGCTGCGTCGGCGTAGGCCCAGCCGTCGTGTCGCTCGCCGCGCACGGCGACGAAGACGGCTCCCGGCCCAACCGCCCGCGAGTCGCAGACGACGTCTTTGACCGCCACGTGCCCGGCCGTCGAGGACGTCGCCCAAGGCAGCTGGCCGCGCAGGCCCAGAGGCTCGCCAACCGCCGCGACGAGCTCGGCCAGGGTCAGGCATGGGGCGCGGGTCACGGCGCGCTCCCCGCCACGGTCGGCGCCGCCGACCCGGGCTTGGCCGGCGTCGCCGGCGGCGGCGGCACAGCGACCGAAACCTGCGAGGATCGGCGCGCAAAAGAGACCTCGACCGAGGCGCCGGGGGCGAGTTGGGCTCGCGCGGCCGGGCGCTGGGATGCGGCGACCCCGCTGCCGACCACGTGGAGCCGCAGCCCGACCAGCTGCAACGCGGCGCGCGCAGCGACGATGGGCAGGCCCTGGAGATCGGGCACTTCGACGGCGGCCTGTGCCTCGGGCGGTGGCGCCTCGACCTTCGGCTTGGGCGGCGGCGCGGCCTGGACGAGCGGCTTCGGCACGATGGGCCGCGGAGCGCCGGCGACGAGTGCGACCGGGCTGGCACCGCTCCGCGGCGGCGGCGCAGCGGCGGGCACGGGCGGCTGCGCAGCTTTGGCCGCTGCGACGCCGGCCGGGTTGCCCTTGTCTGCGGCTGCCTGTCCTGCCGCAGCGAGCGCGGCGCCGCCTGGAACCGGGGCTTGCGGGGGAACCTGCGCAGCGACGACCCCTGCCGGGGCCTGCACGTCGGGAGCGGTGCCTGGCGTGACCGAGGCCGCTGCCGGGCGCGCCTCGTCGGCGCGGCGCTGGATGGCCTGGCGCTCCGCTCGGAGGCGCGCTGCCTCTGGGTCGTCGGCAGAGAGATAGGGCGCGCCTGGGCTCTTTTGCACCGCCAAGTACGGCAGGGCGAAGCGGGCGATCTCCCGGACGATGGGCGCCGCGATCGCGCCGCCGGTGCGGATGATCTCGCCGCCAGGGCCGACTTTGCGCGGCGTGTCGACGGCCACAAAGATGGCCAGCCGCGGCTTCTCACGGGGGATCAGCGCGATGAAGCTGGCGACCCAGTGCGTCGGCGAGTAGCCGCCCGGTCCCACCTGCTGCGCGGTGCCGGTCTTGCCGACGACCTTGTAGTCGTCCAGTCGGGCCCGCCGCGCCGTGCCGCCGGGCTCGCAGACCAGGGCCATGGCATCGATGACCTTCGCGGCCGTCGCCTCGGAGACCACCCGCCGCCCGGGCTCCAGCTCAAAGGTCTGCCGCGTGCCGTCGGGAGCCACGATCGCCCGCACCAAGCGGGGCCGCTGGTGGAGGCCGCCGCGGCCGATGGTCGCAAAAGCGTTGGTCAGCTGGAGGGCGGTCACGGCGACGCCCTGCCCGAAGGCGATGTTGGCGAGATTGACCGGCAGCCAGGTCTCACCCGGGCGGAGCTGGCCGCCGATCTCGTCGACCAGGCCGACCTCGCTGCGCGCGCCGATGCCGAATGCACGCAGCGACTGGTCCAGCGCCGTGCGGCCCAATCGCATCGCGATTTTGCCGATGGCGACGTTGGAGCTGTACTTGATGGCCTCGGCGGCGCTCATCTCCCCGTGCGGATGGGCGTCTTTGATCAGCTTGCCAGGCACATAGAGGCCCCCCGAAGTGGCGAAGCGCTCCTCGGGCCGCACCTTGCCGGCCTCGAGGGCGGCGGCGTAGGTCAAGACCTTGAGCGTAGAGCCGGGCTCGAAGAGGTCCTGAATGGCGCGATTGCGGCCAGCGGACGCAGGCGTCTCTTCGACCTTGTCGGGGTCGACGGTCGGCGACTGCGCCATCGCCAGCACCTCGGCGCTCGCGATGTCGATGACGACGGCCACGGCAAAGTCGGCGCTGGCCTCGGCGACGCCTTGCGTCAGCAGCTTCTCGGTCACCGCCTGCAACGTCTTGTCGAGGGTCAGCTCCACCGACCGGCCGGCGTAGCGAGCGGTATCCGGCGTCCCTTGCGGATAGAGCACCGTGCCGTCGCGCATGCCGGTGACGGTGAGGCGGACCTCCTGGCCAGCGACGAGGCTGGCAAACGTCTTCTCGACGTTGCCCTGCCAGTGCGGGTGCCCGATGACAGCGCCGGCGATGGAGCCGCCCGGGTGGTGGCGGCGAAAGTGCGGCTCGATCGCGAGGCCAGGCAACCGGCCGTCGTTGATCAAGCGCTGCAGCGTCTGCCGCTGGCTCAGGCTGATGTCGGGCAGGAGCACGACGTAGCCCCTGTCGCGGCTGAGCCGCTCGCGCAGCTCGGCTTTCGGCGCGCCCGTGGTCTCATGCACGAGATCGACGGCCACCTCGCGGTAGACGTCGGCCACCGCGGACCTCGGCAGCAGGTCGTCGTAAAGCGCGGCCCGACGCCGCTTGCAATCCGAGCGCTCGGGCAGCGCCCAGCCGTAGAGGCGCGGGTGAGCGTCGCAGGCGAGGGCGGCGACGAATCGGGCGGCGCCGGCGCGCAAGTTATCGAAAGCGCGCACCTTCGGCATCGGCACCAAGGGCACGTCGTCGCATGACTCGCGAGCGGGATCGCATGGCTGGAGCCGGTTGCGCCACCAGCGCGGGTCGGCGACCAGCCGGTCTGAGCGGACATCGGTCGCCAGGGGCGCGCCGTGACGGTCGCGTATGTCGCCGCTGCGGGTGCGGATGACGGCCGTGCGCGCGCTGTTTTTCGCGGCGTGGTGCTCGATCTGGTCGACGTGGGCGACGTGCCAATAGGTCGCGCCGACGCCTACGAGCAGGTAGCCGGCGATGAGCCAGAGCGCGGCCCGCGCGCGCTCTACCGAGCGGACGTAGCGCGCGGCGGGGGTGTGGCCGGCGCGGTCGCGGCGTTGCCAACGGCCGGGGGCGCGCGGGACGACGGTATCGCCCTGCAGGTGCCGCAGGTCGTGGGGATCGCCAGCTTCGTCGTCGAGGACGCGCTCGCCTGCTGCAGCGCCAGAAGCCGAAGCCGGCGGGGACGCGACGCCAGACGCAGCGAACGCGTCGCCGTCTTCCGTCCCCTGCCCCGTCTGCGCCTCGTCTACGCCCGTCACGATTGCCCTCCCCCTCGACCCTTGCGCCGGCACCGCCGGTCCGCCCTGCCCCGGTTACTGCACCGCGCTGTCCAAGATCCGCGCTGAGCAGCGTCGGCCGAGCGGCGAGTCCCCGGCGATTTTTCGGCAACGGCGAAAGGCGTCCTGCGCCTTTTCCAGGTGCCGCTCACTCAGCAGCTCGCCGAGCTCCCACCACGCATCGGCGAAGTTGTCCGGGCACAGCCGTGTCGCGTCCTCGAGGTGGCGAACCGCCGAGTCGATGTCGCGCTGCTCCTTGGCCAGAAGGCCGAGGTTGCGGTGCCCGAGACAGAACTTGGGGTTCAGAAACACGGCCTGGCGCAGGTGGTGTTCCGCGTTGCGCATGTTGCCGAGGCGCAGGTACGCCCAGCCGATGTTGTTGTGGGCGAGGTAGGGCGTCGTGTAGAGCGGCTCGGCCAGCAGCGGCTCGATGATCTGAATCGCCTCGTGGAAGCGCTCGAGCTCGAGGTACGTGACGCCCAGGTGGTTGCGGGCGGCGAAGAAGCGCGGGTTGCGCTGCAGCGCGCGGCGAAAGTTCTCCGCCGCCTCCTCGTACTGCTTGCGACCGAACAGGATGAAACCGTAGAGGTAGCGGCTCTCGGCGTGCTCGGGATCGAAGTCGTACGAGCGCACGAGCTCGCGGATGGCGAGGTCGATGTTGCTGGCCTGAAAGTAGCCGGCCGCCAGCTTGTAGTGGAACTCGGCCTTGTCTTCGCGCTTGCGGCGCTCTGCGTCGGCCGAGCTGCAACCCAAGGCCGTCGCAGCCAGGGCCACGCCGAGGGCCGGCAAGGACGCCGCCATGAGCCCGAGCGCCCGCGCCGGCGTCGCGGCCGAGGCGAGGCTGGCGAGCAAGCACACCGCCGCCCACAGCCCGCCAAAGCGGCCGCCGCCAACGCGCGGGGTCTGGCGGGCGGAGGTGTTCACGGCACCTCCACGAGATCGTCCGGGTCGACGTTGTCCATGCCGAAGCTGGTCACCGCCTCCTCGCGCAGCAGGACCGGATCGAGCGCCCGCTCGACTAGCGCCTCAAGGTCGCGGTTGCGCTCGACCGCTTCGCGGAGTTCAGCGTCCGCCTGCGCGAGGTCGCGCGCCAGGCGGATTCCCGCGGAGTGTTCGCGTACACGCAGGACACCCGCGGCGGTGATGGCTGCGACCAGCGTGACGAGGCCCAGCACGCGCCACCACAAGAACTGCTCTCGAGGGGGCCCAGACAGACCGCCGGCGATGGCGCCCTGCCATACCTTGGCGCGCTCGGCCGGGCCTACCGCCCCCGCCGCGGCTTCGGCGTGCGACGTCTCGTGCTGCGCGCTCATCGGCCGCCCTCCTCGTCGAGATCAAAGGCGGGACCCTCGTCGCCGTCATCACCGGCGTCGGCCACCGCGTCAAACGCATCGGCCAAGGGCCGCCGCAGCAGCCGCAAGCGGGCGCTGCGTGCGCGCGGGTTGACGGACACCTCAACGACATCGGCCTCGATCGACTTGCGCACCGGCAGCTCGAACTCTCCATGGCGCGGGGCCAAAGCGCGGAAGGTGTGTTTGACCACCCTATCTTCGCCGGAGTGAAAGGAGATCACGGCCATGACGCCGCCCGGCAGCAGTCGCGGGGGCGCGACCGCGAGCAAGCGCTCGAGTTGCTCGATCTCGTCATTGACCCAGATGCGCAGCGCCTGAAAGACCCGCGTCGCCGGGTGGATCTTGGACGGTCCCGGCAGGACGCGGCTGATGCGCGCCGCCAGCTCGACCGTGCTGTCGACCCCCTCGGCCGCCGCCTCGCAGCAGACGCGCGCAGCCCTGCCCGGGCGGTCGACGTCGCCGTACTCGCGGAGCACGACCGCCAGGTCCTCCTGGCGCACGCGCAGCAGGCGTTCGCGGAGCGGTTCGCCGCGGCTCGGGTCCATCCGCATGTCGAGCGGCCCGTCGCTGCGGAACGAGAAGCCGCGGTCGGCGCGGTCGAGCTGTGGCGAGCTGACGCCGAGATCGGCGATGAAGCCGGCCACCTCGCGGATGCCCAGGCGATCGAGGACGCGATCGACGTCGGCGAAGGGCGCGTGGGCACACAGAAAGCGCTCACCGAAGCCGACCAAGCGCGCTTGCGCCGCCAGCAGCGCGTCGGCGTCGCGGTCGAGGCCCAGCAGCCGAACGTCGGGGCGGGCGCGCAGGAGCGCCTCGCTGTGGCCACCGCCCCCGAGGGTGCAGTCGACGACCCAGCCGCTAGGCACCTCTGCCAAGGCGGCGACGACCTCGTCGCGCAGGACGGTGGCGTGGGCATAGGGCGGCGTTGCACCCGAGGCCGGCACAGCCTCGCCGGCCTCGAACTCGGCGCGTTCGGCGCGGACGGCTGCGGCGCGGCTCATAGCCCGAGCTCCGCCAAGCGCGCGGCCTGACCACGGAGCGCGGAGCGCGCCTCCGCCTGGGCCGACTGCCAGGCCGCGGCGGCCCAGAGGTCGAAGGTCTGGCCCTGTCCAACGACGGCGACGTCCGCGGGCACATCGAGCGCGGCGAACTCGCGCAGCTCGGCGCCCACCAGGATGCGCCCGTGACCGTCCGGCTCGCAGTCCGAGGCCATCGCGACCTGAAACTTTTTGACGTGATCGACCAGCGGATCACTCTGCGCCAGGTTCGCAAGGCGCTGCATCCGCGCGTGCCACACGGGCAAAGGGAAGCAATGGATGGCGGGATTGGTCAGCGACGGCGCCAGCACTACCCGCGTCTCGCCGTGCCCCTCGAGGCTGCGGCGAAAAGCCGCAGGCACCGACAGCCGCGACTTGGCATCGGTGCGCGCCTGATGGGTGCCGAGGAACATCCAATCCACGTCTGCCGCCTGTTCGCCAGCCGCCGGTTCCGGAGCCGATGTCGCTGCGCCACGAGACGCGCGGTGATTCGGGGCTCGGAGCGCTGCTCCAGCAGTGGTTGTCCCACTTTCTCCTACTTTTGACCACTGCCCCCCACTTTCTCCCCCGCTCGTCCGCGATCGCGCGGCGTCTGCGTTTGCTATTCATTTTTCGGTTCTTACACAGCAAGCGGCACAACGATGACCCGGGCATTCGATCCGAGAAATAACGCAATCTCCAGGTGTTCCAGATCAACCGGCCAATTCTTGACGGCGCGCTCAACTTGGCGCAGCGCGCGCGGCCAGACTCCCCTGGAGAACGAGGGGTACTGGGCGAGAAAGTATTTCTGTGTTCGACGGTTATGCGGCAATGCCGCGAGCCGGATGCAGACGATCGGCGCCGGGCGGCGAGCGATCGGGACGGCGGGCTTTCGGCGGGGCGATCTCTTCAACAACTGGCACTGCAACAAGAATCCGAGATCGGCCCCCAAGTGGGGTGGCGTGGGAGGTCCGGCGCGGTCGTGGAAGTGGCCAGCCCGGCCCACTTCCGTTAGTCTGAGGTTCACCGCTGGGTTCGGCGGCCATTGGAGAAGCCACCCATGCTCCAGCCCTGTTCGCACGACGTCGCCGCCTCGCTCGCCGCTCGAAGCGGATCGCCGGTGTCAGCGCGCGGGTTGGCCGCGCTCTGCATCTGGCTCGCCGCCTGTGGCAGCGACCCGACGCCGGCGCCAACCGACACCGCAGATGCCCAAGACGCAGAGGAAGACGTCGCCACCGGCTGCCCTCTGCCCGGCACTTCGGCCATCGAGGGCGCCGCGGTCCAAAGCGAGGACATGCACTTCAACGTCGGCGGCGCCAAGATCAAGGGCAGCATCGCAGTGCCGACGACGTGCCAGAACGCCTCACCCTGCCCGCTGGTGGTGGTGGTCGCCGACCGTGACGCCTCGCCGGTCCCGCAGTGGATTCCCCACGCCAAGGCGCTGGCTCAATCGACGGGCACGGCCGTGCTGGTCTTCAACCTGCCGGGCACGGGCCTCGGCGGCCACGCCTCGACCGGCAGCAACGACTACGGCGGCGAGTCGCACCTGGCAGCGGTCAAAGAGGCGATGCGCCTGACAGCCGAGAAGCCCTACATCGACAAGAAGCGCTCGGGGTTCCTCACCGTCGGCTGGGGCCTCGTGCCGGTGTCGGCGGCGATCAGCAAGTTCACGCTGAGCTCCTTGAGTTTCGTGCACTTCCTCATCGACGTCGAGGGCCCCTCAGACCGCTGCGCGGCCACCCAGGCCCCGGCCGACCCGGCGCGCTCCATCGGCCCCGACGACGGCCCGGGCGCCACCGAGAGCGCCTGCAACTTCGGCTCCATCGGAAGCCACGCCGCCGCGTACCCGCCAGCGAGCGGCGACAAGCCGGCCAGCATCCTGTGCGCACCGGGCGCGTGGCCCATCACCGAGACCGGCAAGGACTGCACCGACAACACTTGGTGGGTCCCGCGCGAGCCGGCGCGCTCGCTCGCCGCGACGGCGGTGCAGGTGCGCTATCAGCGCGTGCAGTTCGTCAATTCGCGGGCGCCCTCCCACCACGCTGCGCGCGTGATGATCAAGCAGGTGGCCGCGAGCAAGTCCCGGTTCTTCGCGCTCAACGACATGCCGCCCTGCCAGCCCTCGCTCGACGATGCGACCTGCGAAAGCCTGCTGGCGCAATGCCAGCGCTGCTGGGTGGAAGGCACCTTTGGCAATGGCATGAGCCCGGCGCCCTACGCCGGCGGGGCGCTGGAGGAAGTCACCATCGCCGAGCTCTTCGCCGACGTGCTGCCGCGCTTTGTGCGCCGCATGGTCAATCCGGCCGAGTCGCCCAACTGCCGCTGAACCCAAAGCCCCATCCGACCCGCCGCCCCCAAGGCGTCGGTGCCGCGGCGGACCTGGAGCCTCGATGAGCGCTTCCCCGCTTGAGTTTCTGCAGGCGCTTGTCGGCTCGCCGAAGCCGCCACGCGCGGCTGCGACGCTGATTTTGTTGCGCGACGGACCGCAGGGCGTCGAAGTGCTGCTGACGCGGCGTAGCGGCGGCGCGGGCTTCATGGCGGGGGCGACCGTCTTTCCGGGTGGCAAGGTCGACACCGGTGACGCTGGGCTCGGCCCAGCACCGAGCGCGAGCGCCCACGTCGACGCCGCACGCTTGGCGCAAGCCGTGCGCGAGATGGACCCAACCGACGAGTCGTCTGCGGTCCCGGCCGCCGCGGCGTTTTTCGGCGCAGCCGTGCGCGAGCTGTGCGAAGAGGCAGGCGTCGTCCTGGCGCGCGATCAAGAGACAGGTGCGAGCCTTTCAGCTGAACGTGCGCGGGCCATCGCCGACGCCGTCGCCGCCGAGCGCCGCGGTCACAAAGTGCCGGCCGACGCCTTCGCGCGCGCCTTGCAAGCGGCAGGCGCCGTGGCGGACCTCGAGGGCGTGGTGCCATGCGCCTGGTGGCTCACACCCAAGGTCGAGCCGGTGCGTTTCGACACCCTCTTCTTCGCCGCGGCGCTGCCCGAGGGCCAAGACGCCAAGGTCGACGGCGTCGAAGGCGTCGCCGCCGGATTCTACCGCCCCGAGGCGGCCCTGGCCGATCACCGCGTCAGCGGGCCGATCGCTTTGCCTCCGCCGACGCTGCACACGCTCGAGCGCCTCGTCGCGTTGGAGGCTGCCCTGCCTGCCCCGGGGGGCGCGATGGCCATGTGTCAGGCGCTGGCCGCAGCCGGCGTCGGCGAGCGACTGCTGCCGCACTTCGTGGCGCTGACGCTTGCCGGCCCGACGCTGGCCTTGCCAGACGACCCGCTGCACCCGGCGGCGCTGCCGGGCGACCAGGGTCGCCTCAATCGCTTCGTCTTGCGCGGCGGCCGTTTCGACCGCGTTCAGCGCGACGCCCGCCTGTAACCGCGACTGCGCGACCTGCGCTCAGTGGACGTCGAGGAAGGAGGAGCGCCGCGTGCGCCGCACCAGGTCGACGAAGGTGCCGTCGCCGAGCGCCTTGCCGAGCGTCGTGGCGCCGCCGCGAAGCTCGAATGCGCCGACGAAGACGCGCTTCGGGCCATCGGCCAGGCTGGCGTGCAGGCCCTGGATCTTGAGGTCGGGCAACGTGAGCGCCTTGCCAACCGCGGTCGAGGGCAGCAACACGGTCCAGCGCCGCCCCTCGCTGCCGGTCAGCACCACGCGGTAGAACGCGGCGCCCGCCACGGGCTCGACGGTGAGTGCGCGCGTCTTGGCGTCCCACTTGCTGCCCATCGCGTAGGGCAAGAAGGCGTCAGGCGTGTAGGTCGCGACGTGGCCGCCGACGTCGGAGAACACGATGGAGCCGCCCTCGGGCTTGCCCTTGCCGCCGACGTTGATCGCCGCGCTCACCAGGATGCGGTTGGCGACGCCGACCCGAAGCCCGGAGTGCAGCGGCGCGGCGTTGAGCAAGATGGTCTGATCGCCTTGCTCCTCTTGATCGCCGTCGACCTTGCCGTCGGCAACCTGCTGCGAGCTCGAGGTGTCGGAGGCCGCGGCGAGGCCGAGCGGGATGAGGGTGCCATCGGGCAACAGCGCGCCGCCCAGGACCAACATCAGGTCGGCAAAGCCGGCCGCGCCCACCGAGGGCAGGGCGGGCGGGATGACCTCGGTGGTCAGCCCGAGCGGAATCTGCGGCGCAAGCGGCTTCGAAATCGGCGTCTGGACGCCGCTCTTGTCGGCGAAAGGCAGCTCGACGATGACCTGCGAGTAGAAGCCAGACAGGTAGGGCAAGAGCACGCCGACGACCTTGCCGACGTCGAGTCCGCCATCGACGGCGCCGACGATGGAGCTGACCTGGCTCATCAGGTCTGAGAGCGGCAAGCGGCCCGCCAGGCTCCACAGGACATGCTTGCCGGGGGGGCCGGCGACCATGTAGGCGTCGATGACCTTCTTGCCGAGGAAGAAGGTGACGCCGCCGGGGATCTCCTGCGGCTCACCGGGCTTGGGGTTCACGAGCGCCGGCGCATCCTTGTGGAAGGGGCGGGTGACGTTGGGGCCGATGAGCGCGTCGAGGTTGAAGAGCAGCAGGTCCGAGCCGATGCCGAGCGACGTAATGCCCAGCCCCGCCTCGCCCTGCCCTTCGTAGTCGACCGCGCCCGACACGATGTCGCCGTGGACGAGCTTGGTCGCCTCGGCGATCGGCTTGCCATCGGCGTCGTAGGCCAGCTCGGCAAAGTGGTGCAGCCGCGTCGCCAGGAGCAGGTCGGCGCCCGCCGCCGGATCAAAGGCGAGCAGCGAGATCGCGTCGTGGTCGGCGACGACGACGTGCAGATCGCAAGGCGGCGTCAGCCCGGTGAGGGATGCCTGGCCGTCCTTGATCGCGAACTCCGTGCTGGTCGGGGTCACAGCGCCAGCCGGGCACAGGGCCCACACCTTGCCGGTGAGCGGCTCGAAGCTCTCTTCGTCGACCACCGTGAGGCGAGCCTGGACCTTGTCCGGTAGCGGCCCGAGATTCCAAAGCTGAGCGCTATCGCTGGCCTTGCCCCCGGTCACGGTGCCGGTGAGGGTGGCCTTGCCCGCAGCAGCGCCAGCGACGAGCTCGGCGCCCAGCGTGAAGCCCGCTCCGTCCAGCTTCCACGTGATCGCGGCGTCGGGATCGGTGGCCAGCTTGGCGTCATGGACCTGAGCGCCGAGCAGCTGCGCCGGTGCGCCCTTGTCGCCTGGGCGCGCGATCCACACCTTGCGGTGCAAGACGAGGCTGAGATCGCCGGCGGGCTTGGCCTTGCAGCCGCCATCGGTGCAGAGCTGGCCCTTCGCGCATTCTGCGTCGGCGGCACACACCGTCTGCGTGCAATTGCCGGTGGTGAGATCACAGCCGCACATGAAGCGATCGTCGGGGCAGAATGGGGTTCCCAGCTTGCTGGCGCAGTCGGCGTGGGCTTGGCACAGCACTTTCTTGGCACAGCAGCCCTGCAGGCATACGTAGTCGCTAGCGGGCTTCGGGCAGAGGCTGAGGTCCTCGACCTTGTTGGCATTCAGACAAGATGTCTCGCAGCTGCCGCCTGGGCCAGCATCGGTCCCCGCCGCGCTATCGCCGCCCTGGTCAGCCGCGACATCGCCTGCGCTGTCCGCCGTGGCGTCGGTCTTGCCCTCGTCTCCGCCGCCGCAACCCAAGGTCGGCAAGAGCCCGAGCACCGCGATGAACACCATCCAAGTCCGGATCGACATCCTGCACCTCCCTCGGCCCGACACGCCGCGTGGCCGCGGACGCTACGCCAGCCCTTCGCGAAATTCCATCAGAGGCGGTACTTCAGGGCGGGTCCAGGGCCGGCAGGCACGGCGACAGCGCGGCCAAACGCGGTGCTTGGAGCGTGCGACAGGCTGCGCGTTGCTCCATCTCTTCCCCGCTCGCCGAGCCCGGGGCGGGCGACTGTGTCGTCATTCGAGCAACGCCGAGCGTCGGTCGCGCTGGCCGCCATCCGTCTTCGGTCTTGGCGCCTCGGCTCGCGAGGGGCCGCCGACTGGCCCCACGCCGCCGCCAACCGCGCAGACCGCAGGCCCCGTGCGGCTCAGCTGAAGGGCGAACGCCCCTTCTTGCGGAGCAGCTCAAACTCCACGCCGGCCGCGGGCTCACGGGTAGCGTCAGAGGCCCGCACCGGCCGGATCATCCCGGGCGATTCGGCCTTGGTGCGGGCTTCGAACCAATCGAGGCGGGCCTCCGAGAGCGCGAGCTGAGGCGTACAGCGCGCCACCACCGCTGATCCTTGCGCCTGCAGCCGGCTGGCGACGCGGGGGGGTCGCAACCGCTCGGGCAGCGGCCGCCGCACTTGCACCCGCCTCAGCGGACGGACGCCGGCAAAGGGCCCCTCCAGCTGTCGCAGCAGGCGCTCACACTCGCCGACCAACGCGAGCAGGGTCTGCATGTCGGCGGAAGTTGCCGCCTCCTTCTGTGCCGCCGAGGCCTCCTTGGGCGCCGCGTCGACAGCGCCAGCGCCATCGCCGAACTCCGAGACCTCCTCGTCCGCCGGGTCGTCAGCGCTGGCCGACGACAACAAGCCGAACGCCCGCCCCAGCGCACCGCGCGCAACCTGCCGAAGGGCCCGATCGCCTGCACCGGCGGCGAGCAGGCGGGCGATCTGATCGGCGTCGGCGGCGAGCACCAGAGGCAAAGGGGTGGCGGGTGCGCTCATCGCGGCGCCCCGCCAGCAGGCGTGGCCCTGTCGCGCGAGAAGAGCAGCCGCACTCCGGGTAGAATCCCCAGCCGTGCCGCCTCATCTGCCGCGAGTTCGAGAACATAGCGCGAAGGTCGGGCCACTCCGCGCGACACGAGGTTGTTGGGTGGCACCGCCGCCAGCACGCCGACGACGCTCCACTCGGCGTCGATGAAGATCATGTCGAGGGAGATCCAGGTGTTCTTCATCCAGAAATTCCAAGGCTGGTCGCCAAGCATGAAGAAGAGCATGCCCGTTGCCGGCGCCAGGTGGCGGCGAAACATCAAGCCGCGGCTCCGTTCGTCTTCCGTTTGTGCCAGCTCGACGCGCATTTTCGGCGACGATGCTCGCCCCGCGATCGCGATCGTGCCCCACGCCTGCAGCGGCGCGCCGCGTGGATCGACCACCTCCGCTGCGCCAGACGCGCCAGCTGCGGCTGCGCTAGCGTCCGCGGGGGCGGTCAGGGCCGTGCCATCGGTCACGGCCCCAGCGTGTGGAGGGTCGGCCAGCGGCGCCTCCGTCTGTGTGACTGCGCCGGTGCGCGCAACGAGTGCGCCGTCGACGGGCGCCACTTCCGGCGCAGGCGGCCGGGCGCAGGCAGTCATCACGACGACACCAAAGGCCAGCGCGAGCCCGATGTAGGGCAGCGTCGCCTGCATGCCGATCCCGATGAGCGGCGCTGGTCGGCGTTCCGGCATCGCGCTCCCTGGCCTCTGGCTCCCCTCGCCGCGACCTCTAGACCCGAGACCGAGGATCGCCTCTCGCCTTGGGCATGGCAAGCGAGGCGCGCCCCGAGGCGATCGCCGCTCGGCCTTTTGGGGGCTGCGACATCAAAGTCGGCCACCCGGCGCGCCGACGGAGCCTGGCGGCAGCCCCCCAGCGAGGCGCGTTCCGGTAGCGATGACGTCACGGTGGCAACGCCGCAAGGAGGGCCGCGGCGTCGGTGGGTCCCCAGATCTCACCCAGGCCATCGAGCGCCGCCCGCTCATGAAAGGGCCGCGCGCTGCCGACATCCATCCGCCATCTAGGGTTGTCCGTGGGGTGGTGGTAGCCGTCGGTACCCGCGGCGAGGCCGAGCGCGTGACCGGCCTCATGGCTGATGGTGCCGGCCAGGAGCTGGGCGAGCGCCTCGAGAGCGGCGGCCAGCCCTCCCGGAGTCGCGGCACCGACTTGCAGCGGCGGCGCCGACGTTCCACCGAGCGCCGGCGCAAAGGGGCCGAACAGGCCATCGAAGGCGGTCTCGACGCCCGTGCCTCCCGGCCAAAGGGTCGGCGAGAAGCGCATGAAAGCGCTGAGAAACACGCCACCAAATGCGCCGCGCCCAGCAGAAAACGCCTCGGCGTCGAAGCCGTCCAGGCGCTCGCCACGAAAGCGGTTGCCGGCGTCCTTGCCTGCGCTGGGATCGAGCCCGAGCAGGCCGAATCCGTTGGGATCTTCCCCGTATACGCCGACTTGCAGCCACTCAATGGCGTCGGCCGGGGACTCGGCCAGGACGTCGAGCGCGACATTGGCGAAGTGCTCAGACACAAGGCCCACGACCCTGGCGCGGACAGCCGCCTGGTGGTGCCCGAGGCCGAAGTGCCCGAATCCGAGCGCGACACCGGCATCCCACCTCACCACAAGCGCCTGGCGATCGCTGCCCCGCCGAAGCACGATCGAGACTGGAGCCGAAGCAGCCTCGCCGACGCCCACCAGGCGGGCTTCGCCCACAAAGCGCGCCCCGCGTGGCACGCCCTGCCAGGGCTGGCCGAGCGCCAGGTCCGACGGCAATCCGGCGCGACAGCTGCCGGCCTCGCCGCGCATCAGGGGGAGGGTCGCGCCGTCGGCGGTCCAGTCGGCGACCACGAGGTCTTGCAGACGCCACTGGCCGCGCATGCGCACGAGCGCTCCGTCCTTGCATGCCGCCGTGGTCAAACCAAGCGTCCGGGCCCGGCGCACCTCACAGCCATGCTGCGGGCAGCTCGCGACGAGGGGCGCCTCGTGCAGCGTCAGCGCGAAGGGCTCCGACCAGGGCCCTGCTTCCACGGCGCTGCCGAGCAGCTGGCGCCAAATTCGACCGCGCATCAGCGTCCCGGCCGGCGGCGGAGCATTCCAAGCCGCGCCGAAGCGCGCCTGCGCCGCGCGGCGATCCCAGTCCACCGCCGTCAATGTCGCGGTCAGGGGCGCCGGCAGCGCCACCGCGCCAGGCAAGGGTCCGAGCTCCAGCCAACACGCGCCCTCGCCGGGCAGGAGCAGGCCATCGGCGACCAGGCTGAAGGCGCCGCCAAGCGTGAGCGTCACGGTCGAGCCGGCAGCCGCGACGCCGCCGGAACCGAGCGTTGGCGCCGACAGCGCCGGCAATGCCCCAGTCCGCGTGCCGATCAAGCCGACGCAAGGCCCTTGCCCGTCGCCACCGCTCGCTTCCGAAAAGACGCATGCCCTCTGCAGCGCCGCACCCGCACTGCCCCCGCCCGCGATCGTCTCGATCCGGGCGGCGCGCGACACAGGCGGGGCGGCATCGGGCACGAGGCCGGCGCCAATCCCGGCAGCGACGATAGAGCCTTCGACCAACGCCGAGTCCACCCGGGCTCGGACCTCAACACCTGCGCCCTGCAACACCAAGACCCGCCCGGCGAGCCCAACGCCGGAGACTCGCAGCGGCGAGCCAACCTGCAAGAGCGGCGGGGACTCGATCCGCATCAGCCGGGTCGGCACGTCGCGGTCATCGGGCGCGCCGCAGGCCCAGCCACCGACAAGGGCCGCGCCTGCAAGCAGGCAGAGCGGCGCTGGCCGCCTCATTCCGCGCGCCGACGCCCAAGCGACAATTCGGCCGCGGCCATCCGCGCGACGCCGAGCCGACCCGGCCCGTCTATGCCCGCGGCCGAGTCGCCCTCGGTCGACGATTCACCGCCCGGCGCGCCCTCGGCGGCCTCAGCCTCGGCATCGCTCGTCCGCAGCCGCGCGATCATGTCGGTGATGACCGTGTCGTCGACTTTGGCATCGAACGCCAGCGCCACCTCGGCGACGCGCCACCCGGCGGCCTCACGCTGTCGCTCGCGCCAGGCTTCCGCCGACTCCGGCCAGCGCCGCAGCGCGTCTCGAAAAGCCCGAAAGGGCTTCGGGCCTTCGAGGGCGGCCCGCAGCTCGGCCTGTTCGCGCCCTGGCTCGAGCTCCTCGAGGAAGGCCTCGGCGACGCGAAAATCCTCGTCGCTGTCGGGCCAAGGGACCTCGACCCAGCCGTCCTCTTCAAAGAGGCGAAGCTCGAAGGCCTCGAGTCTGGATTCGGCGTCACGCCGGCTCTCGAGCTCAAACGTCTCGCCGGTCAACACGTTCCAGTGTGCGCAGCGGTGCGGCGATGCGCTCAAAAACAGGTCGATCAGGCGGTCGCCTTGCCCAGCTGGGACACCGCGCCGAGCCGCCTTTGCCGAGGGTCTTCCTGCCTTCGCCATCGTCTTTTCGCCCCTCTGCGCCGCAGCGGCGCGTGCCAAAGTCTGAGCCTCTTGAGGACGGCTTCTGCCCAGAACCGCGTCGGGCGGGGCCCTGTCGGCCAAAGCCCGCCTCCCAAAGGGGCCGCGTCCCCAAGGGCACGCATCCGCGGGCGACTGCATCGGCCGAGCCTGGCCTCGGGTTCGCCGCCGGCGGCCTGCGCCACCGAGCTACGGCTCGCCACCCCTCGCAGCATGGCGGCTCGGCGCCGATGATGCCACACTGGGCCTGCGCTTGCACCGCCGCCATCCGCATCCAGGATCTACCGCGCGTGTCGGCGAACAAGGAGCCTGGGCCTGCCCGCACCTCGCACCCTGCTGCCGCCGCCTGCTTCGTCGCTGGTGTTGGCCTACGCCAGCCTGATGGCCGACGCCGCGCGCGGCGACGTTCGCTCCGTCGATCTTCGTCTCCAAGGCTTGCTCGGCCTGCCGCGACCGCGAACGCTGCCCATGGACGCCGCCGCGGCGCGGACCAGCCTCGCCACCCTGGCCCCACAACCCACGTTGCAAAGCCGTTCAATGCTGCGCTACCGGGGGGTCAAGCCAGCGGAATTGGCGATGGCGCGCCACGCGATCAAGCCCGTCGTCAAGTTTGAAGACCTGCCCGAAGCGGAGGTAACCAGGCTGCTCGCTTCCTTGCCACCGGGCCTGCGCGTCGCGGTGGGAGCGCCCTACCGCAAGGATGGCCTTTTGCTCCGCAGCGCCCCATGCCGTCGCGGCGATCCTGAGGCCCTGCGCGTCGTCTACGCCTCACGCGGCGACGAAGGCGACCGCCTGCGGCGACTCGAGCACGACGCCCCTGATGATGTGCGCGCCGCCGGCGCCTTGCTCGGTTTTCCACCCTGCTGCGTCGAAGCGTTCGCCATCGACATGGCGCGCAGCCGCGACAATGACGATACGCTCAATGACGACGCATGTTTACGCGTCCTGGCCACCGCCCCGTGGCACACGCCCGGCGACGCGCGGCTCAATCCGCTCTCGGACCTCGAACTGCTCGGCTTCTACCCCTGCACCAGCCGATGCCCTGCCGCCGTGGCCTTCGCCGATCGGGTCCTCGCCGCACTCGCGCAGGACGACCCAGCCTTGGCTGCAACCCTTCCGCACGCCCTCGCCGTCGACGTCGTCTTCTATCGCCTGCCCTTCTTCGTCGCTGCGAACCGGCCACACCCTTCCAAAGAGGCGCATCCAAGTGCCGGTGGCCCAGGCCAAGACCTGCCATCGCGGGACTGGGTGCCCGCAGCCGCCCTTCAAGGCAACGTCTTTGGCCAGCCACGCGTGGCCGCGGTCCAGCGACGGGCCCACGCGATCCTCAGCAGTGCCCTGGCCGGGGCCGTAGCCGTCCGGATCGCCGCAGACGCCACGGGCGATGGGCGGCTAGAGCTGCTGCAGCCCGACGGCGAGGTGCGGGCCCTCGACGCCGCAGCCGTGGCATCGCCGCCGCTCCCCGGCGGCGACGTCGCACGCTTTGTGCCGCTGCAGGCGCGTTTCGCCGTTGGGGCGCTCGCCTAGGGCGGACGACGCAAGCGGTGGCTTTTGATCCTGGTGCCAGCGCCCGGCAACCCAAGCGCTGCGCAGCCCGGAGCGCCCGCCTCCCAAAGGCAGGTCCGAGCTGGCATCCGGCGGTCGTCGCGCGCCACCGCTGAGGGTCTAGGCGAGAAACGCAGGGGTGCTCCAAAGAGCCCAAGAGGTTGACACCCGATCACTTGGTTCTTAGACTCCCCACGCGCTTGCGCAGTCATGGCGGCTCTGGCACAGAGTGGCGCCATGGCCGCAGGCGTCGCCGGCGCGGCCGAGTTGAGGGGCAGCCGAAGGGCTACAGCGCAGCGACGAGGAAGCCTCGAGCGGCGGTGGCCCATGAGCAGAGTTGAACAACGGCAGGCACATGGCCCGCCAGTCAGCGGAAGGCTCCAGGGACCCCGGACGAACAGCGCAGCGAGTGAATCGGGTGTGGGAGGCAGGCAGATGAGTCAGACCGAGAACAACGGACAGCAAGCGCAGTCGCACAGCGACAGCAAGCCGGGCATGAGCGCCGGGGCGTGGCTGTTTCGCCGCGAAGTCATCGGCTTGGCGCTTAGCGCCGCCGCGCTTCTGACGGCCGTCGCCGTCGGCGCGCAGACCACCGACGGGCAAGGCCAGGCGCCAATCGACGAGGCGACCGCGCGCGGCCTCGTGACGACCAGCGCCAACTTGATCGGCCAGATCAAGGGGATGTTCGAGAAGGCCGAGAAAGCGGTCAGCAGCAACGCAAGCAGCGCCAGCGGTCGGACCCGCGAGTGTGTTGGCGAAGTGTACCAGGAGATGCGGAACAGCTACAAACTCGCGCAGCAGTACGCCGTTGACGTCGAGATCGCGGGTGGCAAAGACCTCAAGGAGGCCGAGAACGCCGCCGCGGTCGAGAAGGCTTACGCCAAGCTCTCTTCGGTGTTCGAGGCGTTTGTCTCCCTGGACAGCAAGCTCAATGGCTGCGGCGGATCGGCCGGCACCACAGCGATCGACGGCGCCGCCACGGTGGAGAAGACCAACGCTTCGACGACCACGACCAACCCGACGGGTGGCGGCAACAGCGCCCAG
Source organism: Myxococcales bacterium (assembly GCA_947491025.1). GTDB lineage: Bacteria > Myxococcota_A > UBA9042 > UBA9042 > UBA9042 > SXNM01. The sequence continues at coordinate 147,743 of CANLIC010000001.1, forward strand.
AACACCCTGTCCGACCTGACGGTGAGCGCCGAGAACAGCAAGGTGGGTTCGCCCGAGGCGCTCGGCGACAACACAGAGAAGAAGCCCTAGTCCGGCACCGAGGGTGGCCGTGCGGCCAACTTCGGACAGCGACGAGGGTTGGGACTCTGAGTCCAACAGTGCCTGGCCGCGCCACCTGCCTGAGCGCGCATCAAGATGGGTCGCGGAACCACAGCGGACGCGGGTTTGGCGAACGACAGAGGAGTCTGAGGGTGCAATACATGTCTACTGGCCGCGCGAGCTCCGTCGCCGCCTACGCCGCACGATCGGCCGCGCCGCAGTCGCCCGCGCCATTGTCGCTGCTCGTGGCTGCTTGCTTGTTTGCGCCTGGGCTCGCCGTGGCGCAGGCCGGCTCTCTCTCGCAGCCGAACCTCGGCTCGGCGGCGTCAATGCAGTCGCTCTCGACCAGCGAGCGATCTGGCGGCCTGCGCAGCGGTGAGTTCATCCTGACCCCCAGCTTGGAGCTCGGCGGGCATCACGACACCAACGTGTTCAATGGCAACGCTTCGGAAGTGGGCAACGAGCCTGAGTCCGGCACTTCGCTGCGCCTGATGCCGCGGCTCGGCCTCAGCAACGGCATCGAGAGCGACATCCAGTTTGCATTCGACGCCGTGGGCGACGGCCGTATCTACCTCTCTGGCAGCGACACGGTGAAAGAACTGACGAACTTCGGTGGCTCCGCCGACCTTGGCGTCACCTTCTTTCGGCGGCGGGCGCTCTCGTTCACGATCGGCAACCAGTTCCGCCGGGCGCTCCAGGCCAACAACTGGGAGACGTTGGAGACCTTGAATCGGCTGACCAACGTGACCTCGGCGCGTGTGTCGTTCCATCCCGGTGAGATCCCAGAGCGCCGCCCGCTTGAGGTGTCGTTGGCCGGCTCGTACGTCATCGATCGCTTTGACGAGTTCGCCTCAGGCGATACCAGCACGATCCGAACGGCCCTCACCGGCTCATGGCGCTTTCTGCCGATGACGGCGGTGCTGCTCGACAGCGCGCTCGACTTCCGCGCCTTCGAGACCCCGAGCGCCCTCGGCACCTCGGCCAATTCGTCGCCCTGGCGTGCACGCGTTGGCTTGGCGGGTGCCTTCACCGAGTCGCTCTCGTTCCGCGTGCTCGGCGGCTGGGGCATGTCGCTTCACGAAACCGAGGATCCGGACTCGACCTTCAGTGGCTTCGTCGGCAGCGTCGGCGTGGTCTACCGTCCATCGAGCGCGGTGCTGTTGTCGCTGTCGTACGATCGCAACTTCTCGGACTCGTTCTACGGCAACTTCTTCGTGACCGACAGCGGCACCATCAGTCTCCGCCAGTCCTTCGGCAGCCTGATGTCCGCGACGGCTTGGTTCACCGGCGCCTACGCGCAGTACGGCAAGTACGCGCGCCCGCCGCCAAGCGGCGTCACCATCACGCAGGCCGTGCGCAAAGACGTCCAACTCAATGGCGGCATCCGGGCGACGATCGAGGTCTCGCGCATGTTGTCAGCCAACCTCGGCTACCAGCTTCGCGGCGTCAGCACCGACTTCAAGCTCGCCTCCACCGATGGCCGTGTTCTCGATGCTGGCGCCTACTTGGCCCACGAAATCTTCGCGGGCGTCTCGGTCCGCTACTAGGCGTGACGGCAACAGGCGCTCCGCCCTGCCTCTGCGGCCTCGATATGTGATCCTCGACTCTCAAAGCGGCAACGGACAGCGAAGCCACTCGCATCGGGCTGGACCGGAGCGATGGTGGCAGGCGCCAGGCAAGAAGCTTGGCAGTTGCCGAACAAGGCAAGAGCCGCAGGGTGTGCCACCGCGTGACCGCGAACGGAGCGGGCTGCGAGCAGGCGAGGCAGAGACGATGGCGCCTGGAGCGAATCACCGACAGGCAGAGCGGTCGGGCCCGCGGCTTCGCGGCGGCGTCGCTAACGGCGGCCTGTGCCGGTCGGTTGCGGCGGACGAGGGATACAACGCTAGGGGCCATGGCGCCGCCGCCGATACCACAGAGCGGCAGCTCCTCAGCGGCGCCGATGGGTCGGTGCGCCAATGGGCGGTCGCGGCGATGGCAGCGCTGGGGGCGCTCACCGCGATCGCCTGCTCGACCACTGCGGCCTCGACGCAAGATCCGGCGACCTTTGACGTGGCCGGCGCCGTCCAGGCCACCGCGCTCGGGGCGGGCGACGTCCTCGGCATCCGGGTCTACCTGCACCAGGACCTCGACGGTGAGTACACGGTCGCGGCCGACGGCACCCTGACCTTCCCGCTCGCCGGTCAGGTCCACGTCGAGGGAATGGACGTTGCGCAGGTCGGCGCGCTGCTGCGCCAGCGACTGGGCAATGGCTACATCCGCGATCCGCAGGTGATTGTCGCTCTCAAGGCACTGAACTCCAAGAAAATCTTCGTGCTAGGCCAGGTCAAGACCCCGGGCCGCTTCACATTCGGCGACAACATGACCGTCGTCGAGGCCGTGACGGTGGCCGGCGGCTTTGGCCCCATGGCTGAGCGCAACTACACGATCGTGACGCGCGGGTCGCGGCGGATCCCGCTGCCCGTGGAGCGCATCATGCAGGGTCTTGCGCCGAATTTCCCCTTGCAGCCCGGCGACATCGTGTATGTCCCGACCTCGTTCCTCTGAGGCCCATGTTGAACAAGAAGCTGCCAAGGGACATGCCAGGGGTGGCTCGCGACGGGGACGCCTCGACGCGGCTCCAGGCGCAGCTCAACAAGATCACAGACATCGTGCTCCGACGAATCTGGTGGGCCATCCCCATGTTCGTCTGCACCATGGTCGCGGTCGTCTATGGCACGCGCCATATGATCCCCATCTACTCGGCGACCTCGACGGTCGTCATCAACCATCAGCCGCCCAAAATCTTGGCGGGCATGCAGGAAGTGGCGCAGCTCGGCACGAGCGGCTACTACGCAGACCGCAAGTACTACGACGCCCAGCGCCAGATTTTGGCCTCGCGCGAACTGGCGCAACTCGTCGTCGATCGCAACGGACTTGCGGCCGATGAGCATTTGCTGGGCCTCGACCGTGCGGGGCTCGAGGTGACGCCAGAGCAGCGGCGCGAGATCATCGCCACCGCCGACGTCGCCAGCATCGTTGCCGGCAAGGTTAGCGTCGTGCTCGGCGAGGACACGATGGTCGCCCGAGTCACGGTGCGCGACAGCGACGCGCAGTTCGCTGCGACCCTGGCCAACTGGCTGGTCGAAGCCTACCGCGACCGAAACCTGGAGCATCGCCGGCGCATCACCCGCGACGCATTCCGCGAGCTTCGCAACCTGCTTGCCGAAATGGAGAAGCGCAAGAACGGAAGCGAGAAGGCGCTGATTGACTTCGAAACCGCAAACGACTTGAGCGCGTTGCGGCGACGCGCGGTCGAAGAGCGCTTGCTCGCCTTCGAGCAGCGGGTGCGCGAAACGAGCGAGGCGCAGTTCGAGGCCCGCCAACGCCTACAAGAGCTCCGCAAGATGAAGCGTGGCCGGGACTTGCTCTCGACCCAGGCGCCGATTCTGAGCGCGGACCATCTCTTGGCCGAGCTCAAGCGACGCTACGTCGACCTCTCCCTGAGCCGCAAGGAGCTAGAGGGCCTCTACCTGGCCAAGCACCCGAAAGTCCTTGCCATCGACGAGCAGATCAACCACCTGCTCGACGCCGCACAGCGCCACCTCGACGCCACCATTCGCAGCGTCACCCTCAACTACGAGGCGGCCACCGCAGGTTCGCAGAACGCCACCGCCAGCCTGCAGGAGGTCCGCGCCGAGGACACGACGCTGCGCGTGGCGCGCTCGCACTACGACAAGCTCCTGTCGCAGCGCGATGAGGACAAGCGGCTCTACGACCTGGTCGCAACGCGCCTGGCGGAGACCGACCTCACGGCCCAGGTCGAGTTCAACAACATCGATGTGCTCGACGCGGCGATCGTTCCCGGGGCGCCGATTCGCCCAAACAAGCCCCTCAACTACAGCGCCGGCCTGGCGATGGCGCTCCTACTGGCGGTGATTGCGGCGCTGGCAGCGGAGACCTTTGACGCGACGGTCAAGACACGAGGAGACATCGAAGCGCTGCCGAACGCGTCGTTCCTCGGCGGGCTTCCGACTTTCGGCCTCTACGAGGGCGATCAGCGGTTGACGCAGATCCCGGATGGGCGCCAGGACCTCTATGTCCACTACTTACCCAATTCGCGCGCTGCCGAGGCCGCTCGAACGCTGCGCACGAGCATTCTGTTCTCGCGGCCCGATTCGCCACCGCAGACGCTCCTGGTCACGAGCGCGCTGCCGCGCGAGGGCAAGACGACGACGTCGACCACCATCGCGGTCGCCCTCGCTGGCGCCAGTGGCTCGTGTGTGCTCATTGACACCGACCTGCGCAAGCCACGTCTGCACAAGGTGTTCGGCATCGAAAACGACAAGGGCGTCACCTCGTACGTGCTGTCGCGAAACTCGCCGGTCACGGACTTCCTGAAGGAGACGCCGGTGCCGGGTCTCTGGCTGCTGCCCTGTGGCCCCGTGCCGCCCAACGGCGCCGAGATCCTGCACTCGGAGCGCTTCAAGGCCATGGTTGCCGAGCTCAAGGAGACCTTTGAGATCTGCATCTACGACTCCTCGCCGGTGGCGGTGGTCAGCGATGCCATGGTGCTCTCGCACTACGTCGACGGAGTCATCCTGGTTGCGCAGTCTGGCCACACCCGCAAGGACTGGCTGACGACGGCGCTGGAACGGCTGCACAGCATCAGCGCGCCGGTGCTGGGCGTCGTGCTGTCGCGGGCGCCCATCGAGCGGCAGGGCTACGGCTACTACTACAAGCGCGGATACGGTCGCGAGGCGTACTCCTATCGCTACGCGGCGGACACCGACGACGAGGCGCCCACGTAGACGTCGTCGGCGAGGCGGCGCCAGGCCATCCGCCAAGGCTGAGGCCGTTGAGGCAGCAGGGTGCCCCTTGCCAGTCCAGACCGGTGCCTGTCATGCTGACGGTTGCGCTCCGCGGCCCCGGGTAGCGGCGCGGCTCTCCGATCGCTCGGTATCAACTTAGGTGAACGATGGACAAGGTAATCGGAATCGACCTAGGCACGACCAATTCATGCGTCGTGGTCTATGAAGGCGACACTCCCGTCGTGATCCCGAACTCTGAGGGTTCGCGAACGACCGCTTCTGTGGTCGGGTTCACGCCGGATGGCCAGCGAATGGTCGGAGGCATCGCCAAGCGCCAAGCGATCACCAATCCCAAGCGCACTGTGTTCGCGACCAAGCGCATGATGGGGCGTAAGTTCGAGGCCGCTGAGATCAAGCGCGTCATTGAGACGGCACCCTTTGACGTGGTGTCGATCGACAACGGCGACGCGGCCATCCAAATCGGCAGCAAGGCGTACTCACCGCAGGAGATCGCGGCCTTCATCTTGCAGGAGCTACGTCGCTCGGCGGAAGAGTACCTAGAGGTCAAGGTCACGGACGCGGTCATCACGGTCCCGGCCTACTTCGACGACGCCCAGCGCCAGGCGACACGGGACGCGGGCCGCATCGCTGGCCTGAATGTCCTGCGCATCATCAACGAGCCCACGGCGGCGGCGTTGGCCTACGGAATCACGGCCGAGTCGCGCGGCACCATCGCGGTGTATGACCTCGGCGGAGGCACGTTCGATATCTCGATCTTGCAGGTGGCTGAGGGCGTGTTCCAGGTGCGCGCGACGCACGGCGACACCTTTCTCGGCGGCGAAGACGTCGACAACCGGCTGGTCATCGATCTCGCGGACCGCTTCTACGAAGATACCAAGATCGACCTGCGCTCCGACGCCGTGGCTCTGCAGCGCCTCAAAGACGCGGCAGAGCGCGCGAAAATCGAGCTGTCCGCAGTCGAAGAGACTGAGATCTCGCTGCCCTTCCTCACCTCGGACGAGACAGGCCCGAAGCACATGCAGGTCACCCTGACCCGCAGGGTCCTTGAAGACCTGTGCGAAGACCTGATCGCGACGACGATCGAGCACTGTGCGCTCGCGGTCAAAGACGCGGGACTCAGGATTCAGGACATCGATGACGTGATCCTGGTCGGCGGCATGACCAAGATGCCGGTGGTTCAGCGCGAGGTGACGAAGTTCTTCGGTCGGCCTTCCAACCGCAGCGTGAATCCGGACGAGGCGGTGGCCATCGGCGCTGCCTACCAGGCCGGCATCCTCGCCGGCGACGTCGGCGACGTGGTGCTCCTCGACGTGGCGCCGCTCTCGCTCGGCATTGAGACCGCCGGCGGCGTGTTCACGCGCTTGATTCCACGCAACACGACCGTACCGGCGAGCGTCACCGAGGTGTTCACCACCGCAGAGGACTACCAGCCGCTCGTGAACATTCACGTCTTGCAGGGCGAGCGCCCGATGGCGGTCGACAACACCTCCCTGGCGCGCTTTGAGCTGGTCGGTATCCCGCCAGCGCTGCGTGGCGTTCCCAAGGTCGAGGTGACCTTCAACATCGACGCCAACGGCATCCTGTCGGTATCGGCTCGTGACTTGGGTACCGGACGTGAGCAAGCGGTGCGCGTGCGGGCGACGAGCGGACTGTCTGAGTCGTCGATCGAGCGCATCCTGTCGGACGCAGAGCAGTACGAAGAGGCTGACCGTGAGACCTCGGCGCGCGCGGAGCTGGCGAAGCGCCTCGCCGGCCTCGTGTACACCACGGAGCGGTCGCTGACCGAGCTCTCGAACTACCTGACCGAGGCGGAATTGGTCCAGATCCGCGATGATCTGGACCGGGCCCGCCGCACGATGGAGGGCGGCTCCATCGACGCCCTGCGTGAGGCCCTCAAGCAGCTCGAGCGCTCGTCCTTCCGCATCACCGAGGTGATGTACAAGGACTTCAGCTGAGGTCAGCCGGGCTGCGCCGGCCCGTGGGCCGGGATGACGAACCATGCGCACCTGCGACCCTGACGCATACCGCTTGCTCGGTGTACCGGTTCAGGCCACCGACGCCTTGATTCGAGAGCGCTACCTCGCGCTCTCTCGCACGTTTCACCCGGATCGCGCCGGCGGCAGCGCCGAGGCGACGCGCGCCTTTCAGGCGATCTCCGGCGCTTATCGCGCCCTCTCCGAGCCGGCCGGACGCCAAGCGGTGGACCGTGAGTTGGCCATCCGCGAGCCGTCTCGCTTTGCCGAGGGTAGCGGTGCGGTGCGCGCAGCCGAGGCGCTGGCAGAGGGGCTCGGGCGGTTGGGAGTCAAGCGCCAGCGTCTTCCAGCGCCGAGCCGAGGCCGCGATCTCCGCGTCGTGGTGACCGTGCCCTTCGCGAGAGCGGCCCTCGGCGGTGACCAGCCGGTGCAAGCGACCTGGCGCGCCGTTTGCGGCGACTGCGGCGGCCAGGGCAGCCATCACCCGAGCGCCGAGCCCGACTGCCATGTCTGCGGCGGCGCGGGCACGGTGCGCGTGGGCGTACGCCGCCTGTCACACCGCTGTGGCTTCTGCGGCGGTCGCGGGCAGGTTCTGCTGCGCCCATGTGTCGGCTGCGCTGGCAGTGGCGACTGCGAGGCGTCGCGAGAGGTCCTGGTCCCCATTCCGCCCCGTTGCCGCGACGGGCAGCTCTTGCGCGTACGGGGTCAGGGCGAGGCGGGCGGCGGCGGAACGTCGGGAACGGGCGGAGCAACTGGCGCGCGCGGCGGCGGCGAACCCGGCGACCTCATCGTCGACGTTCGCGTAAGCGCTGACCCTCTGCTGCAGATCGAGGGCGACGACGTCGTGTGTGCCCTGCCGCTGACGCTCGGCCAGCTGCTGCGAGGCGATAGCGTCGACGTGCCATCCCTGGACGGCGTCCAACGGCTGCGTCTGCCGGCCGGCGTCGGCGACGGACAAGAGCTGCGCATCGCCGGTCGCGGTTTGCCACGGCCAGAGGGCGGCCGGGGCGACCTGCGCTTCCGCGTGCAAGTCGACGTCCCGTCCCTGGCCGGCACGACGCGCGATGCTGCGCTGGCGGCATGGCAGACCCTGGAAGCCGCCGTAGGCCCGCAAGGCCATCGTCGCGCCAGGCGCTTCGCTGAGGCCGTCGTGGCGCGCCAGGGCGACGGGGACGCGTGACGGCCGAAGGGCGCCGGCGGCGGTCGAGAGGCGCCCAGGATGCCCTGACGGTGGCCGCCGCTGGCGAGGCGGGCGTTCTCGGGTTGGTGCGCCACGCGCTTTCGACCGGCACTTGCGCTGGCCACGGCGTCGAGGTCGGCCCAGGCGACGACGCGGCGGTGGTCACCGCCACCGGCAAGCAATCGATGACCCTGGATGCGATTTCCGCTGGCAGCGACTGGCTGCCGGATCGCACGCCGCCCCGGGCAATTGGCCACCGCGCCGTCGCCGTCAGTCTCTCCGATTTGGCCGCCATGGGCGCTCACCCGCGCTGGCTCCTCCTCGGCCTTGAGCTCGCGCCCAGAACTCGCATGGACGCGCTGGAGGCCGCTCTTGCCGGCGCCGTCGCGCTGGCGCGCGCGCACGACGTTGCGCTCATCGGCGGCGATATCGGCATCCGGCGCGGCCCAACGACGTGGACCAGCGCCGCGGTCGGCACGCACGCTCATCCGCCCCTGCTCCGGAGTACGGCGCGGCCTGGTGACCGCGTCTGGTGCGTCGGCGGGCTCGGACTCGCCGCGCTAGGGCTGCACGCCTTGAGCGCCGATCAGCCGCCGGCTTGGCCCCCTGAGCTCGTATCGCGTGCGCTGGCCGCACACCTCTGGCCTTCGCCGCAGGTCGCATGGGGCCTCGCCCTGGCCGCGACGACAGCACGCATCGCCTGCATCGACATCTCAGACGGGCTCGGCCTCGACGCGGAGCGAGTTGCGGCAGCCAGCGGCGTCGCACTCGCGCTCGACATCGACACGCCACCCGGCTGGCGACAAGCCGATGTCGACGCACTCAACGCCGCCGAGGCCCCCTGGCAGGCCTGCGTCGCGGCTGGCGGCGACGACTACGCGCTGCTCGTCTGCGCTCCAGGGGACTTCGACGTAGCGGCGATTCGGCCAGAAGGCGCGCCAACCGCCGTCCCCATCGGCCGCGTGGCGGCCGGCGTCGGCGTCACGCTGCGCCTCGCCGGAGTCGACGCATCCCAGTGGCTCGGTGGGCACTTGCACGGAAGGCGCGGCCGCAAGCCGAGCTGAGGGCTGCGCGACGGGCGCCGCTTGTCGCGCTCCGGCCGACCGGCTAGCCTCCCGTCATGCAGCGAAGGGCCTTCCTGACAGTCAGCGTTGGGGCAGCGGCGGCGGGGGCGCTTGGCCTCGCAACGGCCGGTGTGCCAGCTTGGCTTGGCACGGCAGCGGGGCCCGTCGAGGCGCTGATTGTGACGCCCACGCGCTTGTTGCCGGGTCTGCCACTGACAATGCATGTCTCGCCGTCGGCGCCGCGCGGCGTAGGGCGCCTCGAACTCTGGCGCGGCTCGGAGCGGCTGGCAGATGCGGCCTTTTCAGCGTTGCCGGGGGCCGTGTTGAGCTTGCCGACACCGACGCCACCCATCGATAGGAGCGCTGGCCGCTACCTTGTCGTCGCGGCCTGGCAGGTCGCTGGCCACGACGTCGAGCGGCTGGTGGTCGGTGGCTACGAGCTCCTCACGCTGCGGTTCTCGACATGATCGACGCTCGCCGCTTGGGGCTCACGTCGCTGTTCGCGCTGCTGACGGCCGCGCCGGTCTGCGCCGTGGCAGCAACGAGTGACGTCCCCGCCGTGCCGCGCATGGAGTTGCCACAGGCGCGCATCGACGGCATCGACACGTCCGCGTGGCCCAAGGTTCGGGTGTTGGCCACGATCCTCGATCGCCGTGGAGCGCCTGCAGAGGTCAAGGCGATCAGCCGCCTCGAGGTGCTGGACGGCAAACTGCGCAGTCGCCCGCCCTACATCGCCTTCGTCAACGGCGCGCCGCTCGAGGGCCGCAAGGATGGCAAGCTACGCCCAGCCTCCAAAGCGGGAATCGGCCACGCCACCGTCTTGGTCGTCGCCGGCCATCAGCATGAGGCGCTCCGGCGTGGCACGCTGGGTCAGCGGCTCAAGGAGTCGGTCGGCATCGTCTTGAAGAAGTTCGGCAAGACCGATCGTGGTCAGTTGCTCTGGACCGCCGACCGCATCAGCGCCTGGTACGACCTCAAGGGCCGCACGACCGAGCTGACGGACATCGAGGCCGAGTACGCCAACTGCGTGGCGGCGCGTCAGGAGGCCCGCAGCGGGCTGCCGGTGTCGAAATCAGGCAAAGAGAAGCCGCCACCGCCCGGCACCGACGTCTGTGGCCTGCGCCCTGACCTCAAGGACGTGGAAGCGACACTCCAACGCACGGCGTACGCTGGCTTCTTTCCCCGGCCATTCGCGCTCGGCACGCCCTTCTACGACCACACCCGCTACTGCAAGCCGCCGCGCGAGTCTCTGGCTGGCTATGATCAAATTTCGCCCGAGAACGCGAAGGTGCGTAAAGCGCAGCGCGACGAGGCCGAGCTGCGCGGCGAGCCGCTGCCCTTCCAGACCTCAGCGCTGGACGAGGCGCTACGTCTGCTGATCCGTGATGGCCAGGTGTCGGAGGAGAAGTCGATCCTCTTCCTGAGCGACGGCAAAGATGGCTACCTCTACGACTTCGACCTGTGCCGGCAGACGCCGCCGCCCGTTTGTGCCGAGCGCACAGGCCGCGCCCGCGAAACCTGCATCCGGGACGAACTGAGCCGGCGCGCCATCGCAGCACAAGGAGATTTCCGCGAAAAGGCGGTGCATTGGATCGGTTCGGCGCGGGCCGCGGGTATCCGCATTTTCGCCGTGGGCCTCGCCAACCTCGGCGAGCGCTGGGAGCTCGATCGGCTGCGCCTGCTCGCGGAGCGCAGCGGCGGCACCTACCGTGAGGTGCACAGCGAGCCTGAGATCGCCGGCGCCGTCGGCCGTATGGCGAGCGAAGTCTTCGACCAGGTGGTCATCGAGTTCACACACCAGGAGCCCGAGGAGGCCGGTACATCGCTGTCGTTGCAGCTCAAAATCGAGCTCGACCCCACCATCGTCGGCGGCGAAACCAACCTCCTCGCGCGGGCACGGGAGGCTGCGGTTCCGGAGCCCAAGACGCTACGGCAGCGCGTTACCGACGCTGTCATCGACGCAACGGCCGCAGCGCAGGATCTGCTCGGCTATCGCACGTACCTCATCGTCGGCATCATTGCGCTGGTCGTCGTCGGCTTGCTGACCCTGCTGATCAGCTTCCTCGTCCTGCGGGCGATTGGCCGCGGCATCGGACGACTGTTCCGGAGGGCCAAGGCATGAGCCGCCATGACCCCACCCAGGTGGCGCAGGCCGATGAGCCGCTGCTGCCCAAGAAGACGATCGAGTCGAGAACCGCGCCAGCAGCGGCGGGCGAGAGCATCATCATCGCCGGCAACCGGGTGCCGGTCAGCGGCGCCAAGATCGTCACCTACAAAGAGGATTCCAGCTGGGACTTTGAGAACAAGGTCCACTTCGACGCCGACCGCAAGTACGTCCACCCGCGGAAGACGGAGAAGAAGGAGATCGTCGAGAGCCAGGCCCAGGCCGCGACCGTCATCGACATGGTGGTCATCCACGCCGACATCACCTACTCGGCCCGCGACTGCTACCGCGTGTTGCTCATGCGCGGCTTCTCCACCCACTTCATGGTCGATTGGGACGGTACCATCTACCAATCGACGGATGTCGCCCGCAAGGCCATCCACGCCTCGTCGGAGTTTCTGCCAGACGTCAACGGCCGGTCGATCGGCATCGACATGAACTGCCCGCAGATGAACTACGCAAAGGGCGAGGCGCCTTCGGCGAGCGGCGCCCTCGCCTCGCAGTTCGCCCAGGGCGGTGAACGCCGCATGAGCGACATCAAGGAGATCAACGGCGTCCCTTGGCGCTCCTGGGGCTACAGCGACCTCCAATACGACGCCCTCATCAAGCTGCTGGCGGCGCTGGGCCGCGAGCTGCCCAAGCTACGCCTGGCAGCGCCGATCGACGAACGCGGCGAGATCGTCTGGCAGGTTCCGGCAGAGTTCGACACCGAGAAAATCGGCATCTACGGCCACATGCACCTGACGGCGCAAAAGTTCGACCCCGGCCCAGGCTTCGACTGGCCCCGCGTCTTGCAAGGCCTGTCGCAGGAGCACAACAGCTTCCCGCTGGACCTCATCGAAGGGCGCACCATCGCCAACCTGCTCACCGAACAGAAGGTGAAAGAAGTCGCCGAGCGCTACTACAAGAACAACGAATCGAGCGAGCTCGGTGGCTACTACCCCATCGGCCGCGGTGGCCAGTGGCATGGCGGCATCCACCTGCACCAGCGGGCTGGCGCGCCCGTGCGGGCGATGTTTCAGGGCACGGTGGTCGCGTGCCGCAACGGCGACGAACCAGAGCTGGGTTCCAACAACTTCGTGCTGCTGCGCCACGAGGTCCCCTTCGACCCGCGCGACGATGCGCCGAAGTTCGTCTTCTTCTCTCTGTACATGCATCTGCAGCGATTCGACGCCACGCTCGACGCGCCGCTCGAAGGCAAGACCGAGGCGCCAGAAGGCACGGCGCCGCCCTGGATCACCGCCGCAAAGCGCATCGACACCGGCAAGCTTGAGCAAGAGCCGCAGGGCGGCGATGGCGACGCTGCCGATCCCGGCGAAGACGACGCCAACGCCGCCAAGGCAGCGAAAGGCAACGGCGCCAAGGGTGGCAAGGCCGGCAAGACCGCCAAAGGCGGCAAGGGCGCGAAGTCGGCAAAGGGTGGGGATCGGCGTCCCAGCAAGGGAGCCGACGACGACGAGGGAGCCGACGACGACGAGGGCACCGACGCAGAGGCCTCCGCCGACGACGACGAGGACGTCCGGCGCTTTGGCCGCAACTTCAAGCCTTTTCTCGATGTCGGCAAGCACCTCGCGGCACTTGAGCGTGGCGACGTGGCCCTCTTTGCGCTGGCGGGCCCAGAGCGCGTCGCCGTGGCTGCCGGCGACATCATCGGCAAGGTCGGGAGCTTCGGCGACGAAGACGATGAGGCCAACGAGGGCGTGCTGCACGTCGAAATCTTCGCGGACCACGGCTGGCGTCAGGTCGTCGACCTCTTGGGCACCCACGGCCAGCACTGGACCGAGGCGCAGGCTGATACCGATGACAACCTGACCATCGACACCGATGACCTTCTGCGGACGATTACGCCCGACTCCGTCGACCGAAAGGCCCATGAGCTCGAGGACTTCGTGTTCAGCGCCCGCGTGGTGCCGCTAGACGACATCCTCGAGTTCTACAACCGCGACGTCAGCGAAGATGGGCAGAAGGGCAAGATCCGGCAGACCATTACCCGCCACGTTTCTGAGTGGAGCGACCAGGTCGACTGGTTCAAGTCCATGGCCACCGCGCAAGGCTGGGATGAACGGGTCGCCGAGCTGACGACAACGTTGCAGACCGAGCAGGGCGAATGGCTCCGGGGCCTTTTCGCGCGCCAGCTCTACCGCACCCTGCCCTTCGTGTGGCTCACCGCCAACGTGGCCAAACACATCGGCCTCGAGGTCGGCGGCACGTGGAACGGCCAGCTCACCTACTTCCATCCGATTCATTTCTTGATGTGGATGACCTTCCACACCAACACCCGCTTGAGGGTCCTGGCCAAGGGCCGCACCAAGGCGGAGCTGAAGAAGCTGCGCGAGCAAGAGCGCAAGGCCGCTGAAGAGCGCAAGCAGCGCGGCGAGTTCCCCGAAGACGACGACCACGAGGCGGGGGAGTTCGACGATGAGTTGTCCGATGTCCGCGATCCGACAGAGGTGCTTCAGGAGCTCTGGGAACTCTCGAGCCTTCCCGGCGAGTGGCAACGCCGTGAGCGCTAGGAAGGGATGAAAGAAATGGCCGAGATCGACCAAAGTCGCCCCGCGACTGTGCGCACCGCCTTCTACCCGGGCAGCTTCGATCCCATTACCAATGGGCACGTCGGCATCGTCACGCGCGGCTTGCGGGTCTTTGACAGGGTGGTCATTGGCCTGCTGCGCAACATCAGCAAGACATCGCTGTTCGAACTCGAAGAGCGCGCTGCCCTGACCCGCGCCGTCTTCGCCGACCAGCCGCGCGTCGAGGTGCGGACCTTTGGCGGATTGATGGTGGATGCTGCGCGCGATGCCGGCGCCGTCGCGGTTCTCCGTGGGCTTCGCGGCGTCGCAGACTTCGACTATGAGCTGCAGCTGTCGACCATGAACACCCGCCTCGCGCCAGAGCTCGAGACCGTCTACCTGATGACGGAGCGCGAGAACTTTCACGTCTCCAGCAAGCTGGTGCGCGAAGTTGCGATGTTCGGCGGAGACGTCAGCACCGTCGTGCCGCCGGTCGTCGCTGAGGCGCTGGCGCGAAGGTTCGCGGCGAGCAAGTAGCGGAGAGCGCTCTGCCTGCCGTGGCGTACGCTCGATCGCCAGGGGCTGCGATGCGCGAGACACGGCGCGAAAGTGCAGGCTGAGGCCACGCCCGACCTGGCCTGAGCCGCGCCGCAGCGACCGCAGCCGTGGCGGCAGCAACTGGCCCGAAGCCGCCGGGAACAAGCTGTATTCAACCGATGGGAGTGGCCTGGCCTCGGCGGTCCCGACTCGCTGGGAGCGAGATTGGAACTAGAACGGTCGCTTGGTGGCGCCGGTGACGATGCGGTCGAGGAAGCTCTGGCGGAAGGCGATGGCTTGATACTGGAAGTCGCGGCGCGCCAGCACGAAGAATACGGACGGCTTGAAAATGCGTCCCTCGATCTCGGCGATGCCAAGGTCGGTCGACCCGCCGCCCGAGCTGCGGTCGAAGTCGCTCACTTTGATGTTGCCTTTGCCGCGCACCGACTTATTGGGGCCCTCTTGGGCCATCGCGGGCATCGCCAGCAGCGAGAGGCCAAGAGCCAGAAGACCGAAGTGGAGGCGCATGTGGGGCTCCTACAGAGCGTCAGCCGCGCCCATCGGGCGGCGGAGGTGGCGCCTCGCCATTTGCGGGCGGGGCCGGGGGCGGCTCGTCTTTCTTCTCTTCGGCCGGCGGCGGCGGGGCTGGTGGCGCCCGGCGGTCGGCACTCGGCGGACGGGGCGCTTCGCCACCATCGGCCGGCGGCGGGGCGGGCTCTGCGTCACCGGCTGGAGGCGGCGCGGGCTGCGTGTCACCGGCGGGCGGCGGGGAAGGCTGCGTGTCGCCCGCTGGAGGCGGCGCGGGCTGCGTGTCAGCAGGCGGCGGCGTGGGCTGCGTGTCGGCAGGCGGCGCGGGCTGGCCACCCTCAGCCGGCGGCGTGGCCGGTTGGCCCTCGGCCGGCTTGTTCTTCTCTTCTTCTTCCTTCTTCTTGCGCTCTTCCTCTTCCTGAAGGCGCTTCTCTTCCAGCAGGCGCTTCTCTTCCTCGGCCTTGTACTTCTTCGCCTCTTCCTCTGCCTTGACCTGGTCATCGGCGATCTTGATGAGGTTCTTGCACTCCTCGATGTAGTCGTTCGCCGTGTCGTTGGCCTCAACCCGCCCGGTGAGGTTGCGGTAGACGTTGAAGTACTCAATGGCCTTGTTGAGGCGCGCCTTGGAGTCCTCCATCAACTCTTTGTTCTCGAGGTAGAGCACGCCCATGTTGAAGTGCGGCGCCGGATGGCGCGGGTCCATCTTCATCGCCCGCTCGTACTCGGCCTTGGCCTTGAGGGCGCGGTCCGACAGCTTGCTGATGCGGAAGGCGTTGCCGAGGTTGATGCGTGCCTCGAACATCTCAGGGTCGAGCTCGAGCGCCCGCGTGATGGTGTCGATGGCGTCCTGATCACGCTTGGCAGCAAGCCAGGTCACGCCGAGGTTGTTCCACGCCTCTGGGTAGTCGGCGCGGTACTCGACCGCCTTCTGGAAGTTCTTGCGCGCAGCCTCGTACTTCTCTTTGCGCAGGTCCATCTGCCCGTAGAGGTAGTAGATGTGGGCGAGACCGTCGTCTTTCGACAGCGCCTCGGCGTAAGTTCCGCGCTGACCATCGCTGCCGCGCTGCAGGCGGCGATCGTAGTTGGTCTTGACCGAGGACAGGAGCGGCGGCTCGCCTTCTTCGACCTTGGCTTCGTCGACATAGAACGAGTAGGCCTTCTCCAGAGCGGCGGTGGCCAGGCCCTCGCGGCCAAGGGCCAGATAGGAGGCGCCGAGCAGCCGCAGGAGCTCCGGGTTGTCATAGTCGAGGCGAATGGCGTCGATGATGACCTGCTGCGCTTCGAGCGCCCGCTTGCGCGCCAGCAGCGCCTCAGCCTTGGCGGCGCGCAACATCACGTCGCGGCTGCGCGTCTTGAGGGCCTCTTCGATGGACTGCAGGGCATCATCAGCCCGGCCCGCTCTGATCTGCACCAAGGCCAGCAGGTACACGGCGCGCGAGTACGTCGGGTTGATCGACACCGCCTTGCGCAAGGAGGCGATGGCCTCATCGGGAGAGCCGGAGCGCCACTGCACGAGACCGAGGTTGTACCAGGCGGTCGCCGACTGGGGATCCGTCTGAGTCGCTGCCTGGAAGCGCTGTCGCGCATCGAAGTAGTTGCGCTGCTCGGCCAGTTGTTGGCCTTCCTGCAACGTCATCTCCGCCGGCGAGGTCCGCTGGCGGACGAATGGTGGCGGGCCTGCGGGCGCGGCTTCGCCGGCCTGACCCGGCTCAGCGGGCGCGGCTGCGGTGGGCGTCGCCTCCTTGGGTGGCGCGGCGGCTTCCGCAGGCTTGGGCTCCGCCGGCGCCGGAGCCGGCGCTTCGGGGGCGGGGCTGCCGTCTGGCGGTGGCGGCGCCTCGGTCTCGGCGGCGGGCGCAGCGGCCGTGGTCGCGGGCGGGGTGTCTTTCTGCTCAGCGCCACCGCAGGCGCTCAACGCGGTCAGCGCCGCCGCAGCGACCAAGGCCTGCCCGGTCTGAGCCGCGGTCCACGGCCGACGCATGCGCCATTCCAGCGCGGCGAGGGCGCTCATCGCAGCTCCTTGTCGAGAGACGGCGGGGTCCCTTGCGGATCGGCCATGATGGTCTTGGCCTCTTTGAGCAGCGGGTAGTCGGCCGGCTTGTACTTGTTGATCGCTGCGCGCAGCTTGGCGACCCACTCATTCACCGCGCCCTTGGCCTCGGCGTCCTTCAAGGCGGCCTCAAGGCTCTTGATCGCTTGGTTCTCGATCTGGGCGCCGACCGCCTCAATCTGCTCGGCGTAGGCCTCCTCTTCTTCCTCGGTGAGGTCGTTGGGTGGCTGCACGCCGTAGATGGTGCGCGCGAGGTGCTGGAGCGCTTGGGCGCGGTAGAGCATGGCCGCGTAAGACCAGTTCTGAGAGCCGTAGAGCGCGACCTTCTCCAGGTATTCCTTGTAGAGACCACCGTCGCGAACCATGTACTCCTGGCCAGTATCGGGGTTCTTCTTCTTGGTCTCGGTGCCGAGGACGGTGTCGAGCATGGCGCGCAGCTGGGTCTGCAGCTGCTTGATCTGGGCGCCAGCCGAGGACTTCGGGTTGGGCTGCAGCTTCGTCTTCAAGAAGTCGTTGTAGCGCGGCTCCATCAGCCAGAACTGCCCCTCGGCCGCAGCGGTCGCCTCGGGACCGCCGGTGCGCTGGAAGCCGCCCTTGTCGAAGTCGGCGATGAGCTGGGTCCAGAGCGCGAACTCCTTCTTCTTGTCGCCGCGGGCTCGGTACATGCGCGCGATGGACTGCAGCGCCTTGAAGACTGTGCCCGACTGAGAGCGGTCGTTCTTGTAGCGCTCGACGTAGGTGAAGAGCGACCGGATGTGGTCGTCCTGGTTGCCTTTCTTCTGGTACGACTCGGTGATACGCCAGTTGGCTTCGTCGACCGTGTCCTTCTTCTTGCTGTCCTTGCTGAAGCGGCGCACCACCTCTTCGTCGAGCTGAATCGCCAGATCATACTCGCTGTTGCGGAAGGCGAGGCGGGCCGCGTTCAGCAGGCCGTCGATGCCCTTCTGGCCCTCGGGGTCGAGCTTGTAGACCTCGCGGAAGTTGGCGATCGCCTCCGGGACGCGGAAGAACTGGAACTGCAGCTTGGCGCGGGTATCGACGACGTCGATGAGCGCCTTGCGGCTGTCGTCGAGCTGCTTCTGGGTCAACGGCTTGCCGTCGTCCGACTTCTTCTTGTCGAGCGCCTCACGCAGGATCTGCTCGGCGAGATCGAGCGACTCAAAGACCTGATCCCACTTCTCCGCGCGGTAGTAGAGGACGCGCGCGTTGACCAGAATCTGCTTCTTCAGGTTGATGTCGTCGGTCTCGCTGCGCAGCCGCTTGTACTCGTCGGCTGCGCGCTCGTAGAGTTTCCGCGACTTCTCATGCAGCTGGAACGCCTGCGCCGGGTCGGTTGCCTGGTTCGCTTCGGCGAGTGCGGTCTCACCCTCTTTCTCGAGCGCCTCTGCGCGCTTGGCGATGGCGCCGAGGTAGATGGTGCGCAGCTTCTTGTCGATGTCTTCGATGTCGGCCTTGTCGAGCTGCTCTGCGTACTTGTTGCGGATCGCCTTCATGCCGTCGATGTCCGCTTCCATTCGGTAGCTGGTGAGCAGGTCCTGCAGCGCGGACTTCGAAGCCTTGGTGCGCGGGAACTCGCTGATCGCGAACTCCATGCGGAGGCGGGCGGACCAGAACTCTGGCGTCAGATCCTGGTGGGGCTGCTCCTTCCACGGGTCGAAGTGCCGGTTCTTGTAGAGCAGCTGCGCCGCCATCAGGTTGAGCTTCTCGCGGCGCTGCGGGTCGTCCTTGGAGGTGACGCCGGAGGCGACGTAGCCGTCAACCGAACGGATCCAGTCGATGACCGAGCGGTCGAGGTCCTGGCGCACCACCCGCACCGGAGCCGGCGCCTCTTTGACGGCCTCGACCAGCTTGTCGTCGGCCTCTTCGTCGGGCGCGATCTCGGGCATCATGCGGCCCGCCAGGCGCTCGGCGTCGTTGATCGGGTAGGCGGCGCGGGCGGCCAGCACGCGCTGGTTGGCCTGAATCGACGAGAACGCGGCGTCCTCGGTGTAGTCGAGCGGCTTGCCCTCTTCGTCCTTGCCCTTTGCGCCCTTCCAGTCGCGCACGATGTCGTAGTAGGCGACCGAACGCTTGAGGTTGACGCATGCCGACTTGATGACCGGGACGCGCTCGGCCGGCCACGGCATGACCTCGCGCTCTTTGGTCAGCACGAGCTCGCCCTTCTGGTCGCCGTCGACATTGCGCATGCCGTCGCAGCGCTTGCCAGAGAAGAAGTAGACGTCGGCGATGGTGTAGGCCAACCGGTAGGCGTTCTCCGACGCTGGGTCGGCCTTGAACAGCGTCTCGTACTCGGCGGCGGCCTCGGCGTACTTGGCGATCGCGGCCTCTTCCTGGCCGGCGATGCGCATCTGCTGCGCCTGCGAGTGGATGAGCTGGGCGAACTGCATGCGCACTTCCGCCAACATCTCCTGCACTTGGGTCGCGAGTTCGCGGTCGCCGCCCCACTTCTCGTACCAGGGCGTGCCCGGCGAGAACATGTTCAGGTACTTGCGGCGCTCGGTGATCTGGCGATCCATCGCCTCTTTCGCCAGCTCGAGACCGAGTTGGGCCTCGACGTTGGTCGGCTTCTTCGTAAGCTCCATCTGGTAGCTGACGTAGGCGCTGGCCAACAGGTCGACCGCCCGAATGATCTGCTTCTGCAGCGCCTGGGCCTCGCGCTCCATGGGCCACTTGTCGACGACGTGCGAGAGCACGAGGACGCCCTGGCGGTAGTACTCGTCTTCGGCCTGGTCCATCAGGGCCTTGCCGTACTCCATCAAAATCTCGCGGACGTATGGCTTTCCGTTGGACAGGCGCTTGCGGACGTCGGCGCGACCTGCGACGGCCCGCTGCAGGCCTGCAAGCGGCTCGCCCTGGAAGGAGGACTGCCAGTTCTCAAAGCCCTTCAGATCGGGCTCGAGGACGCTCGAGGTGTAGAGGCGAGGCCGTAGGCGCGGGTGCACCATAGCGCAGTCGCCCTTGCTGTCTTCGCTGCCGAAGTCGTCACAGCCGTCGTCATCCCACGTCGGCTCGGCGAGCGACTTGGCCAGGTACTCGACGGCCTCTTTGCGCAGGTTGCCGCCCTGGGCGTCCTCGGCGATGGTCTCACCCTTGGCCTTGGCTTCGGCGCGCTTCCTCGGCAGCTCCTCGTCGTAGTACTCGATGAGGGTCTGGAACCACGCCACCGCTTCGGGGTAGCGATACATCTGGAAGTAGGACCAGCCGAGCTTGTAGAGCGCGAGGCCGTACATCTTGGGATCTTTGGTGTCGGCGGCCTGCTTGTAGGCGTCGGCCGCTTGCTCAAACTCGTTGTCCTCGAAGTAGAGTTCGCCAACGCGCAGCCAGGCTTCCGCGATGTACGTGGACTTCGGGTAGTGCTTCTGGAGGCTGGAGAGGGTGGCGATCGCCTTGTCGGTGAGGCCCATCTCGGCCTCGCAGTAGCCCTGCAGGTAGAGCGCTGCGTCGGCGTTGCGGTAGTCCGGCCAGCGCTTCGGCAACACCACGCCAGCGAGGCGGCCCGAGAGCGGCTCCATCCGCGTGCCCTGCGGCACCCAGTGCAGGTACTTGTAGACGGCGACGCTGCGGGAGAATTCCTTCTCCTTCTCGGTCGGGGGATCGAGCAGCTTGCCGCGGTTGTAGAGGTCGAGGTTCTTGTCGTAGTTGTCGAACGACTTGTTGAACTCGTCGTTGCTGTCCTCGAAGTAGAGCTCGGCGAGGCGAAACAGCGCGTCAGGCGTGTACTTGTCGTGCTCCCGGTGGCGGAAGATGAACGCCTCAAGGCGCTCGATGGCTTCCTTGCGCAGCTTGGTCTGCTCGTCGTCGATCTTGTCGATCTGCGTCTGGTAGAGGCCGGCGACCTTCTTCTGCCGCTGCACAATCTCGTCTTGAATGAACTCGCGTACCTCGTCTCTGAACTCGGCAGCGGCCTCTTTGTAAGCCTTGTAGGCCGCCTCAAAGGCTGCCTGCTCGCCGCGCATACGGGCCGGATCGTCGATGGCGGTGCCAGCGTCGCCGCGGTAGTCCGGCATACGGCGCATGGGTCCGGCGCGCTGCGGGCCGGTCGGCATGGTTGGCGGCTCGGAGGGTCCACGTGGCGCGGTCTGCGCGGTGGCGATGGCCATCATGCCGTCGGCGCCGAGCGCCAAAGCGAGCAGCGCGCAGACGGCGGCAGCGCCCCGCGCGACAGATGTCGAACGGGGTGAGCTGGGCGCGTGGGGCAGCTTGCGCCCGCTCATGGCTCATCCTCCTCGGCTTCGTTGCCGCCGACGAGCGACTCGAGGACGTTCTGAAGGCTCTTGACCTTGGCGGCGCGCTCGTCTTGGAGCTCGCGCACCTTGGCCTGCTTGTCTTGCTTGCGCTGCCAGGCGACGTCGACGAGGCCGAGGTCAGCCTCAAGGACGATGTCCGCCAAGTGGCCCTGCGCCTTACGAATCAGGTAGAAGCCGATGTCGCGGGCGATGCGGCGCGACTCCTCCTCGTACTCGGCGACCGTGGCCTGGTATTCGGCGATGTTGCCCTTCTCGTGCTCAAGCACCTTGGTCATCTCGGCCGTCTTCTCGCGGACCCGGCCGTCGATCTCGCGGAAGCCGCCGGCGATCTCGATGAGCGTCTGGTCGATGCGGGCGCGGACGCCGGCGAGGCGCTGCACCTGGTCGGGCGTCATGCTGGCGCGGGTCATCGCCGAGCCGTAGAGCGCCTGAATGCTGCGCTGGTTGGCCAGCAGCGCGGCGCGCAACCGGGACTCATTGGCGTTGATGTCGTCGTTGCTGCCGAGGCGCGTGGCGTCGACCTCCACGTCGCCAGAGAGCTTGTCGATCTCGCGGCCAATGCGCCGGATTTCGTGGCGCTGTTCCTCAAGGCCGGCGCGAATCTGGTTCTCGCGGTCCTTGCTGAGGTTGACCGCGTCGGCACCGTACAGCCGGTCGTTGAGGAGCTTCTCGATCGACTGCAGCTCGTCGCGTTGGGAGGTCAACTGACCGCGCATCAAGCTGATTTGAGCGGCCATCTCGCTCATCTGCGAGTCGATGCGGGTCTGCCGCATGTTGTAGGCGCGTGCGGTGGCTGGCATCTGCTGGAAAGCAGCGTACAGCTTGGCATTCAGCGCCATGAGGCCCTGGGCCCGGGCGCGGTCATCGGGGCTGAGGGCCGACTGACCCTGGCGGGAGAGCAGCGCGATCGTGTTCTGGCCGATGGCCACTAGCTTGTTCTCGGCCTCCAGCAGCGAGAGCCACTTGTCTCGCAGCGCTGGGAAGGTCTCCAAGCGGGTGTTGGACTGCAGCGCGACGGTCAGCGTCTCCGCCAATCGTGCGGACTGCTTCACGTCCCGCTTCTCTGTGGCCATCTCGTCGAAGAGGGCAACAACGCGGCCCATGTCAGGATCGCGCTCGACGAAGCGGGCGACGCGTTCGGAGACGGGGCGGACCACGGCGTAGTCTTCACCGCCGCGATGGAGGAGCCAGGTAAAGAACTGCTCGAGCAGTTGGCTGCTCTGCGCGAAGCGCGCCATCTCGCCGTTGATGGCGGAGAAGCGGTCGACCACGTCTTTGTAGGAGCCGTCGGCGGCGTCGTACTCCTTGAGCATCAAATTGATGCGGCCACGCAACACCGCGGCCTCCACGGCCAGGTTGTCGTCGCTGACCGTGAGCAGGAGCAGGTCGAGGCTGCCGAGGGCGGCCTTGGGATTCTCAGCGGCGACGTAGCAGGCCGAGAGCTCGAAGAGCGCTTCTTCAAAGAGCGGTGAGCTGCGATCGATGCGCAGGTAGGCGCTGATCGCCTCCTTGAAGCGCTTCTCGTGCATCTCGATGCGGGCGACGGCGATCTGGGCGTAGTCCGTCACGATCTGCGGCGGCCGGCTGGCGGTGTCTTGCGAAGTTGAAGCCGAGATGACGTCGCCGAACGCGCGGCGGGCCTCTTCGAGCTTGCCGTCCTGCACATGGAGTGCGCCGAGGTAGAAGCGCGCGGCCGTCCAGGGCTTCTCGCCAACGCCGACCTGCGAAAGGTACTTGCGGGCGTCGTCGATGCGCGATGCGGCGAGGAAGGACCGGCCGAACTGGTAGACCAGCTCAGATCGGCGCGGACCCGGCGGCACCGTGTTGAGGTGGCTGGCGTACTGCGTGACTTCGTTGAAATTCCGCAGACGAATGGCGATGTCGGCCAGCGACTGCAGCGCGTCCTCGAAGTGGGGTCCGCCCGTCCGACGCAGCACCTGATCCAGATAGCGCTTGGCGCCCCTGTAGTTGCGCTGCTTGTAGAGCGAAGCTCCGAGGCGATAGAGCGCCTCGTAGTAGTCGGTGGAGCGTTGAAACTCGGGGTTCCAGACCAGGTCGTAGAACAGCACAGATGCGACCGGCAGGTTGCCGCGATCGTAGGCGAGCATCGCCTCGACGAAGCGCTGGTCGACGGGGTATCGGCGCTCCCGAGCGATGGTGTTGCGAATCTCCGACAAGACCAGCCGCACCTGCGATTGGGTGTTGTCGGCGTCGGTCTCGACGGCACGGCTGTGGTCAATGGCCCACGCCGGCGAGACGGAAGCGACAGAGAGCGCTGTGATGACGCCGAGTGCGAGCGCGGCGCGGACGGAGACCAGACCGGCCTGGGTCACGGGCACCGATCGGGCATAGGCCACCGTGGGCACAGGCCCGCTTCGGCGTGCGCTGGACGCAACGACACCACGCACCTGTCCGGTGCGCCGGTCCGAAGACGCGCGCGCGTTTGGCTCGGGCGCAGGGATCATGACCCTCACTTCTTCGGCGCCGCGACAGCCTTGGTGGCGGCCCGGTTCTGCAGCTGCTTGACCTCATAGCGAATGTACGGCTTGTCTTCGAGGTCGGTGCCGACGCCGCCGCGCTCGAATCCGATCACCGCGACCTCTGTCACGCGGCCCTTGGCGGCGTAGAAGGTGTAGGAGGACTTGAGCTTGAACTCGTAGCCCTTGAGGTAGGTGAAGACGTTGGACGAGCCGCGGTACTTCAGCTCGACGCTGAGGGTGTGGTTGCCCTGGGTGATCGAGCCGTTGTAGATCTCGAAATCACGACGTTTTTCCAGCATGCCGCCGCGATTGTCCTGGTAGTAGATCTTCTTGCCGTCGAGAAAGTACATCGCCTCTTCGAGCTCGAAGAAGGAACCCATCTCGTTGCGGTGGCGAAGGATGGCGCGCGACTCGGCGATGACGTTGTCGATGATCTGCTCGCGCAACAGGAGAAGTCGCGTCTTGGTCTGGAAGATCCGCTCCTTGATGCCCACGACGCGCTCTTCGATCTCGCGGAGACGCGCCTCGTACTGGGCGTCGCCGGTGCGTGCGGTGCTGACGGACTCGCCTGCCTCGGCGGCGGGGGCGCCCGCGGCAGGGGCGCCTGCGGCTGGGGCACCCGCTGCGGGAGCGCCCGTTGCAGGCGCGGCCGCCTCGGCCGGTGGGGCGGCTGGCGCGGCACCGTCGGGCTGCGTTTGCGCGAAGGCGGGGCCAATGGCGCCTGCGACGCAGACAAGAGCCACGCAGACACCAACGATCGCCAGAGAGTGCGCGTTGCCGTGGCTGGGTGGCTTCCGGGCCGGAGTTTGCATGGATTGGCTCTCCCTCGTCATCAGGCCAGCGCGGAGAAGGCTTCTTGCCCAGGGCCGACGGACTCGCCGCGGGCGCTCCGCCTCGCCCTTGTAGCAGGGCGGGAAGCGCGACGCTATGGCTTGCACTGCAGTCAGCCTCGTGGCTGGCAGCTGAACCATGGCGCCGGTGTGCCGACGGTCTCCCGTCGGTTGATTGCCGCGCCTGCAACTTCGAGCACTGGGCACGAAGTGCGGGCGTGGCGGGCAGGAGTATAGGCACCCGGATAGTGACCGTCAAACATCCGGCGACACCACGACTGCGGCAGTGGGCAGGGGGCTCAAGGGCAACCAAGGGTCCACCGTCGGGCCACCCGAGTTGGACCGAGCCGCTAGGAGTCGGCGAGGGGGTCGTAGTGGGTCGGCGCCGCGGTCGCGTTGAGCGCTGGCAGCAGACCCAGCATGGCATCGAGCAGATCGTTGACCCCGTCGCCGGTGGCACCTGAGGCGGCAAGAGGAAGTCGGTAGCCGGCGGGGCGCTCGGCGGCGAGCGCTTCGAGTTGTGCTGCTCGTTCGGGGCCGAGGACATCGCTCTTGTGCAGGAGCAGCAGGGAAGGTCGGCGGGCCAGTTCCGGTGAGTAGGCGGCGAGCTCGTGGCGCAACAGGGCCAGTTGCCCGGCTGGCGGTGGCTCCTGCGTCGGGTCGAGCACGTACACCAGCACGTGGCAGCGCTCCGCGTGGCGGAGGAACTGGTGACCGAGTCCGGCGCCTTCGGCTGCGCCCTCGATAAGGCCGGGGACATCGGCGACGGTGAACGTGCGGCCGCGGTGCCTCACCACGCCGAGGTTGGGCTGCAGGGTGGTGAAGGGATAGTCGGCGACCTCAGCCTGACTTGCCGAAACGGCGCGGATCAGCGTTGACTTGCCAGCGTTGGGCATTCCGATCAGGGCGCAATCGGCCAGCAGCTTGAGCTCGAGTCGAAGCGAGCGAGTCTCGCCTGGCAGGCCGTTGTTGGCGCGGTCGGGGGCCTGGCGGGTGGCAGAGCGAAAGCGCCAGTTGCCCCAGCCGCCGTTGCCGCCGCGGACGACGACGAGGCGGTCGCCATCGCGGACGAGGTCGCCGATCAGTTGGTCGCCGGTGGCGTCGAAGATGGCGGTGCCGGGTGGAACCACGAGTTCGAGGTCAGCGCCGGATCGCCCAGTGGAGCGACTCTCGCCGCCCTGGTCCCCATCTTCCGCTGCGAACTGCCGGTGGAGGTGGAAATCGTAGAGGCTGCGGGCCCGGTCACTCGCGAGCAGCACCACGTCGCCGCCCTTGCCGCCGTCGCCACCGTCTGGGCCGCCGCGGGGAACATGTTTCTCGCGGCGAAAGTGACGGCTGCCGTGGCCGCCGCGGCCGGCTCGCACCGAAATGGCAGCATGGTCGAGGAATTTCATAGTCGGTCTGGTCCTTTGGGGCGGCGCAACCCTCGCGCGGCGAAGCCTGACAGCGCGCCGTCGGACGGGCGCCGGTCGGGAGCCTGCGCAGCCAGTGCCGCCCTGTCCATGGGGGCTTGTGGCGAAGACGCCGGCCTGGCTGCGCCCGGCGTCAGTACAGGCCCACCTCGTGGCGGCCCGGCGCGCGCCGGGGACCGAGAGTGTGGCGCGGAACGGTGCGCGACGCTACCGCGCGTCGAGGCGGAGGGGGGCGTGGCGCCCAGGCCCAGTGGCTCACGCGGTGGTGGTCGCGGCTGACGGACGCCAGAGGCAACCCTAACCCTCGTTCGGCGCATCCTGAGCGGCGTCCCAGATCAGCAGGCTGCGGTCCATGTGTGGCGGCGGCTCCAGGCCCATGAGCTCAAGCGCAGTCGCGGCGACGTTGCCGAGGCCGGCCTCCGCGCGGTCGGCGGCGAGCAGCCAGCGCCGGGCGCCGGCGCGGGCGTCGACGATGGAGAACGGCACCTTGGCCAAGGTGTGCGCTGTGCGAGGCTGCAGACGCCCGTCGGGGAGGCGCAATGGCTGGCCGCGTTTGTCGCGTAGCCACATGTCATCTGCGTTGCCGTGGTCGGCGGTCACGACGAGCACGCCGCCGACGGCCTCGACCGCGGCGCGCAGGCGCCCGACCTCGGCGTCGACGGCTTCGACGGCGGTGACGGTGGCCTCCAGGTTGCCGGTATGACCGACCATGTCGCCGTTGGCCCAGTTGAGTCGGATCAGGTCGGGTGGTTCGGCGGAGGCGAGGGCCTCGAGAGCGATGTCTGTGATCTGGGCCGCCTTCATCGCCGGTGCGCGGTCGAAGGCGATCCGGTCGGAAGGGACTTCGACATAGCGCTCCAAGCGATCGTCGAGGGTGCCGCTGCGGTTTCCGTTCCAAAAGTACGTGACATGACCGAATTTCTGCGTCTCGCTGACCGCCAGGGTGCGCAAGCCGGTGGCGACCAGAAAGGCGCCCATGGTGGCCTCGATGCTCGGCGGCGCCACCAAGTAGCGGGTGGGCAGCTTGAGGTCGCCGTCGTACTGCATCATGCCCGCGTAGTGAACGTTCGGGCGCGCGCCGCGGTCAAACGGCGTGAACTCGTATTCTTCCATGGCGCGCGTGAACTCGATCGCGCGATCGCCGCGGAAATTCCAGAAGACGAAGCTGTCGCCGTCGCAGACGGCGCCGACCGGACCAGCGGCGTCGACGATCGTAAAGGCCGGCAAGGTCTGATCGCTTTGGCCACCTTCCAGCTGGCGTAGCGCCGCAAGGGCAGCACGCCAATCGGGGAACGGCGTCGCGGCGCCGAGGACGTGGGCGCGCCAGCCACGCTCGACGATGGACCAATCGGCGCCGTAGCGGTCCATGGTGACCGTCATCCGGCCGCCGCCAGAGGCGATGCGGGCGTCGCAGCCGGCGGCGCGCAGACGCTCGAGGTGGGCGTCGAGGCGCTCAAGGAACTGCTCGAAGGAGGGATCTTCCACGTCGCGACCGTCGGCGAGGGCGTGGACGCGCAGACGGCGTGCACCGGCGGCGGCAGCGGCGTCCAGCAGGGCCAGCACGTGGTCGATGTGGGCATGGACGTTGCCGTCGGAGAGCAAGCCGCAGAGGTGCAGGGTGGCCGGCTGGGTATCGTCGCGGGTGGCGATGGGCGCCTTCAGCAGGTCGGCCCAGGTGGCGCTGGCGAAGATCGAGCCGTCAGCGATGGCGTCTTGAACGAGGCCGGCGCCTTGCCGCACGACACGGCCAGCGCCGAGGGCGTTGTGGCCGACCTCGCTGTTGCCCATGTCGTCTTCCGATGGCAGGCCAACCGCAGAGCCGTGGGCGCGCAAGGTGCACGTCGGCGCAGCGGCCCAGAGCCGCGTCAGATGCGGGGTCCGGGCTCGGTGCACGGCGTCACCGTCGTCGCCCGGGCCGAAGCCGACGCCGTCCATGACCGCAAGGACAAGCGGCGCTCGGTCGGCGCGGCCATGCCAGCGCAGGGGAGAGACAGTGGGGGTCGCCATGGCGAGGCTCCTCTGGTGTGCCGCGTCGCGACGGAGACGCCATTCGCCCCGGCGGCGGTCCCTGTCGCGCTAGAAGCGATAGCCGAGCCCGAACTCCGCCGACCATGGCGTATTCAAGGCGTCGCTGCTGTCGAAGGGCAGGATGTAGGCCGAGATCGACGTCGCCAGCCGCAGGTGAAAGCGGCGCCCAAGCTCGAGGCTGGCGCTGGCGGAGACGTGGGGTCCGACCAGCACGTCGGAATCGAGATCGGCGATGGTCGAGCGATCGCAGAGGCGGTGGGCAGGACCAAAGAGCTTGCAGTCGGGGTCGGTGGTGGCGACAAAGCTGCCAAGCAGGCGCATGTCGACGCCGGGATGAAGCGCCAAGTGCCAGACGCCGCGATCCAGGGCGAAGCCGACGCCGGCAACGATGCGCACGCTGTTGAAGGCGCGCAGCAGGTCTCGGTACGGGTCAGAGAGGCTGGTGTCCATCGTAATGCGCGCGTGCCACTCAAAGCCCGGACGAAGCGCACCGCTGGCACCGGTGACGAATCCAAGGCTATGAAAGGCGCGGCGGGTCGGCTGTTTCATGTAGAGCGCGTAGGAGGCAGACGTGTCGATGCGCAGCGAAAGGGCTGCCGGCGGTCGCAGCGCAGCAGCCGGCGCGCGCGGCGGCAGGCACGACAGCCATCGCGACACGAAGGGCTCAAGCCCGCTATCCAGCGCAGCGAGCGGTAGGCGCAGCTCCGCCTCGACCTGTCCGCTGCGGGCGCGAAAGGCAGTCAACCACAGCTCCGGCGGGGCGTCGCCGGCGTCGACCAGGACCACGCTGAGCAGGGCATCGGCGTCCAGGCGTGCCGCAATGGCGGAGAGGCGCGCGACATCTCCGAATGGCCTCGAGAAGTTGGCCGAGCTGAGGTAGTCGACGAGCGCCGCGGACAGCGCCGCCTCGACCTGCGGCGAGAAGAAGCGCGGTCGAAAGCGGCGCGTGGGAGCTTGGGCGAAGGCGTCCTTCAGGACGACGTGGGCGCCAACTGCGTCGCCGCCGTCAAAGATCGAGACGCCGAGCATGAAGAGCGTGTCGGCGTAGGGCTTGATCGCCACAAGATCTTGCAGGGTCTCGCGGTAGATGCGGGACGCGGCGCGCAGGCTCTCGGCGGCGCGGACCGGCGCCAGGCCATGGTAGTATTCGAGCCCCAAACGGTAGCGCTCGGCGGCGATGCCCGCGGCGGTGCGCGCGGAGTGGTCGGCCAGCAGGCGCAGGCGAATCGCCTCTGGCGCCACCAGTTCGAGGTCTGGTTGGGCCTGAAGCAAGGCGAGAATCCTCGCTTCTAGCTCACCGATCTGCGCCGTGTAGGGAACGGGACGCTCCGGTGCGAAGAGGTCGCCGGAGCGGCCGACCGCGGCCCGCAGCGGCAGCAAGGCCACCCTGCGGCGTGGGGCGTCGACGCTGCGCTGGGGCGCTGTCGCAGGCGTTGCGACCGGGGCTGCCACATCGGCCGAGGCCAGCGCCGGCGCTGGAAGGGCCAGCGTGCCGGCAAGAAGGCAGCCCGAAATGAGGGCAATCTGCCCAGACGCCGGCAACAACACACGACTTCCAACCAAGACCAGGGCGCATGCAGCGGCGCGGAAGCGAAAGGCGTCCGAGGGCCGCAGCGCGCACCCTGCAGCCGCCGTCGCGGCGGGCCTAGAGTCCATTGGCGACGTTGCCCAGCGCCGGATCGGCGAAGCGGTTGCAGCTCAGCTGTGCGTCCTCGAGGCCGGCAACGCGCCGCACGCGCACCGCTTGCTTGATCGTGCCATCGGTGCGCTGCCAGGTGCCCGCCAGCTCGTCGCCAGAGACCGTCAGGGACGCTGCGCTCAGCGCGGCGGCCGTGTCGCTGCTGCTGGGAAGGCAGCCCTGACTCTCGAATGCGAGGCGCTGGCTGCCTTCGCTCCAACGCCCCTTGTGCAGCAACAGGCAGCCGCAGGCGAAGTGCGGCGCGGTCGGGTCGAGGGGTTCTTCGAACTCCAAATCACGGTAAAATCGAATCATGCCCGACACATCCGGACCGAAATGCCCGAGCGTCAGCTCCAGGGTCACCTCGGCGCCGAGCGCCCCGCAGAGGGGTCCGGCGGCGAGCGTCTGACTGCGCCAGACGCCGCTGATGTCGCTGCCGCTGGCACACCCGCTGCAAGCGAGCGCGCTGCCGAGGGCGAGCGCCACAAGCCGCGCCGGCGCGCGCAGCGCCGAGACGGGCGATGTACCGGCGGAGCGGGCGTGAGGGCGCGCGATCACGTCGTTTCCGTCACTCCAGCGGGGCGCAGATGACCTGCACGTTGTCGATGTAGAGGCCCGAGCCGCCGCGCATGCCGACGGCGACCGTGCCGGGTGGGCAGACCTGCTCGAACGGAATGCCGCCAACGCCGCCAGCTGAGGTCAGGTTGATGCGGTTGCGACTGACCTTGACCTTGCTGCGGCGCTTGTCGAGCTTGTCGATGGTCTCGGCCAAGAGTGGGCCGGTATAGGGACCGATGCGGTCGGCGACACCGGCGTGCTCGGCTTCGTAGGCGAAGCCGGACTTCTCGGCGTAGGGAACGATGCGCTTGCCCGAGGGGCCGCCGACCTCGACCTGGGTCAGCGCCTGCTCGCCCGAGAGCGGCTCACGCAGGATGGTTCCGGCGCCGTCGATGGCGACCTGAATGACCATTTCACGCGGGTCGAGCTCTTTCGGGAGCGGGGACTTGCGGCCGAGCTGCAGCGCGTAGGTCCCGTAGTCGACTGCGACCCAGTGCGACTCGGACCAGACGCGGCGCTTGCCGCCCTTGAGCAGCGTGAAGGACATGCGAAAGATCCCCGACACGGGCTTGTCGGTCTCGTCCTTGAGCCGGCTATCGAACTCGAGCACGGTCCGCATCTGACGAGCAGGGCGGGCGGCAGCGGCAGAGAGCGCGGGCGCCATCAAGGTCAAGGCGGCGGCGATGGCCGTCAGCGCGGATGCGCGGGCGACACGGCGGGCGGTGGGGAGCATCGCCTTGTGCTGTCGGGCTGCACCGGTGCCTCGGGCCGTGCCGAAGTCGACTGAGGCCAAGGCGTCGGCGGGCGGGTGGGCTCGGCCGCTGCGCCGGAGCTGTGCAAGTTTCATTCGTCCTCCAAAGGGTCTGCGGGCCAACTTTGCGGCGCGCCGCGGACCGGCAGGGCCATGGTCCTACCGGGAAGGCAGCGGTCGTGCAAGGGCGATCCGCCTGTCGGCGCCCTGGCGAGGACCCGCTAGAGCCCGCCGCCGGCGAGCCACAGCCAGAGCGAACCGCCGACAGCCCTCGCGCCGGCGACGGAGGCGCCCGCCTCTGCGATCGATGGCAATGCCAGAGCACCGTCAAAGATTCCGCCGATGGCCGCCGCGAGCACCGCGGCGCTCGCCGCGGCGTCGATGCCTGGCAAGGGTCCGAGCAGCGTCTCTGCGACGGTGCCTTCGGATTCGACGGTCTGGACCTTCATCGCGAGGCCGTTGATCGCGGGCAGCAGGCCAAATTTGACCGTCAGGGTGCCGCGGATGCGCAAGACGACGAGCTCGACCCCATCGACCGGGGCCGACAGCTCGACCATGGCGTCGGGAAAGCGGACGGCGATCGTGGCTGCGCCGGCCTCGGAGACGACCTTGACGGAGGGCGTCTGTCCGGGCCAGAACGAAGCAGACACCTTCGCCACATCGACCAGGCCTACGACATCGATCGGCAGCACAGCCGGCCAGCCTGGTGGCAACCGCGCCTCGACGCCACCGACAGCACTGCGGCAAAAGTAGCCAGCGCGGTGCAGCGCCCAGGCGACGCGCTCGATCGTGGCTGGGCCCAGGGTGTACGCCCGGGTCAGCACGGTGGCTGCCTCGGGGCGCTGCGGCGCGTAGATCGGCAAGGGCGTCTCTGCGGCGTTCGGCAAGCCGGCGTCGACTGCGCAGGGGTGGCGATCGGCGTCGAGGGCAACGTCGAGGGAGGCCGAGGCGACGGCGCCGTTGTGCGTCAGCAGGGAGTGGGCGTCACTCTGCGAGCGCCACTTGCTGCTGATCGCGATCGCAGCGGTGGTGCCGGCGGCGTCGTGGAGCGGCACCCGCAGGTCCGCCTCGAAGCTGGGGGGGGCAATCGCCCGCAACAGCTGCATCGCGGGCTCGATGGCGCGGGCGCTGAGGTGATCGCGCAACGCGGCGGCGATGGCGCCCTCCAGCGCGACGGCGCCGACAGCGTCACGACAAGGCCCAGGGGCGATGGCGTTGGCCGCGATCGAGAGCGCCGGCGGTTGCGACAGGGTCACGTCGACTTCGCCGAGGGCGTCGCGGCCAAAACGAAGGCCGAAGGCGAACACGGCGCTCGTGGGCGCGTAGTTCAGTGCGCAGGCTGCGGCCCCTTCGACCTGCACGACGAGGGCCTGCGCCGCGATCGAGAGCGGAAAGCTGAGCACGAGCTGCTGAACGACGCCGAATGAAACGGTCCCTTCGCCGAGCTTCAGCGTCAGGTTGGCTGCCGCGACCTTGGCGGAGTCGGCGCCGCCCTGCCACGGAGGGAGCGCGATGGTCTGCGTCTTGCCGGCCTTGACCCGTACGGCGCTGGCGAACTGCTGGAGCGCGGCATAATCGAGGACGACGTGGACAGCGCGCTCTTGCAGCATCGCGGGCGGAAGCGGCGCAGCCAGAGGCTCGTACTCGGCGCAAGATGGGGCGAGGGTCGCGACCATCGCCAAGGCCGCCAGCCTCACGAAGCGTGCAGGGATGGGCGATGGGCGCAACGGGCGCATTGCGGCGGTCATGGCCCGCCCGCTTGGCCCGCGCCGTTCCACAGCACGAGGCGTCCACCGCCCAGCGCTGGCTCCAGTTCGAGCCAGCCGAGCCAAAAACCGCCGTCGACACGGGCCAGGAGGCGAGGCCGAAGCTGGATCCGGCCGCTATTTGGCAGTTCCTGTCGCTGCAGTCCGCCGCCGGCGCCTTGCACCGCCAGTTCGATGCGGCTGCGGCTGGCGTTCTGCCACGCGATGGCCAGGCGACCGTTGGCCAACATGACCGCGTCGAGGGCGGTGCCGACGGTGTCGCGGCGGGTGACGCCGAGCGCTGGATCGACGTAGGCGCCGTCGGTGACGATCGCCCGGGTGATGTTGCCGCCTGCCGATCGCGCCCACTCGACGTGGTTGCGGCTACGATCCCGCCACGCCACGACGAGGCCACCGAGGGTGTCACGCGCCAACTGGCATGGGGAGCCCGCGTCGCCGTCGTCGGCGCCGGTCGCGCCATGTCGGCCAGCGATGCGCGACACCTGCCAGCTGGCGCTGCGCGTGGCGACGATGAGATCGCCGCCGACGGGATCGTACCAGGCAACCGCCACAGAGCCGGTGTCGGCGGCGATGGCGAGGTCGCCTTCGATGCTGGGTGGACCTGCTGGGCTGGCAGGAGGCGGCGGCACCGTCTCGACGGACCACGTGCCCGCCGCCGCGCGGCGGCCGAGGCGCACCCCACCGCCGCCCGCGGCGACGAAAGCGAGCACGGGTTCGCCGGCGTGAATCGCGAGGGCGAAGCGCTCGCCGGGTCGAAGATCTCCGGGCAAGACGAGCGGGGAGCGCTCGAAGTTCTCGCCGTCGACGCGGCCGTACCAGGCGCTGCTGTCGCTGCGCCGCAGCCAGACCACGTGCGCCCGGCCTGCGCTGTCCACCACGGCGCTTGAAGCCTCGCCAGCGGGACCGTCGTCACCGGCGCCGAGGCCCGCGAGCAGCGTCTGGTGGACCTTGTTGCCGTCGCGCTCGGCCCACACCAAGCTGCGGCGCTTGACGTCGTAGCCGACGCTGGCGATGCGGGCGCCGTCCAGGGCAAGCAAGCTCCAGCGGCCCGCGAAGACCGGCGCCGAGCCCGCGGTGTCGCTGGCGACGTCGACGCAGAGGCCAGAGGCGGTTTCGCAGCGCATCCCGTAGGGGCAGGCGCCGTCGGCGCAGCGCGTCTCTTGGCCGCATCCCGCCAGCGCGGCCCAGCCGATGAGTAGGGCGACCAGGCCAGCGAGGCGCGACGATTCGAACACAGAGGGCGGCAGGGCAGTGTTCACGGCCTACAGGGTCGCGCCGCCCGCGGCCGGGTGCAAGCCGCGTCGCCGAGGAACGGTTGGCACCCTTCCGCGGCGTCGCGGCCGGCTGGCGCCTTGTGCCCAGCGCGAGGATCTGGCGCGCACTCTTGGCTGTGTTAGGCTCCGCCATGCAGCGCGCTGAGCGAGACGCTTGGCTCCATCGACCGCGCCATCTGTGCCGGGGGTTGGCATGCAGCCAGAAAACGCGACGGTAGGTGCAGAGCAGCTCCTTGGCACGATCAAGCTCTTTCGTGGCTTGACGCCGGACGACCGTGGCGTCGTGCTGCGCTCGATGCGTCGACAGCAGGTCAGTTCCGGCCACCGCGTCTTCGCGCAGGGCGAGACGGGCGATACCATGCTGGTCGTCGTCGACGGCATCTTGCGCGTCGAAGTCACCGACATCCACGGCAAGAGCGCGACGGTCGGCAAGGTCGAGGCCGGCGAGGTCGTCGGCGAGATGGCCGTGATCGATCCCGCGCCGCGCTCGGCTTCGGTCATCGCGGCGACGGACTGCGACCTGCTGCAGATGTCGCGCGCCGACCTGCTCGGCCTGCGGCGGACGGCGCCAACGGCCTCGGCGGCCATCGTGGGCGCCATCATCAGCGACGTCACCCGCCGCTTGCGCAACGTGAACAAGCGCATCGACAGCGAGCTGGATCCCAACAGCCAGATGCATCGCGCTCAGATGAAGGTCACGCTGCAGGCGCCGTTGCCCGAGTCGCAGCACACCGGAACGTTCTTTGGCCGCATGTGGGACAAGATCAAGCGCTGACCCCAACGGGCACAGCCGAGGGCGCTCCGATGCCGACCATCAACCTGCGCGCACTGGACGCCTTGCGCGACTACTCCAACGCCGAGCTCAAGCTGTTGGCCAGCGTCGCGCCGGCCCGGCTGTACCACGTCGGCGACGCGCTCTGCCGCGAGGCGCAACACGGGCAGTCGTGTTATTTGATCGCGAGCGGTCAGGTCGACGTCGCCAAGTCTGTGGACGGAAAGGACAAGTCGCTGGCAACGCTGCGGGCAGGCTCGATCGTCGGCCAGATGGCGTTGGTCGACCGTTCTCCGCGCTCAGCGACAGTGCGCGCGACGGCCGAGACCATCGCCTTGGAGCTCAACCGCGACGTCTTCGAGCGCCTCTTGGCGGCGTGTAGCCCGCTGGCCCTGCGTTTCCAGCAGCAAATTGCCGTCGCTGGCGTGCGTCAGCTGCGTATGGCGACAACGAAGTTGGCAGGGTTGCTCAACAGCGCGTCCCCGGCCGCGCCGGATGCGGGCGCAGCGGCGGCCAGCCCTGCACCGCCAGATGAACGCAAGCGCGACGCGCTGTTGACGGTCAAGGCGGCCCTGTCGGAGTGGGACATGTCACTCGACGATCTCGACAAGGTGCAGGTGTCGATCCCGCGGGGCCAGCTCCCCAACCCCACCGTCCGGCGCTGAAGCGTCGCGTTCGCGAGCCGCCGGCCCGGTCGCGGCGCCGCTGCAGGCGTTTAGGCGTCGGCGGCGGGAGCAGCGCCGGCGCAGACGCCGGTCCCACAGGCCGGGGCACCGCATCCGCCGTCGCTCGCCGCTGACTCGCCGCTGCTGGGAGCAGCTGGAGCGGCCGGGGCGCTCGGGCCGCGGCCTGAGTCCTTGTAGTCGGTCGCGTACCAGCCGCCACCCTTGAGGTGAAAGGTCCCGCCCGAGATCAGCCGGCGCGGTCCCTGGCTGCCACAGGCCGGGCAGGTCGCCTCAGCCGCCGCCGTGATGCGCTGGAAGACCTCGAAGGTGCCGCCACAGTCCGGGCAGCGGTAGTCGTAGCTTGGCATGCATCCCTCGTCTTGACGGGCAACGGCGCTTGGGCGTCGGCCGGCACCACCCCACTGCAACGGTAGCCTGGGGTCGCCGACTGTCAACGGCCAGGTCGGGGAGCCCAGCATCGCCGTGCAGACCAGGTCGTCGGACGCGCCTTGCCGCGTCGCAAAGGTGGCAGTTTGTTTGAGCGACCAGGGTCGGCGTGCTATCGTGCGGGCCTGGCCGGCCACGAGGCTGTGCCTGTGCCGGAGCCCCGATGCGGATCTGTCCCCGCTGCGCCAGTCACACCGACGCGACCGTCTGTCCGGACGACGGCGCGACCACGATTCCCATCAGCAATGCGGCCGCCACCTACGCTCCGGGCACGGTCATCGCCGACCGCTACCGCCTCGACGCGGTGATCGGCATCGGCGGCTTTGGCGCGGTCTACCGCGGCGTGCAGCTGGCGATGGATCAGGTCGTCGCGGTCAAGGTGCTGAAGAGCGAGCACATCCAGAGCGAGGAGCACGTCAAGCGCTTCGCTCGCGAGGCCAAGGCGGCCAGCAAGCTTCGCCACGCCAACACCATTCGGTTGTTCGACTTTGGCAGCCACACGGACCACGCGCTGTACCTGGCGATGGAGTTTCTGGAAGGCCAGACCCTTGCGGCCTTGCTCGACAGCGAGGAGCGCCTCCCGGCAGCACGCGTCATCCACATCATGTGCCAGATCTGCCATTCGCTGACTGAAGCGCATGAGCACGGCATCATCCATCGCGACCTGAAGCCCGAGAATATCATGTTGCTGCCGATGGCGGGCAAGCCGGACTTCGTCAAGGTGCTCGACTTTGGCATCGCGGCCAAGGTCGCGGAGTCGGGTGAGGGCGACGAGAAGCTCACAGAGATGGGCATGATCATGGGCACGCCGGCCTACATGTCGCCGGAGCAGGCGCTCGGCAAACCGCTGGACGCGCGCTCGGACATCTACGCCCTCGGCGTGCTGATGTACGAGGGGCTCTGCGGCACGGTGCCCTTCGAGGGCGATCAGCCCATGAACGTGCTGGTCCGCCACATCAACGACCCACCGGTGCCTCCGTCCAAGCGGGTGCCGGGGCTGGTGATCCCGGCGGCGCTCGAACGCCTTGTCTTGCGCTGCTTGGAGAAAGAGCCGCGCCTGCGTCCACAGTCGACCGCCGCGCTGGCCAATGAGCTGGAGAAGGCGCTGGCCGCGCCCGAAGGCGCCCTTCGGCGGGGCATCGCTGAAGGCGCTGCCATCGACAACGACGCGCTGGCGCGCACCGCGTCGGTGGCCGGCCTGGCTGACGCTGCGCCGGACAGCGGAGAGACGGGCGCTGTCGCCAGCGTTGCGCCGCGGCGCCGTTCGAGCGTCTCGGATTCGCCGGCGGCACCAGGACGCTCCCCGCTCTGGCTGGGCGCGGCGGCGGCGGTGCTCATGGCGGCGATCGTCTCGCTCATCGTGGCGCTCACGCCTACCGGCCCGGACGACGGGGCCGCAGCGCAGGCGGGACCCGGAACCCTCGGCCCGGCTCCGGCCGCGGCGGGGCCGGTCGCGGCGCCGACCCCCGCTCCAGGCGCGCCGCCGAGCATGGTGGCTGACCCGGCGGCGAGCGCACCGACCCCGCCAGCC
Organism: Myxococcales bacterium; assembly: GCA_947491025.1. Taxonomy (GTDB): domain Bacteria; phylum Myxococcota_A; class UBA9042; order UBA9042; family UBA9042; genus SXNM01. Next base: position 185,095 of record CANLIC010000001.1, read on the forward strand.
GCACCAGCCGGCAACCCGACAGCGCCGGCGGCTGGTCAGCTCGGAGCAGAGACGTTGGCAGCGCGTCAGGCGCAGGCGGCGGCGGAAGCGCGCGCGCGTGTGGCTGAGACCAGGCTCGCCGCCGAAACCAAGGCCGCCGCGGAGGCCAAGGCGGCTGCGGACGCCAAAGCCGCTGCCGACGCCAAGGCCGTTGCGGACGCCAAGGCGGCTGCCGACGCCAAAAGCGCCGTTGACGCCAAAGCCGCTGCCGACGCCAAGGCCGCCGCCGCCAAGGCCGCGGGCGGTCAGGTGCAAGGCGGCGCGCCGAACGCCGGCGCGCCGCCGCTGGCTGGCAAGCCGGTGAAACGCGATGATTTCCGACTGGACTGAGCGGGCCCGCCCCGAGGTGAAGATGCGCCGCACGCTGGCATGGCTCCTGGTCGCGCTTTTGTTGGCCCAGCCAGCGCTCGCCACACAGACCGCACTGACACCGGAGCAGGCCGATCAGCGGGCCAAGGCTCTGGACGTCTTCAAGAAAGGCCGGACGGCGTACAAGGCCGGCGACTACGGCGCTGCGCTGGAGTTCTTTCGTCAGGCGCAGTCGATCTACTCGCACGAGGCGTTGATCATCCTCGCATTGGCCAAGACCTTGGATCGCGCAGGGGATTTGGAGCGCGCCCACCAGTACTACAAGCTATTCCTGGTCGAAGCGCCGCCGGAGGACGCGGACCGCGCTGCCACCCTCGAGCGCATCGCTGCCATCGACAAGGAGCTGGCGGCCCGGCCTGGGACACTGCTGCTCGGCAATCTGCCTTCGACGGCAGAGGTCCGCGTGGATGGCAAAGTGGCGGGCGTCGACCACCGCAGCGGCATCAGCCTGCCGGCCGGCAGCTACAAGGTTTCGGTGCGCGCGCCAGACCGGGTGCCCTTTGAGCGGCAGGTCGTCATCACCTCGGGCCGAGAGACGCGGCTGGAGGTCGTGCTGATCGAGCCTGTCGAGTGGTCCAAGCTCCGACGCGATCACACCTGGACCTGGGTCGGCGCGGGCTTGAGCGCGGCGTCGCTGGCGACGACGGCGGTCCTGGCCGTGCGAGGCGCTACGCTGCGCAGCGACTTCGGCACGCTCTTCGACTCGGCGGGCCACGCCACAGCCACGGGCCGCAAGCGCTTCGACTGCCCGGCGACCGCGACCAAGGACGACGACTGCCCTGCCCTGATCGCAGAGGGCGAGCGATTGCGCGACGGAATCGTCGGCAACGATCGCCTGACGTACGGATTCGCCATCGCCGGCGGGGTGTTCGCTGTCGGCACGGTCGTGGCCTGGTTTGCAGCGCCGCCGCTACGCGACCAGGGCGCAGGGCAGGCCATCCAGCTCATGCCGTGGACGGATGGCACGACCCACGGCGCGGCACTTCACTTGCGATTCTGAGGCTTGCCAGTTGCGGCGCTTGGCTTGGGCTGAGCCCCAGCCGGACGCGCCCGCAACACCAGGGTCGTCAGGGCCTGCCGAATCGCCTCGTCGCGCTCGGTCGCTAGGGCTCGCTGGGCCAGTTTCCCGGCAGCGGCAGGGTCGGCCACGAGGCCAAGAGCGCGCGCTGCGGCCAGGCGCGTCTCGCGGTCCGCGTGACGCAGTCCGACGGACAGCGCAGGCAGCGCCGCCTTGGGTAGCCGGCGGCCAAGGCCAGCGCCCAGGGCCATCAGCGCCGTGGCCCGCAGACGCGCGTCGGCGGACTTGGCGATCGCGCGTAGCCGCTCGTCGGCGCTGCCCGTGCCGAGGCGGGAAAGCAGCGCGACGGCGCGCAGCCTGGCGAATCGATGCTCGGTGGAGTCGGCCGCCACCGCCGCCAGCGCGGCCTCGACATCGGGGCTGGTCCGACGGAGCTGATCGGCGGTCGGCGAGGTATCGGTGGCGTGGAGCCAGGCCCGCAAGGCGCGCGGGACCTCGGCCGCCCAGGCGGGCTCCACAGCGGACGCGCACAGCCCGAGGAGCAGGGTGAGTGCGAGCCAGGCGCGGTGCCCGGGGCGCGGCGTGGAACCTGGCTTCATGGGCGCTTCCTCTGGCGGAGCATCGGGCTGCGCCTCAGCACCTGAGCTTGCTCGTGGCTCAGCGATGTCGACTGCGCGCCAACGCTCCAGTGCATCAGGTTGTCACCAGCCGGCGCCGGGGTATCTGGCAGCGGATCCGCGATGGCATCGCCGTCGGCGTCCGGCGCTTCGGTGGTGTGAAAGAGCCCGAGGTAGTGGCCGATTTCGTGAGCGATGGCGCGACCGAGGCGGACAGGGTCGTCCCGCTCGGCAGCGACGGCGATACCAGCGCGCGAGGTCCCCACGGCGTCTGGCTCCCCTGGGATGCCGCCGGCGATGCCGAGCATCAGGTCGAGCCCTGGCGGACCGCCGCCGCCGCTGGCTGCGTAGATCGAATCGACGAAGAAGACGTTGACGCCGGGCGGCAGCCCCTCGCCGGCGCGAAAGAGCGCGGCCAGATCCCCGTCGCTGCCCTCGCGCTTGAGGATGAAGCCGAGCTTGCCGGCGACTTCGAAGTGACGCACCGGTTCAAGGGTGATGCCAGCGACCTGGAGGCGCACCTGCGCCTCAGCCAGTGCCTTCTGGAAGTCCGCGTCGGCGGCGGCGCTGTCCTTCGTCAGGCCGTGGGCGCCGGTGTAGATGAGGTTGATGGGCAACGCGTTGCTCTCGCGCAGCGGACCGAAGACCAAGTGAAGGCGCACGGCGACCTTGGCGACGACGGGAGTGACTTCGCCACCCTCGCGGCGAAACGCGAACAGGCGCAACCGCTGCAGGCCAGGCTCCAGCGCGACAAGGGGGGTGTTGGGAAACAGAAACGCCGCGCGCTCGGGCTGAGCCAAGATCCGGTTGGCGCAGGGGCCAAGGCAGACGCCGGGATCGGCGCTCACTCCGATCCACGCCGGCGGCACCAGGGCGACAGCGCTGCTGCGCTCAAGCCCGGCGATCTGGAGCTCGACGTCCGCGGGTCCTTGCAGGGTCAGCGTCAGCGCGGTGACGCCGGCAGGCAAGTCAAACTCGATCTTTCCGCTCTTGCCGTCCTGACCGGTGGAGAAGGTCCCGAGGTCACGCACCTCGACCGTGCTGGGCGTATCGCCGGAGTCGACGCCATCCCCAGCGTCGGGGTCGATCGTGGCATCGTGGCCGTCAGCGCCGGCACCATCGCCGAACCCATCGCTTTGGAGGCTCGCCGGCTCACCACAGGCAGAGCCGGCCCAGAGCCCGAGGACGAGCGCGAGCGCGAGCGGGAGCGGGAGCGAAAGCGGGAGCGGCATGGGGAGCGAGGCGGACTGAGGGGCGAGGTGACGCGAAGCAAAGGCGCCCGCCCACATCCGTCGGGGGATTGTCGCGGCTTCGCTGGGCATCCAGGCCACCCCAGGTCGCGTGTCCGATGGGACCGCTCGGGCAACAGCTTGCCGGCTGCGGCGCTGCGTGGCCAGCCGCCGACGGCGCGACGCGTTGGTGGACGCTTGCCGCTCCCCGCAGGTGCGCCTTGCCAACCGCGGCGCATGGCTGGGGCGGCCGACTTGTCTGCGCGCGGATGGCTGACGCGCCCCCAAGCTGGCGCCGACGGGGAGCCGTTGGGGCGGCGCTGGACCGACGCGCAAGGCTCCGGAATAGGGGGCAGGGGCGCTGCGTTGTAGGTGGGAGTCCGCGGCACGGTGCCACGGATGGTCCCCCAAGTCGGCGGCAGGCCGGGCGCGCTCTGGCTCCCCTCCCCTCCTTCCACCCGCAGCGTGTCTGGCCTGCCGCCGCCTCCCCTTCCCCCACAGCCCCGGCTCCCCGTCGCAGGCGTCGCCTTGGTGCCAGTCGGCGATGAGGACCCTTGCCCGCGCTGGCGTGGGCTCAACGCCTGAGCGCTTGCCGTACACCGCGAAAAGCGGTACCAGCCGGGCGATGCCCAATGCCCACCGCCGCTGCTTGGACCCCTCGCCCGCAGCGGGTGCGTCGTCGCCAACGCGCGACACCCCGCCTGCAAGCGCCGCTGCCGCGATCGACGCTGGCCAGGCGTGCGTGGGCCGCAGCCGCAACCGCTTCATGGTCGGCCTTTGCGCCCTGGCCTTTGCGCTTTGCCTTTCACCACGCGCCGAGGGCCTCGACTACGATCGCAACGACGTTCTGGGCCGCGAGCTCGGCCTTTTCGCGGGTTCGCTACCCATCGACGGGCGCCCGCTGGGCCTCGGAGTGCGGGGCGTGGCGCGGCGGCACACCCGCTTTCTGACGCTCGGAACAGAGGTCATCCTTGGGGCCACCTCGGCGCCCCGTCCGCTCATCGGCGTCACGGCGCTGCTCGGCGCCGAGACCAGCGACAACGCCTGGGACCGACTGCGCGGCTACGGCGAGTTCGGGTTCGGCATGATGTGGGCCAACAACGAGTTGTTCGACTTGTTGAGCTTCCATCTCGAGGGCGGAATGCGAATCCTCATCCAAGACGCCTCGCGTCCGCACCTGTCGCTGACCTTGGGCGTCCGACTGAGCACCGACTTCTCTGGCGTCGGCCTCGCGTTCCTGACAGGCATGGCATGGGCGTTCGACTAGCGAAGGAGCCGCAGCCGGCCGCAGCTGGCGAGGCAGGGACGGGGCGCGCTCCCTTGGGTGCCGCTGCCGACAGCGGACCGCAGGCCGCGTCGGTCCCTACCCCCATTGCTGCGGCGATGCGGACGCGCAGGGTGCTGGTGGTGGTCGGCGCCGGCGGGGTCGGCAAGACGACGCTTTCGGCCGCGCTCGGTCTGGCCGCGTCGACTGCGGGCAAGCGGGCACTGGTCTTGACGGTCGATCCGGCGCGGCGGCTGGCCAACGCACTCGGACTTCAGGCCTTCGACCAACACACCCAGGTCATCCCCTGCGAGGCCCTGCGCGCGGCCGGAATCGATGCCCAGGTCGGCGTCGAAGTGGCGATGCTCGACATCCAGTCGACCTTCGACCGCGTCGTGACGCGCCACGTCAACAATGCCGCGGCGGCGCGCGCGATCATGGACAATCCCTTCTACCGCACCGCCTCGACCGCCCTCGCCGGCTCGCAGGAGTACATGGCGATCGAGCGCCTGGCAGAGGTCGTGGCCAGCGGCGATCACGACCTCATCGTGCTCGACACGCCGCCATCGGCACATGCGCTCGACTTTCTGGAAGCCCCGCAGCGCCTGATCGACCTCTTCGAGAACCGGGCGTTTCGAGCGCTGCTGCGACCCTTCGCCGGCCAGGGCACGACCTCTGGCATGTTCGCACGCGGCTCGCTCGTGATGCGCGGCGTGGGGCGCTTTACCAGCGCCGACTCCTTCCACGACCTGCTCGGCTTTTTTGGAGCCCTCTCCGGCGGCTTTGACTCGTGGGTGGCGCGCGGCCGCGAGGTGCTTGCGCTCTTGCGCAGCGAGGGCACGGCCTTCCTGGTCGTCTCGGGCACGGACGACGCGTCGCGCGACGAGGCGCAGTACTTGCTCGATCGCCTCCGCCAGGACGGGCTCGCCGTCGAGGCGTGGCTGGTCAACCGCGTCGCGACTGCGCATGTCGGCGTGCTGGGCGAGGCAGAGGCGCTGGCCGACCACATCGGGACCGCGCTGCAGGCTCAGACGCCGGCGCAGGCCGTCGAGGGCGCTGCGTCGCACGCGACGGCTGGAGACGCCGGCGTTGCGCCCGCTGTCGACGTCGACCGTCGCGCCGAACGGTTGGCACGGGCCGCGCTCGCCATGGCGCGAATCGCCGACCGCGACCGCACGCTTTTGGCGGCCCTGAGGCAGCGCAGGGCCCGCGACCTTCCGCTCATCGCCGTTTCGCGGCGCGAGGTCGAGCCGGCGGACCTCGGCGAGCTCGGCCAGCTGGCGGCGGAACTGGCTACGACGGCGGCTCTGTCGCCGCTCGAGGTCCACCGCTGAGCCCGCGGACACGGACGTGGCTGGGATGGCTCGGGCTGTTCGCGCTCGCCTGGCCCTTTGCGCTCCCATTGCTGCGTGAAGGCGTCTACGTCGGCAATGGCACCGACTTGTACAGCTACCAGCTGCCCATGCGGCGGCTTGTGGTCGCAATGCTGGAGCGGGGCGAATGGCCTCTGTGGAACCCTTGGATGCTGACGGGCGTGCCCCTGCTGGGCGCCTGGCAGCTCGGCTTGCTCTACCCGCCTTCGTGGCCGACGCACGCGCTAGGCGCCATTTTTGGACTCGACGCCGGTCTCGCGCTCGACCTTGAGCGGGCCTTGCACGGCACCTGGCTGCTGCTCGGTGGTCTCGCGCTGGGAAATGCACTGCGGCCCGGTCGCCTGCTCGCGCCCAGCGCGCCGGGCCTCGCTGTCGCGGCGCTGCTGGCTGGCAGCGGCGTAACATGGGGCCACATCTACGCCGGCCACGTCAGCTTTCTCGCCGTGTGGGCCTGGCTGCCTTGGTGCTGGGCGCTGAGCCTGCGCGCGGTGGAGTTTGGGCACCGGCCGTGGCTGCCTTGGGCCATCGTAGCCTGGGCGATGGCGCTGCTGGCGGGACACCCGCAGCTGGTGCTCTTCGGTGGCGTTGGGCTGTGGCTCGGCTGCCTGGGCCTCTGGCTGCGCGATCGGCCCGCCGGGACGGACGAGGATGGCGCTGCGATGGGAGGGCGGGCGCGATGGCTTGCACGAGCCCTCGGCTGTGGTGTCGCCATCGCTGTAGGCGCTGGGGCGCTGTCGGCGGCACAGCTCTTGCCGACCGCGGCGCTGGTCGACGACCTCAACCGCGCGCTCGACGGTGAGCAGGCGCTCGGGCTGGCCTTCTCTCCACCGGTGGCGGCGCTGCTGACCCTGCTCGATCCCTTCGCCTTCGGCGTGCCTGAGGCCCGACAGGCAGGATTCTCTTGGCATGAGTCGGTTGGCGCGCTCTCGCCTGCGTTGGTCGGGCTCGCGCTTCTGGGCTGGCGTCGCCCCTGGGTGGCCGGCTGGCTCCTGGCGGCCGTAGCGCTGGCGACCCTGGTTCCGGGGAGCAACCTGCCGGTGTTGCCGGGCCTCATCGACTTGCTACCGCCTCTCGGCGCTTTCCGTGTGCCGTCGCGCTGGTGGGTGGCGGTGACGCTGTTGCTCGGGGTGGCACTGGCCGAAGTCGTGGCAGGGCTTCTGGAAGGTGAGCCGGTAACGGCGCCGCCACGGCGGAGCGCGGCCCGGGGTGGCGACGCTGCGACCGCAGGCGCGCCGCCGTCGCCTAGGCCGTGGTTGCGCGGAGCCTGGGTCGGCCCTGCCCTGCTGGCGGCTTCTTCCGTCGCGCTCGCGGCGGCCCTCGAGGCGCGCCCGCCTTGGTTTCTCGCGGCTTTGGCCGATCAGCTCGACCAGGCCGCCGTCGCAACCGTCGTGCAGAACGCGGCCCAGCGCCTGGCTCTGGTGGCGCTCCTGGGCGCGGCGATCGCGGTTGCCGTGGCCCTGCCGCGGGCGCGGCGCGCCGTCGTCGCTCTGGCACTCTGCCTCGCAGCCGTGGAGGGCTGGCGCTTGGCGCTCGCGGTGCAGCCCGCTGACCGCATGTGGCCTCGGGCCAAGGTCGATTGGCCGACGGGGCTGGTCGAGCCGCTGCGCCAGGGCAGCCGTGCCGAAGCAGGCGCCGACGCGGGCCGGGTGGTCACGGCGCCGCAGCTGCGCCAGGCCAATTGGGGCGGCGCGTACGGGCTGCCGCTGGTCGGCGGTTACGAGACAGCCCTCCCGCTGTGGACCAACCGCTACTTCAATGCCAGCAACGGCCGCCCGCAAGAGCGCTACCTCGTCAACCTCCAGCTGCGCCGGGCTTCGCCCTGGCTCGATCGCGCCGGTGCTCGCCTCCTGCTCCGCCGCGCCGACGACCGTGCCACTGCCGAGGGCTTCGCTGGGTGGCGAAACGTGGCATCGGCGCCGGGCTTCACGCTGCAGGGCAATGACCATGCCTGGCCAAGGCTCAGCGTCGCCGCCCACGTCGAGGTCGAGCGCGATCGCGGCCGCGCCATCGAGCGGCTGGCATCGCTGCCGCCAACCCTCACGCTCCTCGATCGCCCCCTCTCCATCGCCGGCCAGAAGCTGGTGGGCGCCGAGCGGCAGCCGGGCGCTGGCGACACCGTGCGACTGGCAGCACAGGGCAACGCGTGGCTGGAGGCCGAGGTCGCGTTGAGCGCGCCTGGCGTGCTGGTCCTACGCGACGCCGCGTTTCCCGGCTGGACGGTCGAGGTCGATGGAGCTGCGACGGAGATCGCGGTTGCCGATGGCCTCTTTCGCGCCGTGGCCGTGCCCGCGGGCGTCCACAAGATTCGTTTCGACTACGATCCGCCCGGCTGGACGCTCGGACTCGCGATCGCCGCCGCCGCCTGGCTCGCCGTCGCCGGTTGGTTATGGAGATGGAGGGTGCGCGCTCCCTGAGTGGCCTCGACACCCTCGGCTCGCAACAATGCCCGGACGTGCCCGTCCGACGCGACCCAGAGCGGGATGCCCGCGGCCCGGTAGCGCGCCTCGACGTCTGGGTCAGGGAAGGGCAGCGGGCCGAATCGGCGCGCCCCGGCGATGGCCAGGCGAGGACGCAGGCGTGCGAGCAGCGCCTCCGTGCTGGAGGTGCGGCTGCCGTGGTGGGGCACCTTCAGGACGTCGATGCCAGACGGTAGCAGCCCCTCCTCCAGCATGGCGGCCTCGGCTGGCTCCTCGATGTCCCCGCTGAGCAAGAGCGCGGTGTCGCCCACCTTCATGAGCAGCACCAGCGAGTTGTCGTTGGCGCCAAGCGTCCGGTCAAAGGGCGCCCGGGCCGGGGTGGGCCAGAGCACCTCCAGCGAGGTCCCAGCCCAGGTGAAACGCCGCGGCGCCGCGCGATCGAAGACCTGCATGGGGGTGCCGCGCGCCCGCAGCAGCGCTCGCAGCGCCTTGTGCTCGGCGCCGGCCGCTTTTTGGCCGTTGCTCCAGAATGCCCCCACCGGCAGGGCCCTCGCCACCGCAAGCAGGCCGTTCTGGTGATCGGGGTGCGGGTGGCTGAGCACCATCAGGTCGATGCGTCGGACATCGAGGGCACGCAGGGCCGGCACCAGCATGCGGCGCCCGACACGGCCGTCGTCGCCCACCTCTCCGCCGCCGTCGACCAGCAGGGTCGAGCCGTCGTCAAAGCGCAGCAGGACGGCGTCGCCATGACCGACGTCAAACATGAAGAGCTCGACGCTGCCTGCAGGTGCGCGCGGGGTCGGTAGCCACGGCGCCGCGAGAAGCGCGAGCGTGACCATGGCGCCAAGCGCCCGCAGGTGGCTGAGCCGGACCGAGCTGCCGGGCGGCAGCGTCAGCAGGGCCAGCGCGGGTGTCCACAGCAGCCCACAAGGCCAAACCCACGCGCGCGGTGGCCGCCACCAGGGCCAGAGGTCATGGGGCCATTCGGCAGCCTTTTGCAGCGGCCACAGGCCGACATCCAGCGCGACGCCCAGCGCACGTAGGGCACCATCGGCCACCTCGCCGGTTGGCAGCGCCGCGCCGAGGGTCGCCAGCAGCGAGACCGGCTGCAACCAGATCGAGACCCAAGGCACGATGACGAGGTTGGCAAAGACCGACGCCAGCGGCAGGGCCCCAAAAGCGGGGACAGCCAGCGCCGCCGTCGTGGCGAAGGCCCCGATCGATGCGCCAAGGAGCGCGACGGCGCCCCGCCGCAACGGATCGGAGGGCCGCCACCACGCCGCAGCCCGCGCGGCGCCGGCGATCGCGCCGAGTACCCCGAGCACCGAGAGACCGAGCCCGAGGTCGTCGAGGATGAAGGGGTCGCAGAGCAGCAAGATGAGGACCGCACCGCCAAGGGACTCGGCCAAGGAACTCGGCGCCAGGAGGGCCCGAAAGCCCAGCGCGATCGAGGCCATCGCCGCCGATCGCGCCGCGCTCGCGGGCATGCCAGCCAGCGCCGCGTAGCCAAAGGCGAGGGCTGTCGCCGCCGGCCACAGCCACATGGCGCGGGGCGCCAACCGCCAGAGACCAGGCCAGATGCGGTCGAAGAGCTGCCCCAGCAGCCAGAGCCCCACAGCGAGCACTGCGGCGACGTGGGTGCCGGAGACGGCCAGCACATGGGAGGTGCCCGTCGCCAAGAAGAGGTCCGAGATCGCGGTCCCAACGCGGCTGCGGTCGCCAAAGCCGAGCCCGCTCGCCATCGCGGCGGCGTCGGCGCTCATTGTGGCGTGCAGGCGCCGTCGCAAGTGCAAGCGGAGACCATCCAAGGCAGCGCGGGCGTCGGAAGGTGCCTGGCGCTCGATCAGCATCGCTGCGGCGTCCGCGGCGACGACTCGGCCACGTGCTCCGTGGCGCACGTAAAGATGATGCAGCCCCTCGAAGCCGGGATTGCCAGGCGGCGCCAGCGGCTGCACGAAGCCTTGCACTCGCACCAAGCTGCCCTGCGGCGGTGGCGGCGCGTCCCAGCGCAGGTCGAGCTGGACGAGGCCTTCGCGCGGCGCGCAGGCGACCTGAAGCTGCAGGATCCGGCAGGACTGCAGCCAGCGGGCATCGACGGCGACCCCAAGCGCGGTCAGACGCGCTCCAGAGGCGATCTCCATGCGTTGCAGCGGCGCAAGCGCGCGGGGCCGCGGCAGATCGTCGGCCGGGACGGCGATGGGCGGCGGCGCGACCGGCCGCATCGCCAGCGCCGCCAAGACCGCGACGGCGACGAGCAAGGGCCCCAGCAAGGTGGGCCCAGAGCGCCAGAGCAGGGCTGCCGCCAGCAGCGCCAGGACAGCCGCCGCGCCCGCCAGGGCCGGCTCCGCAGCCCACGCGCTGAGGACAACGTGGGCGGCCAGAGCGCAGAGGGCCAGCGGCGCCCACCGCTTGCCGCGGAGCAGGCGCACCAACCCATCGCCGTCCGCGACGACGGCGGGCGTTGAACGTCTCGGCCATGCCGCCATGAGCGCCCCCGGGTGCGGGCGCAGGCGCGCCCTGCCGAGAGGTCGCTCGCTGCGCCGTTTCGGCGCGCGGAAGAGCGAACGTTGTGCACGAGCGACCGCGACTCGGCGTCACGTGAACGAGGGCGTCAGACGCTCCATGGAACTGGGAGGCCAGGCGAAACACGCTGCGACGTTCACAGGCGCCGCCTGGCCATCGGCGATCTCTACGGCGGCTGCGACGGGCTCGCACGACCGGTGGGCGCGGCCCAGCGGAGGCTTAGAAGCGGTACTGGGCCTCAAGGCGCAGGTTGCGCTCCTGGTTGGCGGGCAGTCCGACCTTGGAGTTCGCCACCGTGCGATCGACGTAGACGAGGCTCAGCAAGCCGATGTTGCGCACCAGATAGACGTGCGCGGCGGCGCGCCACTGCCGCTCGGCGAGCTGACGCAGCAGATCGGTCTCCAGCTTGGCCGGCGGGTTCTTCATCTCACCCGGCAGATACTCGCCGAAGTCGGCCGCAAGCAGCAGCACGCGCGGGATGGCGAGGAAGCCGACCTGCACCACGTAGGCGGTCTGGAACGAGTCGAACTCGAACTCCTGCTTGCTGTAGTTTTCGGCCATGATCACGAGGCGGCCCGAGCGGAACGTACCGCCGCCGTTGATGCCGACGAAGCGCTCCTGGGAACGCTGATCGTACTTGACGCCGAGGGCGAGGCCGAGGGTCGTCGGCACGGTCGTGTAGAGGAAGGGCGTGTCGAAGCGCGACAGCGTGCCGATGATGTTGAAGACCGCCTGTGCGCCGCCGGCGTAGGTGTAGTTCGTGTTGTCGTACGTGAAGTAGCGGCCGCCGACGTTGCCAGAGGAACGGCCAGCGCCGCCCGCAACGAACGCGCGCCAGCCGATCTTGCCGTCCATCGCAGTGCCGCCCATTTCGACCGAGGCGCCGTTGCCCTGCTCGAACGCGGAGTAGACGTAGTAGGCCGGGTCGAGCAGCAGCTGCTTGGCGACCGACGTAATCAGGGCCGCAGAGAGACCACCGCCGCCAGAGTTGATGTTCAAGTACGTGCCGTGATTGCCAATCGGCATCTGGAACATGGCGAAGGTCAGGCGAGGCGTCTTCTCGGCGCGGAGGCTGAGCAGGTAGAACGAGTCCTGGATCATGGGCATCGGCCCGAAGCTCCGCAGCTGGATGCGCGAGAACTCGGTGTCCATCTTGTCGTCGCCGAGCTTGTAGCTCTTGAGGTGGTAGGCCTGAGAGATGCCGGCAACCACCGAGAAGCGCATGCCGGGGTTGCCCCGGCAGACCGTGACGCTGGGGTCGAAGCGGCAGCCGAAGTCCGCGCAGTCCGCCTTGCCGTCGCGATCGTTGTCGACGCCGTCGGAGCAGACCTCATCATTGCGCTCGCCGTCCTTGTCGCCACCCTTGCCGATCAGGTCCTCGACGGTCTGGCCATTGCCGAGATCTGGCAGCTCCTCGTCGGAGCCGACCTGACCCTTGGCGCCACTGCCCTCGTGGGGACCCTTCCAGCTGCCACGGCAAACCTGGATGCCGTTGGCCTCGCAATCCGCGTCGTCGCAGTCGACCGCGCCGTCGCCGTCGTTGTCGACCCAGTCGCTGCAGGCATCGTCGCTGCGCTCATCGCCCTGCCCTGGTTTGCAGCGCGGAGCCGCGGCGCAGTCGGCATCGGCGCAGTCGGTCATCCCGTCGCCGTCGTCGTCCTTGCGGTCGTCGCAGACGGTCTCCTTGCCCCCGCTGGCCGGGGGCGCCGGCGCGTCGCCATCGGCCCAAGCCGCGAGCGGCGCCAAGACCGACACCGACCACAGCGCAATGGCGCCGATGAAGGGCGCAGGCTGCCAGATGCGGCGGATTGCCTTGTCCAAGTCTTCAGCCATCACGCGCTCCCGCCCGGCGTTGGTCCGAGCTAGTTCTCCAAGCAGATCTTGGGCTTACTGGCACACGCCGTGACAGCCGGGTTCCACGCGCAGTCCCAGTCCGCGCAGTCCACGAAGCCGTCTTCGTCGTTGTCGAGTCCGTCGCTGCAGTTCAAGTCCATGGCCTGTGGCGACGCTCCAACGCTCTCTCGGCAGGGCTGCTTGCCCAGCACCGGCGCGGCGTCGCGGCAGGAGCGGTCCGAGCAATCAGCGTATCCGTCGCCATCGTTGTCGAGCCCGTCCTTACACTTGTCCCACGTGTCCTCTGCCAGCGACTTGCAATACGCGGCGGCGTCGGCCTGAACCGAGCCGCTGCAAGAGTAGTCGTTGCAGTCGCCAAAGCCGTCTCCGTCGTTGTCCTTGCCGTCCTGGCACTGCGCGAGGGTCGACTCCTGCTTGGCGGCGCACATCTGAGCCACGTCGGGATCCAGCGATTGGCTGCAGCTGTGGTCGTTGCAGTCGGTGTAGCCGTTCGAATCGTCGTCCTTGCCGTTGGCGCAGGTGACGAGGTCGGCCTCCGTTGGCAGGTTGGCGCAGTGATCAAGGACCGCCTGCTCCTTGGACTTGCTGCAGCTGAAGTCGGCGCAGTCTTTGTAGCCGTTGTTGTCGTTGTCCTTGCCGTCGCTGCACTCCGCGAGGGAGACCTCTTTCGGCGGATCTTTGCACAGCGCGATGAGCGCCGGGTCCTTCGACTTGCTGCAACTGAAGTCGTTGCAGTCCACGAACTTGTTGCCGTCGTTGTCGAAACCGTCGCTGCAGGTCTCCACCGTCTCCTCGGGCCCTGTGGGCGGCGGCGCCTTGGCGCCCGTGCAGGCGCCCGTGCTCTGGCAGTCGCGGTCGAGGCAGTCGGTGTAGCCATCGCCGTCGTCGTCCTTGCCGTTCTTGCAGACGACATCGTCCTTTTCGACGCAAACCGTGACAAACACCCCGTTGCGGCAACCGAAGTCGAGGCAGTCGGTGAAGCCGTTCTGGTCGTTGTCGATGCCGTCGCTGCAAGCGGCGTCGCTGAACTCGCGGCTGCAGCACAGCTCGGCGATGACCTGGCACTTGCGATCGCCGCAGTCGAACTGCCCGTCCTCATCGTTGTCGACTTTGTCGCTGCAGAGGGCGTAGCTCGACTCCTGCTGCCAGTTCGGTACCTCGGGGACGATCTCACCGCAGAGGCCAGACTGCGCGAAGCAGTCGGGGTCCTCGCAGTCGATGAGCGTGTCGCGATCGTTGTCCAGGCCGTCGTTGCATGCCACCGGATCGACCTCGTATCCCAGCGGCGGCAGGATGGGCCGCTTGAACTCGAAGGGTCCGAAATTGCAGCCGCTCAGGCCCAACAGCGCGGCGAGGCCGAGGAGTTGGCCGCCGTACCAACCGGCACGCTCTCGGGGCGCGGGCAGACTCAGTGCAGACATGCGGCCGACCCCTTGCCGTACCGGCGCTTGAACGCGACGTAGATCATGCAGGAATCGACGACCTGCTGGGCGGTGCCTAGGGCGCCAGCGTCGCGCAGGGCCGCGATGGCCGCGGTCAGCGGCTGGCGATGCGCCTCGTCGAGCAAGCCGCCGAGTGGCTCGGGAACCAGGGCCGTCCGCAGCAGGCCGCGCAGCTGGCCGTCGCTGTAGCGTCCGATGAAGGCGGCAAGCGCGGCTTCTTGGCGCAAAGCGAGCATGCCCTCCTGCAGCTTGGCCTCGTCGTAGCGCGTCGTCTTTCCACAGACGTTCTCGCACTCCTTGTAGATTTCGGAGTGGTACCACTTCTGCGAGTGGCCGTCGCGCGTGCTTACGAGCCGATTGTACGTCTTTCCGTCATAGCCTTCGTCATTGCTGTGATTCGACGTCAGGATGTAGTCCGGGATGCCGAGCGCCCAGATGCCGCGGCGCTCCTGCTGCGCCTTGCGTTGGGCCCGCAGCAGGGAGGCCTCGGCGGGGGCGCTGGTCACCGTCATGGCATGCGCGAAGCCGTGTCGAATTTGGCTCTCGGACAGATCCGGGCAATTCCAAAGGATGCGGCCGTAGCCGTCGCGCGAGAGATCCGACTTGCAGTGCCAGATGCCGCGGCGCGCGTTGAGGGTCGCCTGCTTGGCGGTGACGTAAAGCTCTTTGGCGGTCCAGGCACCCCACTGGTGGACGGGTCCGAAGCTCTCGAGAGAGTTGAAGCCGGCCATGCGGGCGCCTGTCCCGGCCAAGGAGCCGGACAAGACACGGAACGAGTCGCCGTCGCTGAAGAAGACCGGCGTCGCCCGCCCGTTCAAGAAGACCTTGGTGGCAGGAACAGCGCTCGCTTCTTGCCCAGCGAGCGCAATCAGCCCGATGAGCAGCACGCCGACGCTGGACGCCGCAGGGCGAAGCGCGCGTAGGTGGGCTCTCGGCTGTTGAACTCGCTGCATCAGTGCTCCAAAACGGTGCTAGGCAAGCGCCAGGGCAGCCAGTGCAAAGCAAGGGCCTTCCGATGTCAATCGTTGCCCCGCACACGGCGCGACGTTGGGTGCCGAGGACCGGGTCGACAGCTCCGTGAACTTCATCCTGGGGCCTGAATTGGGTCGAGAAGAACCTGACGTAAAAACGACCGCGCCGGCGATCCCGAAGGCGTCGCCGGCGCGAGCGATTGCAGGGCGGGCCTCAGCGACCAGCGGTCGCGACGCCCAGATCGGTCCTCAGTTCGTCTCGACGTCCTTGCCGACCATGATCGCAAAGTTCGGCTCGCGGAACTCGTTGCGACCGCAAGTGGCCATGACCATCTTGATGACTTGGAAGGGTACGCCTCGGTCCGCCTGGATGATGATCTTGCGGTTCCGCTTGGTCTTGGGGTCGGAGCTGTTCTGCTGCAGCTGCCAGGCGCGCTTGAGCGCCTCGGCAAGCTCCTTGATGTCCCAGGAGGGGTAGTGGACTTCGTCGACGTTGGCGAGGCTGATGACCATCTGGTTCTCAAAGAGCAGCGCGCCGGGCTTCCCACCCTCGCCGCGGCTCAGGGCGACCATCGGGGCGCGCTCGAGCTCCTTGACCACCTGGGCCTTGGGCATCGCAACGTTCGGGTTGATGAGCAAGAGCTCGCCCGAAGCATTGAACTGCTGGATGAGAAAGACGACAAGAATCGCGAACATGTCGATCATGGGCACCACGTTCAGCGAGGCGAAGATGCCCTTGCCGCTGCCGTGGGTGACAACATCGCGTACCGCCTTGAGGGCGATGCCATGTCCTGCGCGAGATCCTGGATTATGGATGGACATCTCTGCGCTCCTGTGCTCGGGTCAGGTCGTTTGGGGATCAGCGCGAGGGAGGTCCTCGGCCTTGGCCGCTGCGGCATGCGCGCGGCCGGTCCATGGTTCGGCTAGTCGAAGGAGGTGAAGCCCTCGGCGCGCAACAGGTTGATGTCGCCGACGCTGGGGTTCTTCAGGCAGATCTTGCCGGCCTCGTCTTCGCAGCTGCCGAGGACGGTGTCGAGGGTCGTGATCAGGTGCAGGTAGGCCACCTTGTCGTGCGCCGCAACCATGACCTTGATCTTGTCGCCCTCGCCGCCGGCCTTCATAAACTTGGAGAGCTCTTCGCGTAGCTTCTCGACGTCGTACTTCTTGAAGGTCTCAATGTCGCCGTCGCACTGGCCTTCCCGACTGTCACCGCGGCAGAGCTTGTACTCGCCGAGCGTAGGGATGCGCTTGGGCACCGCCATGTTCGGGTCGGTGGCGTTGAAGAGGTTCGTCAGAAAGCCCGTGGGGGTGACCGCGACGTTGATCTTCGGCTTCTTCTCCGGCTGGTCCTGCTTCGGCGTCTTGCTCGCCTTGGGCAGGGCTTGGTCGACGTCGATTCGCGAGAGCGTCGTCCACGAGGCAGAGATGAGGAGGAAGCAGATCAAGCACACCAACAGGTCGATGAAGGGGACGACGTTTAGGCTTGCGTCCGCGACTCCACCTTTTCCTGATGATCCACCACCCATTGTGGCCTCCGTCTTTCACGGGCGCGTGGGCCCGCAACTTCCTTGCCGTCAAGGCGCGTACGCCAAGACCGCTCGCCTGGATTGCCGGACCCTACGGTCCGGTCAGCGGTCGGGCGCTTGTCTGCCCAGGTACCGCTCGGGCCGTGGCGGCCCGCTGGTTGGCAGCGCCCTATGACGCCGCCTCCGAGACTCGCGCGGGGGGCTGGGGCCGCCGCATCGCTGCGGGCGGCCCCAGCCGGGGTCCGCTCGGGTCACTATCGGGTGCGTGCAGCTCGCAGCCACCGCACCGGGAACTTTGCGCCGTGGGCCGCTGGCCGCAGGCGACAGGGACGACCACTCCCGGCGAGGGGGAGCGGTTGGACTCCGCCTGATTAGGCGGCGTCCTCCTTGATGTCGCCCATCTTGTTGCGGTTGGCGACGATCAGGTTGAGGACGCGCACGGTGCCCTCGTTGATGTCGGCCTCGATGGCCGTGGCCTTCGACGACAGCACGGCGAACGCGAGAACGCCGATGATGCCGGTGCCGAGACCGAACGCCGTGCAGTTCATCACCTCGGAGATGCCCTTGGAGAGGAGCACCGAGCGCTGCGACGGGTCAACGTCTGGGCGCGAGATCGAGGCGAAGGTCTGGATCAGGCCGGTGATGGTGCCGAGCAGGCCGGCGAGGGTCGCCGAGTTGCCGAGCAAGTTGAGGTAGTCGGTGCGCTTCTTGATGTGCGGCAGCTCGCGGAGGTAGGCCTCGTCCATCGCGGCCTGGACCTCTTCGTCGCTGCGCTTCACCTTCAGGACGCCGCTGTGGACGATGCGCGCCAACGGGTACTGGTAGGTCGAGCACACCTTGAGGACGCGGTTCAGGTCGCCCTTCAGGATCGGAACCTGGAGGAGCTTGATGAACTCGTCCTTCTTGACGCTCGAGCGGATGTACAGAACGTAGATGCGCTCGAACATAATGGCGAAGATGAAGATGAGGTGACCGAGGATGGGCCACATGCCCCAGCCGCCCTCTTCGAAGAACTCAGCAATCGTGTGGAACATCCCTGTCTCTCCCTGCGCCGGGCCTCCCGGACGCGCGCGGACCCTTCTTCCCCCTCGCTCGCGGCCTCGCTCCCCGTGCGGGGTGGGGCGAAGCCACCGTGCCGACCTGGCACGCGTTCCCCTTGGTTCGGTGATGTGGACAAGCGGTCGTTGGGTCGCCGGGGAGGGGCTTGCCGCGCACGCTTTGGGTCTGGGCTGGGTGGCTCTCCGTTCGATGCCTTGTGGGCGTCTGCGGTCGCTCCGGCGTTCAACCCCCTGGGGCGCTTTGGGGCGCTGCCAGGTCGTGGTCGGCTCTCTGCCTCTTTACCGTGCGTTCAGTCTTCGCTTGCGGGCTCGGTTTCGGGCCTTCGGCGCGGGCTGACAACGGCTGCTTGTTTGACACTCCTGTACCCTCGGGGAACTCCGAGTGGGAGGCGTTGTAGCACCGGGTTCGCGGGGTGGTCAAGCGTCGCCCGGAGGCCAACCTGTGGGGGTGCGCTCTCTGCCTCTCGGGGCTGTGTCCTGCGGCCACGTCGGGATGCAAGTGCTGGGTCTTGTGTCTTTTTCTGCTCGGCCGTGAGGGGCAGGGACTCGGTGCTGGCGCGGCGCAGCCGCGTGTGGGAGTGTGAATGCGTCGGTGTCCGTAGGCGGGACCACGAAGTGCGATGACTGCAGGGGATGCGCCAAGGCGCGGGGGGTGTGATGCGACGCAGCGACGCAGAGGCGATCGAGGAGGCCATCGAGGCGGACCCGCAGGAGGCGATCGCGCTCTGCGAGGAGCTGCTCGAAGAGAGCGCAGGCGACGCCGATATCTGGGCCTATCTCGCCGAGTCGCACCATGCGGCGGGCGACGCGGTTGCAGCGCTGGAGGCCCTGGCCGAAGTGGTGGAGCTCGACCCGAACTGGATCGAAGCCTACACGCAACGGGCCGAGATCCACGCCGACAGCGGCGCGCTCGACTCGGCGGCCATTGAGCTGGCGATCGCGGAGGAGGTCGACCCCGAGGACCCACGCCTGCTGCGGGCGCGGGCGTTCTGTCATGAGGTGAAGGGCGAGCTGCAGGCCGCCGACCGGCTGTACGCGACGGCGGCCTCGACCGATCCGCTTTGGCCAGCGCCGCCCCGACTGGCTCGTGGCAGGCTTGCCGCAGCGGTGGCGCGCGAAATGGGGCTCGCGACCGCGAAGGTGCAGATTGCGGAGATGCCGAGCGCTGGCAGGCGCAGCCGGATGGTCGACGTGGGGGCCGACGGCGCGATCTCGGTCTTTGCTCGCAACGTCGAGCGCGAGCTGGATGAGGGCGCTGACGAAGCGGATTTTGCGATGGTCGTCGCCGAGGCGGCCGAGGGCCCAGGCGAATAGGCGTTGCGGAAATGATTCGGGGCGCCGTGGTAGCGTCGCTGCGCCGGCGTCAGTCGCGCTCGACCACCGCCGCAACCCCTTGGCCGACGCCGACGCAGAGCCCGACGAGGGCCCGCCGACCACCGTGGTGACGCAGCGCATAGAGCGCTGCACCGACCAGGCGTGCGCCGCTCATGCCGAGCGGATGACCGAGCGCGATGGCGCCGCCGTCTGGGTTGACCCGGGCGGGGTCGACGGGCCAGTGGCGCAGCACCGCCAGGGCCTGAGCGGCGAAGGCCTCATTCAGCTCGACGAGGTCGATGTCGGACCAGCTTTGGCCGAGGCGCTTGAGGAGTCGCTCGGCCGCGGGCACTGGACCGATGCCCATGTAGCGCGGATCGACGCCCGCCGCGGCGCCGCCAAGCAGGCGCCCAAGGGGTGGACGTGCCTCGCCGAGCGCTTGTAGGCGGCGAAGACCGGCGTCGGAGGCGAGGAGCAGCGCTGCGGCGCCGTCGTTGAGCGTCGAGGCATTGCCGGCGGTGACGGTCCCACCGGCGGCGAAGGCGGGGCGAAGACGGGCCAGACCCTCGGCGTTGGTTCCAGGCCTCGGCCCCTCGTCGCGCTCGCAGTGGATGGCCGCTTTGCCCTCGCCGAGCACGACGGGCACGACTTCTTCTGCGAATCGACTGCCTTCCCAGGCAGCGAGGGCCCGACGGTGGCTCTCTTCCGCGAAGCGGTCCTGGGCTTCGCGATCGATGCCGTCGCGCATGGCGAGGTTCTCGGCGGTCTGGCCCATCGCCTCAAGCGGAAAACGAGCCTCCAGCCGCGGGTTGGGAAAGCGCCAACCGAGCGCCGTGTCGTAGAGGGTCTGGTTGCCGCGCGCCGGGTCGCTGTCTGGTTTGGCCAGGGCCCACGGCGCGCGGGTCATGTTCTCGACGCCGCCGACGACGCAGAGGTCGGCCTCGCCGAGCGCGATGAGCCGAGCGCCGTGCAAGACGGCGTCGAGGCCCGATGCGCAGAGCCGGTTGACCGTGATCGCCGGCACCGCATCGGGCATGCCGGCGAGGAGTGCGGCCATGCGGGCGACGTTGCGGTTGTCCTCGCCAGCCTGGTTGGCACAGCCAAGAACCACTTCGTCGATGGCAGCGGCGCGATCGCCGTCGAGGCTGTTGCGGCGCAGCAGGGCCGCGATCGCGTAGGCGGCGAGGTCGTCGGCGCGGACAGTGCGCAGGCCGCCGCCGAAGCGCCCGATCGGGGTACGCAGGGCGTCGACGACGTGGACGGTGACCATGGGCGCTCCGGGGGGGCAGGCGGGGGCGGCAGCGGACGTTGACGCTGCGCTGGGGCAGTCGCACGATGCCACCATGACAGAGCATCCGATCGCGCAAGAGAGTCGGCAAGGGCAGCCGCGGCATGGCGAGTCTTGGTCGCGTTCAGCGGCCTTCACCATCAGGCGCCGGCGGGCGGGTTGGGCGGCGGCGTGGTTGGCTTGCGGGGCGCTCGGCATGGTGCAGCCTGCTAGAGCCGCGGGCTGGGCCTTTGTACGCGGCGCCGACGAGGAACAGGGCAGCGAGGGCGGCGTCGGGATGGTCCTCGACGGTACAGACGGCGGCGTGGTCGTGGCGCGTGTGGTACCCGGCGGACCGGCGGCGCGGGCGGGCCTGCGGGCCGGAGATCGTGTGCTGGCCATCGGCGGCGAGGCGTTGGCGACCGGCACGCCGCTGGCCAGCGTGGTGGCCAAGGTGCGCGGCAAGGTTGGCACCCGGCTGGTGATCGAGGTGCAATCCGGCGCAGGGGCGGCCCCACGACGCGCCGAGATCGAGCGGGCGTCGCTGAAGTCGCTTTTTCCGACCCGGGCGCCCCAGCCGCTGCGCGTCGAGCCGAGCCTCGGGCTGCTGGCGGTGGGCGAGGGCCATCAGTACGCGCTGCGCTTCTTGGCGGCGGCTGGGATCGGTCAAGAGGTGCGCTACGAGTGGGTGGCTGCGCCTAGCGGCGTACCGCTGGCTGACGACGCGCGGGTCGAGACGGGCCGGGGCCTCTTGCGGCCGACCGAGGCCGGTGCGACGATCCAAGTCGGCGAATGGCGGCTGGATCTTGAGCCATGGCCGGAGCGGGGCGCACAGGTCGTCGCCCGCTCGAACCTGCCCTTGGCACCCGTCGAGGCCAGCACTTTTCGCCGACAAGACCCAGCGGTAGCGACGTTTGTCCTGCCGCGCGCGCCGCCCAAGCAAGATGGTGGTCGTTGGCCGCCCGGCCCCTGCAGCCTGACGGTGGCGCCGCGGGTCGCGGGTGCGCCACGGCCGCAACACCGGCTGACGCTCGAGTTGCGCGACGCCAAGGGCGCGACGCAGCCCAGCCGGCCGCTTCGCACGGACGATCGGGGCGAGGTGAGCCTGCAACTGCCGGCAGGGTCCTGGACGGTGACCCAGGTCCTCGAGACGCAGAGCGGCGGCGGGCCAGACCTCGCCTTTGCGGGGCGGCTCACGCAGCCGGTGGCAGGTGGCGAGTGCCGCGCTGGGGCGCCGGCGCGCATCGAGCTCGACCTGGTGGTCAGCCCAGCCGACACCAGCGCTCTGCCGCCCACGATTCGCGATCATGCTTTGGTCGGCAAGCCGATGCCGGCGATCGGCGTACGGCAGTGGCTCGGTGGCACCTCGATGCCCAAGGATGGGCGTGCGCTGCTGATCTTCGCCTGGGCGACCTGGTGCGGGCCGTGTAAGCGGACGCTGCCCACCATGGTGGAGTTGGCGTCGCGCCTGCAATCACGCGGCCTGCGCGTGGTCCTGGCGTCCGCCGATCGCGACGAAGCGGCGATTCGAGACGCGGTCGACGACATGTTGCCCGGGGGGCCAGCGCTGGCCTGGTGCGGGACCGATCTGCTCGACGTGCTCGACGTGCGCGGCATTCCGACCACGGTGCTGGTCGATGCGCAGGGCGTTGTCAGGGCCCTGCACACCGGCACGACCGCGACGCCGGCGGTGTGGGAGGCTGAGTTGGCGCCGCTGCTGCAGGGCGATGCGCCGACCACGGCACCCAAGTTGCCAGCGACGGTCCGCAGCGGAAAAACGGGCAAACGCTAGCGCGCGGTCCAGCCGTCGCCCGCTTGAGACATCGGCGAGAGGGCCAAGAAGTCCGAATTCTGGCCCAGGTCATGCCCGTGTCGGCCGAATCCAATCGCGTCACGGCGTCGGCTTCGGGGGGCGAGTCGCGGCGTGAAAGCGCATCAGTCGCTGGGCGTTTGTGCCCGCGACGCTTGCCGGCACAGCTGTCGCCGGCTGGGCAGGCCTGGGCCGCGTTCTACGGCTCGGGGACGAAGGGCCCCAACGAAAACAAGTCATCAGCGAGGGCGCCGAGGCGCCCCGTGAGCAAGGCGCTGCGACGCAGAAATACGAGAGGTATTTCAAGGATCGGCAACGAAGCTCGCGGGGATGCATCGGCGTCCGTAGCGATTGACTTGTTGATGTTGGGGCCCTAAGGCGCCAGCTGGGTGCGGGGCCGCTCGCTGCTGAGCAAGCGACGGACAAGCGGCAGCGTCGAGGGCGCCCGTTCCATCTGGCGCAGCGCGCGGGCGGTGGCGATGGCGGCCAGCCTTGCGTCGGCGCCGGTGTGGTGCGGTAGCAGCATGGCGGCCAGCTCGAGGCGAGCGGCGAGTCGGGCGCGATCGTCTTCGCCAAGGCCGTTCAGCCTCTGGACCTCGTCGTCGCCGCCACCGCGACGGCCGACCCAATGGCTGAGCATGGACCCCCAGCTGAAGATCGCCGGCTGCGTCGCCCAACGCTCCGCCTGCTCGCAGAGTTCGGGCAGCCGGGCCTCGTCGGCGGCGTCGAGCGCGACGTCCATCGCTTTCAACGGCACGGCGGCGCTGAGGAGACGGCGCGCGCGCGCAACATCGCCTTCGATGGCGACTCGGCGGCCGTCGGCCTCGTCCAGGCCACGGCGCAGTAGACCCGCAGCCAGGGCCTCTGGGATCTCGCCGTGCGGGGTCTGGGCACCGAGCGCGCGCTCGAAGGTCTGGCGCACCCGGCCCACCGACGACTGGGGATGGAAGTGCACGAGCTGCAACGTGTCGCCTGGCGTCAGGACGCCCATCAGGGTCCACGGACCATCTTCGGATGACCAGCCGCCGAGCGCGACCACCATGCTTCCGTCGTCGATGGTCGCCGAAGCGAACGACGGCAGCGGATCGGGCGCCGAAATCAACGCCACCGCGCGACGCGGCGCCGCAGAGGGCTCCGGTACGACGATCCCGCGTGCCTTGGCGCGAAAGACCACCTTCTTGGCGTTCTTCTGGTTGGCCTTGTGGCTGGCGCTGTTGGCGAGGAGGCCGACGAGGTCCCAGCGGCCGTCGGTCTCGGCGATCTGCAGCAGCGCGGCCTCGATGTCGCAGCCCAGGCGGTAGCGGTGCAGGTTCTCTGCGGTCGCGGTCAGCCTGCTCTGCAAGAGCAGAATCGCCCCAACCACTTCAGGTGCGCGATCTTTCGGCGCCTTGGCCGTGCGCAGCCAGCCGAGGGCCGGGGACTCGTCACGCTCGCTCATGCCGAGACCTCCGTGTGGGCGTTGTCGGGCGTGGGAAAAGCCTGACCGAGCGCGGCGCGTAGGGCCTGCGCCTCGGCCTCAAGACGCGCCAGCTCGCCCTGCAGGGCGCTTGGCTCCTGCACAAAGGCCACCGCGCGTCGCAATCGGACCAGCACCAAGGCCTTGCCGATCACTTCCAGGGTCTCGAAGAGGCCAGGCGCGGCGCTGCGGCCGACCACCGCGACCCGGACCGCCATGAAGCCGTCGCCCGCGGCGATACCGGCGGTTCCGACCACTGCCCGCAGCGTGGCCTCGATGCCGGCGGCCTGCCAAGCGGGCATCGCCTCTAGGCCCGCGATCACCGCCTCGAGGAAGGCAGCCGAGCCCGCGGCGTCGAGGCGGACTGCGTTCTTCTTGCGGCTGGCGGAGCCGATGACGAGGTGGCGGCCCTCGGCGGCCAGCGGCACCTCCGCGCCGAAAAAGGGCGCGGCGTGGTGGTGCCAGTCGCCGAGGCTCGGCACGCGCTCCGCGATCAGGGCCGCGATGGCTGCTTCTCGCTCGCCATCGCGGTGGTAGGCGGCCGCCCGCGACGCCAACGCCGAGGGGCCAAGGCGTCGCAGCCAGACGCCGTTGAGGTGCATCAGGCGTTCCCAGTCAAACACCGGCCCGCCCAACGAGACCCGCGCCAGGTCAAAGTGGGCCACGAAGTCCTGGAGGCCGAACACGTCCACCGTGGGGTCGGGCATCGACCAGCCGAGGGTACCGAGAAAGTTGAGCAAGGCCTCGGGGAGGATGCCGGAGCGCTCGTAGAACTCGAGGCTGGTCGGGTTCTTGCGCTTGCTGATCTTCGAACGGTCAGCGTTGCGCAGCAGCGGCATGTGGCAGAACACCGGTGGCTGCCAACCGAAGGCGGCATAGAGCTGCAAGTGCTTGGGCGTGCTGCTGATCCACTCCTCAGCGCGGATGACGTGGCTGATCTCCATCAGGTGATCGTCCACCACGTTGGCGAGGTGGTAGGTCGGCAAGCCGTCGGTCTTGAGCAGCACCTGATCGTCGACGCGGGCGTTTTCGGTCCGCACCTCGCCGCGCAGGACGTCCGCGACCACGGTCTCGCCGTCGAGAGGCATGGCGAGGCGCACGACGGAGGGCTCGCCCGCCTCGGCTCGGGCGCTGGCGAGCTTGGGATCGAGCGCGCGGCAGTGGCCGTCGTAGCGCCAATCCTCACCGGCCGCGCGCTGGCTGGCGCGCAGGGCGTCGAGGCGCTCCTGGCTGCAGAAGCAGCGGTAGGCCGTGCCGCGGTCGAGGAGGATCTGGGCGTGGACGCGGTAGATCTCGGCGCGCTCGGACTGGCGGTAGGGCCCAAAGGGGCCGCCGATGTCGGGCCCTTCGTCCCAAAGCAGCCCGCACCAGTGCAGGGACCGCAAGATGGCGGCCTCGCTCGCGGCGGTGCTGCGCTTCTGGTCGGTGTCCTCGATGCGCAGGACGAAAGTGCCACCATGGGCGCGGGCAAACGCCAGGTTGAACAAGGCGATGTAGGCGGTGCCGACGTGCGGGTCGCCGGTGGGGCTCGGTGCGATGCGGACGCGCACGGGCCGGTCGGGTCCGGCACCGCCAGCGCCCTCGAGGGCGATCGATAGTGGCGAATCGGCGGCCAAGTCAGCTCCAGCGTCGGACGGCGATTGCGCGTGGAAGCGGCGGTCGTGCCCGGGGGCGCGCACCCTAGACGCCGCCGCAGACATGGGTCAAGCAGCGCCCACTCTGGGCCGGCCTATCGGGCGGGATCCTCTGGATCTGCGCGCACATCTGCAACACCGTCCGCCCTCATGCTTTGTAGACGTGTCAGCGCGGCTGCCGGCATACGCTGCGTGCCAGGGGGCGAACGCAGCAACGTCTCGACGTCGGCCACGGCCTGGTTGAGGTCGTCGTTGACCACCGCCGCCCAGGGAACGCCGGCGTCGGCCTGCCGCAACACGGCCTCGAGCTCAGCGCGGGCGGTGCGCAGCCGGCGGCGCAGCCGATCGTCGCTCTCACTGCCACGCGCCTGCAGCCGCTGCACCAACACCTGCCACGACGGCGGCGTGACGAACACGAGGTCGGTGCGATCGGGAAAAGCGCGCGCGATGTTGCCAGCGCCCTCGATATCGATGTCGAAGATCACCTGCCGTCCGGCCTCCAAATGGTGTGCGATGGCTGCCCGGGTGGTTCCGTAGAGGTTGTCGTGGACGCGGGCCCACTCGACGAAGGCGTCGGCGTCGATCAGCGCCTCGAACGTGGCCCGGGGGACGAACCAGTAGTCGACGCCGTCGCGCTCCGCCGCGCGCATCGGGCGCGAGGTGTGGCTGACCGAGAAAGCGCGCATCAACGGCTGGGCGGCGATGAGGCGGTGGGCGATCGTGGTCTTGCCGGCTCCGGCAGGGCCGACCAGGACAACGCACCTGCCACTGCCGCCATGATGGCTGTCCCCGATCATGTTCTGCTCCCAAGACACAGGGTTGCGCGGGCGGGTGTCAGGCGAGGTTTTGGACCTGCTCGCGGACCCGTTCGAGCTCGACCTTGATCGCGACCACCCGATGCGCGACCTCTAGTTCGTTGGCCTTGCTGCCGATGGTGTTGGCCTCGCGCAGCATCTCCTGCACGAGGAAGCCGACGGTCCTGCCTGGCTCTGACCCGGCGAACGCGGCCTCGGCGGCGTCGAGGTGGCCGCGCAGCCTCACCAGCTCCTCGGCGATGTCGTGGCGATCGGCGATGAGCGCGACCTCAGCTTCGAGGCGGCCTGGATCGAGCCCGGAACCATCGACCAACAGCGCGCGCAGCTTGGCGCGTAGTCGGGCTTGGATGGCCGCTGGGGCGGCGTCGGCGCTGGCAGCGATGGCGTCGCGCAGGCTGGCGATCGTCGCGAAGTGGGCACGCAGGTCGGCGCAAAGGTGCGCCCCTTCGCGCTGCCGACTGGCCTGCAGCGCGGTGATCGCGACGGCGATCGCGGCCTTTGCAGCCGCCTGCTGTGCCGCGCGATCGGCGTCGGTCGCTACGGGCTCGAGGATGCCCGGCTGCGCCATAGCGAGGGCCAACCAGGTAGCCGGTTCGAGCGGTGGGAGCGTCGGCGCCTGGGCATCGTCGGTGGCGAG
This sequence comes from Myxococcales bacterium, assembly GCA_947491025.1. Lineage (GTDB taxonomy): Bacteria > Myxococcota_A > UBA9042 > UBA9042 > UBA9042 > SXNM01. The sequence continues at coordinate 211,728 of CANLIC010000001.1, forward strand.
CGTCTGGAGCTCGCGCAAGGCATCGCGCAAGGCCAAGGCCTTGGCACGATCGACTTGAAAGGGGGCACTGGCCGCGGCGCCACGCTCGATCTCGACCACGGCGTCGACGTGCCCGCGGCCGACGCCGGCGCGCACCAGAGCGAGGATTTCGCCCTGCAGCTCTTGCAGGGCGGGCGGTAGCCGGGCTCGCAGATCAAAGCCGCGGTGGTTGACGGAGCGCAGATCGCAGCGCGCGGTGATGCCGCCGATGGTCGCGCTGCCGCTGCCATAGCCGGTCATCGAGGCGGGTGCCAGCGGCGCTTCGGCGCTGGTCATGGGGTCGGCGCCGCGGCTTCCCCGGCCTCAGCCTCACCGGCAGCGGCGCCGGCGGCCGCAGGGCGAGGTGCGGGCGCTGGGGCCAACGGGTCGTCGACGTCCGCGTCGCCGAGGTCGAGGGGCTCGGCGACTTTGGCGCCCGGGCGCGCGGCAAGCGCTTCACGGATGCCCTCTTGCAGTTGATCGAGGGTCTCGGCCCGCCGCCCATCGACGAAGAAGGTCGGGGTGCCGTCGACGCCGGCCTTGCGGCCCTGCTCCTTGTCGGCGGCGATGGCGGCCTTGGCCTCGGCGGACTCCACGTCTCGCGCGAAGCGGCCGAAGTCCAGACCGATTTCCTTGGCGATCTTCTGCACCTGTGGCCACTCCAGGTCAGGTGAGTGGGCGAACAGCGCGTCGTGCATCTGCCAGAATTTTCCTTGGCGATGGGCGGCCCACGCGGCGCGCGCGGCGCCTTCGGCATGCGGGTGCGCCATCTCCAGCGGGTAGTGCATGAAGGCGAGGCCGATCGCGTAGTGCTTCTGCAGGCGAAGAATGGGCGCACTCGCGCGGCGGCAGAAAGGACATTCGAAGTCTGAAAACACGACCACCAAGACCTTGGCGTCGGCGGGGCCAAGGCGCGGCGCCGCCGCGAGGTCGAGTGGGACGACCGTGTTGAGCCGTTCGATCTCCTTGAGGAGGGCGGTCACGACCTTGCGCTTGCCGTAGCCCTGCTGCAGCTGCTGGACGCAGAAGCGAGCCAGGCGCGAGGCGAGGGCGCAGTCACCGGCGTCGAGGGCGGCACGAAAACTGCGCGCCTTGCCGCAGGGGCAGAATTGCTCCTCGAAGACCTCCGCCAGCACCTTGCGTTCGGCGGCGTCGAGGTCGGCCGCGTCGACGCCCTTCGGCAATCCGGGCGCGGGTGCGGGTTTGGCGGGCTCGTTGGCCTTGCCGGCCGAGGCGGGTGGCGGCGCACCTGGCGTCTTCGCGGGCGGCGCGGGGGCGGCGGGCGTGGCTGGGGCCGCCGGCATGACGGCGTGGGTGGGACCTGTGGGCTCGCGCTGGCAGGCAGTTCCTGCGGTGAGGGCTACGGCTGCGATCAGCGCCGCAGCGACCAGCGCCCTTCCGTCGCGTGGCGCTGCCTGACCATTGCCGGATCGTCGCCAGACCATCATCATGCCTCCTCGCGCCGAAGCCGGCGCTCTGGCGCCCCAGGATGCGGGCAGGCCAAGGGTCGTGCAAGGTCGTATGCGCCACCAAGACTCCGCCGCCACCATGACCACGCCCGCTTCGCGCCCAAGCTACCACCGCGTCGCGATCGCCCTCGGCGCCAATCTGGCGGACCCCGAAGGGGCGATTCGACTCGGCGCGGCAGCCGTGATCGCGGCGCTTGAGCTGCGGTCACCGCTCCTATCGAGCCACCACCTGACGGCGCCTGCCGAGGGCGCCTCTGGCCCGCCCTTTGTGAACGCCGTCCTGGTAGGCGAGACGGCGCTCGATGCGCTGGACACCCTGGAGGCGTTGCAGCAGGTAGAAGCGGCATTCGGCAGAGACCGCGGCGATGAGGGCCACCACGGCGCCCGACCTCTCGACCTCGATCTGCTCGATTGGGGCGGCGCACGAGTCGACCACGCGCGGCTGCAGCTCCCGCATCCGCGCAGCCACGGCCGCGCTTTTGTCCTCGAGCCTTTCGCCGAAGTCGCGGGCGATTGGGCGTGTGCCTGCTGCGGCCAGACGGTGGCGGCGCTGGCTCGGGCCCTGCGGGCACCCGCGCGGGTACAGGCGCCACGGCACAGAGCGGCCGTCGTCTTGATGGCGGTGCTCGCGCTCGCCGGCTGCGAACACGCCGCTGCCCCCGTCACAGCATGGCAGCCGGTCGAGGCGCAAGCGCATGGCCTCGCCTTGCATGCCGTACCTTTGTCGACGCCGGGGGCGACCGCCGCGCTCGCTGATGCGTTGGCGATGGTCGAGGGCGACGCGGCGAGCCCGGTGCTGATGCTCAAGCTCTGCGGACAGCTCGACGACGCGACCCTGCGCGGCGAGTCTGGCGCGCGGGAGCTGGCGACGATGGCGATGGTCCGCCTGGTGGGTAGCGGCGGCCTATCGCGCCACTTCGAGCTGCTGCGCGGCACGGTCGATCGGCTGTACCGGCTCGCGCCCGAGGCGAACGAGACGCGCTTTGCGCTTGCCTACTTGCGGTTGATTCTGGTCAGCGACGGCGTCGGAGGCGTGGGGGCCGGGCCGCATGATCGCGACGTGCTCCGCGAGCTTGAGGTCCAGCTCGCCGCCTTGTCGGCGCTCGGCGAGGCCTTCGTCGGGCCCGACGGCCACGACGCGGCGTGGGTGCGGCGGACGCAGGTGGCGCTGGCGGCGCATCGGCGCGCCGAGGCCGTGAACGCGCCCACCGCAGCGACAGAGGTCAGTGATCTTCCTCTGGCGGCGAGCCCGACGCAGGCGGCGCCGTAGGCCGCAAAGCCATCCCAGGCGCGGCGCCGGCGCCCACTGACGGATCGGAGGCCGCAGCCGGGGCGAAGGGCGAGGGGCGCCGGGTCGGCCGCGGGGCGATCGGACCGGCGCCGAGCCCCAGCACGCGCCGAGCATTGGCGCGATAGACTTTGTCGAGCACTTCGTCTGGCAGCTCGATGGCGTCCACCTTCCACCGGCCCTGGATCGGGCTCGGGTGGTCGATCTGACGCTCTTTGCCCTCGAGATAGCGGAAGTGCGCCTCATAGAAGGGCAACACATCGGCCATCGTGGGCTCGACGGCGCCGTTGCTGCCCAGCATCAGGTGATCGTCGCCGATGCCGATGTCGGTGCCGAACAAGATCCTGTCCTGGAAGTCGATGAAGAACTGGCGCACCTCGGCGGCGGGATGGCGTCCGAATTCGCCGACTCGCGCCGAGATGTCGATGCAGACGTTCGGCAGCCGGCCCAGCATCGCCCTCACCCGCGCCAGATCTTCGGCAGCGTTGCCGAAGTGCACCGCGATGAAGGTGGTCCCTGGGTTGCGGGCAAACATGCGCTCGCCGGCGTCGAGCATCGCCGCCCACTCGGGCACGCCGCGCTGGTACCAGCTCCATGATGGGTGCACCGAGAGCTCCTCGTATCGCTCGTTCTCGGGCGTCGCAGGCAGCCAAAACGCCTTGGGATCTGCGATGTGGATGGCGACCGGCATCCCGAGCACGCCGGCGGCGCGCCACAGCGGGTCGAGGCGGGGATCGTCCACCGGGATCAAGGCGTTGCTGGCGTCGGTGACCGCGAGGCCCAAGGCCTTGCTGATCTTGAGGCCTGCGAAGCCGTCTTGGTCGCGGGCGAGGCGAAGCTCTTGGACCTCGCGTGCAGCCCAAGCGGCGTCGCAGCAGCCGTCCCAGTCAGGAAGCGCGAAGTTGATGACTCGTCCGCCCAGCCGCTCTGCGAGCACCCGGGAGGCCATCCGATTGCGGGCACCGCCGCGACCCGAGCCGCCCGAGAGGTTGATGATCGCTTCGATGCCGACGGCGTCGAGCACGGCCTCAATGCGATCGATGCCGAACAGGCTCAGGTGACCGTGGATGTCGATGATCGGGCCTGGCGCCCTGCCCTCTCGATGCCATAGTGACGCCTTGTTGGAGGGGGACGCAGCCGGCGCGGCGGTCCCTTTGGCTGTCGCAGGCTCTGGGGCGCGTCCGCAGGCGCCAGAGAGCATCATGGCGAAGGCGCAGAAAGCGAGGGTGCCACGACCGTTGGCGCCGCGGCCGACGCCGCCCATGCCGACGGGTGGAAGCGGACGCTGCTGAGAACGTCCGCCATGACGCGCAGGTCGGCGCCGCAAACAGCAGGCATCGGCGCGCCGCGAGAGGCTCACGTGGGCACCACCGACGGCCGCGCCCGGACGGTGCGTTGCTCGATGGGTTTGCGCCAGCCGCTGCCAACGAAGATGCGTTGGACGTAGATGCTGGGCGTGTGGATGGCGTCTGGGTCAAGCACGCCTGGCTCGACCAGCTCCTCCACCTCGGCGATGGTGATGCGCCCGGCGGCCGCCATCATCGGAGCAAAGTTCCGCGCCGTCTTGCGATAGACCAAGTTGCCGAAGCGGTCGCCTTTCCAAGCCTTGACGAAGGCGAAGTCGCCGCGAATCGCCTGCTCAAGCACGCACATGCGGCCGCCAATCTCGCGGGTCTCCTTGCCCTCGGCGACGAGCGTGCCGTAACCGGTCGGTGTGTAGAAGGCGGGGATACCGGCGCCGCCGGCCCGGATGCGCTCCGCCAGCGTGCCCTGCGGATTGAGCTCAACCTCCAGCTCGCCCGCCAAGAACTGCCGCTCGAACTCCTTGTTTTCACCGACGTAGCTGGAGACCATTCGGCGAACTTGCCGCGACTGCAGCAAGACCCCGAGCCCGTCGTGGGTGACCCCAGCGTTGTTGGAGACGATGGTCAGGTCGCGGGTCCCGCGCTCGCGCAGGGCCGCGATCAGGTTCTCTGGGTTGCCGCAGAGACCGAAGCCGGAGACCAGGAGGGTCGCGCCGTCTTGCAGATCGAAGAGGGCGGCTGCAGCGTCGGGAAAAACCTTGTTCATGGCTTGCCTCCGACCGGGTCCGAGGCGCGGCTGCGCAGCGAGTGGGCCGCTGCACGCCATGCCCGAACCGGGCGCTGGGCAAGGAGGTAGCACGCGGCGCCGTCGCCGGCAACGCCGCCCGGGGGCGCGCGGTGCCGGCGACAGCGCCTGCTGTGTGCTACTTGCCGGCGGCCGGTGCGGCGGGAGCGGCCGGGGCTGCGGCGGGGGCCGCGGCGGGCGCGGCGCCCTTGTCCGGAGCCGCGGCGGGGGCGCCGCCCTCGGCGGGGGCCGCGCCGGGAGCGCCGGGGGCGCCCATCGGGCGGGCCTTCATCATGGCGCCGAGGAAGCGGCCCATCAGCGGGGCCAACTTGGCGCGGGCGTACTCCTCGATCTTCTTCTTGTCATCGGGCGACAGGGCCTGGTTGATCGCCTCGCCCTCAGCCTTCTCCTTGTCAGCGAATTCCTTGAACTTCTCGCCGATGGCCTTGATCTTCTCCTGATCGGCGCCAGCGGCCTCGATCTCGGTGGCCATCGTGCCCATCTTGTCCGCCATGCGGTCGACAAGCGCCTTGGCCTTGGCCAGGTTCTCGCTGTCCGGTCCGGTGTCACCAGCGGGGGCGGCGGTCGGCGAGGCGGCGGCGGGCTCGGCGGCGGGCGCAGCGGCCTCGGGGGCCAAGTCCGTGCCAGCGGCGGGCGCAGCGGCCTCGGCGGGCGCGGCCGGCTCGGCCGGCTTCTCTTCCTTCTTGCCGCAGCCGCTCACGGCGACAGCGAGGGCGGTCATCGATGCGGCAGTGACCATCTGCATACGGTTCAGGTTCATTGGGGAACTCCAGGGCGCTCGGGTCGGCGCCCGGACGCGTGTGAGACGGAGAATGCGAGCGCAGGAACGGCGCCGCTGCCTTGGATTCGATGAGACATCCAGTCGTTTCTGGCCCGTCACGCCGCATGCCCTCACATTCGAGGGTCGCACGGCGCTGGGGATCTCTGTGCGCGGGTCAAGGTACGGACAGGGGCGCTTGGCAGAGCCCGCGCGACACGTGGTTGGCGCGGTCACAGGCTCAGGTCAGCGGCGAGCAGTCGCAAAGCGGCCGCAGGCAGACTGTCGCCGGGAGCGACCGGAGCGTTGCGCCCGGCCGACCGTGGCTAACAAGTTCCCCCGGAACGCGAAAGGCGGGGCGGGAGTTGCCTCCCGCCCCGCCTCGCGCGTCAGGACGCTTGGGCCTACTGGCCGGCGGCCGGGGCAGCCGCCGGAGCGGCCGGAGCGGCCGGAGCCGCGGCAGGAGCCGCAGCGGCACCCTCGGCCGGAGCCGCGGCGGGGGCGGCGGCGCCGCCCTCAGCCGGAGCCGCGGCCGGAGCCGCGGCCGGAGCCGCGGCAGGAGCCTCGGCCGGAGCCGCGGCAGGAGCCTCGGCCGGAGCCGCGGCAGGAGCCGCGGGGGCCTCCTCCTTCTTCTCCTCGACAGGAGCCGCTGCCGGCTCCTCCTTCTTCTCCTCAGCCGCCGCGACCGGCTGCTCGGCCTTCTTGCCGCAGGCGGTGACGGTGAGAGCCAGGGCCGCGGACACGCCGACGACCGCAATTCGATTCCAGATGCGCATGACGTTCACTCCAGATGGGTGCGCCGAAACGAGCAACCGCTCTCTCTGTCAACTTCGACCGTGATCAGCCTGGCTCGAGCTCCCGTCTTGCCTGCTTGTTCGATCCTCGGTCTTCGGCGCGACCGTCCCATCAGCCCAAGTTGAAGAGCGGTCAGTCGCGTAGTGTGGGCCCGTCTGACAAGGGAGTCAACACATTTCGTTGGTGCCGCCGAGTCTAAGCACTTCCGTGCTTCGCAGCTGGCGAGTATTGGAGCATTTCTCGAGTAATATCAACGGATGCATGTCTTGCCGTGAGCAGTGACGAGGGCGGAATTTCGTGATCGCAGCTTCGCCTTCGCGCGTCAAAGTGCCCGCGCGGCGGGCCGGCGCGCCTCTGGAGGGCGGTCGCGGAGCCGGCGAAACGGGGATGCGCAGCCTGGCCGACGGGCGCCGAGATGGGCTGCTGGACCGGCCCGGGGGCTTCTCGCTGTGGGCGACTGGGTCGGCGCGCCCTCCCTCGGGACGCGACGACTCGGCTCGGCTATCGACGGCCAGCACGGGTGGGGAGCCATGAGAGAGCCGAGAGCCCCGCGTCTCGACTGGCGTTGGGGGCCCGTGACCTTGCCGGGGGCGCCGGGAGCACCGCAATGTGCGCGCATCTGCTGGATTTGGCTTGCGTTTCTGGTCGTGTTGGGTTGCGATGACGCGGGTCACCTGCGCTCCCTTGCCGGGGCGCCGCGGGTGTGCGATCGAGCGGCGACGGGCGGTCATCCGCCGGGAGGACCCATGGCCGCGTTCGAGCTCGTGTCAGAATTTTCTCCCGCGGGCGACCAGCCGGCAGCGATCGAGGCACTCTGCCAGGGGCTCGTCGAGGGAGAGCGCTGGCAGGTCCTGCTCGGCGTCACCGGCTCAGGCAAGACCTATACGATGGCGCAGGTGATCGCGCGCCACGGCAGACCGGCGCTGGTGCTCGCGCCGAACAAGACGCTTGCGGCGCAGCTTCACGCCGAGCTGTCGGGCCTTTTTCCTCACAACGCGGTCGAGTATTTCGTCAGCTATTACGACTATTACCAGCCCGAAGCCTACATCGCCTCGACGGACACCTACATCGAGAAGGACTCGCTGATCAACGAAGAGATCGACCGCATGCGCCACGCCGCGACGTTCTCGCTGCTGGAGCGCCGCGACGTGATCATCGTGGCGTCGGTCTCGTGCATCTACGGCATCGGGGCGCCGGTCGACTACCTGGCGATGCGGCTGCCGCTGCAGGTGGGGGCGCGACTGGATCGGCGGGCGCTGCTGCAGAAGCTGGTGGAATTGCAGTACGAGCGCAACGAGCTGGACCTGGGCCGCGGCAAGTTCCGGGTGCGCGGCGACGTGATCGACATCGTGCCTGCAGGGGTGGACGATCGCGCGATCCGCATCACGCTCTGGGGCGACGAGATCGAGACGCTCGAGGTGGTCGATCCGTTGCGCGGCAAGGTGATGCAGAAGCTCGACCGGGTGCACCTGTACCCGAGCAGCCACTTCGTCACGCCAGCCGACACCCTCTCGAGGGCGCGCGAGTCGATCGCGGTGGAGCTGCGCGAGCGCCTGCAGGAGCTGCGAGCGGAGGGTCGCCTCCTCGAGGCGCAACGGCTGGAGCAGCGGACGACCTACGACCTCGAGGCGTTGTTGGTCCGCGGCTTCTGCAACGGCATCGAGAACTACTCGCGCCACCTGACCGGCAAACTGCCCGGCGAGCCGCCGCCGACCTTGCTCGACTACTTCCCGGACGACTGGCTGATCGTGGTCGACGAGAGCCACGTGACGGTGCCGCAGGTGGGCGCGATGTTCCGTGGCGACCGGGCGCGCAAAGAGACGCTGGTGATGCACGGCTTTCGCTTGCCGTCCGCGCTCGACAACCGGCCGCTTCGCTTCGAGGAATTCCTGGAGCGGGCAAAGCGGGGCGTGCTGGTGTCGGCGACTCCGGGCGACTGGGAGCTGACTCAGACCGGCGGCGTGGTGGTGGAGCAGGTCGTGCGCCCGACGGGCCTCGTCGACCCGGTGATCGAGGTACGGCCTGTCGGCAGGCAGGTCGATGACCTCTTGGGCGAGATCCGGCTGCGTGCTGGGCGCGACGAGCGCGTGCTGGTGACGACGCTGACCAAGCGCATGGCGGAGAACCTGACCGAGTACTACGCGGATCTCGGGGTTCGGGTGCGCTACATGCACAGCGACATCGACACCTTGGAGCGGGTCGAGCTGCTGCGCGGTCTGCGCGCTGGCGACTTTGACGTCCTGGTCGGCATCAACCTGCTGCGCGAGGGCTTGGATCTCCCCGAGGTGAGCCTGGTCGCGGTCTTGGACGCCGACAAGGAGGGCTTCTTGCGGTCGCGGCGGAGCCTGATCCAGACCATCGGCCGGGCGGCGCGCAACGCCGAGGGCATCGTCATCTTGTACGCAGACACGATCACGGCCTCGATGCGGGCGGCGATCGACGAGACGGACCGCCGACGGACGCTGCAGGCCGAACACAACGCGAAGCACGGCATCGTGCCGACGACGATTCGCAAGAAGATCACGGGTGTCGAGCTTCTCTCGCTGGTCGACTCCGGCAAGCGCAGGGCCGCAGCCGGTGCCGCCGCCGGGGTGGGGGTCGACGTCGAAGCCGAGCTCTCGACCCTGGACCGGGCGGAGCTGGAGCGGCGCATCGGACAGCAGCGCAGCGAGATGCAGAAGGCCGCGCGAGAGCTGGACTTCGAGCGGGCGGCGGTCCTGCGCGACAGCGTGCGCGACCTGCAGCAGCTGCTGCTGGCCCTAAGCTGACGCCTTGGCGGTGAGGTCGATGATCTCGTTGTCGAGGTAGTCCTCGATGATCTGCGTCGGCGGCGGGCGATCGCGCACCGCGACCAGCTCGTCGGCGCCGAAGGCGTCGAGGTAACGCTGCCAGACACCGGCGCAGATGCGGTCGAAGGCGCAGCCGCCACAGCGCGCTACCGGCTTGACCCGCTCCGGATCGGCGACGCGCCCGTCGCCAAAGTCGCCATAGACATCGAAGTGGTCGACGTACTCAGGGATCAGGCAGGGCGGGATGGCCGCCGACTGGCTGGTCTCAACGCGCATGCCGGTGCGGCGGCCGAGCTCAAAGGCTTGGACGAAGAGCGGCGTACACTCGTCAAAGCGCAGCGCGTCGGCCGTGTGCAGCAGGGCGGTGCCGCGCGGCATGGCGTAGCTGAACTGCAGGCGATCGAGTCGTCCGCCCCAGCGCCGCCAGCACTCCTCGGCGAACGCAGGGACCTCGGCGAGGTTGGCGCGCGTGACGACGCAGGTGATCTTGACGCGAAAGCCGAGCGCCATGGCGGCGTCGATGGCGCGGAGCTTGGCAGCGTGGCGCGGCGTTGGCGTGGCGTCGGGCGGCGGCGCCACCGCCGGCATTCCCCGGCGAAAGCGCTCTGCCAACGGGAGTTTGGGTACATCGTAGGCGCCAGTAAGCCGATCGCTCAGCAGCGGGTCGAAGGCGTGGAGCGAGAAGCCGATGCCCAAGCGATCGCGGTAAGGGAGGTAGGGGTCGAGGGCCCCCTCGGCGCCGAACAACACGCCGTTGGTCTGCACGATGATGTCGCGGGCGCCGCGCTCGGCGGCGAGGGCCACCAGCTCGGGCAAGGTCCGCACCAGCGTCGGCTCGCCACCGGAGAAGATCACCTGCCGCAAGGCGCCTGCGGGCAGCCGATCGAGGATCTGGCGCAGCTTGGTCTTGGACGGCACAAGGTTGCTGTTGCCCTCGGTCGCGTTGCAGAAGGCGCAGTGCTCGTCGCAATGATCGGTGACGCGCAGGTAGAGCTTCTTGCCGCTGGTGATCTCGAGGTAGCTGTCGCGCGCCGGCGCCCGAAAGTAGCGGTGATCGAGGGCGTCAGCGTCGAGGCCCTGACGCGCGGCGACGAGCTCGACGCGGCGGGCGATCTCGGCGAGCAGCGCCGCGGCGACGCGATCAAACGCTGCACCGCGGTAGCTGACGTTCCAACGCGGCGTGCGCAAGTAGGCGTCGCAGGTGGGGTCGTGGTGGCGCAGCAGGACCGCGAGGTCCCAAGGCTGGCCGTCGCGTTCGACGGCGAGGACGACATGGTCGCCATCGTGATGCCAGTCGAGGCAACGGACCCTGCCGACGGCGTCGCCTGGGCCGAGATCAGCGGCTGCAGCGATCTCGCGGATGAAGCCGTCGAGCCTCGGGATCGTCGCGCCATCGAGGGCCAAGACCGCCTTGTCGAGTCGCGCCATGGCCTGACCGTAGCAGCGCGCCCGCGCTCGGCCAACCCCATGACGCCCATGGCGCGAGAAACGCTGCCTGATTCGCGAGGAAGGCGAGTCGCGGCAGCGGCGGCCTAGGCCGGCCGATCAAACCAGGAGCCGGCGCGGGCGCGGCCGAGGCGGACGCGGCGCAGCAGCAGCTCCAGCGGTAGCAGCAGCAACGCCAGGGCCACCAGCGTCGGCCAGAGCGGCCGCCAGCTGCGCCAAGTGGCATTGCCGCGTTGCTGCCAGTCGACGCGGCGGGCGACGGCGCTGCCTCCGGTGGCGGCGACCACCTCGTCGAGGCCGCCTGCGCCAGCCGTGACAGCGCGGAACTCGTCTGGATAGGGGCGGCTCAGGCTGGCCCGCCCGCGCAGGAGCGCCGGCTCTTTGGGCGCGGCACGCAGCTCGACGGCGACGTCGTAGGCGCCGAACTCCGCCATCGGCGCCATCGCCTCGTAGCGGCCAGGCGCCACCTCGGTCAGCGCCAGGGTGCGGCCAGGGCCGGTCGGCGGCCGCAGCGTCGCTGTCGCCAGCAGGCCTCCTGCGGGCAGGTCGTCCAGCACGGCGTCGACGGTGACCCGCAGGCGCTCGTCCTCGCGCTGCAGCTGCACGTCCGCTTCGGCCGAGAGATCCTCGAGCAGCACGTCGCGCACCAGCTGCCGTGCCAGAACGGCGTAGCCCGACCAGTCGATCCAGTCCTGGGCCCAACGGTTCTTCAGGTCCGAGGTCCAGACCGATACCTTGCCGAGCCCGAGCCGCCAGCGCACCAGCAGTGGCTCGCCCGAGCTCACCCGCAGGAGCTCCTCGGCCCCGGGCTTGGGCTTGCTGGTGAGAAAGCCGCGCAGGACCGGCGACCGGCCGAGATCGACGCCGCGCAGCAGCTCGAGGCGGCCGACGCCCGGCGCAAGCTTCGCCCGCACCCGCCGCTCGACGAGGGACTGCCCCGCGATCTCCTTGGTCTCGCGGAGGAAGATACGCGGCAGGTTCTCCGGCCTGTCGGTGAACCAGGCGCGGCCGCCACCGCGGTCGGCGATCGCCTCCAGCAGGCCGCGATCGATCTCGTCGCCGATGCCGACGGCGGTGACGGTGATCTGGGAGCGGCGCATCTGGCGGACCAGGGCGTCGATACCGGCCCGCGGGGCCTGACCGTCCGAGAGCAAGATGACGTGCTTGACCTTGGCGTGGGCGCGCTCGAGCTCGGCGGCTGCCATCTGCAACGCTGGATAGATGTGGGTACCGCCGCTCGGTGAGATGCCGTCGATGCGTGTGGCGATTCGGTAGCGGTTGCCCGCGCGCTGCAGCGGCACCACAGAGCGCGGCATGTTGTCGAAGGCGACGATGCCAATGCGGTCTTCGTGCCCGAGCGCTTCCGCAGTCGCCCGCGCGGCTTCCTTGGCGAGGTCCATCTTGGGGCCGGCCATCGAGCCCGAGCGGTCGAGCACCAACATCAGGGCGATGCTCGGCTCCTCAACGGTCGACTTCACTTCGAGGCGCACGGGCAACACCTGCTTCTCGAGCCAGCTGCCCTCCCAGCCGCCCGAACCGAGCGCGTCTTCGCCGCCGACAAAGAGCAGACCGCCGCCTCGCTCGGCGTAGCGGCCGAGCGCTCGCTGCTCGGCATCGCCGACTTGAGGCACCCCTGCGGCGGTGATTCGGGCCAGATCGCTGACGATGACGGCGTCGAAGCCCTGCAGCCCGGCGACGTCGCGCGGCAGGCCCTCCGGACCGCGGAGGGTCAACTCAAAGTCGTCTTCGAGCGCACGGGCCAACGTGCGCGCCGAAGGCGGTGTGCCCTCGACATACAGGACCTTGGGTCGCGCCACCACGACGATGCGGGCGCGCACCGCGTTGTTGCCGTCGTGTTGGTCCTCTCCGCCGATCACAGCGCAGCGCAGGTCGAGGTCGTGCGCGCCGGCTTCGCGCCAGCGGCCCTTGCCGAGCTCGACGGTGGTGACGCCGGGGGTGAGATCGGCCACCACCGGGCCGAGCGCGATTTTGGCGCCGGCGCCAGCCGTGCCGTCCGCCCGACAGGAGACCTTCGCAGGGCGTGTGGTGGCGACGCGCAGCGCGATCGGCGCGGGCACGTTGGCGCGCACCCGCGGCGGCACGATCGCGCCCTCAACGACGACCTCGCCGTTGGCGGCAAGCACCCCGAGGTCGCCGCGGTGGACGCTGATCCCGGCCCGCCTCAGCGTCGAGAGCGTCCGGCGGGCGTCGCCGCGGGTCTCGGCGCCATCGCTCCAGACGACGACGTGGCCGACGCGATCCGGGTCGAGCAGACCGATGGCGAGGTCGAGGGCGGACTCTAGGTCGGTGGCGTCGGCGCGTCGGGGGCCCGCCGCAGGCCCCGCTGTCGGCGCTGCCACCAGCGGCCCGCCGTCGCCCAGATCCGCGCCGAGGGGCGCGCTGGTTGCGCGCTGCAGCCATGGCAGCAGAGGCGGCAACGCGGCCGCGGTCTCCTCGGATTCTGTGGCGGTCGGCGGCCACGGCAAGCGCTGCGGACCGGCCCCGAAGGCGACGACGTGCTGGAGGCGGCCGGTCCCGGCGGTGGCGTCGAGCTCGTCCTCCAAGGCGTCTGTGGGTAGGGTGTCCGCAACGGCGGCTTCTTCGCGACGTGTCTCGGCCAGGTCGGCCTCGATCGCGGTGGCGGCCCGGGCCAGCGCGGCCGGGGCCATCGAACCGCTGACGTCGACCAGATGCACTACGGCCAGGTTGCGAGGTCGTTCCTGACGCGCCCGGGGCGCGGCGATGGCCAAGACCAGGGCGGCGACGGTCGCCATGCGCAACACGGTGGCGAGCGCGGTCTGCCAGCGCGGCAGATCGGCGACGGCGCCGAGGCCCAGCAGCGGCAGCAGCCAGGCCGCGAGCAGGCCCCACAGCCGCTCCGGGTGAGCCAACTCGACCCCACCAGCCGCGAGGGCGCCCAGCCAGCGCGGCGCCTCGGACTGCGCGTAGGCGCCGACGCCGAACCCGAGCGCCAGCCAAACCAGCGCGGCGGCGATGAGGCCGGGCGAGGCGAGCGCACGTCGTCGCGGGGCGTTGGGCGAGGCCAGCGGGCTCACACCGTCCTCCGACGCTGAAAGAGGCCCCACTCGATCCAGAGGCCAAACGCGGCGGCGGCGACGAGCAGCGCCCAAGCGCTCCAAGGACCGCTTGGTTCCGCTTCGCTCGCTGCGGCGGCTCTCTCGGGCTGCCAACGCGGCAGCGGGGCGCCGACGCGGTCCGGGCGCTCGGTCGCCGGCGAGAGCGTCGGCCGGGCCAGCTCGAGGCCGCTGTCGCTGCGAAAGGCGTGAATGCCATGGCGTTCGCTGGTCGCCAGCAGGGCGTCGGCGCTGGTGCGGGCCGGCGTCGCCGCTTGGCCGGGCTCCTGCCAGGTCCAGGAGACGCCGCGCACCGGCGCGCCGATTGCCCAAGGGCGACCGACCTCCAAGGCCGCGACGACGGGCGACTCATCGCCGGCCAGCCAGTCGATGGCGTTGGCCAAGAGCAGCGGCAGCAGGTAGCGGCCGCCGAGATCGGTCTCCAGCAGATCGAAGCCGATGTCGAGGCGCCGCACGCCGGCGTCATCGGCGACGGCGATGGCCGCTTGATCGCGATCGATGATGAGCGGCACGGCCCCAGCGCCGACCTGCAGCGGACGGATCAGGTCGATGTTGGCGTCGTGCAACGAGACGCCGCGCATCAGCGGGTGGTCGGTGGCTGCGATCGAGAGCTCCAACGGTGGACGTACGCCTGGGCTGGACGCCACAGCGTCAGCCGGCCCGGCATCTTTGCCGTCGTTCGGGGCGTCGGCAGCAGCCGAAGGGCCTGACAATGCGCGTGGATCGGTGGGGCGAGCGTCGGCGTGTCCGCGCAGATCGAAGCGCAGGACCGGCATGCCGGGCGGCGCCGGCTTGGCGACCTGCTCGAGCAGGACCACGTCAATGCCATGGGCCAGGCGACGATCGGCGGAGAACGCGTTGGGATCGTAGGCATCGGGGCGAATCCGCTTGACCTCGAAGCGCTCGTTGGCGACCAGCGCCGCTTCCAGGAAGAGGTTGTCGCCGCCGACCCAGAGGACGCCGAGCCGTCGTCGCTGAGCGGCGACCGCGAATCCCCAGTCGTCCTGCGGCGCCAAGTCGACGAACGTACTCAGATCTGCAGCCCGAACTTGGACGGCGAAGCGCCCGCCTGCCAGGTCGACGGCGTCAAATCGCACGACACGGCTGCCGCGCGCCGGCAGGACCAGGGTCTGCTCGGCGACGACAGCCGCCGGGTTGTCGAAGTCGGCGACGGTGCTGCCCTCGGCGCGCGAGCAGAGCACGACGCGGGCGTTGACCTCGCTGGCGCTGTCGTTGCGCACCAGCGCCTGGACGACGCCGCGGCCCGGATCGGCGCGGTGGCTGCGGACCCCCACCTGCACCGTGGCGAGGTTGGCGAGGGCGGCGGGCGCGGCTTTGGCGCCGGTCGCGGCCTTTTCCTGCGCAGGCGCTTGCCCGGCCGGGCCGACCAAGAGCCACTGCACGGCGACGCCAGCGACTTTGGCCGCGGACGGCAGGGCGCCATCCTGCGACGGACCGCCGTCGGTGACGACGATCACGCTCGGCAGGCTGCGGCCTTGCAGGGCGTCCGCCGCGGCGCGCAGCGCCCGATCGAGGTCGAGCGCGGCGTCGGTGGCCCCGAGGCGCTGGGCTGCCTCGCGCAGCGGCCCGACGTCGGCGCTCCAAGGTCCTTGGGTTCGCACCCCGGCCGCAGCGCTGAGCAGCAAGAATCGCTCGCCCGGCCGCGCCTGCGCCCAGATCGCGCCGAGGCGTTCGCGCGCCTCGTCGAGCCGGCTGCGTGGCAAGAGCGCAGCCTCGATGTGGCCATCGCGGGTCGCCATCGAGGCGGAGACGTCGACGATGACGATGGTGTGGCGGGTCGGCGGTGCGGCGCGGGCGCGCCAGGCGTGGAGCCCGAGGGGGCGCTCGGCGAGGGCTGCCCATAGCGCCGCAGCGACAGCGACCATCGCCAACCACGACAAGATGCGTCGCCAGCGCCTGCCGAGCCGCCGCGCCTCGACCTGCAGCAGCACGCTCTGCCAGAGCGCTCCGAAGGGCACCTGCAGCTGACGGCGACGCGGCTCCAAGAGGTAGAGCAGCGTCAGCCCCGCGAGGAGCGCGGCGCCCCACGGCCAGGCGGCATCCAGGGTGGCGAAGGCCTCGATCACCCGAGGAATCCCCCGAGTCGAAACACCCGCATCACCACCTCGTCGAAAGGCAGCGCCACATCGACCCGCAGCGCGCGCGCGCCGACTTCGCGGGCTGCAGACTCGACGCCGGCGGCAAAGCGGACGAACGCCTCGCGGTAGGCCTCGAGCAGGGCGGGCGTCAAGAAGACCTCATGCCGTTCGCCGGTTTCTACGTCGACCAGGACGAGATCGCCGGTCTGTCCCGACTGGAAGAGTCGCTCGTCGGCGAGCTGGATCACCATCGTCTCGAAGCCGCGCGCCGCCAGCTCGCGCAGGCCATCGCCGAGGCCCTGCGGGTCGTAGAGATCGCTCAAGATCACCGCGAGACCGCGACGGGGACGGCTGCGGACAAAGTCCTGGATCGACTGGCGGATCTGCGTCTTGCCTGCGGGTCGCAGCGCCGACAGCGTCCGTAGCAGCCGGTAGAATTGGGCACGGCCGCGCACCGGGCGTTCGGCACGCGCCTTGCCGTCGGCCATCGGCGCCAGGGCGACGCGATCGAGGTTCGACAGCGAGATCCACGCCAGGGCTGCGGTGATCTGCAGGGCCCGGTCGAAGAGACTCGGCTCACCGGCCGGCGCCATCGCCATCGACGGGCTGCGGTCGAGCAGAAAGTAGACCGAGAGGTCCTCCTCTTCCTCGTATTGGCGAAGGAGCATTCGCTCGCTGCGGCCCCAGACCTTCCAGTCGAGGTGGCGCAGATCGTCGCCGGGGGCGTAGTCGCGGTGGTCGGCGAATTCGATGCCGGAGCCGATCGCCTTGCTTCGCCGCACCGCCCGCTGGCCGGAGGCCGCCATGCGCCGGGCCAGCAGCGCCAGGTGCTCGATGCGGCGCAAGAAGGCGGCATCAAAGAGGTCGTCGCGGATGCCTCGGCGCTCGCCGACGGGCATGGCGTCCAATGCCATCTGCGCGCTGTCCGCCGAGCCCGTCATGCCGCCTCCTCCCCCCTGCGCGCGCCCATGCCTGCGTCGCGAGCTCGCGCAGTGGCGCCTAGCGGCCGCCGACCTGCTGGAGAATCGCCTTCAGGACGCGGTCTTGCGGCACTCCATCCGCTTCAGCATCGAAGTTCCGCAGCACGCGGTGGCGCAGGACCGGCAGCGCCAAGGCCTGGATGTCCTCGCTGGCGGCGTTGCTGCGCCCATCGAGGATCGCCCGCATCTTGCCGCCGAGGATCAGCGCCTGCACCGCACGCGGACTGGCGCCGGCGCGCAGGTACTGCTTCGCCGCGTCGGCGCCGCCCTGGGTCGCCACCACGATTCGAATCGCGAAGTCGGTGACGTTGTGGGCGATCGGCACGCCGAGCGCCAAGCGCCGGATGGCGAGGATGTCGTCGGCGTGGAGCACCGCTGAGATCGTCGGCGTCTCGGCTCTTACCGTGCGAGCGACGATCTCGTGCAGCTCGGCCGAGGTCGGAAAGGGCACCTCGAGCTTGAACATGAAGCGGTCGAGCTGGGCTTCCGGCAGCGGGTAGGTGCCCTCCATCTCGAGCGGGTTCTGCGTGGCCATGACGAAGAAGGGGCGCGGCAACTGCAGCGTCTCGCGGCCGATGGTGACGCGGCCCTCCGCCATCGCCTCCAGCAGCGCCGACTGCGTCTTGGGCGTGGCGCGGTTGACCTCGTCGGCGAGCAGCAGGTTGGTAAAAACGGGCCCTTTGCGGAGCTCGAGGCGGCGGCTGCCCGCGCTGTCCTCCGCGAGCATGTGGGTGCCGACGATGTCGGTCGGCATCAGGTCAGGCGTGAACTGCACCCGGCCGAACTCGAGCGCCACCGCATCGGCGAGCGAGCGCACCAGCATCGTCTTGCCGACGCCGGGGATGCCCTCGAGCAGGATGTGCCCGCCGGCGAAGAGGCCGACGATCGCTGCCTCAACCACCTCGGATTGGCCGACGATCACGCTTCCGACCGCTTGCCGCAGCGCCCTTGTCCGCTCTCCTACCCAATCCAAGGCCTCGGCGAGCGCGACAGGATCTTGCAGCGCGCGATCGATGTCGGGGCGGGCAGGGTCGCCGCCGTCGGGGGCGGAGTTGCGGCGCTCGGCCTGGGGGGTCTTGCTCATCGGCAGCTCCTGCAATGCGCGCTGGGTCGACGCGCCGGATCGACGGGGCTCAGCGCGGTCGAATCAGTTCGTAGTAGCGGCGCACCAGCGCGCGGCGACCTGGTGGCAGCGACTCCTTGTCGAGCATCTCTTGCGCCACGTCCTTGTAGTCGCCGTAGACGTCGGCCCAGCCGGTCTTGGCAAAGCCGCGGCGGGCAGTGTCGACAAAGGTGCGCTTAATGGAGGGACCATCGCCATGGGCGCCGGCCACTTTCTCGGTGCGCGCCCCGCCCGCCTTGCGGGCCTCGCCGACGCCGAGGTTGTCGTCGCCCTGGGCGTCGCCGCCGCGCTGGCCTCCGGTGCCGGCGACCGACGGCGCCTGCTCGCCGAGCTTGGCCATACGCGAGTCGTCGTCGAGGCTGCCGCCGCCCAGACGGAACTTGGAGGCGCCTTGCCGTTGCCCGGCCTTGCCACCCTCGCGCCCGGCGGCGCCGGGTTGTCCCTTGCCGCCTGGCCGCTTGCCCTCGGCCAGTTCGCCGGCGCCTTGCTTGCGCTCGCCGAGCCCATCGTCGCCAAGGGCCTCGGCGCGACTCTTCGCTTCCTCGCGTTCGCGCTCGCCTTTGCCCCCTGGCGCGCCCTGCTCTCCCTGGCCTTTGCGCTCGAGTTGGCGTTGGCGAGCGGCGGATTCGGCTTCCTCACGGCTGCCGCCCTTTGACCCCGATTTCTCGCCGCGCTCGCCGGACTTGCCGTCGCTGTCGCCCTTTCCAGCCGCCCGCCGCTCGAAGCCTTGACCCTGCTGCCGGGATTGCGAGGAGCGCTGCAACGCGTCGCGCAGGTCGCGGATGCGCCCGTCGGCGACCCGGCGCGCCTGGCGGTCTTGCTGCCCCTGCGACTCGCGGCGCAGCTCATCGGAGGCGCGTTGGAGCTGCTTCTGAATTTCCTGCTTCAGCGCCTGCCGCTGCTGTTCCCGCCCGGCCTTGCCCGCCTCGCCGCCCTCGCCGGGGCGCGCCAGTCGGCCGCGCTCTTGCTGGTCGCGGCGCATCTCGTCGGCGGCGGCCTTGGCACCGCGCTCCAGGCGCTGCAGCGTCGACTGGGCTCCAGCGACGTCGCCTTGATCGCGGCGCAGCTGCTCCAGGGCGCGGCGGGCGTTGTGCAGGCGGCGTTGATCGGCGGCGTCGAGTCCGCCCTGGGAGGCACGCTTCTGCTCCAGGCGTCGCACCTTCTCGGCAAGATCGTTGAACTCTTTGGGAACCGACTTGATGCCGAGCTGCTTGGCCAGCTTCTCGGCCGTCTTGACCCAGCCCTCGAGCTCTTTGTCGCTCATCTCGCGATCGGCCAGCTTCTCGACCAGCTTGGCGAGCGCGCCGATGTCGCCTTTGTCAGCGGCCTTCTTCATCTCCTCTTTGTCGCCGCCCGCGGGCGCGGCCGTCAGCGCCTCCTTGAGCGCGTCGGAGACGACCTTCTGCACAGCCTTGTCGCGGTCGCGCTCCGCCGCGGCTGCCTGCTCCCGGCTCCGCTCGGCTTCGGCGGCCTTCTGGGCCTCTGCGTTCGCGTCGCTGCCGGGCTCCCCGTTTGAGCTGCCCGCGGAGGGCTCGTCCTTGCCGCCCGCGCTCTGGGTCGCAGCCGGGTCAGCTTGCCGCTCAGGCGCCTCGGGCCGCGCCGCCTCCAGCGCTGCCAGACGGCTGAGCGCTTCACGGCGGTCGATGGCACCGCCCTGAACGTCCTGCAACACCGCACGAACGCCGCTGATCCAGCGCCGGGTCGGCTCGTCGTGCACCTGGGCCTCGATGTCGTTGAACACCTCGACATCGACCTGCAGGAGCTCCATCGCGTCTTGGCCGAGCAGATCGGCTGCGGCCTGCAGCGAGACCTGGCTGGAAGGCCAGTGCAGGGCCAGCCCGGTGGTGATGGCCGCGTCGGGCCCGATGCCGCGGCCCGGCAGCGGCGCCGCAAAGGCAAGGCCGCAGGCGATCGCCGCGAGGGCGAGCCACGGCAGGCGCGCCGGCCAGCGCCAAGGAAAGAGCCGAGGTACGTCGAGGCGCCGCGCCCACGCGGTCGCGCCTGCAGCCTGAACCTGCGCCCAAGCGTCGCGACGGCCCCGGGCTGCCAGCTCAAGCGCGGTTGCGAGGCGATCTTGGCCGCTGGCGCGGGCGTCGAGCTCGGCGGCAACGGCCAACCAGGGGCGGCGCTGCCAGGCAGCGGCGAGGACGCCAAGCGCTGCCAGCGCAGCGATGGCGGCAAAGCTGGGCGCGTCTTGATCGGGCCCCAGCACGGCCAGCCGCCCTAGGCATGCCCACAGCGCGAGCGCGGCCAACGCGACGGCCGCGACAGGGATCAAACGCGCCACAAACGTCTGCAGGTAGAGCCGACGCCGCGCCGCCGCGACTTGCGCAAGCGGTGCCGCGACGCGCGCCGCCAACTCGGGCGAGAGCGACCGTGGCTGCAGTGCGCAGGGTTCAGCTTCGGCGCTAGGCACGCCAAGGCCGCTGCGGTTCACAGCGATGTCGGTTGTGGCGAGTCTCTGCGTCAAGGCGCCCCTCGCGACGGCGCCTGCCGCCCTCACCGAGTTCGCCACGTCCGTCGCGGGCGCGGCACGCCGGGTCAACCCGGCGGCCCACCGGACATTCCTGCGCGGGCCTCAATCGGTGGGACGCGCGAGTCGGCGCGAGGATTCAACGCCGCGGTGGCGGTCGCGGCGAGCGCTGATCCAGGTCCGCCCGCGCGAAACGCGGGACGCCTGGGCTGCAGCGGCAAGCCCTTGCGCTACTTGCGAACGGTGTCGAGCGCGAAGTGCTCGCCGAGCGCGGCCTCGAGCACCTTCTCGGACTGCAACCGATGGTCGCGCCGGATCTCCGACTTGCGGTTCGCGCCGGCAGTGCGGTGCTTGTGCTTGCGGATTTTCTGTGTCTGTTGGGTCTTGCTGGCCATTTCGTCCTCCCAGACGGGGCGCGCTTTGTGCCCGAGGCGGAGCGCGGCGTCAAGCGGGCGCTGTAAGACGTTGTGGCATTGGGGGACGCCGGCGGCTCGCGGGCCGGCGCGATGGACTTGCCGAAACGCGTGCGGCCGGTCATTCAAGCCGTCGCCGGAAGCCGAGGCTCGGCGCGCGACGGCAGGGCGAGGGCGGAATGCGCCTAGAGGCGGCGGAGACCACCGAGGATCTCGTCCGCGATCTCCTGCTCTTGGCTGATTCGCCGGGGCCGAGAAGCGCGCAAGTGCTCGATTGCGCGCGCCTCGATCGCCGCCATCTGAGCGACGGCCTCGGGCGAGACGCGGTGCTGACCCTCGCCGTGGAATTCCAGCGCGGCGTCGCCGGCCAGCGTCAGGCCGTGCCGCATGCGCAGGACCTGCTCTTCGGTCCCGGTGAGGCCAGCGGCAGCGAGGCTGCGTTCGGTCGCCACGCGGGTGCGGGTCTGCACCTGGGTCTCCGTCCGGGATGGGATGCGGTTTCGGCTCACGGTCCACTCCTAGAGGGGCGCGGGTCGCCCTCGTGCGCTCGGCCCTCCGAGCGGGTCGCTGACGGCGATTCGCCAGCGTGGGCGCGACGATCCACTGCGCCCGACCCCTGCTTGTACCCGATCCACCGCGACGCGCAATTTTTTCTCTATTTCGCTCGTGATCTCGATCCCCTGGGATCGCTTGGGGGATCTCTGGCAGAAGGGCAGAGCGACGGCGCTGCCCGGGCGAAGCGGGGTCGGTCCGACGCGCGCTAGCCTTCGCCCGGGCGCTCGAGGCCCAGCTTGCGCACGAGGTACTCGAGGCTCTTGCGATGCAGGCCGGTCTCGCGCGCGGCGGCCGAGATGTTCCAGCCGTGGCTGACCAAGGCGCGCTCCCAGTACGCCCGCTCGAACGCGTCGACCAGCCGCGCCTTGGCGTCTTTGAAGGGCAAGTCGAATCGCAGGGGCAAGCCAGCGTCGCTGACGACGACCTCTCGCGGCGCGACGTCGACCTCCAGGTCGCGGCCCGACGAAAGGACGCTGGCGCGCTCGATGGCGTTGCGGAGCTCGCGGACGTTGCCAGGCCAGCTGTGGCTGGTGAGCTGCTGCATGGTGTCGAAGGAGATCGTCAGGTTCCGGCCTCCGGTGCGCCCGGCTGCGTCGGCGAGGAAGTGCCGGACCAGCAACGGGATGTCCTCTGGCCGCCGACGCAACGGTGGCAGGACCACGCGCAAGACGTTGAGGCGCCAGTAGAGGTCCTCGCGAAACGTCCCTTCGCGCACCATCTGGCCGAGGTCGCGGTTGGTCGCTGCGACGATGCGCACGTCGACGCGCCGCCGCTCGTTGCTGCCGACCGGCCGTACTTCGTGCTGCTCCAGCGCGCGCAGCAGCTTCGGCTGCAGCTCGAGCTCCAGTTCGCCGATTTCGTCGAGAAAAAGCGTGCCACCGTGGGCCTCGACCATCGCACCGGACCGCTGTGCGACGGCGCCGGTGAAGGCGCCGCGGACGTGGCCGAAGAGCTCGCTCTCCATCAGGTTGGGTTGCACCGCGGAGCAGTCGAAGACGACCATCGGCCCGCCGGCACGGCGCGAATGGCGGTGGATCGCCTCCGCGGCGAGCTCCTTGCCGGTGCCGGACTCACCCTCGACGAGGACCGTGACGTCGCTGGGAGCCACCTTGGCGAGATGGGCAAAGACCTCGCGCATCGCCGCCGATTGGCCGAGGAGCCCGCCGTAGCGCGTCTCGCGCGCCAGCTCGACCTCGTGCGTCTCTGCCAGCGGCTCGACGAGCACCGCCGCCTGCCCAAGGCGCACCGTGACGCCGGCGGTGAGCATTGCCTCCTGCAGGCGGGTGCCGCCGAGCCAGGTGCCGTTCTTGCTGCCGAGATCGCGGAGGCGGAAGCCGGCCCGTTCGCCCTCCAGGCGGCAGTGGCTACGCGATACCGACGGATCGTCGATGACGAAGTCGTTGTCGAGCGCCGACCCGATGTAAACAGAGCGCTGCTCGAGTCGGACTGCGGCGCCCTCACTCGGGCCATCCATCACCCGCAGCTGCAGGCGGGGGATCGAGAAGCGCTCGGAGAAGGCCGCAGTCAGGGTATGCGTCGGCGTCGGCTCTCCCATGGCGTCGATGGTGCCCGCCCGGGGGACCGGATTCAAGCCGCGCTCGCCGGTCGGAGTTGGCTGCGTCTCGACGCTGGGTCTTCGCGCAGGGAGAGGGAGATTGGCGCGGCCTTACGTCCCTGCGGGCCTCAAGGCAGGTCGCGGACCAGTACGAAGCCCGGCAGGCTGCGGTTTTCGCCGGCCTGGAGGAGCAACTCGCGCTGCTCTTGGGCGCCCGATGTGGGGTCGCGCACGAGCAGCCGGCGCAGGCCAGGGGCCACCCGCAAGCGATGGACGCCGGATGAGCCAGCGCCTCCCCCGACGCGACGGCCATCGAGCCAGACTTCGGCGTCAGCTGGCGAGGCGCGAAAACGCAGGATGGCGACGCCCTCTTCGGCGCGAGGTCGCGTCCGTGGCGGGGTCGCGTCGGCGTTCCCTGGGCCTGGCGGGCGGTCGGGGTTGGCGCCGAGAGGATCGGCCGCGGCAGCCTTGGCAGCCGAGGGGCCAGGGCCTGGGACGGAGTCGGAGAGGACGGTGGCGGTCGCAGGGGCAGCGAGCCGAGCCGTGGCCACTGCGCCCGAAGCGGCTGCGGAAGCCGCGGACGATGGGGTCGGGGCGTCAGCATCGGCGCCGGTCTCTCGCACCTCCGCCCCGGGGTCTCCGGCTGGATCGACGGCGGCGGGAGCACCGGCGCTGGGCAGCGCACCGGTCACCTCTGCGGCGGGGGGCGCCTCGGAGTTCGACGCCTCACGGTCGGCGGGGGCAAGGGGTGCCGCGACGTCCGCTGCGGGCGCTTGCTGCGTCGGTTCGCGGCCGCCGATGGCGAGCCCAGCAGCCAGGGCCAAGGTGACGGCGAGGCCGGACCAGACCCACGGGCGGGCGAATGCGGGGCGGGCCTGCGGGGCGTCTTGTAGGGCGTCTTGCGCTGCTTCCTGCGCGGCAGGCTTCGTGATCGGCCCCGCTACAGGCGGTGTGGCGCTGCGGGATTCGTCCGGCGCGGTCAGCTCTGGCGCGACGACCGCCTTGGATTCAGACAGGGCAGGTGCGGCCGCCAGGTCCCTCGGCGCAGGGGTTGAGGCTGTGGCAGCGGAATTCGGCGTCAGACCCGGCAAGCTGACGGTGCCGGTGGCGTCGATGGCAGCGCGGCGATCGACCGCGAGCAGGGCCGCCAACGTGACGTCGAAGCTCGCCTCTTCGGCCTCCAGCCGCTCAAAGGCCGGCGCGAGCTCCTGCGCCAGCGCCTGCTCCGGCTGGGCAGCGGTGAGCGTGGCGGCGAGGGCGGCAACCCTGGCGGCCACGGCGGCGGCGTCGGCAGGGCGCTGGTCGCGATCCAAGGCGCAAAGCGCGTGGATGAGGCGCCCCAGCTCGGACGGCACGCCCGCAGACTCCAAGAGGCCAAGCCGCCGCGGCATGGCCTGCCACGCCGCGTCGAGGCCGGCGGCGTCGGCGACATCGAGCGCCCGCTCGCCAGTCAACAGCTCGAATCCGCAGAGGCCCAGCGAGAACAGGTCTGCGCGCCCGTCGACGGTGAGGGTTGCGCCTGGCTGGGCTGCGGCGAGCTGCTCGGGCGCCATGTACGGGAGCTTGCCGCGCAGCGACAGGGCGTCGAAGTGCGGCAGCAGCGCTGACCGCGCAACGCCGAAGTCGACCAGCTTGACCAGACCG
This sequence comes from Myxococcales bacterium, assembly GCA_947491025.1. GTDB lineage: Bacteria > Myxococcota_A > UBA9042 > UBA9042 > UBA9042 > SXNM01. The sequence continues at coordinate 236,336 of CANLIC010000001.1, forward strand.
TCGCGCCGCACCATCAGGTTCGACGGCGTGACATCGTGGTGGACGATGCGCAGCGGTTGACCGCTGGCGTCCAGGCGGGTGCCGGCATGATCGAGCGCCCGCGCCGCCGCGCTCAAGACCGCGAGCGCCGCCGCCGGCCCGAGCTGGCCGCCGCGCTCGGCAGGCAGCGCCCGCCGCAAGGCCCGCAGATCGAAGCCGGCGACGACCTCGATGGCGAGGAACCATTCGCCGTCGATGCAGCCGAGATCGAGGATCTGCGCGATGTTGGGGTGGTCGAGTGCTTCGAGCAGACGACCTTCGGCGACGAACTGCTCGACCAGGCGCTCGTCGCGCGCGAGCTCAGGCCGCAGCGTCTTGATGACGAGGCGCTTGCGAAATCCCGCCGCGCCCTCGGCCTCTGCGAGCCAGACCTGGCCCATGCCGCCGGACGCCAGATGGCGCACGAGGCGGTAGCGACCGAACCGTCCGGGCGGGTGCGCCGCGTCCGCCGTGTCAGGCATGGCGGTTCAAGCTCAGCCGCCGCCCTGGGCGTGGGCGTCGACAAAGGCGCAGAGGCGCTGCAGCGGCTGAGCCCGCTCGACCGGCGGCTCATTGAAGAGCTCATGGTAGAAGCCAGCGTAGCGTTCGACCTCGAGGCCGCTTGCGGACGAGAAGTGCCGCAGGGTGGTGTGCGGGTCGACGACTTGATCGCCGGTGCCGACCATGACGAGGGTCGGCACGCCGAAGGCGGTCGGCGTCGACAAGACGTCGCTTTGCGCCCGAAGAAACTCGGCGCCCCAGCGCGTCGTCCCCGCCGAGAAGACCAAGGGATCTCGGCGATAGGCGTCGACGACGTCGCGGTCGCGGCTGATTGTTTCTGGGGGGATGCCAACCGGCACGGGCACGGTGGGCAGCAAGCGCGAGAGGCTCTTGGCCATCATGATCTTCCAGCCCGGGACGGCGATCGCGGCGGAAAGGGCTGGGTTCGAGAGCGCGATGGCCCGAACGGGCAGCGGCGCTGACCGCGCTGCGTGGCAGACGATGAGGCCGCCCTGCGAGTGGCCGACCAGCACCGGCGGCGTCCCAGTACGCTCCCGAACGACCGCGATCATGGTGCGCAAGTCGTCGTCGTAGTCCTCGAAGCGATCGACGTGGCCGCGCTGCCCGCCGGAGTCGCCATGCCCGCGCGGATCGAAGGCGAAGACGTCATGGCCAGCGGCGGTGAGCGCGGCGATGGCGAATGGGTAGCGGCCTCGGTGGTCGGCGAACCCAGGGTGAATCAGGACGGTCGCGCGCGGATCGGCGACGCGGTGCCACGTCCAGCACAGGCGCAGGCCGCCGACACCAGGCGTACGGCCCTCTTCGTTGCGGACGGAGGTCGGCCTGCCGGAGCTGGACGCTGCCGCCGCTGCTGCCGATTCGCTGTCGGCATGGACCATCGCTTCCTCCTCGCGTGACGCAGCCGGTGGAATTCACAGCGGCAGCGCGCGGAGGGTGCAGTAGCAGGTGAGGAAGCGCAATCCAGATCCTCCCCGAGACCGTCGTTCGCTCGGCCGCAGTCCTGGTCCTCGCTGGCGAGGCTTGCGGTCAGGTTCGTCGGCGGCCGCGCCGGTTTGCGCTCCCCTATTGGATGTTGCACGCTTCTGGTCGCCGCCCAGCGCTCGATCGACTGACGCTGCATCATGCAGCGCCCGAGACGGGCGGCGAGCACACGACCCGCCGGCGCCCAGCGGCGCACGGCGACCCGGAGCCACAATGGCCGCATCGAGGCAATCTCCATCTGTCCAGCGCACGGCGTCGCGCGGCGCGCTGCTGACGCTGACCTGCATCTGTGCGGTCGGCTGCGGCTTCTTTCAGGTCGGCCCAGAAGACGTGCGCTGCCACCTCGTGACCCAGGAGCCCTGCCAGGCCGACGAGGCCTGCGTGGGCCTCGGTGCGCCTCACTGCGAGAAGGCGGGGAACGCCGCGATCGGCGCATCGTGCTCGCTGGACAGCGACTGCGTTCGGCAGGCGATCTGCTTTGGCGGCGGTAGCAGCAAGGTTTGCCTGGAGCGCTGCGACCAGTCGAAGCCCACGTGCAAGGCGCCGCTGACATGCATCCAGGCGACGGAAGTGCCTCATAGCGACAAGCTCGGCGTCTGCACCGACCCAGCCTGCGATCCGCACGCAAACACCGGCTGTCCGAGCGGCGAACGCTGCATCGGCGGCCCACAACCCTACTGCACTGCGGTCATCGGCGTTGGCGGCGACGGAGCGACCTGCACCATCAGCGAATCGTGCAAGATCCACCACCTCTGCGTCTTGCCTGCCGGCGGAAGCGCGTCGACTTGCATCCCGTTGTGCGACCTCAACAGCCCCGAGGGCACGGGGCCCGGTCAAGCTGGCTGCGTGGCAGGCTTTGCGTGCAAGGCCCTGCTCGACAATTTCGGACAGCCGCTGCCGGTGGGCCAGGGCACATGCACGTTTGAGTTTTGCAACGCTCTGACCAATTTCGGCTGCAAAGACAGCGAGAAGTGTTATCCCTCCGTTCCGCAGGTGTGCAGCTATCCAGGCAATGCCGGCCTCGGCGACCCCTGTGAGAAGGCGACCGACTGCGGCCGCGACCTGATCTGCATCCTTGGCGCCGACGGTGTGCGTAGCTGCCGCAAGGTGTGCGACCAGACGGGCAAGGACACTGCCTACAGCTGCGCGGAGGGCCAGGAGTGTGCCGAGATCAACACCGGCGCCGGCAAGCCGCCGCTGCCCGACGGGATCGGCTTCTGCCGACCGAAGACCTGATCGTTGGTCGGTCACAACCTGCAGCGTCGGCGCATGGTCGCGCCGCCCAGAGCGGCCCCGCTACGTGGGCTCGTCGTCGCGCTGGCTGCGCTGGGCTGCTGCTTCGGCTGCGCGCTGCAGGTCGAAGTACCGCGCCAAGACCCCATCGCGCGCCGTCCGCCGATCAAGCCGCCGATGGGCAGCCTGTCGCTGGCGGTCGAGCTCGACGCGGCCCAGCTCGCCGCGGCGATCGATAGCGCGACGACCGAGCCCATGCGCTTTGGCCAGCGGTCTGCGATCGTGGGCGGCTGGTCGCTCCAGGTGGAACGCCGCGGGCCGGCCGGCGTCACGGCGGAGGGCGACCGCCTTTGCGTCCGGATGCCCTTTGCGGGTCAAGGGCGCATCGAGGCTTTCGGTCGGACGCTCGACCACACGGTCGACGCCGCGGTGGTTCTGTGCGCCCGCCCGCGGGTCCGGCCGGACGCCCACCTCGTGCTGCAGGATGCCGAGGTGCGGGTAGAGGTCGACCGCCGCCGCGTGGAGCTGACGACGCGGGTGCTCATCGACACTGTGCAAGCCGCGCTGGGCGACCTCCCCGCTGCCGAAGCCCGGCGGCAATCCGAGGCGCTGGCCTTGCCGCTGGCGCCTCTGGTGCAGGCGAGGTTGCAGGCCCTGCGGGCACCGATTGCGCTCGAGGCCGACAGCCCCGATGCGGCCACCGCAAAGGCAGGTGCGTCCGGTCGCGCAGAGAGCGCCGGGGCCTGCCTGCGCATTCGACCCGAGCGCCTGATGGTGGGTCAGCCGGTGGTCAGCGACGGCAAGCTGAGGATGCCAGCGCGCCTGGACGGCCGCCCCTCCGTGAGCCTGCCTTGCGGCGCCGACGCCGACGACTCGACGGCCGACCTGCCGGTCCCGTTGGCGGGCGACCCGGACCTGCGGGCCCTGCCGCTTGCGCTCACCCTACCGATGGCGGTGCGACTCGAGGACCTGGCGCCGAGGGCCGCGGCGGCGCTGCGGGAGCGCGGCCCCATCGCGCTGGCGGGCGGCGGCGCCATCACCCTGACGTCACCCCGGGTGGCCGCTGCCGCGGGCCGGCTGATGGTGCGCGCCAACATCGCGGGCCAGGTCCGCGATCGCTGGCTGGGCATCGTTCCCTGGCGCCGCGACGTAGCGGGCGTGCTCGCCATCTGGGGTGCGCCGTTTCTGCAAGACGACGCGGTGGCGCTGGGCGAGGTGCGCTTCGACCTGGGCGGCGGCGACCGGGTGCAGGCGATCGCGACGGCGCTGCAGCGAGATCCCATCGCGGCGGCGATGGAGCGCGCCCTGCGGCTGCCGACAGCGCCACTTCTGCGGCGAGCCGAAGGGATGCTGAGCCAGCTGGACGCCGGCATCACGCTCGGCGGCGGCGCGCGCATCCCGGTGCGCGTTGACCGTAAGGACCTATCATTGAAGGGGGTTCGCGTCGAGAGCGGCTGGCTCATCGTCGACGCCGCTTTCCTCGGCCATGTCGTGATCGGCACCCCAGCGCCGCCTGCGCCGGGTCGACGCACCACACGGTAGGGCGGCGCCTGGCCGGACTCAGAAGCAGAATCGAACGCTACTTGCCCGCGGCGGGATCCACCGCAGCCTTGCCGGGCTTGGCCGAGGCCGGTGGAGCGACCTTCGGCAAGGCGACGGGGCTCTTGGCGACCACCGGCGCCACGGTCGGCGGCGGCTGGACGGCTGGGGCATCGGAGGGCGCAGCAGGGGGCGGCAGCGGCGGCGCCGCAGCAGGTGCAGGCGCGACCGGCTTTGCCTTGGGATCGACGGGCGCCGGCGGGACGCCCGGGGTGCCAGGCGGGGGCGGCGGGGGCGGCGCTGCGGCGGCAGCGGCGGCGGCGGCGGCGGCGGCCTCAGCGGTCTCCTCCTCTGCCGTCAGCTGGCGCTGCCATGACCAGCGGCCCGTGAAGCGCTTGAAGCTAATCGAGGCCTCCCATTGGCCCTGATTGCGGCTGTCGGGCGGGGCGTCGAAGCGGATCCAGTCCTGCCCGCTGCCGCCCTGGAGGTGCGCGCGCCCGCCATGCAGCACGCCCTCGAGGTCGAAGACCAGCTCAGGTTTACCTTTGCCGGCGCGGACTTTGGCTTGGCCCTTGGCGGTGCCCTGGTCAGCGGTGATGGCGATGGTGCCCTGCAAGCTGCCCTGCACGACCCCTGCAAAGGTGCCAGACGAGGACGCATGGAGGACCTGGGCCCGCGGATCGGGGCAGCGGGTAGAGCGCTCCTTGGCGATGCGTGCCGTGATCTCCTCAAAGACGCCGAGCTTGAGGCCGAGCTCTGAGAATGCGCGCGCGTCCGTGCCTTCGCGGCGAAAGACCTCGGCTGCAGCGCGTGCGTGGGCGAGGGCGTCTGGCTTGCCGTCAGCGCCGAGGGTGGTCTCGGCCAGGCAGGTCACCTCGACGAACGCGCGGACATACGACTCGACCGTCGCGGAGGGGATGATGCCGCTCTCTTTGGCGTAGTAGCAGGTCGCCACCGCGTCCTCGACCTCGCGGGTGACCTCGGGCCAGTCCTTGGCGATCGCGATCGCGCCCTCGTACTGGCCGATCAAGGCCTGGTCCCCGGCGCCGGGCATGCGACGTCCGAGCTCGGTGATGGCGGTGTCGGTGCCGGTGCCGGGCAGTGCGACGCCCTTGCGGGCGGCGATGGGCCGCAGGGCCTCGGGCGACATCGGCGCCTGATGGCCGCGGCCAGCCAAAAAGTCGATGGCCAACACCCTGGCTTCACCCTCCGGCTCGCCGTAGCGAACGGCGCAGCGCTCGACGGTCCGCGCCTGCACGAAGCGGTCGCGTGCCATGCCGAGATCCTTGGGTGGCGGCGCAGCAGGCGCCTCGGCGGCGACATTGGGCGACTTCGGGGCTTCCGGCTCGCCGCCGCTGCGGCCGCAGCCGACCCATGCCAAAACCGCGATGGCGAATGCCGCCAGCGCGACGAGCGCAGACCGCCGGGCGGGCAGCGCCTCTGCGGAACGCCGCAGCAGCCGGGAACGTTGCGCTTGGCGCGACTTGCCAGCGGGTACAGCCATGGCGATCCTCCGCGAGATGGGACCTCGACGATCAGCGGCGCGAGCAGGCGGTTCCGGCACGGCGGCCGGTGGGGGAGCGTCCGCATGCGCTGCGCCTTGCAAGGCAACACCGCGCGCGATGGCATCATGCCATCGAGGCTTGCGGGTCGTCCATGGCCACCGCCGGCGACGCCGGTTCCTCTTGTTGACTTCGCTCGCGGTAGCGGTCCTCTGCCAATGCAGCGCTGAGGCGCCAGCGCCCCTGCAGGTGGCGCCGCTCGGCGCCCACGATGTGCCCGTGGGGGCGACCTGGCTGGTCGACGTGCTCGCCGTCGGCGGCGTGGCGCCTTTGCGGGCGACGCTGGAGACCGCGCCGCCGGGCGTGGAGTTGTGGCAGGGCGAGGCCGGTCGGGCCGTCGTCGAGGCCGCCGCTGGCGCCAGACCGGCAACAGCCTGCGCCTGGCTCAGCTGGCAGCCGACGCGATTCGACCTCGCGCCCACGCAGGCCGGCACGGCGCGCGTCCCAGGGCCCGTGCATCCAGTGGTGGTGCGGGTCGAGGACGCTTCTGGGGCCCTGGCGCGAGCGACGGGGACGATCCGGTCGGCGCCGGCCACCGCCGGGGGCGGCGGGGCGACGGCGCCTAAGGGCTGAAGGGAGGGCCGCCTCGCATCGCCTCATTCAGGCGAACAAGGCGAATGACCCGGGTGTGCACTTCCGACACCGTCGACCCGTCGTGCACCTGCGAACGGCTACAGGGGCCGCACCGGGCGGCCTCGAAGAGAAGGCGCCATGTGGCTGCTCTGGCGACCCGGGCGCAGGGGCTGGTACCTCTGCGATGACGCGGGCAACGCGCGACCACAGACCGGCTTCGAGACGCGTTCGAGCGCGCCCCTTGAGTGCGCCCGAGCGGGCCCGTACCCTCGCGCCGTGCGCGCAACCCACCCCTCCCCCGCCCTGCCCGATGCCCAGCGCGCCCTCGCTTTCGCGCACCTCGCCCCAACCGCTGCAGCGCGCGCTGTCTGCAGGCATGTCGCACGGGCTGGGGCGCTAGGTTGCGCCGCCGTCCTCCTCGTTGGCCTCATGGCGCCCAGCATGGCGCTCGCTGTTCCAACTGGTAATGCCAAGCCACGCGGCGCGCCGCGCATCGATCGCCTGCGGCTCACAGCGCTTCGCGTCGACGGGCGCGAGCCTGAGTTGCTACGGCCCCTGGCGGCGTGGGCCGCCGAGGCCCGCCTGCGGACCAGCATCGAGACCGAACGCGATGCCCAGCTGCTCGACCTGCGCAACGACGGCATCTTCGCTTCTCCGCTGCTGATCTGGGCGCCCTCGTCGTCGCCCCAGCGGCCGGCTGAGGCTGAGGTGGCCCGACTGCGCGAGCACCTCGGGAGCGGTGGGATGCTGGTGATCGACGACACCGGGGCCAGCGGCCCTTCCGTCGAAGTCGACGCCGCCGTCCGCGCCTTGGCGATGCGGCTTTTTGGCCGATCGCTGGTGGAGGTCCCCGCCACCGACGTCGTCTATCGCAGCTTCTACCGTCTGGCGGCACCAGTCGGCCGTCGCGCTGACCACCGCGCGCTGCAAGGCGTGCGGGTCAGCGACCGTTGGGCGGTGCTGTACAGCCGTGACGACCTGATCGGCGCTTTTCGTCGCGCCCCCACCGGCGGCCCGGCGATGCCGGCGGTACCGGGGGGCGAGCCGCAGCGCGAGCAGGCCTACCGCCTCGCCGTCAACCTGCTGGTCTACGCCACCTGCCTGGATTACAAGGACGATCACGTCCATGTCGAGGCACTGCTGCGCAACCGCCGTGGCGGCCCGCGCGCCGGAGCTCGGCGTGGCGAGTGAAGTCGCCGGCCTACAATGGGGCCTCTCGTGGTCGGCGCCGCTCTTTGGGCTGCTGGTCGCCACTACCGCTGCGCTGATCTTGCTGGCGGCGCGCAGCGCCGTCTCTTTACCGTTCTGGCGAAGGATTGCGCTGGTCGGTCTGAGGACCACCGTGGCGACGGGTCTCGCGTTGGCGGTGATGCAGCCGACTTGGGTTGAGTTCCGGCCGCGCGCCGACGATCGCCGCGTCGCTGTGGTGCTCGACGGCTCGCGGTCGATGGCGGTGGCGTCGCCGACATCGCGTGTCGAGGCGGCGGCCGCCGAACTTGCGGCGCTCAAGGCGGCCGCTCAAACCCGCGTCTACCTCGACCTTGGACAAGGAGCCGGCGCGGCCGCACCGCCACCCACCGAGGCGGACGGCCCAGCGGGGTCGGCAGCAGCGCCTCCACCAGCGGAGACAGGCAGCGCAGCCGGCGCTGCGCCCGCGGGCCTCGGCAAAGACGGACCGTCCGCGGAAACGCCGGCGCCAACGCGTGAGCCCACGTCCGTGCTCGCGACCCTCGACGACACCCCGCGCAAGCCGGCCGATTGGCGCGCGCTGGCCACGGGCGGCAGCACGGACATCTTGGGCGCACTCGGCCGGCTGCAGGAGCGCGAGCGGTCCGCTGGCCTCGGCAGCGTGGTGTGGATCGGCGACGGCCGCGACCATGGCGGCCTGGCATCGCTCGACGACGAGGCGCTGCGCGAGGTGCTTGCGGCCCTCGCCGTGCCCGTTCATACAATCGCAATCGGCGACTCGGTGCCGCTGGCCGATGTGTCGGTCGTCGCGGTGCGCCTGTCGCGCCAAGCCCTGGCGCGGGCGCCGCTGCCGATCGAAGTCGAACTGGCCCTGGGCGCCTTTGCCGGCCGGCCGGGGGGGCTGACCGTGCAGGTCGAGCTGGACGGCAAGCCTGTCAGCAGCCATGAGATCGCCCTCGCCGGCGATGCGATGCGCCGGCTAAAGCTCGAGGTGGTGCCGACAACAGTCGGCGCCCACGTTGTCAGTGTCCGCGCCGTGCCGCTCGCCGACGAGGTGACACAGGCCAACAACGCGGTTCATGTGCCGATCGACGTCGTGCGCGACCGCACCCGGGTGCTGCACCTCGCCGGCCACCCGAGCTGGGACAGCCGATTCGTCAGGGCGCAGCTTCGCGCCGACCCCACCGTCGACCTGGTGTCGTTCTACATCATGGTCGGCCGAGGCGGTGGGACCATTGCCGCCGAGGAGACGACCCTCATCCCCTTTCCAACTCGTCAGCTTTTCGGCGAGGCCCTGGACGACTTTGACCTCGTGATCTTTCACGATTTTGCGTTCCATCAATTCGACATCGACCGCATGATCCCCTCGCGCATCGGCCCGTGGATTCAACAAGGCGGGGCGCTGATGGTGGTCGGCGGGCGCCAGTCGCTGACGGCCGGCGGCTGGCAGGACACGTCGATTCTGCCTTGGCTCCCGATACAGATCGGCAGCGGCGAGGACGCCTTCCGCGAGGCGGTGTCGCAACTGCGCCTGACCGAGGTCGGCGCCAGCCACCCTGTCTCGCGTCTTCGGCGTGATGTCGAGGAGAACCGAACGGCGTGGAAGGCGGCGACCCTGCCCGGCACGCACAGCGGCCAGGTCGCGCGCTCGGGCGACCCCGTGCTCGTCGAGCGGGACGACGGCGCGCCGTTGCTCGCGGTGGGCGACCGCGGCCAAGGTCGAGTGGCAGCGCTGACGACATCTGGTCTGTGGACTTGGGCGATGGGCGCCAGCGATGAGCGGAGCCGGGCCGAGTCGCGCTCGGACTTTGCGGCGCTCTGGCGCCACCTGCGCGGCTGGCTGGTGCGCGACCCCGCCTACCAGCGACTCCACCTGTCGGCGCCGCGGGTGGCAGTGCTGCCGGGCAACGAGGCGCGGATTGAGGTGCGCTGGCTCGCCGCCGACCACCGACCGGTGGCCGATGCCTGGGTCGATGCCAGCGACGTCCCGCTGCCGTACAAGCCCGACGCTGCGCAGACGCCACGCAGCACCCGCTGCCGCACCGACGCTGAGGGGCGCTGTACCCTCAAGTTGCTGGCCTGGCCGCCTGGCCCGCACCTGCTCGAGGCGCACAGCGAAGGCGGCGGACACGCCCAGACAGCCTGGGCCGTGGCAGAGGCAGCCGCGGAGGACGCCGACCCGCGCCCCGATCGCGCCAGCCTGCAGCGCATCGCCGACGCCAGCGGTGGCAAGCTGGTCGCGCGCGCTTCCGACCTGACACCGGCCGACCTCATCGGTGCGGAGATGCAAGACCTGGAGCGCGTCCGCACCGCGCTGTGGGGTCACCCGGCGACCGTCACCGGCCTGCTGCTGCTGCTCGGACTGGAGTGGACGCTGCGCCGACGGTGGGGCCTGCGCTAGGCACCGCTCCCGGCGCGGCGTCGCATCCAATCCTTGCGCACATGTCGCATTTCGCCACATGATGGACTTTTCAGCCCAGAACCGACGGGACGGCGCGAACGCGAGTGCCTTGACTTTCGTGCTGTTTTCCGGAAACTCGGCCCTGGCACGGCGCTTGCACCAGAAGGGGACCAGGGGTCGCTTCGCGCGCCCCTGCCTGGCATCCCAGGCGCAGCGACCTGAGAACGCTGAGCCCAGGCACCCGCCCCAAGGCGCGGCCCACGCGGCGGACCGCTTCCGCCACCCCCAACAGGAGATCGTCATGAGCACCCAACGTCGTTCCCGCTCGCCGCTGCGCCGAGGCCTTTCGGCGCTTGCAGCTGGCCTCCTCGGCCTCTGGTCCACGCCGGCCTTCGCCTGCGGCGGCTTCTTCTGCTTCACGCAGCCCATCGATCAGTCGGCCGAGCGCATCCTCTACCTGAAGAAGGGCGACTCGATCAGCGTCCACATCCAGATCAGCTACACCGGAGACGATGACAAGTTCTCGTGGATCTTGCCGTTGACCGCGGTGCCGAAGCTGGGCATCGGCAGCGATTCGGTCTTCCAGGTGCTCGAGCAGGGCACGGCGCCGCGATTCCAGGTCGACTTCAGCAATCAGGACGGCTGCTGGGCCAACATCTCGTGCCCCATGGCCGCAGCCGGTGGCCGAAACGAGGACAGCTCGGGTGGCGGCGGTGGGGTCAAGGTGCTCGCCAAGGAGAACGTCGGCCCCTACGAGGCCGTGACGCTGGCCGGCAATTCCGGCGCGGAGCTGGTCAAGTGGCTCAGCGACAACGGCTACCAGCAGCCCGCCTCGTCTGCGCCGCTGATCGACCAGTACGCCAAGACGGGCTACGTGTTCCTGGCCCTCAAGCTGCAAAAGGACAAGGGCGCTGGCGACCTGGCCCCCATCGTCGTGACCTTGGCCGAGCCGAACCCCTGCCTGCCGCTGCGGCTGACCGCCATCGCCTCGGTGCCCGAGCTGCCGGTGGTGGCCTGGATCCTGGCCGACCATCGCGCGATCCCCAAGAACTTCCTGCACGTCGAGATCAATGAGGCGACCATCGACTGGATGAACCCGACCAGCAACTACAAGAATGTGGTGAGCAAGGCCGTCGATCAGGCCTCAGGCCACGCCTTCACGACCGAGCTCGCGCGCCCGACCAGCAAGCTGCCGCTGACCTTCGCCAACAAGGACTGGAAGGCCAGCGACCTCGACGGCATCACCGAGCCAGGCGCCATGCTCATGAAAATGCTGGAGATCGGCCTGCCACGCACCAGCCAGCTGCAGCAGCTCATCCGCAAGCACATCCCGAAGCCGGAGGCCTTCAAGGACGTCAGCGACCAGGAGTTCTACGGCTGCATCCAGTGCGACGGCTGCAACGAGGGCCCGTGCGCGGCGCAGAAGGCGGCGGTCAAGGCGCAGGGCTTCAACGCCAAGGCGATGGTGGCCGACCTGCAGACCTACGTCATCGCTCCGCTGCAGGCGATCCAGGCTGCCTACGAGGCCACGCCCTACCTGACCCGCCTCTACACCCTGGTGTCGCCGCCAGAGATGAACAAGGACCCGATCTTCGCCTTCAATGCCGACCTGCCCGAGGTCGACAACGTCCACGTCGCCAAGGGCGTCGCCATCTGCAAGGCGGGCACCAACCAGGCGCACCAGGTCAAGCTGACGCTCAAGAGCGGCCAGGAGGTCACCGTCGACTTGCCAGAGAACCCGAACGGCTCGCTCTGCCGTGGATTCGGCGGTTTCGGCGGCTTCGGAGGCACACCGTCGTTCAACTCGGGCGACGCCGCGCCGCTGGCAGCCGGTGGCCAGCCGGCCTACCGCGTGGAGGTGCTCGACGAGAAGGGTGGCCCGATCGAGATCGACCCCCGCGACGCCGACCTCGTGGACGCCGAGCTGAGCAAGGCCGTCGCTGGCCAGCCAAGCCTGTCGGCCTCGTTCATCAGCACCCTGACCAAGTCGACGTGGGACCCGACCAAGACCAAGGTCGACCCCAAGCCGACGTCCGGTGGCACGCCCTCGCCGGCGGACGGCAACGGCAGCGGCGGCTGCAGCGCCGGATCGCACGGCGCTTCGGGCACCTCGGCAGCGGGCTGGGTCGCGCTGCTGGCTGCCGGCGCGCTGCTGTGGCGGCGCCGCCGCCTGGCGTAGCGGCAGGAGTCTTGGGGTCCAGCGCGGCGCAGCGCCTTGAATCGCTGTTCTGCGCCGCGCTGGACGCCATAGCCCGGGCCACGGCATCATCGCAGCCGACGGCCCAACCGGGCGCGGAGGCAGAGCGATGGCAGACCTCGACCGCAAGGCCGCCCTGAGGGCGGCGACTCGCCACGGCGACACGGACCGTAGGCGATGGCGGCGCGCGGTGGCAGGCCCGCTCCTCCTCTTTATCACCCTGAGCGGTGGCGAAGCGTTCGCCGGCGCCGGCCTCGACTGCTTGAACTGCCCGACCATCGACCGCAGCACTTGCCCGGCGCTGGACCGCGCGCTGGCGGTACCAGCCGTCACCGCCGCCGAGCTCGGCGCATGGCTGGAGGCCGCGCCAGCGGACGCCACGACGGTCCGCCGCGCCGCGGCGGTGCTCGGCATGGTCGGGGGCGAGCCGGCTCGCAAGGCGCTGGTTGCGGCCGCCATCCGCTTCGCCGGCAAGGCAGACCTCGAGGTCGACCTGCGGGCTGCCGCGGCGCGGGCGGGCGACGCGGACGCCAAGGGATGGCTCGCCCAACGCGCCGCAGACCCCAGCACCGATGACCGTCAGCGCTTGGTCGCCATCGCCAACCTGGCGAGCCTGGGAGACAAGTCGGCGCTGGGGCCGGCCCGTGACGCGCTCGGCGGTAGCGATACGAGGCTGCTGGCTGCGGCGGCCCTTGCCATCGGGCAGCTCGGCGACGCCGACTCCGACGGCCCGATCCTCCTCGAGTTGCTGCGCCGCGACCAGCTGCCTGTGCCGGTACGTCGCGCCGTCCTGCTCTCGCTGACCGCCCTCAAGGCACCCGGCGGGGAGCTGCTCGCCAGCCTGTTGGTCGGTCATCCGCAGCGCGTGATCGGCCGCGCCGCGTTGGCTTACCTCCATGCGCGACCGAGCCGCTGGGTACACCCCGTCATCTCCTGGGCGCTTGGCGTCGAGGGCCTACGCGCCGAAGCGGCCCGATACGCCAGCGCCAGCCAGGACGCTGCCCTCGGCCAGCGAGCGCTGCAGGTGGTCACTTCGACCGTCGTCGGTATCGAGGAGCACCGCGCGTTGCTGGGAGTCGTCGCCGAGCTGCGGCCAGAGCGGGCCGCGCGCGCGCTGCTCGGCCACATGGTGGCGCAAGGCGACGACGCCAAGATCGCGACGCTGCAGACCATCGGTGGCCTAGGCGATCGCAGCGCCATTCCGGCCCTTGTCGACATGCTCCCCACGGTCCGTGGTGACGTTGCCAACTTTACGGTCGCCGCGCTAGAAACCCTGGCTGGCGAGCGGCGCGGCGCCAACGTGGCGGCGTGGCAGGCGTGGTTGCGAGGCAAGCCAGCGACGCCGGCCAGCGCGCCCTGAGCTGCGCAGGGCCGGATTTGGCGCTGCGTTGGGGCGCACGGGGGGCTGCCGTCAGGGCAGCGCAAGGCCGCGCGGGCGGGGCATGCAGCGAGGCGAGCCATGGCGATGGACCGACACCAGATCGCGAGCCGGGTGGCGCAGGAGCTGCGGGACGGCTTCTACGTCAACCTCGGCATCGGCATCCCGACACTAGTGGCCAACGCCATCCCGCCCGGCATCGACGTGGTGCTGCAGAGCGAGAACGGCATGCTCGGCATCGGCCCTTTTCCCTACGAAGGCGACGAAGATCCGGACCTGATCAACGCTGGCAAGCAGACGATCACGGAGATCCCGGGCTCGTGCTACTTCAACTCTGCAGAGTCCTTCGCGATGATTCGCGGCGGACATGTTGACCTGACCGTGCTCGGGGCGATGGAAGTCAGCGAGCGCGGCGACCTCGCCAACTGGATGATTCCGGGCAAAGTCGTCAAAGGCATGGGCGGCGCCATGGATCTCGTCGCCGGCGCCCGCCGCGTCGTTGTGACCATGACCCACACCGACAAAGACGGGCAGCCGAAGCTGCTGCGTGAGTGCTCGCTGCCCCTCACCGGGCGGGCCTGCGTCCACCTCATCGTGACCGATCTCGCGGTCATCGACGTCACCCCCGCGGGCTTTGTGTTGCGCGAGCGAGCGCCAGGCGTCACGGTCGCGGAGATCGTGGCCGCGACCGGTGCACCGTTGGTGGTGCCCGCTTTCGTTCCCGAAGTCGGCTTCTCGTCGGGGGCTACGGCCGCAGCGCTGGAGCGCACCGATGGCTGAACCCAGCGTGGCGGCGATGCCGGCCGCCGCCAGCGTGTTGGAGCGCCTCTACGTCGTGGTCATGGCCGGCGGGAGCGGGACACGCTTCTGGCCTGCGTCGCGCCGCGAGCGCCCCAAGCAGCTGCTGGAGCTGATCGCCGACGGCCCGCTGCTGGCCAACACGCTCGACCGCCTCGAAGGCCTCGTGCCGCTGTCGCGGGTCTTTGTGGTCACCGCTGAGCGGCTGCTGGAACAGACCCGCGCCGCCGTACCGGCGTTGCCGCCCGCGCACGTCATCGGTGAGCCCATCGCCCGCAACACCGCGCCCTGTCTGGGCGTCGCCGCGGCGATCGCGGGTGCCCACCGGCCCGACGCCATCGTTGCGCTGCTCCCCGCCGATCACCACGTCGCAGACCCTGAGGCTTTCCGCCGCGCCCTCGCCGCTGCGGCCGTGGCCAGCGATGGCGGCCGCATCACCACACTCGGAGTGGTGCCGACGTACCCGGAGACTGGCTACGGCTACATTGAAACCCGCGGCGCCGAGGCGACGGTCGGTGGCGCCGCCCATGTGGACGCCAGCGCCGCCGAGGCACCGCGCGACGTCGTGCGCTTCGTCGAGAAGCCGAGCCTCGCGACCGCCGCCGAGTTCCTGAGCGGCGGTCGCCACCTGTGGAACGCCGGGGTCTTCGTCGGCCGCGCCGATGCGCTGCTGGCCGCCATCGCCACCCACCTGCCCGCGCTCGACGAGGCCGCGCGACCGCTGCTTGCGCTGCTCTCGACCCTGGGTCCTGCCGCGCTGCACGCGCCGGCCCTGCCGGCGGCGCTGTCTGAGCTTTTCGCCCGGGCGCCGGCCATCAGCATCGATCATGGCATCATGGAACACCTCAAGGACCTGCGGGTGGTGCCGCTCGTCGCGGGTTGGAGCGACGTGGGCTCCTGGCGCAGCCTGCTCGACTTTGGCCGCGACGATGCAGGGTTCGTGCGCGGCGACGTGCTGGCCGAGGACTGCAAAGGCTGCGTTCTGGTCAGCGACGGCCCCACGCTGGCCGCGCTCGGACTGCGCGACGTGGCCGTGGTCGCCCATGCCGACGCAGTCTTGGTGCTCCCCCTCGACCGCTCACAGGACGTGCGGCGCCTGGTCGACCGGCTAGCGGCCGCTGGGCGCGGCGAGCTGCTCTGAGGCCACGATGCCACCGACGGGACGCGGACAGACATGACTGAGCCTCGCTACAATCCTCGCATCTTTCGCGCCTACGACATCCGTGGCGTCGCCGATCGCGACCTCGACGACGGCACGATCTACCGCATCGGAAGGGCCTTCGCGGCCGAAATCCATGCCCGTGGCTTGCTCGACCGGGTAGCGGTCGGCCGGGACGCCCGCCTGTCGAGCCCGCGAATCCGCGAAGCGCTGGTCCGTGGACTCTGCGACGGCGGCGTCGACGTCCTCGACGTGGGAATCGTGCCCTCGCCGGTCCTCTACTTCGCGGCCTATATGCGGGAGGTGGGCGGCGCGATCATGGTCACAGGCAGCCACAACCCGGCGGAAGACAACGGCCTGAAGCTGCTGCTCGACAAGGGCGCCATCTACGGTGACGCCATTCTGCGCTTGCGCGCCGCGGTCGAAGCCGGCGACGCGGCGCTACCGCCAGCCGCCAGGGGACGGACTGCACGGCCGATCGCGGTCTTGCGCCCGTACTGCGATCAGCAGCGCCTCCTCGTTCAGCTCGGACCGCGCAAGATCAAGATGGTGGTCGACGCCGGCAACGGCCCTACCGGCCCTATCGCGCCCGACCTGCTGCGCTCGCTCGGCATCGATGTCATCGAGATATATTGCGATCTTGACGGCCGATTCCCCAACCATCACCCGGACCCCACCGTCGAAGAGAACCTCCGCGACCTGCAGGCTGCGGTCGTGCAGCATGGCGCTGACCTGGGTGTGGCCTACGACGGGGACGGCGACCGCATCGGTGTCGTCGACGAGCATGGCCAGGTGATCTGGGGCGATCGCCTGCTGGCCCTGCTGGCACGCGCTTTGCTGCGCGAAGTCCCCGGCGCCGCCATCGTCGGCGAGGTAAAGTGCAGCGACGTCTTGTTCGACGACATCGCTGCGCATGGCGGGCGACCGATCATGGCTGCGGTCGGGCACAGCCTCATCAAGGCGCGCATGAAAGCCGAGGGCGCGTTGCTCGCTGGCGAGATGAGCGGGCACATCTTCTTCGCTCACCGCTACTTCGGGTACGATGACGCCATCCACGCCACGCTGCGTCTGCTCGAAATCCTGAGCAACGAGGTGCGGCCGCTGTCCGCGCTCGCCGCCGAGTTGCCCGCGACCTTCGCCACCCCAGAGCTGCGGCTGCCCTGCGACGACGACCTCAAGTTCGACGTGGTCGCCTCGGTGCTGGCTCGCTACCGGGCGAGCCACGAGGTCGTCGACATCGATGGCGCGCGGGTGCGCTTCGCTGCGGGATGGGGGCTTGTACGTGCTTCCAATACGGGCCCTGTGCTGGTGCTGCGCTGTGAGGCACGAAGCCAGGCCGATTGCGACGCCATCGAGGCCGAGCTGCGCGCAGCGGTACTTCAAGCGACGGTGGAGCTGGCGGCACGCCAGCGCAGCGCCGAAGCCGCAACGCCTGAGTCAGCGACGTGAACCCAAACGCACGGGCCGCGACGCCTGTTCTCGACACCGACGCGGTGCGCCACCTCGAGCAGCTCGCCGTCCTCGCCGTCGAGCCCGCGGAGCGCGCGGTGATCGCCGATCGGCTGCAGGCGATGCTGGAGGCGGTCGACGCGCTTTTTGCGGTCGACGTCGAAGGCTACGCGCCGATGTGGCATCCGCCGCTGCCGGAGGGCGTCGCGCTACCGGCGCTGCGCCCTGACGAACCCGGTCCGACGCTGCCGGTGGCCGCAGTCGAGGCGCTCGCTCACGACCTACGCGACGGCTTCCTTGCGGTGCCGAAGGTGCTGGGGCCATGAGCGCCCCGAGCCAGCGCGGCATTGCCGCGTCGCCGTCAGCGTACCGATGGGGCGCGGGTCAGCTCGTCGCGGCGGTGACGACTGGCGCGCCGTGGACCGCCGAGCGCGTGACCCGCGACGCCTTGGCGCAGGCGGCGGCGCTCGAGCCCCTAGGCGCCTACGTCTCCCGCGATCCGGCGCGGAGCCTGGCCATCGCCGCTGAGGTGGACGCCGCGCTCCAAGGGGGCGGGCCGCCGCTGGCACTGGCTGGCGTGCCCGTCTCGATCAAGGACAACATCGCCGAGGCCGGCCAACCGCTCAGCGCCTGTTCGCGCATGCTGGCGGGCTACCGGTCGCCCTTCGACGCGACCGTCACCGCGCGCCTGCGCGACGCGGGAGCCGTGCCCGTTGGCCGCACCAACATGGACGAGTTCGGCATGGGCTCCTCCACCGAGACCGGCGTATTCGGCCCGGCGAGCAACCCATGGGACCCGACCCGCGTCGCCGGTGGCTCGTCCGGCGGGGCTGCGATCAGCGTCGCCACCGGCAGCGCGGCCCTGGCGCTGGGAACCGACACCGGCGGCTCGGTGCGGCTGCCCGCGGCGCTGTGCGGGGTCGTCGGCCTCAAGCCGAGCTACGGCCGGGTTTCGCGCCATGGCGTGGTCGCCTACGCCTCCTCCCTCGAACAGGTCGGCCTGCTGGCCCGCAGTGTGGAGGATGTGGCACTCGGCCTCAGCGTCATCTCGGGCCGCTGCGCCATGGACGCCACCTGCGCCGACGCCCCGCCCTTTGCGGTCGAAGAGATCGCCAAGCGCGATGCGGCACCGCTCCGCGTCGGCGTCCCGCGTCAGGTACTCGATGCCCTCCGCGGCTTCGGCGGTCACCAGGGCCTCACCGACGACGTCCGCCAACGATTCGAAGCGGGCCTCATCGCCCTCCAGACGGCCGGCGTCGATCTTTGTGAGATTGCGTTGCCAGACCTGGAAGCGGCGGTGCCGACCTACTACGTCATCGCAACCGCAGAGGCCAGCACCAACCTCGCCCGCTATGACGGCCTGCGCTACGGCCACCGCGCCGCGCGCGCCCCCGGCGACGACCTGCATGCCTTCGCCGCACGTAGCCGCAGCGAAGGCTTCGGCGCCGAGGTGAAACAGCGGATTTTGCTAGGCAACTTTGTCCTATCAGCCGGGCAGCAAGACGCCTACTACATGCGCGCGTGCCGGGTCCGCGCCCGCCTTCACCGCACATTCATGGCCGCCCTTGCCCACTGCGACGCGGTCGCGCTGCCGACAGCGCCCACGACAGCCTGGCCACGGGGCGCGCACCTCGACGATCCCCTGCTCCTCTATGCCATGGACATCTTTACCGTACTCGCCAATCTTACCGGCGCTCCGGCGCTCTCCATCCCCCTGGCGCAAGCTCCGGGTCAGCTCCCGGCCGGCCTGCAGCTCCTCGGCGCCCCATTCGCCGAGGCGACACTCTGCGCGCTAGGACAACGCCTGGAGGCGCAGCGCGGCCCCCTGCCATCGCCCACGACGACGGAGTTCGGAGCGGCAAAGCGATGAGCACAGGCGCAGAAACCGCATGGCAGGTCGTCATCGGCCTCGAGGTCCACGTTCAGCTGCAGACGCGCAGCAAGCTCTTCTGCGCCGCGCCCACTCCGACCGGCGACCCGGCGCTGGACGGCGGCCCCAACGCCCAACTCGCGCCGCTCTGCCTCGGACTGCCCGGCGCCCTGCCGCGCCTCAACGCCGAGGCCGTCCGCCTCGCGGTGCGCGCTGGCCTGGCCTTGGACTGCGAGATCGCCGAGGTCACGCAGTTCGCCCGCAAGTGCTACCTCTACCCGGACCTGCCCAAGGGCTACCAGACCAGCCAGGCCGAAGCCCCAATCTGCCGCGGCGGCGCGATCACCTTCGAGCGCGACGGCCAGCGCGCCAGCCTGCCGCTGGAGCGCATCCACCTCGAAGAAGACGCCGGCCGCAGCGTCCACGACGCCGATCCCGACACGACCCTCGTTGACCTCAGCCGCGCCGGCGTCCCGCTCATCGAGATCGTCAGCTATCCGGCGCTGCACGACGCCGGCGACGCGGTCGCCGCGTTCTCGGCCCTCCGCCTGGAGCTCATGCACCGCGGCATCTGCGATGGGGCCTTGGAGCAGGGCTCGATGCGGTGCGACGCCAACGTCAGCGTTCGGCCGGCCGGGACGACAGCGCTGCGGAGCCGCTGCGAGATCAAGAACCTCAACTCCATGCGCTCCCTACGCGACGCGATTACAGCCGAGGCACGGCGGCAGGTGGAAGTCTACGAGTCAGGCGGCAAGGTCGCACAGGAGACCCGCCTTTGGGACGCCCAGGCCGGCAAGACCCGCCCAATGCGGGACAAGGAGCACGCCGCCGACTACAGATATGCGCCAGACCCCGACCTGCCTCTGGTGCGAGTCGAAGCGGCCTATGTGGCTGAGCAGCGCGCCGCCTTGGCCGAGAGCGCGAGCTCCGTCCGGCAACGCTTTGGCGCCGCAGGCGTCGATCCTGACTCGATCAACGTGCTGCTCGAAGTGCCCGCGCTCTCCCAAGCGCTGCTGGCGGCCGATCTGCCGGCGCCGCTTGATCTCGAGCGCCTGGTCGGCTTCCTCGTTGGACCGCTCCTCGGGCAGCTCCGCCGCGACGAGCGCGACCTGCGCGCGGTCGCCGGGATGCTGCCCTCCCTCACCCCTATCGCCGCCGCATGGCGCCGCGGCAGCCTCAGCAACCAGCTGCTCGCCGAGGTCCTGCGGCGGGGCGTCGGGGGCGCCGATGCGTTGAGCGGCGAGCGCGTGCAGCGCGCCCTGGCCGAAGTCGGCACGGTAGACAAGGACCCAGCGGCCCTCGCGTCCGTCGTCGGCAGCATTCTCGCGGAGTTCCCGACCGAAGTTGCGCAGTACCGCGCCGGCAAGGTGCAGGTCCTCGGCTTTCTGGTCGGCCAGGCGATGCGCCGACTCGGCGGCCGCGCAGACGCCCGCGAGCTCAGCAGCGCGCTGCGCCAAGCACTCGATCGTTCACCGTAATCGGAAGTTGAGGCGATGTGTCCGGCACGTCAGCGGGCAACAAGTTGCCTGACTCGCCATCGGCGTCCATCCCACCGGTCACCGCCGCGCCGATCGCCCTGCCCCTCTCACTGAACGGTCGATCGGCGCGGCGGCGCCGTCATGCGTCGCCGAATCGGCGCCTGAGAGATGCGGCCGACTACCAGACGCCGTAGCCAACATGGCCTGTCGAAGGCGCGCCGTAGGTGCCGTTGGTGACTTCGAGCAGGTAGTCGAAGCACTGCAGCATCACACCTTCGCGGTAGACTCGGACGAAGAAGTTGGCCGAGTCGTTGTGGCAGCGGGTGTAGTCGTAGCCCCACGATTGGCTGGCGGGGTTGCGATCGGTCACCTGCTTCCCTTGGGCGTCGGGCTTGGAAGAGTCGAACCGGCCGTAGGGACCACCGTCACCGGTCCCGTAGGGGTTGTGCGCCGGGCCGTAGTTCCAGCCCTGAATGCCGGTGTAGAAGATCGAGGACGGGTTCTGGTTCAAGCAGTTGCACTCACCGAACTCGGAGTAGCCCGACGAGTAGACGTTCCTGCTGTAGCCCTTGAAGTTGGTGAACCAGTTGAAGTCCGTCTGACCGCAGCACACCCCTTGGTCGACCAGGTTCGGCTTGTGGGCCTCATACAAGTACTTGGCCGGCGGGCACGAACCACGGAAGACCTCGAGGCGCAGGGCGTTGCTCGGGTTCTGCAAGAAGCGCACCCGGACGTTGAAGGCGTCGCAGGCTGTCGCGCCGCTCTCCGGGGTATCCGCGGCGTGGAAGGCGAACCAGTCGCTATCCACCGGATCGACCAAGCGAGCCTTGACACTGATGACCGCGTCGCCCTGGTCGTTCAATGCCTTGAGCTGCGTCGCTTTGTCGCAAGTGTCGTTCGGTTCGAAGCCGTCATACGAGTTGCACTCGCAGCCGTCCGAACCGAGGCCGTTCAGGTCGTAGAAACCGGTGTTGCATTTGTAGATCTTGCAGGCGCCATTCTCGCACTTGGCCTCGGCGTTCTTGTTGGCCGTGCACTCCAAGTTGGCGCCGTCGTCCACGGTGCCGTTGCAGTTATCGTCTGCGCCGTTGCAAATCTCCTGCGCCAGCGGGTTGACCGTGATCGCGCCGTCGTTGCAGTCGCCGGCACCCTTCGGGCACGAAGCCGGCTTGCCAACCGTCACCTTGTTGCTGTCGCAGTAGCCGTCGGCGTCCTTGTCGCAGCCCTCGTCGATGGTGAAGGTGCCGCCGGTCAGGCTGTAGCAGTAGTTCTGATTGTTGTTCGGCGAGATGCAGACTTCCTTGCCGTCGTACGAGGCGTTGTAGATCGGCTGCGCCGTGTAGATACGGATGCCGCTGAACGAGCCGTCTGTCAGCTTGTAGCTGTGGATCCAACGGCCACCGCCCGAGGAGCGGAAGATGCTGTCGCCGTGGACGAAGAGGCCACCGTGCATCCAGTTGCCGTCCCACTGCTGCGCCCCGGTGGCCACGTTGAAGGTCCGCACCGTGGTGCCGTTGGCGCGGTTGAGGACCCACACCTGCGTGTTGTCGGCGCGCATGCCGTACACATACTGCTGGTCCACCGCGACACCGCCGGCGTAGTAGCCGAGACCGGTCGACCACAGCAGGTTGCTGGTGAGGCCGGCGCGCTTGGTGATGGTGTAGTAGCCCCAGTTGGCGGTGTAGTAGTTGTCCTCGCTGTAGTCGCCCTTGACGTCCATCATCTCGTTCTGGCCGGTGCTGAAGTTGCCGAGGGCGTTGCGGGTGGCGTCGTACCGATACATCGTCGTGCCCGACCACTGCGGGTACCAGTACTCCTGCCGCTTGTGGTGGTAGCCGCCGCCGTGGCTGTACGTCTCCATGGTGACGGTCTTGGGCTGCAGGTTGGCGTTGGCGCTCGGCAGGGCGTAGCAGCGCACGTTGTTGTTGCCGTAGCTTGCGACGCAGAGCTCGCTGCCATTGCTGACCGAGTTGTCGACGTAGGTCGACTGCGGCTGCGAGAACATCTTGACGCCGTCGTGGCTGCCGTTGCCCAGCAGGTAGCGGTAGGTCCAGTTGTTGCGCGACGTCCGGTAGATGCGGTCGCCGATGACACGCAGGCCGCCATAGATCAGCTGGTCACCCGCGGCCGAGAAGAAGCCCTCGCCCTTCAGGTCGAAGTGCGGCACGCCAGCGACGTCCTGACCGTTCGAGGCGTCGAGCACCCAGACGCGCTGGATGTCGTTGTAATCCTTCATCACGTAGACGCGGCCATTGCCGTAGTCGATACCGGACGGGTAGGCGCCGATGTTGCGCGCCCACACCGTGACGGCCTGCTCGAACTTGCGCCTGGTGACGGTGCCGTGACCCCAGTTCGCCGAGTAGAAGTCGTCGTTGGCGGTGTCGCCAGCCAAGCCCATCATCTCGGTCTGCCCCGAGTCAAACTGGCCGAGGAAGCCGCCGTTGGTGTTGTAGCGCCAGATGGTTGAGCTGGCCCAGTTGGTCCACCAGTACTCATTGCGCTTGGAGTGGTAGCCAGCGCCGTGGTAGGTGGCGTTCGCCCCGAGATTCACCTGGCGCGTGTAGGTCGAGCCCGTCATCGCGTTGGTCGCGCACGTGTTGTTCTTGCCATCGCAGAGCTCTGGTTTGCCCGGTGCACACTCTGGGCAGCTGTCGTCGCAGTCGCCGAAGGTTGGCGAGCTGAACACGCCGTCGGCGGCGCACAGGCACTTCGAGCCGCTGAAGACGCCGGAACCGTCCTGGTCACCGTCGTAGTAGAAGGTCGTGCAGCCGGAGGCGCCTGCTTCGTCGACGAGCTTGTTGCAGTTGTTGTCCTTCGAGTCACAGATCTCGGCAGACCCAGGGTTCTCGGTGGCACCGGCGTCGTTGCAGTCGCCACCACCCTTGGTGCAGGTCTGCGGCGTACCGAGCGTAATCAGCCCGCTGTCGCAGTAGTCGTCGTTGTCGTCGTCGCAACCTTCGTCGATGGTGTTGTTGCAGTTGTTGTCGCCGTCGTCGCAGAACTCGGTCACCCCTGGGTTGACCTTGCTGAACCCGTCGTCGCAGTCATTGCCCTTGGTGCAGGTCGTCGACATCAGCGGCACGCAGTACGCATTGTTGTTGTTCATGTTGCTGTCGGAGACGCAGTAGTCCTCGCCATCGAAGGTCGAGGCATAGATGCCGGTCGGCATGGTGAAGCGCACGTTGTCGTGGACGCCGGTGTTCAGGTCGTAGCGGTACACCCAAGCGTTGGTGTTGCCGTAGAAGAGCTTGCCCTTGGCGACTGCGAGGCCGCCGTACAGCGACGTCTGGAACGCGCCGATCAGGTCAAAGGTCTTCAGCGCCGCACCGGTCTTCTTGTTGAGCACGTGCACCGTCGGCGAGTCGTAGCGCATCGCGTAGACCGCGGTGTCGTCGCCGGTCACGCCGCCGGGGTTGCCGCCCATGTTGTAGGTCCAGTCGAGATCGCTACCGAGCCCGCGGCGGCGCGTAATCGAGCCGTCGCTCCAGTTCGCCGAG
This sequence comes from Myxococcales bacterium, assembly GCA_947491025.1. GTDB lineage: Bacteria > Myxococcota_A > UBA9042 > UBA9042 > UBA9042 > SXNM01. Next base: position 260,179 of record CANLIC010000001.1, read on the forward strand.
TACCAGACGTCCGTGGCCGAGTCGCCCCAGACCTGACGCATGTAGCGCTGCTTGGCGGTGAACTGACCCACCGGGACGCGCTGCTTGTTGTAACGGTACATGACGGAGTCGCCGCTCGACCACGCGGGGTACCAGTACTCGTTGCGGTAGACGTGGAAGCCGCCGCCCTCGCCCCAGGTGGCCTGGGAGACTTGCTTGGCCTTGTACGACGTCGTCGAAGACTCGAGCTCGTAGCAGTAGACGAGGCCGCCGCTGCTGGTGTTGGCGATGCAGAGCTCCTTGCCGTTGTAGGCCAACGAGCCCGCCGACGTGGCGGTGGGGATCTTCACACCATCGTGGTCGCCGTCGCTCATGTCGTGGCGGTAGATCCAGTTGTCCGACGAGGTGCGGTAGAGCTTGCTGCCCACCACGGCGATGCCCCAGGTGGTGTTGCCGTTCATGTTCTTGAGGTCGAACTCTTTGTCGGTCCGGCGGTTGCCCGTCGCACGGTCAAAGACGTAGATGCGCGCGTCGCTGTTGGTGCGGTGCGTGTAGACGAAGTTGCTGTCCGCCGCGACGCCGCCCAGGTAGGTCGTCACGTACGGCGAGGTCCAGACCTTGGTCGCGCTCTGCGACTGCATGCGGTGGACGCGGGCATAGGTGGAGCTGCCATCGTAGATCGATGCGAACCAGTCGCTGTGGCTGTCGTCGCCGATGATCTGCGAGATGTAGCGGAGACCCGAATTGAAGGTGCCCACGGGGATGCCATTCTCGTCGTGCCGGTAGACGATTGTGGAGTCGTTGCCGTTCCACTCTGGGTACCAGTACTCCTTGAACTTGCCGTGGTAGCCGCCGCCGTGGCTGCGGGCGTCGACGCCGAGGTCGCGGGTGTCACCTGCGCCGGTGCCGGAGCCGGACGGCAAGAAGATGCAGCGCGACTCGCCTGGGTAGCTGTTGTGGTGGGCGCAGAGCTCGCGCGTGACCGGATCGAAGGTGCCGGTGTGGGCGGACCATCCGAAGTACGCGAACTGGCCGATGAAGTTGCCCGTGTTCAAGTTGAAGCGCTCGACGTACCCGTTGTTGTCACCGCGGTAGAGCGTGTCACCGATGACGGCGAGCGGGCCGTACGTGGTGTGACCCAGGTAGTTGCCACCGTTGACGTTGATGGTCGAGTGCAAGGTGCCGTCGCCCTTGTTGATCTTGTAAAGCGGGCCACTCGATGCGCGCATGCCGTAGACGAAGTTGCCCGCGACCGCCACCGAACCGGCCGTGGTGCCGAGGTTGTAGGTCCAGATGGTGCCGCGACGCTCGCCGTCGAAGGCGCCGATGGTGCTGTGGCCCCACTCGGCGGCGTACCACTTGCGCGAGTCGGGATCACCCGCCAGGTGCATGATGTTGCCGCGACCGTTCCAGAACGAGGCGACGTAGCTCTTGGTCTCGTCGTAGCGGTAGACCCACTCGCCTGACCACTCTGGGTACCAGTACTCCTTGTAGAAGGGGTGGTAGCCAGCGCCGTGCGAGTTGCCGGCGTTGCGGATGTCGGCGCGGGTGGTGAGCGCACGGCCCTTGGTGTCACGCACGTCGTAGCAGTAGAAGGTCTGGCTGCCATAGTTGTTGCTGCCGACGCAGAGCTCCTTGCCGTTCCAGAAGCTGCTGTAGACGCCGAGCGCCGGACGGAACGACACACCGCGCTGACGGCCGGTGCGGCGGTCGAACATGCGGATGTACTGGTTGTCGGTGCCGACGACGATGGCGTCGCCGACGATCTCCATACCGCCGTAGATGTTGGTCGTGCCGTTCTCGAGGCCGAAGCTGTACTGGTGGTTGCCCGTCGCCTTGTCCTGCACCCAGACCGTGTTCTGGTGGTACCGCATGCAGTAGATGTAGTCCTCGTCACCGACGACGCCGCCGGCTGTGCTGCCGATGTTGTACGACCACATGTGCTGCTTGGCGGCGTTGAAGCGCTTGCAGGTGTTCTCACCCCAGTTGGCCGTGGCGAACGAGGCGTCCTGGTCGATCCAGAGGTCCATATTCTGATTGGACGGAATCGAGAAGGTGCCGATGACGCTGCCGTTGGCGTCCATGCGCGTGACCTGGCCATCGCTCCAGCGCGGCGACCAGAACTCCTTGTCTTTCGGATTCCAGGCCACACCGTAGTTCTCGATGGCCATGTTGAAGGTCCGGATGACCGTGCCGCCGCCGCTGCCGCCCGCTGACGGGCTGTTGATGTCGAAGCGCGACGTGTCGTTCGGCAGACCGATGCAGTACTGGTACTGATTGTTCGGCGAGAAGCAGAACCGGTTGCCATCCCACGTGGTCGAGTAGGGGTTGGTGTCCAGGTAGATGCGGGTGCCGTCCCAGCTGCCGTTGCTGATGAGGTGGCGCTCGAACCAACGGTTGTCCGCTGCGCGCCAGATCTTGTCGCCCTCGACGACGAGGCCGCCGTGGTTGGTGCCGCCAGCGAACCAGCCATTCAGGTCGAAGGTGCGGATCTGCTGGCCGTTGGCCTTGTTCAGCTCCCACACCGTGCTGCCGCTGGCGCGCATCGCGTAGACGCTGTTGCCGCCGACCGCGACGCCGCCGGCCGTGCTGCCGATGTTGAAGCTCCACGCCGGCGTGCTGTCGAACTTGTTGCGGCGGGTGATGGTGTTGTGGCCCCAGTTCGCGGAGTACCAGGCGTCTTCAGCGCCGTCGCCCCAGATCTGCATGAGCTCGCTCTGTCCGGAGTTGAACTCGCCGACATAGTGAAGCTTCTGGTTGTAGCGGTAGATGGTCGGGCTCGCCCACTGCGGGAACCAGTACTCCTTGTGGAAGAAGTGGTAGCCAGCGCCGTGCGAGCGCGGGTTGGCCCAGGTCTGCTTGGAGCCGAACGACTCGTTCGCCTTCGGCATCACCATGCACTGCACGATCTGGCTGCCGTCGGAGCTGCAGATCTCGGTCGCGTTGTAGGCGACCGCGTAGGGCGTGCGAACCGGCTGAATCTGGGTGCCGTCGTGCACGCCGGTGCCCATGTCGTAGCGCCAGATCCAACGGCTGTCCGAGGTGCGGAAGAACTTGCCGTCGATGATGGCGAGGCCGAACGTGGAGCCGGTGTAGGTGTTGAGGTTGAACTCCTTGTCGGCGCGACGCTTGCCGTCGCTCATGTTGACGGCCCACACCTTGTTGTCGTTGTAGCGCATCGTGTAGACGATGCCGCCGCTCGTCGCGACTCCCGAGAGGTAGCTGGTCAAGCTGTCCGAGGTCCAGACCTTCTCGCTGGTCGCACCCTTCATGCGGTAGAGGCCCTGGCTGCTGCCTTGGTAGGTCGCGGCGTACCAGTCGTCGGTGCTGTCGTCGCCGTGGATCTGCCGAATCTCAGGCAGGCCGCTGTTGAACGAGCCGACCGGCTTGTTCGGCATGTCCTTCTCGAAGCGGTAGACCATGGTGTTGCTGCCGGCGTACTCCGGGAACCACCACTGGCTCAGCTTGGGATGCCAGCCACCGCCGTAGCTGCGCGGGTTGACGCCGAGCGTGCGGGGCTGGAACTGCGCGGTCGAAGCCAAGGCACTGCCGCAGCCTGCCGCGGACTCCGGCGAGTTCGGGCAAGCCGTGTTCTTGATGACGATCTTACCGTTGCTGCAGTAGCCGTCACCGTCTGCGTCGCAGAGCTCGTCGGTGCCGCTGTTGCAGTTGTTGTCCTTCCCGTCGCAGATCTCCTGCGCCGCACCCGAAGAGACCGTGGCATCGTTGTCGTCGCAGTCGCCCGACACCAGCGCAGTGTAGGTCGCCTCCGGCTGGCACATGCACTGGAAGCCGACGCCGCCGTAGGCATCCTGGTCGACGTCGACATAGTACTTGGCGCAGCCGTCGGCGTTGATGGTGTTCAAAGTGCCGTCGCAGTCGTCGTCTTCAGGCGTGGCGCAGGACTCCTTGCCCTTCGGATTGATGAGGTTGGACTGGTCGTCGCAGTCACCACCGCCGCCGGGGCACTTGGACGGGAACTTGCAAGAAGCGCAGGCGAAGCCCTTGGCTGCCTTGCCGCAGTCTTCCGTCCACTTGACGGTGCAGCAGGTGTCGTAGCCGGGCTGGGCGCAGACGCACGCGGCGATGGAAGGAACGCTGCAGCCAGCGTCGGCGTGCTTGGCGCAGCAGTTGCCGAACGGGAACGCGCTCTGCGCATCGCAGAAGCCGTCCTTGTCGTCGTCGCAGCCCTCGTCGATGGCGGCGTTGCAGTTGTCGTCGAGGTCGTTGCAGGCCTCGGTGCCTTCGGGGTTGACGTTCTTGTTGTCGTCGTTGCAGTCGTCGCCGACCGAGCACTTGAACTTGCCGAGGTCGTAGCAGTGGACCGTGCTGCTGTTCGCCGAGACGCAGACCCGGGATCCGTCATAGGCCGCGTTGTAGATGTTCGGCGCGACCTGGAAGCTCTCGTTCTGGTACACGCCGCTCAAGTCGTACTTGTAGAAGTTGCGGTTGCTGTCGTTGGGCACCCAGAGGAAGCCCTTGTGGACGAAGAGGCCGCCGTACATCGAGCCGCCGAACCATTGGTTCAGATTGAAGGTCTTGATCTGCTGTCCGTTGGCCTTGTTCAGCACGTAGATCGGCTGATTCTGGTGACGAATGGCGTAGATCTCGTTGCCCGCGACCGCCACGCCGCCGGCGTAGTAGCCGACGCTGGTGTTCCACACGGCGCCGGTGTTCAGACCATTGCGGCGGCTGATGGTGTAGTAGCCCCAGTTCGCCGAATACCAGGCGTCCTCGGCCGAGTCGCCCTCGAGCGCCATGATCTCGTGCTGGCCGCAGTTGAAGTTGCCCTGGTACTGCATGGCGTCGTTGTAGCGGTAGACCGTCTGCCCGGCCCACTGCGGGTACCAGAATTCCTTACGGAAGCGGTGGTAGCCGCCGCCGTGGCTGTAGGTCTCCATGTTGAACTGGCCGAGCAGCGTCGGCGCGGTGGCCGTGCAGCCTGCCCCTAGGACCGTGCCGGTCTTCGGACAGGCCTTGCTGTCGAAGATCTGCTTGCCGCTGGCGCAGAACCCGTCGAGGTCCGCGTCGCAGCCGGAGTCGACCGTGCCGGCGCAGGTGTTGTCGATGCCGTCGCAGATCTCGATCGCGCCGGGGTTGACCTGCGCGTTGCCGTCGTCGCAGTCGCCGGTGATCTTCGCCGAGGCGCCCTCGGACTGCGCGCACTGGCAGATCTTGACGACCTGACCAGCACCATCGCCCTTGAAGGCGGTCGGCGCGCTGCTTCCGACCAGCGCGTTCGCGTCGATGCGGATGCGACCGTCAGAGCCGCTGCCGCCGTCGCCCCCGTGGCCATTGACCTTGTCGGTGACACCGGCCGCTCCACCCTTGGCCTCGACCTTGCCCGAGATGGTGACCTTGTCGGCACGCAGCCAGACAGTGCCGCCCGAGCCGCCGCCGCCGGCGCCGCCATCGCGGTCACCACCGATGTTGCCGCCGCGACCGCCGTTGGCGAGGACCTGACCGCCCGCACCGACGACGACCTCGAGCGCGTCGAGCCGGAAGGCGCCGCCGCCGCCGCCGCCGCCCGAACCCGCGGAGTTGGCTGCGCTGCCGTAGCCACCCGAGCCACCGCCCGAGCCGCCGGTCAAGGTCGTGAGCTGCTGGTTGCCGTAGCTGGAGCCGCCGGCGCCTGGCGTACCGCAGCTCCACGCGGTGGTGGTGCCGCTGTTGCCACTGAAGGCGTAGCCGCCGCCGCCGCCGCCCGAACCGTAGCCTGAGGCGCAACCGCCCTGACCGCCGCCCGTGCCATCGCCAGGCGCGCCCTGGCTGCCGTAGACGTTGCCGCCACCCGCGCCGCCGCCAGCGCCTGGCGTACCGCCGGCCGAGTTGAAGCAGCAGCCGCTGATGTCCTGGCCAGGCTGGCCGCTGAGCTCGATCGTGCCGTTGATCGTGACCTTGCCCTTGACCTTGAGCACCAGCGGCACGCTGCCGGTCACGGTGACCGTGACGCCGGCGTTGACGGTGAAGCTCTTGTAGTTGTAGGTGCCCGCAGCGAGGTTCACGTTGCTGCTGGCGACGTAGTCGCCGTCGACGCCGGTGCCGCAGCTGCTGCACGCCGCAAGGTTGTCGCTCGTGCCCTGCTCTTTGGCGCCGTAGCCGTCCTGATCCTCATCCAGGTAGAAGTCGGTGCAGCTCTTGGCGTCCTTCTCGTTGGTCAGGCCGTTGCAGTTGTCGTCGCCGACGGTCTTGCAGTCCTCGGCGCTGCCCGGGTTGACGAACTTGTCGCCGTCGTTGCAGTCGCCGCCGCCCTTCGGACAGCCCGCCGACACCGACTGAATGCCCTTGCAGTAGCCGTCGCCGTCTTGGTCGTTGCAGACCTCATCGATGCCGCCGACACAGTTGTTGTCGACGCCGTCTCCGCACGCCTCGGGCGCGGCCGGATTCACCAAGAAGACGGTGTCGTTGCAGTCGTTGCCGCCCTTCTGACAGGTCTGCGGCGCGCCGACGATGGCGAGCGTGGAGTCGCAGAACTCGTCGTTGTCGTCGTCGCAGCCCTCGTCCGTCGCGTTGTCGCAGTCGTTGTCAGCGTCGTCGCAGAACTCAGCCTTGCCTGGATTGACCGTGTTGTTGCTGTCATCGCAGTCCTGCGTGCCCTTGTTGCAGACGACGGGTGAGCCAACGATGGTCTTGGACTTGGCGCAGTAGCCGTCCTTGTCGTTGTCGCAGCCGTCGTCCTTGACGCCGTCGCAGTTGTTGTCCTTGTCGTCGCATTCTTCGGTCGCCGACGGGTTGATTTTGGGATCGTTGTCCACGCAGTCGTCACCGCTGCCGACGCTCACCTTGCCGAGACGACAGACGTAACAGAACGCGTCAGCCGGGTTGGCTGTCTGCCAGGTGGCATCCGTGTTCATGCGCACGGCATTGAAGGTGATGCTGTTCACCGGCTGACCGGCCGCCCAGTTGGTGTGTGTCACGCCAACGCCGGTGGTCCAAGCCCAGGTGCCTTCCTTGTCATGGTCGTTGAGGCCGATCCAGGCTACCGCGTTGGTTCCGCATCCCTTGTTGGCGGCGTTCCGGATGACCGTGTTCTCTTCCGGCGTGCTGGCCGCGGCCAGGTTGCCGCCGAGCTCCTTGCAGGCGGCCTGACCCGGGGTCCACGCCAGCTGCGTATTGAACGCCTGGTAGCAGACGCCGTTGCTCACGATGCCTGCGCACTTCGGCGTGCTCTTCTTGCACAGAGCGGCCTCCGTGATCTGCTTGCCTGCGTCGCAGTGGCCGTCGTTGTCCTTGTCGCAGTCCTCGTCGGTGGAGCCGTTGCAGTTGTTGTCCTTGGCGTCGCAGATCTCGGCGGTGCCGGGCTTGATGGTGTTGTCGCTGTCATTGCAGTCGCCGCCCTGCGCCGTGATGAACTCGCCCTCGGCGGTGCACAAGCAGCTCGCGGTGCCGGTGCCGTAGCCGTCCTTGTCTGCGTCCTTGAAGAAGTCGGAGCAGCCTTGGGCATCGGGATCGTTGTTGTTGCCGTTGCAGTTGTCGTCCTTGCCGTTGCCGCAGACCTCCTTGGCCGACGGATTGATCGTCTTCACGGTGTCATCGCAGTCACCACCGGCGGTCGCCGTGAAGCCGTTCTCCGGCGTGCACAGGCACTGCTTGACGTTGACGCCGAAGCCATCGCCGTCGCCGTCGTAGAAGTAGTCCTTGCAACCCGTCGAGTTGTCGCCATTCAGTGAGCCGTCGCAGTTTTCATCGACGGTGTTGCCGCAAACTTCCTTGGCGCCGGGGTTGATGGTCAGCATCTGATCGTTGCAGTCACCGCCACCCAACGGACACACCGCGGGCGTGCCGATGGTGGTCTTCGCGGTGTCGCAATAGCTGTCGCCGTCGACGTCGCAACCCTCGTCGATCTGGGTGTTGCAGCTGTTGTCGACATCGTCGCAGAGTTCGGTCGCGTCGCTGTTGATGAGGTCGTTGGAGTCGTCGCAGTCGCCGGCCTTGGTCGCGGTGAGGGTGCCCGTCTTGATGCAGAGGCAGGCCGACTCGCCGCCGTTCTTGCCGTAGGCGTCGCCGTCCTTGTCTTCGTAGAACTTGGTGCAGCCCGTGGCGTCCACGTCGTTGAAAGTGCCTGAGCAGTTCTCGTCGACGGTGTTGCCGCAGATCTCGGAGACGGCGGGGTTGATGTCCTTGTTGGTGTCGTCGCAGTCGTTGCCGCCGTTCGGGCAAGCGTTCGGCGTGCCGACGGTCTTCATGTTGCTGTCGCAGAACTTGTCGCCGTCGTCGTCGCAGCCCTCGTCGATCGTCTTGTCGCAGTTGTCGTCGGCGCCGTTGCAGATCTCCACGCCCGCCGTGTTGATGGTCGAGTCGGCGTCGTTGCAGTCGCCGCCACCCTTGGTGCAGACGGTTGGGAAGCCGACGGTGGTCTTGCTGGCCGCGCAGTAGTCGTCGCCGTCAGCGTTGCAGCCCTCGTCGACCTGACCATCGCAATTGTCGTCGGCGTCGTTGCAGAGCTCGGGCAGGCCGGGCGAGATCGTTTTGACCGTGTCGTTACAGTCGCCTTTCTGCAGAGCGGTGTAGCCGTTAGACGGGGTACAAACGCAGGACGCCAGGTCGATGCCGTAATTGTCCTTGTCGCCGTCGTAGAAGAAGTTGGAGCAGCCTGTGGCGCCCGCCTCATCGATGTCGCCGTCGCAGTCGTTGTCCAGGTTGTCGCAGCTCTCCTGCTCGCCCGGCTTGACGTAGACGTTGCCGTCGTTGCAGTCGCCGTCCTTGGGCGCGCTGTAGAAGCCCACCTTGGAGCAGAGGCACTTCTTCAGCGAGAGGCCGTAGCCGTCGACGTCGGCGTCGAAGAAGAAGTCGAGGCAGCCTGCAGCGTTCTCGTCATTCTGGCTGTTGTTGCAGTTGTCGTCGATGCTGTTGCCGCAAACCTCGGGTGCCGCTGGGTTGACGTCGAAGTTGAAGTCGTCGCAGTCGCCGGTGCCGAGGCTGCAGAGGGTCGGCGCCGGGTCGGCCACGAAGTGGTCGTAGTCGCAGTAGCCGTCCTTGTCGTCGTCGCAGCCGTTGTCGATCTTGCCGTTGCAGTCATCGTCCTGGCCATCGCAGGTCTCTTTGGCCTTGCCCTTGTAGACGTTCGGATCCTGGTCGTTGCAGTCGTCGGTGCCCTTGGTGCAGCTGGCACCGTTGACCACGGTCTTGCCCGCCGCGCAGTAGCCGTCGAGGTCGAGATCGCAGTCGTCGTCGGCCTTGCCGGAGCAGTCGTTGTCTTTGCCGTCGCAGATCTCCTCCTTGCCAGGGTTGACGTCGGGATCGAAGTCCTCGCAGTCGTTGGTCTTCGACGTGGTGTAGATCGACGTCGGCGTGCAGAAGCACTTCGCGTTGCCGGCGCCGTAATCGTCCTTGTCGTCGTCGTGGTAGAAGTTCACGCAATTCAGCGCGTTCTCTTCGTTCAGGTTGCCGTTGCAGTTCTCGTCGACGTTGTTGCCGCAGACCTCGGCCTGGGCCGGGTTGACGTTGGCGTTGCCGTCGTCGCAGTCACCAGCGCCTGATGCGCAGATCGAGGGTGCACCGACGAACTTGATCGCCTTGTCGCAGTAGCCGTCGCCGTCGTCGTCGCAGCCGTCATCGACCTGCTTGTCGCAGTCGTTGTCCTTGTTGTCGCAGATCTCCACCGCGTCGGGATGGATCGTGTTGTCGGCGTCGGCGCAGTCACCGGGGTTCTTGGCCTTGAACGCGCCGTTGGCGACGCAGAGGCACTGGTTGCTGTTGATGCCGAACTTGTCGTCGTCACCGTCGTAGAAGAAGGGCGAGCAACCCTTGGCGCCGATGTCGTTGTTGTTGCCGTTGCAGTTGTCGTCGACGGAGGTCGCGCAGTCCTCAACGGCGCCCGGGTTGATGGCCAACTTGGCGTCGTCGCAGTCACCGCCGCCCTTGGTGCACACGGTCGGCGTGCCGACCACGATCATGGCGCTATCGCAGTAGCCGTCCTTGTCCTTGTCGCAGTTCTCATCCACCTGGCCATTGGAGTCGTTGTCTTTGCCGTCGCAGATCTCCTTGCCCTCGGGGTTGATGCCTTTGTCCTTGTCGTCGCTGTCGCCGCCGCCCTTCGGGCAGACCTGGAGGACACCGGCGTCGCTGTCGTACGGCAGGTTGACGTCGCAGTAGCCGTCCTTGTCGTCGTCGCAACCTTCGTCGACGACCTGGTTGCAGTTGTCGTCCTTGCCGTTGCAGATCTCGGTCTTGCCGGGATTCAGGCTCTGGTCGAGGTCGTCACAGTCACCGGCCTTGTCGGCGACGTAGCCGTCGGCGCCGACGCATTGGCACTTGAAGGGTGAGTTGCTGTCGCCGTAGGTGTCGCTGTCCTTGTCGAGGTAGAAGTTGACGCAGCCGAGCGCGTTGAGGTCGTTGTTGGAGTCGTCGCAGTCGTCGTCCGCCACGGTGCTGCAGTCCTCACCGGCACCAGGGTTGATCGTCTTCTCGGCGTCGTTGCAGTCCCCGCCCAGCTTCGCCTTGTAGGCACCTTCGGACTGGCAGAGGCACTTGGCGGTGCCAGAGCCGTAGCTGTCGCCATCGAGGTCGGCGAAGAAGTTGGTGCAGCCGCTGGCGCCGATCTCGTCCTGCTGACCGTTGCAGTTGTCGTCCTTGCCGTTGCCGCAGATCTCGGGCGCGCCCGGGTTGACCGCGGTGTCGCCGTCGGCACAGTCGTCGCCGTTGATCGTGCTGCTGTCGGTCGGAAGCGCCGACTTCTTGCACTGGGCGGTCTTCTTGATGCCCATGGACAGGTCACAGTAGTTGTCGCCGTCGTCGTCGCAGTTCTCGTCGACGTCCCCGTCGCAGTCGTTGTCGAGGCCGTCGCAGAGCTCGCCGCAGGCCGGGAAGCCGCAGCAGCTGGCCCAGTCGTCGCAGTCGGCCAGCCCGTTGCCGTTGTTGTCCTTGGCGTCGTCGCAGATCTCGCCTGCGGAGCAGATGACCTCGAGGTCGAAGGTGGCGGCGTCGCTGTCGCCCTCGCCGTCGACGATGACGTAGTAGGTGACGCCGGCCTGGGCCGGGAACGAGAGCGAGGAACCGCCCGAAGCCACGGGCTCAGAGGCGAGGCAGCCGTCCGGGTCGCAGCCCTTCGAGGTGGCCTTGAGGACCATCAGGCGCACCTTGGCGCTGCTGACGTTGGTCAGCTTGATGGTCACCGGCGCCGACTGGGCGTTGGTGAATGAGTACGCCATCTCTTTGCCGAGGTAAGGCAGGCCACTTGCGCACGGGTAACCGTTGACGACGTCGGTGGCGCCGCTGCCGTTGCTGACCAGCTTCGTCTTGACGTCGCCGCACTTCAGCGCGGACTGCGCGTTGCACAGGCAGGTGTTGTTGTACGAGCAGACGCCGTCGCTGCAGACGTCGGTGGTGCAGCTGTTGCCGTCGTTGCAGCTGGTCGAGTTGGTGCAGGCCGGCAGACCGGTGTCGAAGAACTTGAAGATCTGCTTGATGAGCTCGTTGGCCGAGTCGGTGTCGGCCTTGATGCCAGCGAAGAGCACCGACGACGCCAACGTGCGGTACTTGGCGTTCGGATCGTCGTGGGCAACCTGGACCCAGAACTTGTCGAAGCCCTCGTTTCGCAGCAGGTTCGCGGTCTTGGCCACGTTCTTCGCCGCGATCTGGTCGTTGACGTTGTTGAAGTCTGCGCTCTGGCTGTACGCCCACTGCAGGTGCTTGACCGGGTTCTGGTTGGCGTCGGTGAAGATCGAGTAGCCCTTGAGCGGGCCGGTCACACCCGTCGGCGCGCTGTCGAGGATGCCTTCGACCTTGAAGAAGGCGTGCAGCGACGTCGGGGAGTCGAAGGCCCAGGTATCGCCGCCTTCCATGTAGACGCGCCCACCCTGCGACAAGAAGAGCTTGAGCGAGTTGATCTCGCTCTCCTTGAGCGTGTGGTTGTTCGGGTAGACGCCGAGCAGAACGAAGACGGCATCAAACTTGGTGAGGTCGCTGTAGAGCGCCAGGTCATCGACCATCTGCGCTTGCTTGTTGAGCGCCTTGATGGCTTCGACGACGGGCGTGCCGATGTCGGCGGGCACCTCGGACGGCTTCCAGACCAAAACGCCACCCTCGAAGGTCACGGTGACCGTGTAGGTGCACAGCTTGTAGAGGTGGCCGTCTGTGACCTTGATGACGATCTCGTGGTCGCCGACGTCCGCGAGCTGCGGCTTCATCGTCACCTGAGAATTCCAGCCGCTGTCGAGCCATGAGTAGAGGGCCGACGAGATCGTGGCGAAGCTCGGTGCCTTGACGAGCGAGAACGACACGTACTGATTCAGGTCTGGATCCTTCGCCTTGACCGGCACCGTCAACGACTGACCGGCCAGCATCGTGCGGTTGGCTGGGCACGACGTGAACACCGGCGGACCGCCCTTGGCGATGCAGAAGTTGTCGACGCCGAAGCGGTTCAGCTCTGCGGTCGAGGCACCGCTGACACAGACGGCGAGGCGCAATCCGTTGGAGCCCGCCAGCTCGGCAGGCAAGGTCAGGTCGATGGTCTCTGGCCCGAGGTTGGCGCTCGGCGAGATCTGGTCGACCAAGACAGCCTTGGTCCAGTCAGCGTTCTCACCGTCGAGGCTGCCGAGCACGCGGATGTTGGCCAGACCCGATGCCTTGACGTACTCACGGTCGAACTGGATCGAGACCGCCTTGGAGCCCGCGGCCTGGAACACCGGCGAGGTCAAGCAGGAGTCATAGTTGAGCTTGGTGGGGGTCCAGAAGAAGCGCGCATACTGGTCGGGTCCAAGGCCACCCGATGTTGCGATCGTCCAGTTGGTCTTGGCGCTGCCGGCGACGTCGGCCGGGTTCCAGCCAAGCAACGCCAGGGTCGAAGCCGAAGAGAAGTCCTGGCAGTAGTTCAGCTCGTAGCTGCATGCCGGCTTGGCGACCGCGACGCACTGCTTGCTGCCATCCGGCTGGTCCAGGCACTTGCCTGTTGCGCAGGGCGAATCGAGGCTGGCGCACTCGGTCGCTTCGGTCTCTGGCGTACAGCACGGCTTGACGCCGCCAACCTCTTCCGTGTTGACGCAGTAAGCCATCGAGGTGATGCAGTAGTCGATGGTGCAGGGCTTGCCGTCGTTGCAGTCGAACTTGTCGATGCAGCAGCCACTCTTTGGGCTGTGGACGCACTTGTTCGAGACGCAGGTGTCGCTCGTGCACTTGTTGCTGTCGTCGCAGGTCACCGCTTGGTTGGTGGTCGTGCAGACCTCGCAGCCCGACGCCGGGACGTTCGCGCAGACGCCGGCGCCGCTCTGGATGTTGGTGCAGCTATCCGCGGTGCAAGCGACGCTGTCGTCGCAGTCGGCGTTCTGGGTGCAGCAGCCGCCCTTGGGCGCCGTGTGGCGGCACTGGTTGTTGACGCAGTACTCGATGGTGCAAGCGTTGTTGTCGTTGCAGGCCGTCAGCGCGTCCTTGTCGTCGATGCAGCACTGCGACAGAGGCGTGTTCTCGCACTTGCTGTTGACGCAGCGGTCGAGGGTGCACGGCTTCTGGTCGTCACAGGCCGTATCGTACTTGCAGCACTCGGGGTTGGGCGAGTAGGTGCAAGTGCCGCAGCCGTCGACCACCGTGCAGGCGTCGATGGTGCAGCTGTTGCCGTCGTCGCACTCCGACTTGTCGACGCAGGAGCCCGAGAGCTTCTTGCTGGTGCACTTGTTGGTGGCGTCGCAGAAGTCGGCGGTCTTGCAGTCACCATCATCGCAGTCCGTCGGGCTGTTGCAGCAGGTGGCGTCGCCATTGTCGACGAACTTGCAGAGCTTGGCGGTGGTGTCGCAGGAGTCGAGGGTGCAGGCGTTGCCGTCGCTGCAGTCGGCGTTGCCGTCGCAGCAGTTCGGCTTGAACTTGTCGGGGCCGAAGATGCACTTGTGGTTGACGCAGCTGTCGTCTGTGCACTCCTTGCCGTCGTCGCAGTCTTCCTTGACGTCGCAGCAGCCGCTCGTCGCGTTGTGGAAACAGGTACCTGCCGGATCTTCGACCTTCTTGTTGCAGCCATCGACGGTGCAGAACTTGCCGTCGGCACAGTCGTAGTTGGCCGTACAGCACTCCGGGATCTTGTTGTTCTCGCAGCTACCGACGGGCTCGCCCTCGGGGATCTTGCACTTATCATCGGTGCAGACGCCGTCGTCGTTGCAGTCGCCGTCCTTGGCGCAGCACTTGGCGACCTCGACGTGGTAGCAGAGGTAGTCCTTGCCGCAGTAGTCGTAGGTGCACGAGTTGCCGTCGTTGCACTCGTTGGTGTTGCCGGTCAACCAGTCGCAGCAGTTGGGCTTGCCCGCGTCCTTGCCGTGGGTGCACTGGGTCCAGCCACCGGTCTGCGGCTTGTCACACTTGTCCAGCGTGCAGTAGTAGTTGTCGTTGCAGGTCGGGTTGGTACCCGGCGAGCAGCAGTCGGGCTTGAAGTTGTCCTTGCCGAAGCGGCAGCTGAAGTCGACGCAGCTACCCACCAAGCACACGTCGTCGGAGACGCACTCGGCGCTCTCGCAGCAGCTGCCCGGGGGCTGAATGTTGCTGCACTTGCCGGTGACGGTGTTGCAGCTGTCAATCGTGCAGCCCTTGCCGTCGTTGCACTCAGCGTCCGACTTGCTGCAGCACTTCGGGTCGGCCTTGACGTGCTTGCAGATGCCCTTCAGACCCGTCAGATCGCAGGTATCCGTGGTGCAGGGGCTGTCGTCGGCGCAGTCGGCGTTCTTGAGGCAAGCCGAGCACTTGGCGTTGGGTGTGTTCGGCTCATTGCAGAGCTCGCCCGCCGCGCAGTCGAAGGTCGAGCCGCAGCACACGGGCGCCATGGCGAACTTGCAGGCGGCGCCGATGCACTCTTGCTGGGTACATGGCAGGCCGTCGTCACAGTCCTCGCCAAAATTGCAGGGTTGAATGACGGCCAGGTGGAACGCCACCCGCGCGCTCGCCATCGCATATTCGCTGCCGTTGGTGTCGACCAGCACCGCGCCGAGGGTGTGAAGGCCGGGCGCGAGGGCGGTGGTCGTGTAGTTGTCGCCTGCGGTCGCGCCGTCGAGCTTGCCATCGACGTAGATGTTGATCTTGCCAGGGGTGAAGTACTCCGTCGAAAAAACGAGATCGAACGTGGTCTTGCCACCCTTGGGCACGGTCTTTTGGGCGTAGTCGGCCGGCGTAATGAGCTTCAGCACCGGGTCGGTCGCGGCGTAGGCTTCCACGCCGAAACGCGCATCGATACCCGTTGCGAAGTCGGTCAGCTGGGCGGCGCCTGGCTCGGGCCCCTCGGCCTCTGCGCAGGCGCTGAGGCCGGCGATCGCAAACGCGAGCGCGATGTGCGCCAAGACGAGCGCTCCCGAGCTGCGAACGCCCTCCGGTGCCGCTGGGCGGGGCCGGAGTTCGCAGGGGAGTTCAACGCTCTCGGAGCGCGCCGCGGAGCGCTGCCACCCGAACAGGTGCCGCAACCCGTGCTGGTACCGCATACCGTATCCTCCTCACGCCTCGTCCGCTGCCGCGGACTCGACCGAACACTCGAACGGGCGGGGGATCGAGGTTGGCCTTTTCCGTCGCTCCCAGGCGGGCCGCGGCTTGCGCTGATTCGGGCCAAGGCGCTCAGGCCAAGGACTTCATCAGCGACCGCTGTGCTGCCCCGACCGGGCTTGATTCCGCGAGCCAAGAGCGCCGTGACACGGCGCTCCCTCGCGGAATCGTTGTGCTCATCAACAGCCGACCATGAGGCAGGCAACCGCCAGGCGGCCCGTCAGGTGGCTGAATGCTTGAGTTTGCAGGGACCGGGGACTGCACGCACAGTGCAACCGGTCGACGGCGCCTGGGGGATGCGAGGGACGCCGGCCCTCAACATGGCACCGTAGCAAAGCGCCGAACGCATGGCAAGCAGTTGCTGATGTCGTCGCGACGAGACCCAAGGCTGGAGGGGCCGGGAATGCTGTCAGCCCGAAGGGTCGCTAGGCCCCTGCCCTAGTGTTGAGCGAGGCAGTGGCCAGCGCTGCAGCGAAGACGGTGGTGGCCGCCAGGACTGGCTTCGGGGCGAGGGACAGGACGGTATCGGCGAGGTCGGCGAAGCCTTGGCTGCGACGGCCACAGAGTAGCAGCCCGCGCCCGTGGCCGAGATCGCCGCAGATCTGCAGCGCGAAGCCGTGTCGCACGACGCCGCCGACGTGGCGTAGTCCGGCGCTCAGCAGCTTGCGCTCACCTCGCCAGAGCCCGGTGTCGCCCCCCTCGACCTTGGCCGTCACGTCCATGGCGCCGAGATCGTGGAGGGCGAGGGCGAGGTTGCGCAGGGTGGCGTCGACGAAGGCCGGCACGGCTTCGCGCGACATGGGCCAGGCGACGAAGGCGACGAGCTGTCCGGGTTGGTGCAGGGTGGCGCCGCCGCCGCGATCGTCCAACCGCACCTGCAATCCGCGAGCGATCGCTTCGGCGAGGCTGTCGCGATCGCGGTTGCGGTGGTCGTCAGGCGCTTCCGCTGCGCCGGCAGCCGCTGACCACGCGGGCGCAGCGCTTGCTCGCGGGTACGTGGTGGCGCAAGGCGGCGACGGGGCCTCGGCGACCAGCCCGTGTAGACGCCTGCCGAGGGAGAGGACCGGCGCGGCGGGTTCGAAGAACAGGACACGCGGAACGCCGTCGTGACCGCAGCGCTGGGCATGGACCTGGTTGGCGGCCACCATGGCGCCAAAGGGCTGGATCCCCCGCCAAAGGTAGACGGCAGGTTGTGCGGCCCTGCCCTGCGGCAGTTGCCGTTGGGGGTCGCGATTTGCCGCTGGGTTCACGTCCGCGCCAAGGTCAACAGGAGCAGGGTCCAAGGGGCGGCGAAGAGCACACCGTCCAGGCGATCGAACATGCCGCCGTGACCGGGGAGCAGCGTCCCCGAGTCCTTGGTGTCGGTGGCGCGCTTGAACATCGACTCGGCGAAATCGCCGATCTGCGCGACCACTCCCAGGCCGACGGCGGCTGCAAGGGCGAAGTGCCAGGGGATCTCGGGCAGCGCATAGGCACAATAGATGGGGAGGCCGATCGCGCCGGCGACGAGGCCGCCGATGCCGCCTTGAACCGTCTTCTTGGGGCTGACGGCGGGGTAGAGCTTGTGGCGACCGGCGAGCCGGCCTGCGAAGTAGGCGCCGGTATCGCCGAGGAACACCACGAGGAAGTGACCCAGCAGAGCAGCTTGGCCGGCGCTGCGAGCGATGGGGCTCTCCCCGGGTAGCGCCGCGATCGCCGACAGGGCCGCGCCCATCGCGCCCACGTAGCCGAGCGCCAGCACCGCGAAGGCGCCGATGCGGGCCTGGCGCGCCAGATCGTCGGGGCGGCGGAGGCAGAATCCGAGCAAAACGCTGGCGCCTGCGCCGATGATGGCGAGGGAGAGCGACCCCGGCCACAGCGGGGACCAACAGAGCGTGAAGGCGAAGAGGCAGGCCAGCCGCCGCAAGTGCGCGCCGACCTCCGTGAACATGCCGAGCAGCTCGCGCACCGACTGCGCGACGGCCAGCGAGACGACGGCGACGACGCCGACGAGCGGAGCGCTGAGCAAGAGCCACGTGAGAAGAGGAGCAAGGATGACGCCGGTGGCGATGCGCGCGATCATGTGGCCTCCCCGGGGCCGCCGCCTTTGCCAGGGCCAGTGGGCGCGTCTTGGACGGGCGTGTCGACGGGGGCCGTCTGCTGCAGAGGCCGAGGCTGTGGAGGCCAAGGCCAAGGCTGCCGACGCCGCAGCACCCAGACGGCCCAAGCCAGCAAGGGCAGGCTGAGCAGCTGGGAAGTCGTCGCCACGCCGCCGATCCATGCGCCGCGATCGTCGGCGCGCAGGAACTCGACAGCAATGCGGAAGATGGAATAGGCGAGCAGGAAGTGGAAGAGCAGCTCGCCGCGGAAGTGCTTGCCGCTGCGGTAGCGGACATAACACCAGAGGGCGATCGCTGCCGCGGCAACGGCCTCGTAGAGTTGGGTGGGGTGGACCGGCAGCGAGGCGCTGGCGCTGCGCTCGATGAGGTGCGCTTCGACGTGCTGTTGCCACGCGGGGCTGTGGCGCGGAAAGGTGAGTGAGAACGGACCATCGTCGACGCCACCGAAACAGCACCCGGCGAGCAGACAGCCCAAGCGGCCGAGGATGAGGCCGAAGGGGATGGCCCAGCTCGCCAGATCGGCGACGTCCCAGGCGGCGACGCCGCGGCGACGCAGGAACGTGATGCCGACCGGGATGGCGAGCAGCAGACCGCCATAGAAGACGTAGCCGCCGTACCAGATCTTGAAGGGGCGCAGGCAGTCTTGGTCTTGCCGGCAGAGGCCCGTCGGTGCGCAGCGGTCGCCGAGGCCAGCCGTCTGGCACTGCAAGTCGCTGACGCAAGCGCGGTCGCCCTCCAGAGCCAGACCGGGGAGCTTGTCGGGATCGAAGCAGAGGTGAATGTAGTCCTGGAGGTGGCCGTCGGCGAGGACGTGGAGGATCCGCGCACCGATGAGGCCCATGGCCATCATCAGCAAGCCGAGGTCCAGGATCGTGTTGCCGTCGATGCCGCGACGCAGGCCTTCGCGGTGGGCGAGCAGCGTGGCCAGCGTCAGGCCGACCATGAGCAGCGTGAAATAGGAAGGGAGGGTCGTGAAGCCGATGTCGATCGACGGGTGCACTTCTAGCGCTCCCTCGCGGCGGGGTCGCTGGGACCTCCGCCGGTGACGGCGGCCGCGCCGTCGGTTGCGGCGCCAGCGGCACGGCGCGCGGCATCGGCTTCTGCGGTGGTGACGGGCGCCTCGCGGCCACCCCGACGCATGCCGAGGAGAAGCTCGAGCAAGATGGCGACCATGCCGACGGTGATGCCAGCGTCCGCGACATTCCAGACAGGCCAGCGGAGGTCACCGACGTAGTTCAAGACGAAGTCGACGACGACGGTGAAGCGGCCGCGGTCGATGAGGTTGCCAACCGCCCCGCCAAGCACCCCGCCGAGCGCGAGCGTCCCGGCACGGGTGCCCATCCAGCCGACCCAGATCGCCCAGATCATCGCCAGGGAGGCGAGGCCGCTGACGAGGAGGAAGAAGGTGGTGCGGAAGTCGACAGGCGCGTCGCGGAGCAGGCTCCAGGCAGCGCCCGGGTTCTCTGCATAGACGTAGCGCATGAATCCGTCGACGACGTCGATCTCGCGCTCGAGCAGCGCGAGGTGGGCGCTGGCCGGCAGTTTGGCGCCGGCGTCGGTCCAGACCCCGTCGGCGCGCAGGACCCCGTCTCGAAACAGCGCCGCCTGCTCGGCGAGCGGGACCCGCCAGTCGTTCTCGATGCGCGCACCCAGGGTCTGCTCGGTGCCAGCGTCGGGCCCATTGCGCAGTCGCCGGGGCATCGGCAGCCCGGCGCCGCGGAGGACGAAGAGCTGCGGCGGCGCCTCGGCCAAGGGCAGGTCTGAGCGCAGCCCAACTGCGGGCGAGAGGCGCCAGACGGTGCGGCGCTCCATGGCCCTCGCCAGTTCGTCGCCCTCGACACCGCGGGCCGCGAAGAGCTCTGCAGCCGTGCGCTCACCGTCGCCAGCCACGATCATCGGGTGGACCGGGTTGGCGAGGCTGTCGACGGCCCACTGTTTGGTCCACTGATCGGCAATCAGAAAGGAGATCGCGATGAGGTAGGCGGCGATCCGCACTTGCAGGGGGGGCGCCAGCAGCACGAGGCGGTTGTCGGCTGCCGTAGCGGGCTTGGGCGGAATCTCGGGCATCGCTGCGGCACCTCCGGCTGCGACCGGGCGGGGCTCCGGAGCGCTGCGAGCCTACGAGCGCACCTCGTGAGCGTCAACGCGTGGCGCGGCGCGGCTCCGGGCGCCGGTGTCACCCGCATTGCCGCCGACCGGTGGCGGCGGTATCCTGTGCGCCCGGCACGCGCGCAGCGCGGGCCAGGGTTGGACCGCACGCCCTCGATCCCTCGGGCGCGCCCGCGGTGGGGGATCTCTCGTTGCAGTCGCCGTTGCAGTCGCTCGACATCGCGATCGGCGCGGTGGGCGCGTTGCCCCAGCCCGGGCTGCTGCCCGCTGGCGTGCCGCCGGCGTCCGACGCTGAAGTCGCGCAAGCGATGCTTGCGCTACGCAAAGGGGCGACGCTGCGCCTGCTCGGCGACGACGTCCTACTTTGGCCGGGGCTGCCGTCGCTGGTGGGGAAAGCGCGCGCCGCGGGCGCCGCCCACGTCACCGTGCAGACGACCGCGCTGCCGCTGTTGCGCCCTGGGGTCGCCGCAGCGGTGAAGGCCATGGGCGTCTCGGGCCTGTTGGTACCGCTGTTTGGCGCCGACGCGGAGGGCCATGACCACTTGGTCGGCCGCCCGGGAGCTTTCGCGGCAACCCTTCGCGGCCTCCGGGCCGCCCGCGCCGCGGACCTCCGTCTGGAGATCTTCGCCGTCGCGCTCAGGCCCACCATGCGCAGCCTGGACGCGTTGGTCGCACGAGCCCTACCGCTGCCGATCGACGCCCTGCACGTGGTGGTGCCCGGTCCAGGCAGCGACGCGCCGCCTGCGTGGTTGCCGCATCCGGCGCTGGCGGCGCCCTTCGTGGTGCGCGCCATGACCCTGGCGGTGGCGGCACGGCGCCGGGTCACGGTCCGCGGCGTGCCCCCTTGCCTGCTGGGTGAGATGGGCGCCCTCGCTTGCGAGCTCGCGCCCGCTCCGCCCGCCATCGACGCCGACAGCGCCCTGCTCGCGGCGGCGATTGCCCGTCAATTCATGACACAAGCAGTCGATGCGTGCGGCGACTGCCGCTGGCATGCATGCTGCCCCGGGGTGTCCGTGCGTCAGGTGGAGCGCTTTGGCGCCACCGGCATCGTGGCGCGCAAAGACGCACCGCCGCGTGGGGGCCTCGCAGCGCCGCGCCGGCCGCGACTGGACTCGCGGGTGGCAATCGCTGATGTCTCTCTAGAATCAAGGAGTTAGCGATGGCCGATCAGCCAGGCACCACGCGGAATTCGAGCGCGACCGCCGGCGCGACCAGCGGCGGCGAAGCGTTCGACCTCGACTCATTGGAGATCGACATCGACAAGCTGGTGCGCGATGGCGTCTTGACCCGCGACGAGGCCAGGGCGCTTGAGCACGCACAGCAGTCCGAGACGGGCGGCGCGATGCGCATGGAGGCGCTACCCGAGACGCGCGGACTGGCCGTCGGGTTGGCCGGCGGTGATGCCGAGGCCGCGGAGAAAGACGCCGTCAAAGAGGCAGCCGTCAAGCACAAGCGGCACTGGGTGCGGGTCACCCGCGTATGCAACCAACGCTGCACCTTCTGCCTCGACTCGATGAACCAAGATGGCTCGATGATCGACGTCGAGTCGCTCAAGGCCTTCATCGCGCTTGGGCGTCGGCTGGGCCGGGAGCGTCTGATCCTCTCCGGAGGCGAGGCGAGTGTCCACCCGCAGTTCTTGGAGCTGATCCGCTTCGGCAAGCAGGTCGGCTACGAGTGGATTCAGACCGTCACCAACGGAATGATGTTTAGCTACAGGAACTTCGCGCGCAAGGCCGCAGAGGCGGGGCTCGACGAGGCCACCGTGTCGCTGCACGGCCACACGGCCTACCTGCAGGACAAACTGACCGGAACCCCTGGCGCCTTCGTCACCGGCGTGAAGGGGATGCGGAACCTCCAGGACACAGGGCGTGTCGTCGTCAACGTCGACGTCGTGATCAACAAGCAGAACTACGAGCACCTGCCGGAGATCATCGAGTACTACTACAATCTCGGCATCCGTGAGTTCGATCTGCTGCACATCATCCCGTTTGGCCGCGGCTTCGACGAACACCGCCACTCGTTGTTCTTCGACCTCAACGACGCGGTCCCCTACTTCCGCCGCGCCTTCGCCTGGGCCAACAAGCCGGGGGTCTACCTGTGGACCAACCGCTTGCCGGTCGCCTACTTGGAGGACTTCGAACGCCTCATCCAGGATCCGCACAAGCTCTTCTACGAGTTCGATGGCGGTCGCCACAACTTTGAGGGCTTCCTCAAGCGCGGCGTGACCCCGGACTGCTACGGTGAGCGCTGCGATTACTGTTTTCTCGACGGGCCGTGCCGCAGCACGATGTTCCCGTACCGCGAGGCCCTCATCGAGCGGCGCTTCTCGCACCTGCGCCTGGATGTCCGCCACACCTTCCCCGGCGCTGAAGCCGAGCGGGCGTTTCGCGACCAGCGGCCGCAACGGCTCTGGCTGCGCGCGCCGGATGCTGCGTCAGCGCTTGCGGCCCTGGACTCGTTTGCGCCGACCACGCCCGAGGGCAAACCAGCGCCTGTGGCCGTCGAGCTGGACGCCGGCGCGGATGTCCGGCCGCTGCGTGCCGAGACGCGGGTCGATCGCATCGTCGTGTCGTCGATCGCCAGCGCTGACAAGGCACTGGTCGGCTCCGACCGCGTTCCCGAGCCCACGACCGTTGAAGTTCGACTCGATCAGGCGCTGGCGGCGTGGCTGCTGGCGCGACCGGCCACCCTGCAGGCGTTCCGCGGTCGGCTGGTGGCGAGCCTGCGCAACCATGAATTCCTGTCGGAATCGCAGGCCTCCGACCCAACGCCGGCGACGTTGCGGAAGCTGGCGGACGCTGGCGTGCGACTGGCGAACGTCCCACGCTGCGTGACGGGCAAGGAGAGCGAGCCCCACACGCACGAGCTGCTTGACGCCAGCATGCTCGATCGCGGCGGTGACATCGACCTCGACCGCTATGTTCACCACTACATCGGGCACGAGTACTACGCCCGCTCGCTGCGCTGCTACCGCTGCGCTGAGCAAGACCATTGCCGCGGGATGCACGTCAACTACCTGCGCAACCACGGTTTCAAGGTGCTGCGGCCGCTCGATGGCGAGGGCAAGGAGCTGCCCGACGCCGGCTCATTCGAAGACATCGCCAAGGTCCTGGAGCAAGCGGCGGCGGGCCGTAGCAGGCGTGAGCGGCAAGGCATCATCGGCAAGCACAGGCCGGACGCCAGCGTGCGCGTCGCGCTCGGCGCCACCCGCCTCGGCGGCGGCCGCGGCGAATCCGCGGATGGTGCAGAAGCGGGAGCCGCAGACGTGGCCTCGGACGCCAGCACCGGCGCAGCGGCGACGACCCAACCTTGACGCTAGCGCCGATGCCTGTTAGCGGACGCACGGCAGGCTTGACGCGGGCGCCACTGCCCGTGCCGCCAAGGGAGCGCCGCTCCGCCCTTCGATCCCGAAAGGAACCAGCAGCCGATGGCGGCAAGCCCGCCCCGCGAGGACCGCGCCCATGAGCACCTATCAGATCGACAGCTTCGATGCCGCCGCGGCCACCGCGACGCTCAGCCTGGACGCAGGCCTCTACCCGATCGACGTCGTCTATGGCGCCGCCTACGCGCTGATCGACCGCTGCTATGTGCTGCTCGACAAGGTCGACGGCCGGTTGGTGGTTCACCTGCGCGGCAAGCTGCCGCTTGACGTCGCCGGGCTTCAGGCGCTCTCGGGCGAATTCGGCAACGAGCTGCTGAGCCAAGCGCTCCGCCGCAAGATCGTGAAGCAAAACGGCAAGATCATCGAAGAGATCGTCACCGCCGCCATCAGCGGCGCGGCCGGTGCGACGCTGCCTCAGGACTTCGTCACCGGCGGCGGCGAAGACGACCTCGACTTCCTGGACGATCCGCTGGGCATCGCGGTGCCGTGGGAAGAGAAGTTCAAGAAGTAGAGCCAGAGGGCCTCCGCGGCAGGGCACCACGCGTGGCGCCGGCCGGGATGGGATCGACCACACCGGGCAAGGGGGAGGGGAGATGCAACCGGCCGCGACCGAGACGCTGCGACTGCACAAGGCGCTGTATATGGCGCAGGGGATCCGCGACGCCATCGGCGTGTTCGACGGCTTCGCCCGCTTCGAGCTGCGCCGCGAGGGCGACCACTACGTCGTCGAGGTGCGGAACGTCGACCCCGAGGTGGACGGCGACCTGGCGGGCGAGTTCTGCAATTTTGCCCTGGTTCACACCCTCGAGCGCAAGCGTCGGACGCCTGGCGCCAAGTCGGAGGCCGCATGATCGCCTTGCCCACCGCCCCGCGCGCGCCGACCGACCTGACGGGTCTCATCGATCTTCGCAAGGTCAAGGCAGACTTCGCGCTGCCATTCAACTTCCGGGCCATCGACGGCGCGTTCTTTGTC
Organism: Myxococcales bacterium; assembly: GCA_947491025.1. Taxonomy (GTDB): domain Bacteria; phylum Myxococcota_A; class UBA9042; order UBA9042; family UBA9042; genus SXNM01. Next base: position 284,165 of record CANLIC010000001.1, read on the forward strand.
AGCACGGCGCTCGGCGACTGGATCATTCTACAGCCCGCTGAGTTCCAGGCCCTCTGCCATGGCACGGTCGCTCCCGACTCGCCGCTGTACGCGAGGCTCAAGGAGCGCAATTTCATCGCCGCCGAGCTGGACCTGCAGGCTCAGGCGCGGCGCTGGCGCGACAAGCACCAATTCCTCTTCTACGGGCCTACGCTGCACGCCTTCGTGCTGACCGGTCGGTGCAACTTCGGCTGCCAGTACTGCCACAGCAGCATCGTCGGCATGACGCGCACCGACACCGACATGTCGATCGAAGTCGCCGAGCGCGCCGTGGACATGGCGTTCCACACGACGAGCCCCGGCCTGACCATCGAGTTTCAAGGCGGAGAGCCGCTGGCCAACTGGGAGGTCCTGCAGCACATCGTGGAGTATGCGCGGCAGAAGAACGCCCTCGCCGGCAAGGCGCTCTCGTTCTCGCTGGTCTCCAACTTGACGCTCCTCGATGAAGAGAAGCTCGACTACCTGCTCGATCGCAAGATCCAGATCTGCACCAGCATCGATGGCCCGGCCGACGCGCACAACAAGCAGCGCATCTGGAAGGACGGCGACGGCTTCGAGACAACGACGCGCTGGATGCGGCGCATCAACGAGCGCTACCAGGAAGTCGGACTCGACACCAACCTGTATCGGGTCGAAGCCCTGCCAACCATCACCCGGCCGCTGCTCACGCGGGCGCGCGACATTGTCGACACATTTGTCAGCCTTGGCTGCCGCGCGCTGTTCCTCCGCAAGCTCGATCCCTTCGGCTTCGCGGCACGCTCCGCCAAGACGCTCGGCTACTCGATGGACGACTTCATGCGCTTCTATATGGAGGCGGTGGAGTACATCATCGAGCTGAACAAGCAGGGCGTGGAGATCATGGAGCGCAACGCCGCGATCATGCTGAGCAAGATGATCGCCGACACCGAGCCCAACTACCTCGACCTGCGCACACCCGGCGGCGCCGTCATCGGTCAGCTCGGCTACCACCCGGATGGCACGGTGTTTTCGAGCGACGAGGGCCGCATGGTGGCCGCGATGGGCGACAACGCCTTCCTGATCGGCAGCCTCGACAACAGCTACCAGGAGCTGATGACCAACGCGTCGACGCGGGCCTTGGTCCTCGCCAGCACCAACGACGGTCAGCCCGACTGCGTCAGCTGCGCCTACAAGCCCTACTGCGGCCAGCAGCCCGAGTACAACTACAAGACGCAGGGCTCCATCCAGGGCCGCATGCGCGACTCGGCGTGGTGCCGCAAGCACAAGTCGATCTTCGACTTCCTGGCGCACCGGCTGAAGAACGCCGACGAGGCGGAGTGGCAGATGTTCCGGCGCTGGACCACCAACCGTTCGCAAGAGCATTTCTTGCAAGAGCGCGGTCAAATCTGAGGCATCGACGCCGACGCGGCCTCGACGCTGGCATTCCGCCACGTGGGGGCTATGCTGTAACGGCGCGCCAGCCGGGGGCGAGCGGAGCGTCGCGCCAGCGCAGAAGCCGCGGCGCCGGAGGCCGAAGATGCCGAAGTTTGAGTTGCGCCTAGGGCACTTCGTCGCGGCGCGGGAAGGCCCCTGGCAACGCTCGGCGACCAACACGCGCCTCGGGCGCTGGCTCTCCACGGTGAGCAGCAGCCTGGCGATGGCGACGGTGCTCTCCTCCATCGCGCTGGCTTCGCCGGCAGCGCCCACGCAGGCCGCACCCGATCCAGCCACCAGCGCTGACGACGTCCCACAAGGCGCGCCGGCTCCGGCGCCGGAGCCGCTGCCGCTGCCCTTGCCCCAACCCCTGCCGCAAGCACGGCCGCAACGGGCTGCGCCGCAACCGGGCGTCGTCAACCGAGCGCCTGCCAGTGCCAACGTGGAGCGCAAGCAGCGCAACGTCCATGGCCTCGGCATCGCCGGCGGCATGGCCACCGGTTCCGGGTTTGCGTATCGCCGCTACGCCGGCAACTCGTCGCTGCAGGCAACGGTGTGGGCGATGGTGCTGGATCGCGGCGACAACGCCGCCGTTTGGGGCGGCCTGACCTACGCACACTACTTGCTGGTCTGGCACGACGATCGCCGCATGAGCGTGCTTCCCGACACCTCGGCACTCCGACTATCGGTCAGCGGCTCGTATCTCTTCGACCGAACGACCGACAACACGTTCTCCTTCGTCAATGACGATCCGTTGTGCACGACGTCGCTGAATTTCCCTTGCCCTGGCGAGTTCAAGGACCAGAAGACCACGACGCGCGACCACACCATCTCGCTCGGCGTCGGCATCGGCTTCGAGTTCGGCGCCATCTTGCGGCCGGGCCTCTCGGTGGCGTTGGACTTGCAACTGACGGCCATCATGGATCAGGAGAGCCTGCGTCAGATTTGGCCGTTGCCGACCCTCGCGGTCATTTACAGCTGGTGAAGGCGCATCGGACCACCCTCGCGGCAGCTGCGGGAACGGCTCCACTCGCGCCATCGGAGACTCGCATGGACCTCGCCCAGTCGCCGTCGACCCGCAGCCGGCGGTCGCTCCGGCCGATGGCGCACGCCGTCATCGCCGTGCTGCTCTGCTCGCTCGCTATGCTACCGGCTGCAGGCGCCGCCGAGCTCCTGGCAGGCCACAAGATGACGCTGCAGGACAATTCCCACGCGCTGGGTGTTGCTGGCGGCTACCCCGGCGCTTCGGGCTTCGTGTACCGCAGGTACTTTGGCAACAGCTTCTTGCAGTTCAACCTACTCCCGCTGGTGCAGGATCGCGGCGACTGGATGGCGATCATGTTTGGCGCCACGTTCGGTCAGTACCTCTTGATCTGGCAGCAGCCGATGACGGCGAGCCTGATGCCAACCACGACCGCGCTGCGCTTCGTCGTCGGCGCGTCCTCGTTCTTCTCGCGTGACAAGAGCCAGAACTTCGAATTGGTCGCCACGCCCGGCACGGTGCCAGGGACGACGCCGACGATCGACCCGAAGGTGGAGAACCTGACCGGCCTGTCGGCTGGCATCGGGTTCGAGTTCGGCGCCATCAAGCGCAGCGGGTTCTCCTTTGCGCTCGACCTGATGCTGACGGCGACCTGGGACGATGAGGGGTTCTCGTCGCTGGTCCCGCTGCCCTTTGGCGCCATCGTCTACAGCTGGTGAGTCGCTGAGGGTGCGGACCAGGCCACGCCCACCGCACGCGCCATCGGCAAAAGCGGCGGCTCATGGCCAGCAAAGCGAGCAAAGCTCGCAGCCGCTTGGGCGATCAACATTCTGAGCCCGACGCCCGGCACTACGCGCGCCCCGGCTTGCCGACCCGCCCGCTCGAACAGCGTCTCGCCTTGTCGCGCATAGACGATGTCGACATAGAGGCCGCGGCCGGGGCCCGGACCAAACACCTGCGCCAAGGTGGCGGCAGCCTCGGCGTCGGCTGCCCCATCTCCGACCACGCCGTGCCCGAGCCGGCTGCAGTGGATCATCAACCTGACGTCCTGCGCCGCGATCGCGCCGAAGGTCAGGGCTCGGGCGTCACAGCGTTCTGCAATGGCAGAGGCGGCCTCCGGGCTACGTCCAGCGACGAAGTCTACCCGCGCGCCGTGGTGGCGCAGCGCCTCGGCAATGGCCAGGGCGGCGCCACCTGTGCCGAGCAAGCCAACGCTCATCTGCTGCACATCGACGCCAACGCTCGCCAGCGCAGCGAGCAGCCCAACGCCATCGGTGCTGCACCCTGCGAGCCGGCCCTCAGCGCGCCACAGCGTGTTGACCGCGGCGCCTTCCATGTCGCAAGCCTCCGCGGCGAGCGCCTTGTAGGGAGTCGTCACGTTGAGGCCATCCCAACCGCCTGCGCGAAGCTCGGCGATCGCCGCCCGCGCCGCAGCCTCGTCGGGGCAGTCGATGAGGCGATAGCTGCCGCCGAGACCCATCGCGCTGAGCGCAGCTTGGTGCAGGTCAGGGGACAGCGAATGGGCGATGTCGCGACCGACCAGACCGAGCCGCAGCGCAATCACGGCACAAGCTCCAGGGCCAACGGCCGCCGCCCCTGCGCCTCGAGCGCCCCAAGGACCTCGCGCGCCAGTGTTACGTCGCGGCCGATTTGGCTCTTCAGGGCGTCCAAGCCCTCGAAGCGCTGCTCTGGCCGCAGGCGGCTTGCGAGGTGGAGGCGGCCTGACTGGCCATAGAGGTCGCCCGCGAAGTTGAGCACATGTGCCTCACACCGCCAGGCGTTGCCGGCCACGGTCGGGCGCCAGCCGAGGTTTGCCACCGCGCGCTCCACGCGGCCGCGACACTCCCACCAGCAAGCGTAGACCCCGGCGGCGGGGCGCAAGATCGCGCCCACCTCGAGGTTGGCGGTCGGGAAACCGAGTGTCCTACCGCGCTGATCCCCTGGGACGACGCGCCCGTCGAGTGTCGGCCAGCGTCCCAGGCACGCGATCGCGGTCGGTAGGTCGCCCGCCTCCAGGGCCCGCCGCACCCGCGAGCTCGAGACCGCCAGGCCGCTCCGTGATACGGCCGGTACCTGAATGACGATCGAACCATGGGCCTCAGCGGTCGAACGCAACAGGTCCAGATCGCCCTGGCCGCCCTTGCCGAATCGCGAATCAGCGCTCGCTACGACCACGCGGGCGCCAAGCTGGCCGAACAACGCCTCGGCAAAGGCCTCCGCGGATACATCGCGGAGGGCCTCATCGAAGCGCGCCACCCACGCCTCATCTGCTCCCGCTGCCTTGAGACGACGCAAGCGCGCAGACAACCCCTCAATCGCCTGAGGCGCGCGCTCGGGTCGCAACACCGTGAGCGGGTGCGGTGCGAACGTCAGCAAGGTCACGCGCAGGCCCTTTCGGGCCCCTTCCAGTCGCAGCAGGTCGAGGATCGCGCCATGCCCGACATGCACGCCGTCGAAATTGCCGAACGCTAGCGCGCGCATCGGTGCGCCCGCGGCGCGATGCAGCTCGACCAACTCCGGCAACGAGCGCGCCTCGGCGGGTGTACCCTCCGCGGCTCCCTCGCTCCCGCCACGCGGCGCCGATCCCGACAAGTCCACCTCGTTCGCGCTCCGCGGGCTCGCGCCGACGCGTGCTCCCCTTTGCCGACGCGACTCGCCCGAGTCAAGGACGCGCACCTTCCGACAACAGCCAGCCCCAAAAGGCGCAAGCCCGCGGCGCCCGAGAGTGCGCACGCTTGGGCCACCCTGACTCCACCTCCTGGCCCGACGGGAGGCCCAAAGCGGAGAGCCCGGCGCAACGCGCGTCGCCATGCACCGTGCATCCCCGCTCGCCCCTTGCAACGGCCCGCAGGCATCTGCCAGACTGTGGGCTCGCAGCTGTGGGAGGTAGAGGGGCATGTCGCAACATCGTTCAATAGATACGCTGATTCACGCCAGTCGCACGCAGTTGTCGTGCGACGCGGCCAGCGGAGACTTCCTCGCCTCGACCCACCAATCTGGGCGGGAGGACGCTGCATCCCAGCAGCGTTCCGGCCAGGCGAGAGCGCTGCTGGCGACCCTCGCCATCTGCCTCGCAGCGCTTGCGTGTAGCGGCGAGACCGAGGGCGTTGAAGGGAAGGACGACACGTCCACCGGTGGCACAGAGACCGTCGGCGACGTAGAGAGCGAGACGGGCGGCGAAACCGACGCCACCGCCGATAACGCAGGCGGCACCGACGACATCGGCCTCGGCACCGACGACGCTGGGCTCGATCCCGACGCGCTGGACTGCCCCGGCAGCCCCGGATGCGCCTGCTCGACCGCTGGCGACTGCGACGACGGGTTCTGCATCGGCACCATCGCCGGCAAGGTCTGCGCCCAGTCCTGCGTTACAGGCTGCGACGACGATACCTTCAAGTGCGTCTCGACCACAGGCAAGGGCGGCGATGTCGCCAACGTCTGCGTGCCGAAGTGGCTCTCGCTCTGCAATCCCTGCAATTCCAACCAGGACTGCTTGACCCTCGGCAACGAGGACGCCGCTTGCGTCCCGCGCGGTGAAGGTGCGGCCTTCTGCGGCGTCGCCTGCACCGGCAACGACAGCTGCCCGGAAGGCTACGGCTGCGAGACCGTGACGGACACCGGCGGCACCGAGACGAAGCAGTGCGTGGTCAAGAACAACGGCGCCTGCGCCTGCTCACTGCTCGCGATCAAGGCCGAACTTGCGACCAAGTGCTTTGTCACCGCCGGTGACGCCAAGTGCGCCGGCAAGCGCACCTGCCTGCCAGACGGCGCCCCGAACGCCCCGCCGGGCGGCGGCCTCTCGGCCTGTCTTGCGCCTGCGCCCGAAAAAGAGAAGTGCGACGGCATCGACAACGACTGCGACGGGGAGAGCGACGAGTCGACCTGCGACGATGGCAACCCCTGCACGGTCGACGCCTGTGGCGGCGGTGGCGGCTGCAAGTACACCAACGGCACCGGCGCTTGCGACGCGGATGACTCGGTCTGCACCGTCTCCGACGAGTGCAAGGACGGCAAGTGCGTGCCCGGCAAGGCGATGGACTGCAACGACCAGAACCCTTGCACGGCCGACAAGTGCGACCCGAAAACAGGCTGCCAGCACGATGCGCTGACCGGCGCGATCTGCAACGCGGACGACAACGAGTGCACGGTCGGCGACTCCTGCAAGCAGGGCGCATGCAGCGCAGGCGCCAAGAAGGCCTGCGACAGCGATGACGCCTGTACGCTCGCCAAGTGCTCGCCTAGCAATGGTAAGTGCTCGTACACCTTCCAGGCTGGCGCGCCATGCAACGACGGCAACCCGTGCACCACCGCCGAGACCTGCCAGAACGATCTCTGCAAGGGCGAAGTCGCCAAGTGCGATGACGGCGCTCCGTGCACGGCGGACTCCTGCGAGACCCCCACCGGCTGCGTCCACAAGCCGACCGGTGGTCCCTGCACCGACAGCGACCTCTGCACCAAGCAAGACGCCTGCTCGGGTGGCAAGTGCGTCGGCCTGCCGATGTCGATCACCGAGGACTGCAACGACAACAACGCCTGCACCAAGGACGCGTGCGTCGCGGCGACCGGCTGCCAATACACGCCACAGACCGGCACGCCCTGCGAAGACGGCAGCTCTTGCACGGACAAGGACAGCTGCCAGACAGGCAAGTGCGTCGCGGGCACCAACATCTGCGACTGCAAAGCCGACGCTGACTGCGAGAAGCAGGAAGACGGCAACCTCTGCAACGGCACACTCTTCTGCAACACGGTCAAGGCGCCCTTCAAGTGCGAGGTGAAGGCCTCCAGCGTGGTCAAGTGCGACACCTCCTCGGACGGTGCTTGCCAATCGAACGCGTGCAACGCCCAAGACGGCAAGTGCAAGTACACCTACGCCCCCAAGGGCGTCGGCTGTGACAAGGACGGCGACGTATGCACGCAGAACGACACCTGCGACGGCAGCGGCGCTTGCGTGGCCGGTGCGGTGGTCAAGTGCGACGACGGCAACCCCTGCACGGACGACTCGTGCGACAAGGCCAAGGGCTGCGTCTACGCGCCCAACTCGTCGCCCTGCAACGCCGACGACAGCGCCTGCACGGTCGGCGACCTCTGCAAGAACTCGAGCTGCCTCCCAGGCGAAACCAAGAAGTGCGACGACAACGAGCCGTGCACCAGCGACAACTGCGACAAGGGCTACGGCAATTGCGTGTTCGCCGACGCCAACAAGGCCTGCGACGACGGCAACGCCTGCACCAAGGACGACGCCTGCGGCAAGAACAGCGCCGGCAAGCACACCTGCATCTCGGGCCTTGCGGCGGTCTGCAACGATGGCAACGCCTGCACCGTCGACACTTGCGACACCGTCACGGGCTGCAAGGTTACCAACGCGGTCGATGGCCTGTCGTGCGATGACGGCAACGCCTGCACCGCACTCGACAACTGCGCCGGCGGCAAGTGCGCCGGAAAGCCGCTCGATGTTGGCAAGGACTGCGACGACGGCAACGCCTGCACCGCCGACCTCTGCGACTCGAAGATCGGCTGCGATCACAAGCCGGTGAGCGGCAAGACCTGCGACGACGGCGACCCCTGCAGCGTCAGCGACGCCTGCAACAACGGCAAGTGCCAGGCCGGCACCAACGTCTGCGCCTGCCAGGTCGACAAGGACTGCGAGGCCAAAGATGACGGCAACGCCTGCAATGGCACACTCTTCTGCGACAAGGCGCAAGCGCCCTACACCTGCAAGACCAACCCGCTGACGGTGGTCAAGTGCGATGATTCGCAAAACAACTTCTGTGCCACCAACACCTGCCAACCCCTGTACGGCAAGTGCTTGCTGATTACCAAGCAGGACGCGACGCCCTGCGACGCCGATGGCTCGGTGTGCACGGTCGGCGACGTCTGCAACACCGGCAAGTGCGTGCCGGGCAAGCCGCTGCAGTGTGACGACCAGAATCCTTGCACCGCTGACTCTTGCAACGACAAGACGGGCTGTACGCACCTCGGCCAGCAGGGAGCTTGCGACGCAGACGGTGACCCCTGCACCGCCAACGACGCATGCGCCGACAGCAAGTGCGTGGCCGGCAAGGCCATCAACTGCGACGACAATGAGCCCTGCACCGCGGAGCTCTGCGACAAGAAGACCGGCAAGTGCAGCTACACCGAGCTCGTCCAGGGCTGCGACGACGCCAAGCTCTGCACGGTCGGCGACGCTTGCGGCAAGAACTCCTCCGGCAACTGGACCTGCCTGCCCGGCAAGGCGATGAGCTGCGATGACGGCAACCTCTGCACAGACGACTCCTGCGCAGAGCCCAAGAGCGGCGACAAGGGCGGCTGTAAGTACGCCATCCAGGCCGGCAAGAAAGTGCCGTGCTACGGCGGTCCCAAGGGCACCTCCGGCAAGGGCATCTGCAAGGACGGCCTCCAAACCTGTGACGACAAGGGCGTCATCGGCCTCTGCGTGGGCGACGTGAAGCCGGACGACAACGAGGGCTGCGACGGCAAGGACAACACCTGCGAAGGCATCACCGATGAGGGTTGCGCGCCGGTCGGCTTCGTTGCCCGTGACGGCTCCGGCATCGTCCGCGCCAAGGGCGACAAGTACGCCGTCGACGCGAGGGTCGGCCAGCAGGTCGGTGGCAGCGCCGCCCCCGGCAGCGGCGGAAAGTACGGGGTGGAGTTCGGCTTCTTGCGTTGGATTCTCGCTTGGATGAATCCATAGGCGGCAGGCGATTGGCATGACTTGCGCCGAGTCACAGGCATCGGCAGACTGCAGACCGGGTGGACGGCGCGTTCCAGCGCCGACGGGAGAGACAATGTTGAACTCATGGAACGGTCGGATCATCGGAGCCTACGCGCGCTCCCGATCGGCCAACACGGTTGGGACACGTGGCGCCGCTGCGGCACTGTGCGGACTCGCCTTCTGCCTGGCCGCTGGCACGGCCCAAGCGGCGGTTCCGACGACCTCTCTCCTCGACGGTGCGCTCTTCTCCGCCGGCGGCTCTGCTGCGGCCGACGGCGACTACGACATGACGTTCTCGTTCTACGAGACCAACAGCGGCGGCACTGCGGCTTGGTCCGAGGTCTCAAAGGTCAAGGTTGTCGGCGCCCGCTTCAGCCATCCGCTGGGATCCGCGACCCCACTAGATTCCGCCAAGCTGATGCCACTCAAAGAGATCTGGCTGGGCATGAAGGTCGCCAACGACCCGGAGCTCCCGCGACAGAAGATGCACGCCGGCCTGTTCGCACTGGTCGCCGGTGAGGCAGCCAAGCTGAGCTGCATGGGCTGCATCGGCAGCGATCAGCTCAGCAACGGCGGCGTCGCCGCCGCCAAGGTCGGCTTCAACTTCGCCGGCTCCGCGACCAAGGGCGGCCCCGCCGCTGACGTCGACTGCACCGGCTGCGTCGGTGTCGCCGACATGAAGTTCGACGGCGACGTCGACCTCGCAGGCAACTCGCTCAAGGCCAAGAACGGTACCTTCAGCGGCACCGTCGCTGCCGCCGCGTTCGTGGGCGACGGCTCGAAGCTGACCGGCCTCAAGACCCCAGCTGGCGAGTGCCAGAACGCGGGTGAAGTGGTCAAGGGAATCAACGCCGATGGCACGCTCAAGTGCATCGCGGCGCTGGATCCGGCGGCCCTGCCCAAGGACGGCCTCAATGAGATCAGCAACAACCTGCTGAGCAACCAGTTCGTGGACACGATCGAGGGCGCGAAGGACGTCGCCATCCCGGACAACACCGGCGCCGACGCCAACAGCGTGCTGACGTTCCCGGACATCGGCACCACGCAGGACTTCGAGCTGATCGTCGATGTCAGCAACACCGACCTGTCGACGCTTGCGCTGACCGTGTTGCCGCCGGACGACAAGAAGACGGGCTGGGTCCTCTGCGATCCTTGCGGGAAGAAGGACGAGAAGGTCTACAAGGTCACCTTCAACAGCAAGGTACTGCCCAAGAGCGGCGACCTGGTGAAGTGGATCGGCGCCAACCCGAAGGGCGTCTGGAACCTGAAGGCGCTCGACACCAGCTTCTGCATCCCGCAGCAGCAGGGCAACGCCGGCATCTGCAACGTCGGCAACGGCACCGATGGCAAGATCGTCAGCTGGAGCATCAAGATCCAGACCCTGAGCAACAAGAAGATTGCTGTCGCCGGCGATACGTACCAGAGCGGGACGGCCTACCTCAAGGACGTAAGTGCTGCAGGCAGCGTTGTCGTCAAGGGCAATCTAACGGTTGAGGGCGCAGTGGTCACCAAGAATCAGGGCAAGGTCGTCCAGTACCGCTGGTTTGTATTCAGCACGTACGCGAACAACCAAGGTGACTGGTTCATGGAGAATAGAACAGACGCCTATGGTGGTGTGCATCCATCGAATTGGACGGACGGCAACGCTTGCGCCTCAAGCATCAGCGCCAATCGCTCACTGCAACTTGGTCTCTTCAGCAAGAAGGGCTACGGTGGTGGCAACGCCAACGTGTGGTCGGAGTATTGGAAGTCGTACTCCAGCACCAACTCTCGCAAGGCGGGCGCCCTCTTTCGCATCAAGAATACCACAGGGAATGCCATCACCTGGACGGTCAACACGTACCAAACGGCATGGGTCGATGAAGATCGCGCCAGTGTCTCCGTGAATGGCGCCAACAACTGGTGCCCGTCAGCCAACTACAACGTCAACTCAGCACATACGCATTCGTTGAGCATTCCGGCCAACAGGACGAGCACGGTGATCTTCATCTCAGGCTCGACTCCAAACTGGAACGACCTTCGTGGTTGCCTTCTCGCTTTCTGGAACAACTCGCTCAATCTTCCGAACGGCCTCGAGTACGTGGATGATCTCGACACCGCGGCCGACGGCTGGGACAACTAGTGCTCGACACTGGAGCCGCGCCAGTCGCGGCTCAGCGCCACCTGAAGACCAGAACGACTCTGTTTGACTCCACGTGCAAGGATGACACCATGAAGCTACACTGCCTGCGCAACGCCCGGATGTTGGCCGTCGCCACCGCGATCACCTTGGCCGCCGCCTGCGGCGAAGACCCAGATGCCGCCGCTGGCGGCAAGGACAGCGGCGCGACCACCGATGGTCAGGACAACGAGGGGATCGTCGATCCGGACACGACCGGTAGCGACACCGCGGACCCTGACACCGGGACTCCTGACGTCACCGACAGCGCCGACACCGATAGCGGCGACACCGACGGTCCCGGCAGCGACGTCGAGGAGACCAGCGGCGAGACGACCGACGAGCCCGACACCACCGGTAAGCCCGACTGCAGCGTGGACAAGGGCGCGGACTACTGCCCCTGTCAGCAGAACAGCGACTGCGACCAGGGCAAGTGCATCGACGCTCCCGGTGGCAAGATCTGCGCCGAGAGCTGCATCGACAACTGCACGAACAAGGACTTCACCTGCAAGACCATCGTCTTCCCAGGCACGGCCGACCCGGTGACGATCTGCGTCCCCGACATTGGCTACCTGTGCAACCCCTGCAAGGCCTCGACCGAGTGCACCACGCTCGCTGACGGCGGCGCGGTCTGTGTCGACAGCGGCGACGCCGGCGCGTTCTGCGGCCAGAGCTGCAACTCGGACGACGGCTGCCCGGTGACCCACACCTGCAAGGATGTCAACTCGCTCGAGGGCAAGGCCTCCAAGCAGTGCGTGCCGAAGAACAACGCCATCTGCCAGTGCAGCCCGGACGCGATCGACAAGGGCCTTTCGACCGTGTGCTTCACGGGCAGCGGCACGTCCAAGTGCGAGGGTGTACGCACCTGCCTCGCAGCCGGCAAGCCAGGCGCCCCAGCCGGTGGTGGCCTCTCTGCTTGCCTCGCGCCCGACCCGAAGTCCGAGGCCTGCAACGCGGTCGACGACGACTGCGACGGCGAGACCGACGAGCAGAGCTGCGACGACGGCAACCCCTGCACGGCGGACGACTGTGATGGCGCCAAGGGCTGCAAGGTCTCGAACAAGTCCGGTGCGTGCGACGCGGATGGCAGCATCTGCACCAAGGACGACGCCTGCAAGGACGGCAAGTGCGTTGCCGGCGCCGCTGAAGTTTGCGACGACAACCAGCCCTGCACGGCCGATAGCTGCGACAAGGTCAAGGGCTGCGTCTACGCGAACGACGACGGCAAGGGCTGCGACGCGGACAACACCCCTTGCACCGAAAACGACGCCTGCAAGGACGGCAAGTGCGAGGCGGGCGCGGCCAAGGCCTGCACGACAGCGGACGGCTGCGTCAAGGCCAAGTGCAACCTGGTGGACGGCAAGTGCCTGTACCCCTTCCAAGAGGGCCAGGACTGCAACGACGCCAACGCCTGCACCAGCAAAGACAAGTGCGTCGATGAGGCTGTGGGCTGCAAGGGCAGCAAGGTCGAGTGCAACGATCAGAACCCCTGCACCGCCGACAGCTGCGATCCGATCAAAGGCTGCCAGCACTCCAACGTGCCGGGCGCCTGCACGGACGGCAACGAGTGCACCGACCAGGATTCGTGCGACACTGGCGTCTGCAAAGGCAAGGCCTTCGACGCCGAGATCAAGTGCGACGACAAGAACCAGTGCACCAAGGACAGCTGCGAGAAGGATCAGGGCTGCGTGAACACCAAGCAGCCCGACCAGTTCAAGTGCGAGGACGGCGAGGGCTGCACCGTGGGTGACCTCTGCACCGACGGCGTCTGCAAGGCCGGCCAGAACACCTGCATCTGCACTACCAACTCGCAGTGCGCGCCAAAGGAAGACGGCAACCTGTGCAACGGCACGCTCTACTGTGACACCAGCAAGCTGCCCTACGCGTGCAAGGTCGACCCGAAGACCGTCGTCACGTGCGACAACAGCAAGGACACGTTCTGCGCCAGCACCCAGTGTGTGCCGGCGACCGGCGCGTGCGAGGTGGCGAAGAAGCCGAATGGCACGGTCTGTGACGCCGACCAGAGCCTCTGCAGCAAGGATGATCAGTGCACGGACGGTGTCTGCACGCCGGGCACCAAGCTGGCCTGCGACGACAAGAACCCCTGCACCGACGACGTGTGCGACCCGAAGGAAGGCTGCAAGTTCATCGGCAACACGGCGCCGTGCGACGCGGACGGCGACGCCTGCACCATCGAAGACATTTGCATCGATAAGTCGTGCACTCCTGGCAAGAAGAAGGTCTGCGACGACAGCGAGCTGTGCACCGAGGACAGCTGCGAGAAGTCCAGTGGCAACTGCAAGACCAAGGACCTCGCGCAGGTCTGCGACGATGGCAGCGCGTGCACCGAGGGTGACAAGTGCGGCGCCAAGGACGGCAAGTGGACCTGCGTCGCCGGTGTCGGCCCCGACTGCGACGACAAGAACCCGTGCACGAAGGACAGCTGCGACAAGACCAACGGCTGCACCAACACGCCGGACGACAGCGCCACGGTGCCCTGCTACTCGGCTGACCCTGCGACCAAGGACAAGGGCATCTGCAAGGAAGGAACGCGCAAGTGCCTGAAGGGCAAGATCCAGGACCTGTGTGAGGGCGAGGTCGTGCCAGCCAAAGAGGAGATCTGCGGCAACAGCAAGGACGACACATGCAACAGCCAGGTCGACGAGGGCTGCAAGCCGACGGCTTACGAGGCGCGCTTTGGCGCGGCCGTCGTCCAGGGCAAGGTCAAGGTCGGCAACGCCGAGTACGACGCCCGGATGCTGGTCGCCGGCTCGGTCACCGCGGGTGACTCGAAGGGCGACAAGCACACCGCCAGCTTCGGCTTCTACGCCTGGCTGAAGGCGCTGCTCGGGAAGTAGCCTAGAGGGGCCCTCAGCCCGCTTCAGAGAGGTCCACGGGCCCCGCCGGCAAGCGCCACGGGGCCCGTGGCCGTTTTGGCGCGAAGGCAGGTCTGGGAGAGGCGTGGTGGGGGCTCGCGAGGCTCGATACTCACTTCGCATGGACCTGGCCGAGAGCCGCTTGGTGACCGTCGTGGCGGGCGAGGCAAGGCCCGGATGGGGTCAAGCGCTGAGCATCCCCAGACCCAGGCGTGGGCATCGCGACGACGGCGGACCGTCTGAACCGAGCGCACGGATGTTGGAGTGGGGGCGCGAGGCGCAATGCCTCGCCCGAACCACGACGGAGGCTCGGCTTGCAGGCGCGCGGGCGTAGGCGGTGCGTCTGGGCGGGGCGACGCGTCGGCGGCAGGGGCGTTCCGGGCCGTAGGCCGCCGCGCAAGGTGGAAGGTGCTTAGGACTTCGGGCCGTCGGACCGATCAGAGCTCGTTCACGATCCAGGCGTTCGGCATCAAGTTGAGCAGCTCTCTCGGCACAGGCGCTTCAAAGGTCACGATCTCGCCGCTGACGGGGTGGGCGATCTTGACTCGCCAAAGGTGCAGCCCGACCTGTTGCGCTGGCAGCTTGATGATCTCGTATTTGCGCTCTGCGCCCTCCAGGAGGGCGTCGATCGGTGTCTCGGTGTTGCGTTCGATGTACACCGACTCATTGACCAGCGGGTGCCCGATGGCGGCGAGGTGAATTCGGATTTGGTGGCAGCGGGTGTGGTGAAGCGTGATGAGGAGCCGGGACATGCCACGTCCGCGGGCGAGGAGCTTCCACCGGGTCTCGGCGTCGCGGCCACCCGTCTCGGAGTGGAGTACGCCGCGACGACGGGTGTTGCCGGCCTGAATTTGTCCGATGGGCAACGTGATGCGCCCGTGCGCACCGGCGACGTCTCCCTGTGCGACGGCGATGAACTTCCGCTCACACAGGCTTGAGCGCCAGTTCCAGCGCAGAGAGCGGGCGGTCTCGACCGAGCGCGAGAGCAGGACCAGGCCGGTCGCCTCCCGGTCGAGGAGGCTGACTGGGTAGCAGACGCCGAACCCCATGCGTTGAAGGGCGTGCAGCACCGAGCGATTTCGATACTGGGCGTTGGGCGAGACAGGAAAGCCAGGCCGCTTGTCGACGACGATCAAGTGCTCATCTTGGTGAATGACCGTGCAAATCGCCTCGGGGGGCAGCACGGGCTCTTCACGCCGGGGCGGACCGTCGGTGGGGCGCACCGACGCGCGCGTGGTCTTGCTGCTGGTGGGCGCGTTGCTTTGCACGAACTCTCCTCGGGCGGCTGAGCCAGTGGCGACGCCGAACAAAGCACGGAGGCCCTTGAATTGAGCGTAGAGCGACGGCTTGCCGATCAGCGTCGGCTAGGCGCCCTCGTCTGTGACTCCGTCGCAGTCGTTGTCCTTGCCGTCCTTCAGGTTCTCAGTGGGCTCGATTTCGGTCTCTTTGTAGTCAGGGCTGTTGTACTTGCAGCTCCAGCCGCCAGCTTGGCACTTGGCTTCGACGTTGTTGCCATTGCAGACGCCTTTGAGCTTGCAGGTCGACTTCAAGACATCGGAGAGCTCTTCGTCGGTGCTGCCATCGCAGTCATCGTCGCTGTTGTTGCAGCTGACCTCTGTCGCCTCGTACCCTGTGACCTGGCCGTAGTCGCAGGTCGGGGTTCCGGTCACGCACAGCTTGGCGATGGTCTTGTCCTTGCAGATGCCTGAAGACTTGCAGGTCAGGCCGCTCAGATCGGGGTCCTCGTCTGTTTTGCCATCACAGTCGTTGTCCTTGTTGTCGCACTGCGTCTCCGTCGCGAAATACCCGCTGATCTTGCTGTAATCGCAAGTCAACTTGCCAGTGGAGCAGATCGGGACGACGCCGCTTGACTTGCAGACCCCCTTGTCCAAGCAGTCGAAGGCGCCGACCTCGAACGACTCGTCTGTGACGCTGTCGCAGTCGTTGTCCAAGCCGTCGCAGGACTTCTCTGTGCCGGCTTCATAGTCCTTGGTCCCCTTGAAGTCGCAGACCAGCGTACCGCTGACGCAGGTCTTTTTCGGCGAACCGGATGCGCACACGCCCTTGGGCGCGCAGCTCTGTCCGGACATGTCGAGGGAGTCGTCGGCGCCGTCGATCTTGGTGTCGCAGTCATCGTCCTGGCCATTGCAGAACTCGGTCACGGCCTTGCTGGAGGTCGAGCAGCTCGCGGCGGTCCCGCTGCACTGCACCTTGCCTCCAGAACAGGTACCAAAGCCGCACGTACCTCCGAGGACAATGGACTTGCCGTCGGGGCCGGCCCACTGGTAAGTGCTGACATCGTTGGAATTGTCATTGCAGTCACCCACTTGGGTTGCGGTGAGCTTGAGCCCTGAATTGGCCTTGCAGAGGCAGAGCGAGGCCTTGGCCGGATTGCCCCAGCCGTCGCCGTCTGCGTCGGTATAGAAGTCGATGCAATTCTTGGCGTTGACCTCATTCTCGGTGCCGTTGCAGTCGTCGTCATACTCGGTCAGGCAGGTCTCACTTTGCGCGGGGTGGATGGCCTTGCCGGGCGGAAAGCCGTTGGCGGCGTCCTTGAGGTCGTTGCAGTCGCCGCCGCCCTGCGCGCAGGCTTTGGGCTTTGCCTGGGCGGCGGTGGTCATGCCGGCGTCGCAGTAGCCATCGGCGTCGTCGTCGCAGCCCTCATCCGTCGCGCCGCTACAGTTGTTGTCGAGGTCGTCGCAGCTCTTCTCGGAACTGGCTTCGAACTTGTCGAGGCTGGAAGCGTAGAAGCTGTCCGAGCAGGACTTCCATGCCCCGCCCTCGCAGAGCGCCAGAGCCTTGACCAGGTTGGCGCACACGCCCTTTTGGTTCTCACACTTGGGCGCAGTCTTGGCGAGGTTGATGGCGTCTGCGGCGTCGGTCTTGCCGTTGCAGTCGTCGTCCTTGCTGTTGCAGACCTCGGCGGCCGCTGGGTGGATTTCCTTGCCGGCGCCCTTTTCGTCGTTGCAGTCGCCGCCGCCATTTGGGCAGGCCTTGGGCTTGTTGACCGCGACCAAGGCGTTGTCGCACCAGCCATCGTTGTCGTCGTCGCAACCCTGGTCGACGACGCTGTCGCAGTCCTCATCGACGTCGTTGCAAGCCTCGACGGCGGTGGGGAAGACGGTGTTGACGCCGTCGTTGCAGTCGCCTCCGCCCTTGGGGCAGACAAGCGGGGTGCCAATGGTGGTGATCGTCTTGTCGCAGTAACCGTCGTTGTCGTCGTCGCAGCCCTCGTCGGTCTTGCCACTGCAGTTGTCGTCAACGTCGTTGCAGATCTCCGCCCGCGTCGGATGGATGTTGGCGCCTGGCGACGCGTGCAGTGCGGCATTGTCGTTGCAGTCACCGCCGCCTTGGGGGCAGCTCTTGGGCTTACCTACGGTGACCTTGGCGTCGTCGCACCAGCCGTCCTTGTCCTTGTCGCAGGCGTCGTCGAGGGTGTTGTTGCAGTCGTCGTCAACGTCGTTGCAAACCTCGGGCGCGCCTGGGAAGGTCGTCTTGCTGAGGTCATTGCAGTCGCCGCCACCTTGGGGGCAGACCTTGGGCTTGCCGACCGTGTTGATGGCGACGTCGCAGTAGGCGTCACCGTCGTCGTTGCAGCCCTCGTCCGTCAAGCCGTCGCAGTCGTTGTCGACATCGTCGCAGACCTCGCCGGCCTTCTTGCCGATGGTGGAGCAGGCGGCCGCGTTGCCATCGATGCAGACGACAGTGCCTGCGGCGCAGGCACCGAGGCCACAAGGCGCGCCGACGCCGAGCTTCAAGGTCGTGCTGTTGGCGTTGTTGACCTCGTCCCATGAGAAGACTTCGTCGGTGGTGCCATTGCAGTTCTGGTCTTTGCCGTCGCAGCTCTCCGCGATGCCCGGGTTGAAGGCCAGGTCGTTGTCCTTGCAGTCACCACCGCCCTTCGGGCAGCTCTTCGGTGTGCCGGTCGTCGTCAAGGCCGCGTCGCAGAACAGGTCCTTGTCGTCGTCACAGCCCTCATCGGTGGTGCCGTCGCAGTTGTCGTCGATGTCGTTGCATCCTTCGAGGGTGTTCTGCTTCTTGCTGCCGTCTGGGTTGGTGTCGCAAGTTGCGGCATCGGTCTTGCCTGGCGTGCACTCGACGACGCCTGTTCCGCAGGCGCCCACGCCATCGCAGGCGATGCCGATGGCCAGCGTTTGCCAGGCAAAGTCCTCATCGGTCTTGCCGTCGCAGTCGTTGTCGGCGCCGTCGCAGATGTCGCTGGCGGACTTGACCAAGGTCGAGCAGGTCATCGCCTTCTTGTCGGCGCTGCAGACGACGTTGCCGTTCGCGCAGACGCCCGCGCCGCAGACCTCGCCGATGCTGCGCGGTTTGCCGAGGTCGAGGAAGACGAAGTCCTCATCGGTCTTGCTGTCGCAATCGTTGTCCTTGCCGTCGCAGTCGACCTCTTTCGCGTCCTGATAGCTGGGGACGCCGACGTAGTCGCAGACCCACTTGCCGGCTGGGCAGCTGGCTTTGACATTCTGCGTCGTGCACTGGCCGACCAGCTTGCAGTTGGAGTCCGTCACCGTCATGCCTTCGTCGGTCTTGCCGTTGCAGTCGTTGTCGACGGCGTCGCAGACCTCCTTGCTGATCTTGGGGAGGGTGCTGCACGTGAGGTTGGTCGCGTCGGCCTTGCAGACGGTGAGACCGCTGGCGCACGCGCCCGTACCACAGCCCTGTCCCGCCAGGCGTACTTGGCCGAGATCGTTGAACTGGAAGTCGTCGTCGGTCTTGCCGTCGCAGTCGTTGTCTTTGCCTTCGCAGGACGACTCGACCATCGCGAAGCACTTCTTGCCGCCGTCGCCGAGCCCGGGACAATGGCAGTAGGCATCGCCGGCCGTGCACGGTTGGGTGATGTCGTACTCGATGGACGGCACCTTCGTGTAATCACAAACCCATTTTCCGACGACGCAGACGGTCAAGATCTGGGCCACCGCGGTGCCGGCGCACGCACCGGCCTTGTGACAGCTCGAATCGGCGATGCTGGTCAGGTTCTCATCGGTCACGCCGTTGCAGTCGTTGTCATTGGCGTCACAGATCTCGGGCTTGCTCTCGGCCTTGCTGCCCTCAACGTCCGTTGAGCAAACGGCCTTGTCCTTCTGGAGGCGGCACTCGACCTTGCCAGTGCCGCAGCTGCCGATGCCGTTGCAGGTCGCACCGATGACCAGCTTGGCGCCGCTGCCTTGCTCGGCGTAGGTGTAGTCCTCGTCAGAGAGCGCGTCGCAGTCGTTGTCGAGGTAGTCGCAGACGTCATCGGTCGGGCGGCCATCGCCCTCGCAGCCGACGCAGGTGCCGCTGGCGGCGTCGTAGGGCTTCTGCAGGCAGTCGAGCGGCGTGCCAGGCGATTGACCGGCCGGCCAGTGCTTGCAGACCGAGATACCGGGCTTCTTTCCGCACTCGCCGTTCTTGTTGCCGCAGGCAGCGTCCTTGGCTTCGGGGTTGCCATCGTCGATGACGCCGTCGCAGTCGTCGTCTGCGCTGTTGCAGACCTCGGCGGCGCCCGGGAAGACCGCCTTGTTGCCGTCGTCGCAGTCGATGGCGCCTGGCCAGCCGTCGCCGTCCTTGTCGGTGGCGGCGTCGCAGGCAGGGTCGGCGCCGAGGCAGGACTGGACCTTTCCGTCGCCGCACTTCTCTGGGGCGTTGGGGTACGTCGTCGGGTCCACGTCGTCGCAGTCGAGCGGCGCCGGCACGCCATCGCCGTCGGCATCCTTTGGGGCGCAAGCCTTGATGACTCCGTCGCAGTCGACATCGCAGACCGCGAGCTCGGCGTCGGTGGCGACTGCCTTGGCCGGGACGGGGTCGGTGGCTTGCCAGTTGGGGTCCACCGCGAGAATCTTCTTGGTGTAAGGCAGACAACAGGCCTCGCCTTTGGCGCCAGGGTGAATCTCGCTATGGAACTTGGCGTAAGGGTGCTTGCATGCCTTGTTCTCGACCTCGTTCTCGGCTCCGTCGCCATCGATGTCGAGCAAGTCGCAGCCGTCGTTGAGCTTGCCGTTGCAGTCGTCGTCGAGCTGATTCTTGCAGTCCTCGACGGCGGCCTTCTTGTTGGCTGAATCGCAGACGAGGCCCTTGCCGTCTGCGTCGCACACGACCTTGCCGCCAGCGCAGGCGCCCGCGCCGCAGGCCGCGCCAGTGGTCAGCGATCCGGGCTTGCCGTCGATGCCGACGTAGGTCAGGCCTTCGTCGGTGTCGCCGTCGCAGTCGTTGTCCTTGCCATCGCACAGCTCGGGCGCGCCGGGGTGGACGTCTTTGTCCGCGCGGTGGGCTTGGTTGCACTTCAATTCTTGGCAGTCGGCCACGCCATCGTCGTCAGCGTCGACGCAAGCGAGATCGCTGCCGTTGCAGTTCTCGTCGACGCCGTTCTCGCACTCGAGACAGGGGTCTTCGAACTCGAAGGGGCTTGCCGTCGCGTTCTTGTCGTCGCAGTCCTTGGCGGCAGCGGGTGCGCAGCAGCCCGTTTTCGCGCAGTCGCCAACGCCATCGCCGTCGGCGTCACAGTCGGCGACCGGCCGCCGCAGCGTGATGCTGACTTCGCGCGCGCCGGCAGGGTTGTCGATGACGCCGCCAAAGGCAGTGAGCGGCTTGAGGCTGTCGCTGAGCCCGCGCACGCGCAGCTGCAGGCGGGCGATGGGGGCGCTACCCGGGAAGATCCTGAGCCGGAAAGGCTTGTTGACAAGATCGACGGCGGCCGGAAGCGCGACCTGGTAGGCAGCGTCGCCCTCTTTCTCGGGCAGGCGATAAACCGCGGCGCCGGCGGCGTCGAGGCCGATGATGGAAAAATCGATGCGCGTGATCGGCCCGCCCTCGGGCACTTCGCTACCGATGACGAGGTGGAGGGCGTCGTATTGGACCACCTCTTCGCCGCAGGCTGCGATGAGGCCGCAGGCGACGATGAGGCCTGCCAGCGACGAACGCGGCGCGGCACGCTGGAAAATGCGCTGCAAAATCAAGATGGTAAAGCCCGCTCGCCGCCAGCATCCGCTGCGCATTCTGCCTCCGAGCCGCAACGCCGATCGAGGTCGGCGCGCTGCAGCTTGGCTAGTCTAGCGAATGGGCGCCGTTGGCGAAACCACGCCACGCGCGCGGCCGTCGTCTCGCCGCAGGGCGGGGTCAAGGTGCCCCGCCGGCCGGGCCTATTTGCTGACTTTGCGGTCGGTGACCGGGCTTCCGGCGGACTCGGTCGCGGAGCAACGGCGGGCCACCTCGGGCCCAGCCTCTGCGATGAGGAGGTCGTCGTCGCACAAAATAGGCCTCAGCTCGCCCGGCAGCCTTTCGAGTGCCGCCGCAAGCTCGGCATCGACGCGGCGCAACGACCGGGCGTCGAGGGAAGGATCGGGATCGAAGGCGCGGTGAAGGATGCGTCCGGCAATTGCGACCCGCGCCCGGCTGGGAACTTCCAGATCGACTTCGAAGTCGCGGGCTTCGATCTGCGGCGGCCCTTCAGCCGCGAGCAGGCGAATCGCCAGCCAGCGCAAGATGGGGCTGTCGGTGGTGCTGACGATATGGGCGAGGGCGGCGCGGGCGTCGGGGCGGTGGCTCGCTGCCAGGGCCCAGCAGGCGGCGGCGGCGATCGGCAGCGACAGCTCGCGATCATCGGCGCGATCAGGCGACGCGGCGGAGACGAAGGCGTTGACCGCGTACTCAGCGCCGATGGCCTCTGGCTTGGCGCCGAGGACCGCGCCAGCAGCCAACAGCAAGGGCAGGCGTAGCTCGCGGCGGTTGTCGAGTAGCCGCAGCAGATCGGGCAGGCTGGCCGGGTCGCGTTGGCGCCCGAGTGCCAGGACTGCAACCCCGGACAGCTCGATGTTGCGGTGCGCGACGCCATCGAGCAGCAGGCCGGTCGCGGCAGGCGTCGGCGGCAGGCGTCCAAAGGCAGCCAGCAGCACGACCTGCACCGCCAGCGTGCGCTCGGCACCGGCCTCGAGCATGGCGGTGATGGCATTGGCGTCGCCGATGGCGGCCAGCGCCAGCATCGTCTCGCGGCGGATCACCGCGCTCGGGTCGCCGAGCAGCGCCCGCGCCACCGACAGCGCAATCGGTCGCCGCTGGCCCGCCATCTGGCGCAACGTGCGCACGCGAAGTGCGAGATCGCCGCGCATCAAG
The DNA here is from genome assembly GCA_947491025.1 of Myxococcales bacterium. Taxonomy (GTDB): domain Bacteria; phylum Myxococcota_A; class UBA9042; order UBA9042; family UBA9042; genus SXNM01. The sequence continues at coordinate 306,430 of CANLIC010000001.1, forward strand.
GTGTCGCCCGCGGCAGGTGGCGCCGCGACGGCTTGGGGCGTCCCGCTGCCGCGAAGATGCCGCTCAATTGGCTCGGTGCGCAGCCAGACGTCGTAGGCGAGCAACCGAAATCGCTCGATGACCTCGCGCCGGGGGTGCTGCGGCGTCACGGCATCGAGCCAGCGAAGCAACCCGGCAGCTTCGCCTCGCTGGATGGCCAGGGTCAGCAGGCGTTGGCCGGCCGAGTCGAGCTCCTCGCTGTCGACGCTGCGGGCGACGACCGCGCGGAGCGCCTCTGACTCCTCTTCGACTTGGCCGTCTTCGCGGAACAAGCGCGCGAGACGGGCCGTCGCGCGCGTGTCGCGCGGGGAGAGCGTCGCGGCCCGGCGAAAGCGCAGACCGGCGCCTTGGCGATCGCCGTAGCGCAGGTGGAGGTCACCAAGGGTCAGCAACGTCGAAGTGTCCTCACGGCCACCGTGCGTCAGCGCCTCTGCCTCTTCTGCGACGGGGCCGTCCGATGCCGCGAGCCCAGCCTCCAGCAACCGCAGAGCCAGTTCGCGGCTGGCGTCGGCGTCGCGGGTCAAGAGCCAGCGGGCCGCCCGGAGCGCGGTCTGGCGATCGCCGCGGGCGAGCGCGAGCTGGCCGACGCGGGTGCGCAGCTCGGCGTCCTCGCCATGGACCTTGAGGAGCGGGCCCTCGTCCGCGAGGGCTTTGGGCAACACCATATCGTCGCGCGCGAGCTCTTCCGCCATGACGCCGTCGAGCCAGAGCAGCGCCTCAGCGAGGCTCGACTGGCCGAGCTGGGCACGCCCGCCCAGCTCGCGGAGGCGACCGACGATGGTGTTGGCGCGCCGCCACAGCGAGAGCAGGCTGCGCCGCGCTTCAGCGACATCGCGACGCAGCTCTGGGGTGGCGTCGGCAGGAATGGCGATCAAGGCCTGCCAATGCGCCTCTGCGTCTCGGCTCTGTGCGGCGTCGTCGAGCTCGGCCAGCGCCTTGCGGGTGGCGCGGCGGCCCGGAAAATCGCGCTCGAGCGACTGCAAGAGACCCCGCGCAGCGCCGGCATGACCGTGCGTGGCGAGCAGCGCGGCGATGCGCAGGCGGCCCTCGAAGCGTCCCGCTTGGAGCCTCTCGAGCCGCGCCAACACGGCAAGCGCGGCATCGAGTCGGCCGTGACCGCGGACAAGCAGCCACTCGCCGTACGCCTCGATGGCGGTGGCGTTTGCGGGCGCCGCGCGCAACAGGGCCTCGAACAGGGCGATCACCCGCGGCTCGTCGTCGCCCAGGCGCTGCTCACGGTCGACCAGTGCCTCGAGCAGCGACTCATCACGGCCGAAGCGCGCGGCGAGCCTATCGATGAGCGCGCGGGCGGCGACGGCGTCGCGGGCGGCGATGTGGGCGTCGAGCAGCCGCAACCAGGGAAGCGGCTCGGAGGGCGAAAGCGCGACGACCTTGGCGACGGCGCGCTCCAGCTCGACGCGATCACCGAGCCGGGCGAGCGCATCCAGCAACGCCGCTGCGAGGCGTCGGTTGCCTGGGAAGGCGCGAAAGGCGCGACGCAAGACCTCGAGGCCGGCCTCATCGCCGTCGAGCGCGGAGACCTGGCCGGCGGCGGCGACGGCTGCGTCGGGATCGCGCTGAGCCAGCAGCAGCTCCCGGACCTCGTCGTTGCGCTCGGTCAGGCGCCCCCAGGTGACGAGCCGCTCGATGATCGGACCGCGCATGCCCGTCGGGCGGCGGCGCAGCGCCTTGCCGAGCACCTGCCGCGCCTCGTCCACTTCGTTCGCCGTCAGCAGGGCATCGGCGATGCCCTCCTCGACCGCGTCACGAAGCCAGGGCGAGAGGCCAGGCGCGGCCGCGGCCCTTCGCCACAGCGTCAGCAGGACCGGAAAGGACTGGGCGTTGCCGAGGCTGGTCGCGACATCGACGAGGGTTCCTGCGTCGACCCGCTTGGCCACCGCGACGGCCTCAGCGAGCTTCAGCGCTGCCGCCAGCTCATGGGCTGCGATGGCCTCCCGCAGCAGTCCAGGCGCGGCAGAGGCACGAAGGGGCGGCCCGATCGCTGCGTCGATGCGAGACTGCAGGCTGGGCGGCGCCAAGGAGGGCTGCGGCTTGGTCGGCCTCGCGTCCGGCTCCACCGTGGAGGCGCCGACGGGGGCGTCAGGCGCGCCGGGTCGCTTCGGCTTGGAACCTTTGGGCTTGCCGGTCTTGGGCTTGTGGGCGGGCTTCGGTGCGACGATCGGCTGCTTACGAGCGCCCCAGGCCCAGGCCGCGTCGGGAGCGGCTGCCTGGGCGACGCTGCAGAAGAGCAGGAGTAGCGTCAGGGAGCGGCCATGGGGTCGAGCCGCGATGCGTCGCGAGGAGGCCCGTTGGGGGGGCGGTGACGCCTTGGCATGGGCGACAAACGCCGTCGCCGGTATCATCGGCGGCGTTACCAGCGGGGTGGGCGGGTGCTTCGGCGCCATGAGCGGAGCCTGCGCCCTCTGCGGCCTCGCCGCGCTGACCGGCTGTGCTCTGGGGGTCACGGTCCAACTCCGAGGCGGGGCGAGGGCGCGTCCGATTCGCAGGGTGCGGCAGAGCGGCTATTGGCGCAACGCGGCACGATTGGCGCCGGCGAGTACGGCGCGTCTGCACCTGCAACGCATGAGGCCTACGCCTGATTCCGGCGCTGCGGCTTGCTGCGGGCGTCCCGCGACCGCATACTCCTAGAATGGGAACGCGGCCTCGCGTGCCCGGCCTGGAGGCCTCCGTGGCGAGCGTTCTGCTTCTGCATCCGCCGCTCCTGCTGCACGACGCCTTCATCGACTATCCATATCTGGCGAACCTCGGGACGTGGCAAGCGGCAGCCGGCCTGCGGGCCGCTGGGCATCAGGTCGAGGTGCTCGACGCTTTCTGTTTGCCGACCAGCGGCTTGCTGCGCGAGCGCGCGGGCATGATTCGCCTCGGCGCGCCCTTGGCGACCTTTACCGGTCGGTTTCCCAGCCAGGCGCCGGACGTGGTCGTCGTCGCCGCCAGCCCGTGGCTGATCGCGCGGCCGGCGTCGGCGGAGCTCGCGCGCTTGTGTGGCCTGATGGCCGAGCGCTGGCCGCAGGCGCCGATCGTGGTCGCCGATCTCGACGTGGGCGGTCAGCACGTCATCGCCTGGGATGAGGCCTGGCTCGACGAGGTCGGCGCCGACTTTGGCCTGCGCTACGAAGCCGACGTCACCCTGCCGACGCTGGTCGCGCTCTTGGCGAGCGGCGGCCGTCCCGAAGCCCGTCTGGTGCGCGGCACGCCGCCCGAAGATCTCGACGCGCTGCCGCTGCCGGCCTACGACCTCGTCGACATGGCGGCCTACCAGCGCTTCCTCGGCCGGGTCGCGCAGGCGGACCACAAGCGCGAGATCTTCGACCTGCACCCGCCGCTGCTCGCCTTCAAGACCAGCCGCGGCTGCGCCTACAGCTGCGGCTTCTGCACCGCCACGCCCTGGAAGCGCGACGGGGTCGAGGGCAAGGCGTGGCGCTCCTACTCAGCGGAGCGGCTGGAGGAGCACCTGCGCCTGGTGCGCGATCAGCTCGGTGTGCGGCGCGTGGTCGTGCTCGACGAGTTGGTCAACATCAAGGCGGGCCACTTCGACGGGCTGCTCGATGCCCTGGAGACCTTGGACCTGCGCGCCGACTTCCCCAACGGGATGCGGGCAGACCGCCTCGCTGAAAGGCAGGTCCAGCGCTTGGTGGGACGCACGCCCCTGCTGTCCATCTCAGCGGAGTCGTCGAGCGAGCGCGTGGCCAACGAGCTGATCGGCAAGCACTTCGACCGCGAGGCGACCGAGCGTGTCGCGCGCTGGTGCCAACAGGCGGAGCTGCCGCTGGTGGTGCATTGGATGATCGGCACGCCGGGCGAGACCCGCCGCGAGATCCAGGACACGCTGGCTACGGCGTTTCACCTCTATGCCGGCTATGGCGCGCGTCCGCTCCTGCAGTTTGCGACGCCGATCCGCGGTACGCGCCTCTTCGACGAGGTGGAACGGCGCGGACTCTGGGTGCGGCGCGAAGACCGCGACATTGGGCCGCTCTTCCAGGGTCGCGCCGTCATTGAGGACCGCGGGTCGGGCTGGAGCGCCCACGAGCTGGAGGTGGCCAAGCGGGTGCTGGAGGTCAAGGTCGAGACCTTGCAGCCGCGCAAGGTCATCATGAACACCACCTACATCTGCAACAACCAGTGCGTGTTCTGCGCCACCGGCAATCGCCTGCCGACGCACGGTGAGGTGGCCGAGCAGATCGCGTTCATGGAGCTGCGCCGCAGCCAGGGCTTCGACCTCATCGACTTCGATGGCGGCGAACCGACAACGAACCCCAACTTGTTCGCGTTGTTGCGCAAAGCCCGCGAGCTCGGCTACCAGCAGGTCAACGTGACCAGCAACGGCCGCATGCTGATGCTCGAGCGCAACGCAGAGAAGGTGGTTCGCAGCGGCATCACCAACCTCCTGATCTCATTGCATGGCCCCAATCCGGCGGTCCATGAGGCGCAGGTACAGTCGAAAGGCGCGTTCGAGCAAACCATCGCGGGGGTGCGCAACTCCGTCGGGTTGTGCCGCAAGTATGGCGTCGGGTTTGGCGTCAACGTCACGCTGACCAAGACCAACTTCCCGGTGTTGATGGAGTACGGCGAGCTGCTGGTCGGCCTCGGCGTCGAGCTCTGCAACATCCAGTTCGTGACGCCTTTTGGCCGCGCCTCGGCGGAGACGCAGCCCGACCCGGCGCTGGTCGCCCCGGCCGTCAAGGCGCTCATCGACCGCTTCGGCGACAAGATCCGCTTTCAAGTCATCAACCTGCCCATCTGCTACATGGACGGGTACGAGCACTACTGCCTGGGTGACTTGTACAAGCTCGAGCGGCGCATGGTCTTCGTCTCGATGGAAGACGTGAACCTCTTTGACTACTTGCAGTCCCGTCGCCGCCATGAGGAGCCCTGCCAGGACTGCCTGTTCAAGCTGGGCTGCGAGGGCTTCTACTACTTTCCCGACGAGTGGAACGACGAGGCCGCGCAGCGCTGGGGCGACTGACGACAGACTGTGAGGGCCCGTAGCCGCTCGACGCGTCGGCGATCGAGCCGCAGGTTCTGGGCCGCGTCGACGACCCACACCGGTAGCATCGAACCTAGCCGCGGAGTCGTCTGCGGCGAGCTAGCCGAGGCCGGAACGCTTCGGGCTCTCACTGCGATTTCAAGCCTTCAGGCTGGCCCTGCGGCGATCCCGGGTAAGCCAAAAGTGTGGGGGCTTCCCTGGACTTGGCGTCAGAGACGCTCGGGATCGTCGCGCGGCGGCGGCACTGCGGCGTCGTCGTTCGCGGGCGGCGTTGGCGCTGGCGGCGGCGGGGCGGCGGTCTCCTCCGGGGGCGGCTCGGCGACGGCCATGAGCTTCTTGGCGTCGAAGCCGGCGACTTTGCCGCCAAGAGGGCCCGGCCCTTGGACATTCAGGATGGTGCCCGCGGCGTCGGCAATGACCGCGATGGACCACTTCTTGGCGGCGAAGGTCGTGCGAACAAATCGCTTTCCGGCCGCATCGGCCAGCGACTCGCGCGAAACCGTCGCCTCGCCGGCGGAGGGCTCGTCGGCGCGGACGTAGGGCACCATGGCGCGCTTGCCGGCCAGCAGCAGGGCCAACCCATTGATGATCGGGCTGCGCTCGTCGAAGATCACCGGCGGCGAGGCCAGAGCGAACTCCTTGACTTCATTCTTCTCGCCGGGTTGGCCGAAGATCACCTGCCGCCACTTGCCCTCGGCCTCAAAGACGCGCAGCCGCAGCGTCGCGCCCTTGACATCGATCCAGCGATCATAGGTCTGCATCCCTCCTTGCGCCGAAAGGATGAGGTGGGCCCGCTGGGTAAAGGCGCGCCCACCGTCGGTGAGCTTGGCCTGCGTCGAGTGGTAGGTATTGGCGGCGCCGACTTTGGTGCGCAGGGACTCGCTGCCGATGCGCTTGCCGGCACGGAGCACCTCGAGGGTCGGCAGAATGGCCTTCGCCGCAGCACCCTTGGCCGCCGCGGCCTTCGCGGGGCTCGTCTTGTTGGGCGCGGCTGTTGCGGCTGCCGAAGGCTCTGCAGGCGCTGCGGGCTTGGGGACAGCGGAGGCTGCACCTGCCCAGCCGAGGACGCAGAGGGCGGCGAAGACTGTGGCCTGGGCGCTTGGCCATTGGCGGCGGTCGGCGCCAAGGCGCAGGGCGGGGTTTGGATGGCGAGCGGTCATCGTAGGTTCCTCCAGGACGTCATCCTCGACAACGCCCAGAGGAGGTCAAGGATTCGCGCCTTCTGCCGGTGAGATCGCGCCATTCGGCGTGGCGGTCGGGGCCTCGGCGGACGCCGGTGTCGTGATCTCGAGGATCTCGACGCGGATCGCCCACAGCCCGATGGCTGTGCGGAATGGGTCGCGCTCGACGGTGCCCACGACATCGAGGGCGATGGGATGCTCGGTCACGGGGCGTTGGGCGAGCCAACGGAGTCGCTCGGTCAGCGCCTCGCCGCCGCCCGTGAGCTCGCTGCGGTGCCAGGAGGTGCCGACGCGGGCCTCGAAGGCCGGACAGTCGCAATGCGCGGGATTGAAGCGTAGGGCGATGGGTCCGGGGCTCTGGACAGCGCGCAACGAGGCCCGAAGGCGGTCTTCGCTGCTGGCTGCCGGCGCTGGCAGCGGTGGTCCGCTGGTGCGGCCTGCGGCGCCACAGGCGTTGGCGGCCAACAGGAGCGCCAAGACTGGCCAGGTCAGAGGGGGTCGGCCGCTGAACGAGGCGTCGCTGGCGCGTGGGCCTCGGCGAGCGCGGAGCGGACTCACGGCGCGCCGGTGACCGTCGCGGCGGCGGCGGGTGCGCTCGGCGCTGCGCTGGGGGCGGGGGCGAGCGCAGGAGCCGCGGCCGGGGCGGCCAAGGGTGCCGCGGCTGGTGCGGCGGCTGGCGCGGCGGCTGGTGCGTCGCCCTCGATGCTGTCGAGGCGGAGGGTGCGGTTGTGGGCGCGGTAGTAGGCTTCGAGATCGTTGCGGTAGGCGGCGATGCGCTTCTGAAGGCGCTCGCGAATTGGGTCGAAACGCCGCAGATCGGCGGCCGTCTGGAGGCCTTGGACAAAGAGCGCGAGATCGCCGCGCGCCTCGCTGTAGGCGGCGAGCAGGGCGCCGTGGATGCGCTCAAGCTCCGGGCTACCGGTCGGCATGGCACGCAGCCGATCGATGAAGCGATCCATCGACGGCAAGACCTCGCGCGCCATCGCGTCCCGGTAGTCCGGCAGGCTGGCGGCGCGGTTGGCGCGTTGAAAGGCGTCGATCACCTCGCCGTGGAGGCCATTGGCCTGCTGGGAGGCGGTGGAGTAGGCGAGGATCGCCGACTGTGCGCGCTGATCTTCGGCGCTGCGGGCCCGGTCGGCGTCGACGCGGCCGCAGCCAGCGGCGCAGAGGAGGGCGCAAAGTACCACGGCGACGAACGACCCGGGGCGATGCGGCGCCCGACGACCGTTGCTTGCTCGCTGCGCGATTGGCACGACCTCTCCTCGCCTCGCTGGCCACGGGGACCGGCGACGCGGCGCATGGTCGCCCAGCCGGGCGCGTCCATCAAGCCCCGTGACCTCCAGTTGCAAATCTGCGACCCTCATTCGCCGCGGCTGTGGGGCGCGCGCAGGGAGAAGAGGGCGATGGCGACGGCCACTGCAGCGTTTCAGGGCGAAGCAAGGCGCGCAGTAGGCGGCCGGACGGTTCGCGGACACCGGTTGCGATACTGCCTGCTCGCGCTCGTGACGGTTGGCTCGGCCTGCACCGACTCGCAAGGCGGCGGGAGCGCAGCTCTGCCGCGCGACGGCGCCTGGCAGGGGCCCCATGTGCGCTTCGCCGTCGAGGCTGGGCGCGTTCACGGCGTCGTGATCGAGTCGCTGTCCTGCGGTGAGGCCAGTGCGCTTCGAACCTTCGGCGGCGCCGTGCCCGGCGAGGCGTTGACGGGAATCGGTGCGCCATTCGTGATCGCGCAGGCCGCCCAGACCCTGGAGGGGCGCTTCGTCGGGCCGACAGCGGCGCAGGGGGTGCTCCGCCTCGGCGACGCGGGCAGCGGCTGCACCGTCGTCGAAGTTTGGACCGCCGACTGGGTGGCCCCGCCGGCGACTCAGGGCGGTACCGGGGGCGGCGCGGGCGGCGGCGCAACCGGCAGCATCGATTGGAGCGGCGCTTCGAGCGGCGACGTCCACCCCGGCCCCTCTCGGGAAGCTCCAGCGCCAAGGCTTGCGCCGGCCGCGCTCGGTGCCCAGCGGCTGGCGGCGCTTAGTCGCCTGGACGCGGTACGAGCGGCGGTCGGCTTGGGGCCTGTGGCGGGCGATGACGCGGCCCACCATGCAGCGCAGGGTCACGCCGAGTTCTACGTGAAACATGCTGCTAAGTACACAAACTCCAAGCTGAACCCTCACAGCCAGGACAAGAGCTTCGGCGACGGTTTCACCGGTACGGGCTTCTTTGATCGTCTGAAGGCGGCGGGGTTTGGGGGGACGCCGTCGTCCGAGGTGATGGCCTTCACCGGCAGCGGAGTGGCGGCGGTCGACGGCTGGATGGAGACCGTCTACCACCGTCTGCCGCTCATCGACCCGCGTTCGGCGCTGGTCGGCGTCGGCATAGCGAGCGCGGGGGGCAGTCACACCGAGGTGATGGACTTCGGCGCTGGCGGCGAGCCGGAGGGTGCGCCGATTGTGGTGTATCCCTGGCCCGGGATGAAGGATGTCCCGCGCTCCTGGCTCGGCAATGAGGGTCCGCAGCCGCCACCGCCGCCGGAGGGCTATCCGTCGGGCCCCGTGATAACGGCGCGCTTGCCGGCAGGCGCAACGCTCAAGGGCCACAGCCTGCGGACAGATGACGGCGCCGAATTGCCGCACGTGCTCCTGACGCCGGCGGTCGATCCGAACTTGAAGGCCTTCGATGGCCGCGCCATTGCGCTCTACGCGCACAAGCCGCTGACGGGCGGGGCCTGGCACGAGGTCGAGTTGAGGTTCGAGGCCCAGGGCGCGCTGCGAACGCTGCGCTGGCGCTTCGCGACTCGGCCTTGACCGCGGGGAATTGCGGGCCGTAACGTCCTGGCCGGGTGAGCAAGTCGGAGATGCGCGGGCGCTGGCCTGGGCGCCAGAACCGACGGACGCGCCCACAGGAACACGGCGACGGAGCGCGACATTGCGCGGCTTCGCGAGGGACATGACCCGCGCTGCGGGCGGCGGGCCCGGCTTCGGGCAGGCGAACGGAGGGGAGCATGGGCGGGGCAAGCAAGGCCGGGGCGAGCAAGGCCGGTTCGACGCAGCAAGAGGCCAAGAGCGCGACCGTCGGGCGCAAACTGTCGGTCGTGATGCCGTGCTACAACGAGCGCGACACCATCCGCGCCATCGTCGACCAGGTCCTCGCGCAGCCTTTCGACATCGAGCTGCTCATCGTCGACGACGCGAGCCGCGATGGCACCCGCGACATTCTGGCCGAGATTGCTGCGGGGCGCCCGCAGGTGCGGGTGCTGCTGCAGCCGCACAATCAGGGCAAGGGCGCGGCGCTGCGGCGCGGTTTTCGCGAGGCCCAAGGCGACGTGGTGTTGGTGCAGGACGCCGACCTTGAGTACGACCCGAACGAGTACCGACGCCTGGTGGAGCCGATTTTCGCGGGCAAGGCGGACGTGGTTTATGGCTCGAGATTCGCTGGCGATTCACACCGAGTGCTCTACTACTGGCACGCCGTCGGCAACTGGGTGCTGACGACGTTGTCGAATATCGCTACCGACCTCAACCTGACGGACATGGAGACCTGCTACAAGGTCTTTCGCCGCGAGGTGATTCAGGCGATCGTCCTGGAGGAGGACCGCTTCGGCATCGAGCCGGAAGTCACCGCCAAGGTGGCGCAGCTCGGTGTGCGGGTGTGGGAGGTGCCGATCTCCTACAACGGTCGCACCTACGCCGAGGGTAAGAAGATCGGGCTCAAGGACGCGTTCCGGGCGTTTTACGCGATCGGAAAGTACGGCGTGGTGCGACCAGCGCTCGGCATGAAAGCGACCCTGCGCGGCCCGGGCGACCGCAACGCCGACTAGGCCTTGGACGTTTGGACCGAGTCGCACATCGCGGACCTGTCAGACTTTCCGGCGGAACTTCGATGATCCGCCCGATCGCGACCGGCGCTGGGATGGTTGCAGCGGCGCTGAGTTGGCCGCCTTGGGCTGGGGCTCGGCGACCGCGGCACCTTGACACTCGCGGCCACCGACAGCGACAGTAGCGCAGCCCTCCATAGGGCGCGGGAGCGGGCGTATGACGGCAGGACGGCATCTGCAAGCGGGTGGTGGGCGTGCACGCTCGTCCGGGCGGCGCGGGCTCCTCGCCCTGCTGACGCTGGCCGGATTGGCCTCGGTCGCTTGTGGCCCTGTCTCCGCAGCGTCGACGATCAGCGACGCCGAGCGTGACCTGGGCGAGGCGAGCAACCTCGAGGCCGTCCGCCGGGCGCCATACGAGTACACCAAGGCGCGGGCCCTGCTTGAGAAGGCCAAGGAATTCGAAGGCCATGGCGCCTTTGAGGCGGCCTCGACCTATGCGCGGCAGAGCCGAACGATGTCCGAGAAGGCCGTCGACGTCGCGCGCCTGGCGGCGGAGCGCGAGAAGCGGGACGAGAAGTTCGGTGTCCGCAAAGCGCGGCCCAAGGGCGACGACGCCCCTGCAGGCGGAGAGGGCCAATGAGCGGGCGCCTGATTGCCGTCAGAGGCCTTTCGGCCCTGGTGCGGAGCGGCGCGCGTCGCCTGCTGGTGGCGTCATTCGCCGTGGCCATGGTCTCGCCTGGCTGCATCTCGGGCGCCAAGGTGGATGAAGAGACCGCGCGCATGACGGAGATCGTCCGCGCCGCCAAGGTCCAGGCTTACTACTGTGCCCCCGAGGCGTTGGCGCTCGCGGAAGCCCACATCGACTTCGCGCGCTTGGAGTCGGAGCGCGGCGACACGATCTCGGCCTGGGAGCACATCCAGATCGCCCGCGAAAACGCCGCCAAGGTGTTTGCCGTCAAGGACAAGAAGGGCTGCTGCCCGGACAGCGACGGCGACTCGTTGTGCGACGCCATCGACAAGTGCCCCGAAGAGGCCGAGGACTTCGACTCTGACGAGGACGACGACGGCTGCCCCGAGTACGACCGCGACGGCGACGGCCTCCACGACAGCAAGGACAAGTGCCCCGACCAGGCCGAGGACAAGGACGGCTACCTCGACGAGGACGGCTGCCCAGAGGTCGACAACGACCGTGACGGCGTGCCGGACGTTCGTGATCAGTGCCCGAACGTCCTCGAAGACAAGGATGGCTTCGACGACGCCGACGGCTGCCCGGACTTCGACAACGATGGCGACGGCATCCTCGATTACCCCGTGGTGGCCGACAAGTGCCCCGGCAAGCCCGAGGTCTACAACGGCCTCGACGACGCCGACGGCTGCCCGGACGAGATCAAGGTCGAAGCCCCGCCGCCGCCCAAGGAGTACCAGAACATCGTGGTCGAGGCCGACCGCATCGTGTTCAAGAAGCAGATCAACTTCGAGACCAACTCGGCCAAGATCATCGGCGCGATCAGCTTCCAGATCTTGGATGAGTGCGCCGACGCCCTCAAGACACGGCAAGACGTGCGGGTCCAGGTCGAGGGCCACACCGACGAGCGTGGGCCGGACGCCAAGAACAAGGTCTTGAGCCAGAAGCGTGCGGAGTCGGTGGTCAAGTCGCTGGTGGACCGTGGCATCGCTGCCAGCCGGCTGATCCCGGTGGGCTTTGGCGAAGAGAGGCCGCTCGATCCGGGCCACACCAAGGACGCCTGGGCGAAGAACCGCCGCGTCGAATTCAACTTCCTCCAAGAGTAGCGGGCCCTTCGGCGTCGCTTGAGTCGGACTGGCGCAGCAGGCTGGTTGGGCTTGGCGTTGGCCTGGGTGTGAAGTGTCGCTGTTCAGCGCCTTGGGCGGCGTGCCGCGCAGAGGGGGCTGGTCCCAGCTGCTAACGAGTCGGAGCTTGCGCGGCCTGACCCCGCAGGGGAACGACTGTGGGGGTGCCTGACGGCGGCGGCAGGTGAAGTCGATTCCGCATCCGCGGCCTTCTATCCTCTGCAGTGGGGCCGTTCCAGGCTCAAGTCAACGGTCGGCGCTGTGAGGCTACGTGCCGGCAGTGGCGAGGCACTCGGTACCGCCTAGGCGTGGCGGCAGGCGACCTGCGGCTGGGCGTGCACCACCGGCGAGCGTCTGTCACGGCGCCCCTGACCGCGCATGGTGGCGGGGCTCCGGCCATCGCACGGTTGGAGTGCGATCATCGGTCGGGAAGCGAAACCGGGGCCGGGTTGGCGCCCACCGCTCGGGTCGGCAACGCGAAAGGCTGCTCGTGCGACGAGGGCTGTCCAACCAGATGCGCCACACGCGCACCGACCCGCTCAGTCGAAGGAGGCGCGGCCGGCAAGGGGCGATGTCAGTGCAGCGACTACTCTTTCTCGCTCGAAAAGTCGAAGTTGTTCGCGATCCCGCGCTTTACCACGACCTGCCGCTCGAAGGCTTGCGTCTTGCCGGTCTTGCCACAGCGAATGGTGTGATCGCCGGCCAGCAGCCGCGTGCGCGCCTGTTCAAAGCCCTGCATGGTGCCGTCGAGGAACACATCAGCGCCGGCAGGGCAACGGACGCCGACCTGGGCCATCGGCTCTTCGCGCTTCAGCCGCACCAGTTGATCCTTTGGCGGCTTGGTCGGCGAGGCATCGACCACCAGGGCCTCCGTCTCGAAGCCGGGCGAGCTGACCTGAACGTCCGTGGTGCCGAACTCGACCAAGATCCGCATCGGCGTCGGAAAAGGCTGCACCTTGCCGTTCACCACGAGGGTCGCGCCGGGTGGGTTGGACTGGATGAGCACGTCGCGGTGCGTGGCCTTGAGCTTCTCGAGCACGCCAGCGCGAAGTTGGCGAACGATCTCGAGCTGCTCAGGGGCCAGCGGCGCCTTAAGCGTCTGCTCCAGGTACGGGTAGGCCTCTGCGAACTGCTTGAGCTGATGGTACATCGACCCGGCGTTGAAGATCGCGTTCGAGAGCGGGAAGAGCTCCAAAGCCATCAGGAACTTCTGCAGTGCGTCATAGTACTTGCGGTCGCGCGCTAGGACCTTGCCCTCTTCATTGATGCGGATGGCCGCGTCGTCGTCGGACTCCCCTTCGCGCTTGAGCCGCTGCGCCTCCGCCCGCCGCTCCCCGGCCAGGGCCACCGACGGTACGGCATCGACGACGAGCACGAAGCCGCAGAGCAACAGAAGGGCGCGGAGCGCTGGGTGCCGACCGCGGCGGGTGGCGACGGCGGGGTGCGCGTCAGCCTGGGACCGGCGGGTCGCGTGGCGCAAGGTAGAAAGTCGCAGGGAGAAGGACGCGGGAAGCATGGCAACCTCCAGGGAACAGGCCAAGCAAGGGCAAGGTAGAACGCTTGGCGTGCGGCCGCAACCTGTGGACCGCTGCCAGAGCGCGTTGGCGCCCGGGACCATGGCTGCAACGCTCGCCGTGGCTCGGGCATTCGATGGCACCCGGGGGTAGCAGCAGCGGCCCCGGCTGCCCCCATGACGCGCCAGCGGAAGAGCAAGCGGGCTCGAGGGCTCGTGCTGGGCGCCGTGTGCGGCCGCTTCGGTGGCCCAAACGGGCAGGTGGACTCCCCGCCGCGCCGGCTTGGTGCCACGTTTGAGCGCTGCGACGGTTGACCGGCGCTGGAGGTCCGCGCAGGCTCGCGCGGCTACGGAGGGGCGTGGTGCACGCAGTCCTGGGCCATTGGTGCCGCTATCCGGGGCTCTGGCTCCTGCCTCTGGCGGCCTTCGTCGCCTCGGCATCCACTGCCGCCGTGACAGCGGTACCCGTGATCTGTCCGCTGCTCCTCGCGACGGACGTGCCCTGCCCGACCTGCGGCATGACGCGGGCGCTGGTGGCGCTCGGTCATGGCGAGGTGATGTCGTCGCTGCGTTTTCATCCCCTGGGGATGCCCCTCATCGCGGCCTTGGTGGCCTGGTGGTTGCGGGCGGTGATCGCGCTTTGCCGTGGGCGCCGCGTCGCGCCGGTGGCCGATCGTTGGTGGATGGCTTGCATCGTATTGGCCATCGGCACCTGGATTTTGCGGTTGCTGCTGTGGGTGGGGGCGGGCGCGCCCAGGGAAGGCTTTCACGCTGAGCCGAGGGTGGGCGGTGCACAGGGGACGCCTGTTCAACTGCAAGGCCGTACCGGGGACATCGGCCTGCGCGTCGTCTCGGCGGACCTGCGCGGTGAGGCGTGGCAGCGACGCGAGATGCTAGCCTTCGAACCAGGCCCGCAGCCGCGCAGCGATCTCCTCAAGCGAGCCAAGCCGGGGCGCGGCGCCGTCTTGGTCGGGCCTTGCCTCGCAGGCGGGAGCGACGGATTGCGCTGGCTGCAGCGCATCTGTGGCGAGGATCTGTGCGTCGAGCCAGACGGCGCCTTCGAGTCGGCCGAACCAGGTGCGCTGCCGTCGGGCATAGGCGCGGTGGTCAGCGGTCAACGCTTCGCCAAACGCGCGTGACGCCTCGGCCGCGGTGGTCTCGCCCCGCTGCAGCGAAGCGGCCTCGGCCATGGCGCGGCGATAGCCGAGCGCCTTCAGCGCCGGGGTCTCGGTGGCAACCCCCTCCGCAAGCAACGTCGCGGCTTCGACGAGAAGCGGGGGCACCATTAGGGCGGCCCGAACTGCGAGGCGGTCACGCAGCCAATCGCGCTCCGCCAAGAGCACGAAGTCGAGGCTGCGCACCGAGGGCGTCCCGGCGGCGTCGCGGTGCCAGGCGCTGAAGGCGCGGCCGGTGGCCCGATAGACCTCCAGCGCCCGGAGCACACGCTGCCGGTTGGTCGGCGGGGTGGCAGCGGCATAGTCGGGATCGACCTCCTGCAGCTCGCGCCAGAGCGCCTCGATGCCCCTGACTTCGGCCTCGGCCGCAAGCGCAGCGCGCAGCGCCCTTTCGACCTGCGGGATGTCGGCGAGCCCCTGCACCAGGGCCCGGTGGTAGAGCCCGGTGCCGCCGACCAGGAGCGGCCAGCGGCGCCGCGCGTCGATGTCCGCGATGGCCTCATTCGCCAGCGTGGCGTATTGGGCGGCGTCTATCGGTCGTTGCCAGGGTGTGGCGTCGATGAGCCAATGCGGCACGGCGGCCCGTTCTGCGGCGGAAGGCTTGGCCGTGCCAGCGTCGAGGCCGGCGATCAGCTGCGTGGCATCGCAGCAGACCACCTCGATGGGCAGCCCGAGGCCCGCCAATCGGACCGCGAGGGCCGTCTTGCCGCTGCCTGTGGGCCCCAGCACGGCCGCCACCCGCGGCAATGTCGCAGTTCCCGGCTGGGGGCCCGAGTGCGCTGCGGCGGCCTCTGGGATGGCGGCGACCTGGCCGCTCGCTGCAGCGGCGCTCATGGCACTCGTGCGAGGCGCTCCAGGGCGGAGGCGTCGAGGTCGATGCGCACGCGACGACCGTGGACCCAGCAGCCGCAGAGGTCGACGCCCGCGCTGCTCGCGACCAGGGTCTCGACTTCGGCGGCGCTGGGCGCGCGCTCGGGCGACAAGGCGGCGGCGCAGGCGATGGCCGCCAACACGTCCTCGTCTTCGACTTGCGGGTCGGCGAGGGCGCTGGCGACCGCCTCGAGCACAGGCGCGGCGGCGCTGGCGATGCGCGTGGACGGCACCTCGCGCGGCAGGGCGCGCAACAGCACAGCCTGAGAGCCGGCGGGCTCGGTGGCGATGCCGAGACGGGCCAGGCGATCCCGGGCCGCCTCGAGTCGCGCCAGCGCCGTGGCCGACAAGGGCACCAGGGGCGGGAGGAGCGGCCGTTGGCTCGGAAGCGCCCCAGCACGGGCCGCGAGCCGAAGCCGGGTCCCCAGCGCGCGCTCGTCGGCGCCGTGCTGGTCGACCAGCGCCACGCCGTGGTCGGTGCCAAAGGCGAGCCAGCCGCCAGCGACCGGGCCCAAGTAGCGACGGGCGTCGAGCGCGGGCGTAGCAGGCGGCTGGGCTCCGGGCGCGTCGTCGGGGCCGAGGGGGGCGGTGCTGCGGGTGGTAGCGGCGCCGTGCGACCCGCTGCCTCGGTCGGGCGCAGGGGCGCTGGGCGGTCGGTCATCGTTGGCGCCCCTTGGCGCCCCTGCGCGGCCAAGCGTCGCCGTCGGGGCATCGGTGACGGCTTCGGTGGGCAGGGGCTCGGCCTGCGGGGGGTAGAAGCGCAGCGTCGCGGGTCGCGCCCCAGTGGCGGGAGGCTGGCTCCTTCGCTGTGGCTCGAGCCCGGACAGGGTCCCAGCGCGAGCCGCACCCACTCCTCGAGACCCACGGAGTGACCGCGTCGCTGGCACTGAAATGGGCAGCTGCGCCTGGTCGGCGACGACCTCCCACGGCGCGGCGTCGATCATGGCGCGTACGGCTTCGCCGATGGCGGCGTGAACCGCCCGGCTCGAGGCGAAGCGCACTTCGGCCTTGGTCGGGTGGACGTTGACGTCGACGGTGCCGGGCGGCGCGAGCAGGTGCAGCACCCCCACGGGGTGGCGTCCTCGCTCGAGCAGATCGCCATAGGCGGTGGCGACGGCGTGGGCGAGGGTGCGATCCTGCACGACCCGGCCATCGACGAGCAGGCAGAGCGAGGGTGTGCCGCGGTGCACGGCCGGCCGCGACAGCAGGCCCTCGACGCGGTAGCTGCCCTGCCCCGTCACCGGGTAGAGGTCTGCGGCGAGCTCGGGCCCGAGCACATCGCGCGCGCGCTCGATCAGGGTGGCGCGGGCCGGCCAATCGACGAGGCGGCGGCCATTGGCGCGCAGGGTCAGGTGCAGCTGGGGCCGGCCGAGGCAGAGCCCTTCGACCAGGCGCAGCACGTGCCCGAGCTCAGTCGCCGCGCCGCGCAGAAAGGCCTGGCGCGCAGGCGTATTGAAGAACAAGTCGCTGACGATGATGCGGGTGCCCGGGGCGCAGTGGACCGCCCGGCAGGTCGGCGCCGCGCTGCCGGCGACCTCGACCCGGACACCCACGTCGTGGCCCGGGCGTCGGCTCTCGAGGACCACCTTGGCAACCGAGGCGATGGAGGCCAGGGCTTCGCCGCGAAAGCCGTAGGAGCTGACGCGTGCCAGCTCATCGGCGTCGCGGATCTTGGAGGTGGCGTGGCGCGCGAAGGCCAAGATGGCGTCTTCGGGGTCAATGCCGCCGCCGTCGTCGCAGATCTCGATATGCGCCCGTCCGCCCTCATGAAGCTCAAGCGTGACGGTGCGCGCGCCGGCATCGAGCGCATTCTCCAGCAGCTCCTTGACCACCGAAGCCGGCCGCTCGACCACCTCCCCGGCGGCGATTTGATTGGCCACCAGCGGATCGAGCAGTCGGATGCGCTCGGACGCGCGTTGCATCGATGGCCTCAGAGGCGCGCGCGGCGGCGCTGCACTTCGGCGGTCCGCGCCGCCGTACGCGCCCGCTTGCCTCCCGCCGGGGCGGACTTGCGCAGGCTGGGGCCGGACCTGGTGCGGGCGGTCGGCTCGCGCCCCCGCTTGCGGCCGCCCAGCGCGGCGCGCTTCTTGGCGCCACCGCGCCCGACGCTCGGCTTGGCCTTCTGGTGCCGACCCCGCTGCGCCTTGGCGTTGGTCTGCGCCGCCGCAGCACGGGCCTCGGCTGGGCGCGTCGCGGATTCTGGGCTGGCAGGCTCTAGGGCGCGGCCGTCGTCGTCGTCCTCGCTGCCGTCCCCAACGATCGCCTGCAGCGTCGCGGCCGTTGCGGGCGGTGTCTGGGCCGGACGTCCGACCAGGAAGGGACCAGGTGTCGACGGCGTCCGCAGCGGTCGACCGTTGCGCAAGGCCTCGAGTTCATCCCACGCCGGATAGAGCCAGGCATACGAAGCAGCGGTCGCGACCACCATCATCGCGTAGGAACGCGCGCCAGCGGACGGCAGGGCCTCGACCAGGACGTCGCTGGGCTGACCGTTGGCCGGCTCCAGCCAGCGGCGCACCGCGTAGGGCCCCGCGTTGTAGCCGGCGGCGACGAGGGCGTGGTTGTCGTGAACGAGCCGCGACAGCTCCTTGAGGTAGCGCGCGCCGAGCGCGACGTTGGCGCTCGGGGTCTTGAGCCGCTTGGCCGCCTTGGCGGGCAGGCCCCAGAGGGCAGCGATGCGAACGGCCACCGGCGGCAGCAGCTGCATCAGCCCAACGGCGCCGACGCCCGACTGCGCGGTCGGCACGAAGGAGCTCTCGGTGCGGGCGATGGCGTAGAGCAGCGCGCGCGGCACACCCGTCTCGTGGGCGGCGCGCTCGAAGGCGTCACGGAATGGCGTCGGGAAGGCGCCGCGCCACAACGCGAGGGTCGAGGCGTCCGGCGCACTGGCGGTGCGGACGTAGCGCTCGAGGACCGCAAGCGCGGCCTGGTGTTGCCCATCGGCGGCATAGAGCAGCGCGAGGAGTTGAATCGCCCCAGCCGGCAATCCGTGGGCCAGCCGCGCCCGCAGCAGGCGACGCGCTTGTTCCCGCTCGCCAAGGCGCACCAGCAGCGCGATCTCGGCGAGCCGGGCGTCAGGCCGCAGATCGACGTCTTGGATGCGCGGCGTCGGCTCGTCGCCGACCGGCGGCGGGCTTCCTTGGATCTTGGCTGCGGCCTCCGTGTCGCGCTCGTGCAACCGATCGGATGCGATGACCCCGTAGTAGCTCTGCGGCCAGCGCGCGGCGACCTCGGCGTAGCGGGCGTTGGCGCCGGCGGCGTCGCCTCTCGCGGCATCGATGCGGGCCAACCAATAGCCTGCCTTGGCGCGCCATGGCTGCGTCGACCCCGCGATCGCGTTGCCCGCGCGCTCGGAGAGCCGGTTCAGGTAGCGCGCCGCCTCTTCCAGATCGCCTATCTGCCAACGCCGCCAGCCGAGTCCCCAGAGGGCGAGCAGCTCGTGTACGGTGCCGGCATCCTTGACCACCGCCTCTTGCAGAAGCCTCTCGCCATCGAGGCCGCGGCCGAGGTAAAGCAGAAGGCGGGCCAATCGGAATCGGACGGTGCGCGCCACCTCGGCGTCGCGCGCGCGTTGCAGGGCAGCGTCGAGATCGACGGCGGCCTCCGCATCGCGCTCCATCTTTCCGAGCAGATCGCCGCGGCGATAGAGCGCCATCGCGGCGACGTCGTCGTCTTGTGCGGCGGCGGCGGCGCGGGCGAGCAGCGTGAGCGCCTCGCTCCGGCTCTCGCGGGCGGCGCTGGCGATGACGCCCTGGGCGTACTCCAGCAGCCCGGGCGACAAGGCGGCCGCCGCCTCGACCAGGCGGATGCGGGCCCGCCGCACTTTGGCGGTTTGGCCGTGCCGTGGCCGACCGTCGCGCAGAAGCGGATGGTTGAGGAGCAGCTCGACGCGCTGCAACGGCGTGGGTGCAGCGCCCAGGGCGGCAAGCCGCTCCAGCGCCGCGTCGCGCACGGCGTCGCCGCCGGACCGGGCCGCGCGCAGGTAGGCCGCGATGGCCTTGCCGCGATGAAGGCTGCGGCGCTCGAGGTCGCCGTGCAGAAGCTCCCACTGCGGCCGCAGCCCTGCGGGCAGGCGGTCGGGCACCAGCAGATCTGCGGCGCGGCGAGCGTCGTCGAGTTCACCGCGATCGAGGTGCAGCGCCAGGCGACGCAGGCGCACCTCGTCGATCTCGAGGTGCTCGGCGCTGACGGCTGCCAGCAGCGCGATGGCCCGCCCCGCGTCGCCACGGCTTTCGGCGCGGCGGGCCAGCTCGATGCGTGCGCGATCGGCGAGCGGGCCGGAGCGCTCCAGCTGACGCCAGGCCTGCTCGGCCGCGGCGCCATCGCCGAGTCGGGTCGCAGATTGTGCGGCGATCCATCCGGCGGCTACGCGCAGCTCTCGGTCGTCTGAGTCCATGAGCGGCACGGCGGCGGCGCGCGCAGCGGCGTAGCGGCGCCGCCGGTAGGCGTCGAGAGCAGGCAGCAGGGTCGGCCAGCGGGCAGCGGCGCTGGTGAGGTCGACGCGCCCATCGTCTCCGTGTCGCGGTGGCGCAGCGATCTCGACCGCATCGGGTGCCACGCCGCCGGCGTCGTCGGCTTCCGAAGCGTCGGCCCCGCTTCCGAGACCGCCGGCCTCTTCGTCGACCCCTGCGGGCTCCCCGCTGGTGCCAGAAGGGCCAGTCTCGGCTGGCGCGCCATCCGCGGATGCTGCGCTGTCGGCAGCAAGGACCGGGGAGGGGGCGGCCAGCAGCAAGGCCAGGACCGTCGCCCAGAGCGTCCAGCCGGCACGACGCGGCTCAGTTGCGACTACAGCAGCGCTGGCGAACCACGCGGCGGGTGCACAGGAGGAGGGCTGGCATGGCGGGCGGAGGGCATTCACCGCGTCAGGCTACCCGTTGGAGGGACCTTGGCAAGGAATGCGTGCGCTGCCGCAACGGAGCTGGGTCGGTGGGGGCGAAGATCGCAGCGCTGGCAAGGCGTCGCGCGTGCGGCAGACGAGGCGAGCGCCCTAGGGCATGATCTTCGGGCAGACGTAGCCCTTGAACTGCTCTTCGCGGTACTTGATCCACTCGGGATCGGCGTCGTTCTGCTGTGCGATCTCCATGATCTCTTTGGTGAAGGCCTTCTGCTCCCACATGAGATCTTCGGCCGCCTTCTGCGCCTCAGGCGTCTTGCCTTTGTACTCGGCCGACTGCTTCATGCAGTGGATCTCCTTCTGCGACTGGATGTAGCGCGTCCAGAGCGTCCGGGGTTCGGGCAGCAGATCGAAGGCGGCGTTGTCGATGATGAAGCGGCCATCGGGCTTGCGCTTGAATGCGCGCGTGGCGAAGCCCTCGGCCTCCAGCTTCTTGACGTCGACATCGGGCGGCGCCGGGCTCTCGTAGAAGAGCACCTTGCGCGGCTTGTAGCCCGTCGCAGTCAGCTCGATCTCGTAGGCCCACGTCGACAGCGCCAGGGTGTTGATCTCGAGCTTGGGCGACTTGACGAGGCGGCCGTCGGGGCCTTTCTCTGGGTTCTCCTTGGCCTTCTCGATGGCGGCGATGTCCTCCAGCGTGAGGCGCTTGCCGTTGCCGTCGGTCTGCTCGCGCTCGAGCAGCGGCAGCTCGGGCAGCGCCAGCGGCAGCACGATGGTCTTGCCCGGCTGCGGCTGGTAGGTGACCTGCGCCGGATTGTCGCCGGTGAAGGACACGGTGCCCTTGATGATGCCGTCCGGCTGCTTCTTCTCGGCGTAGACGCCGGTCTTGGTGGTCTTGCGGGTGCGCTTGTCGGGGCCGCCCTCGCGGATGCGCTTGACGAAGTCGGCGCGGTCCTCTTCGTAGCGGTGCTGGCGAATGGTGAAGGACACCTCATTCTCCGGGGTGAAGCTGAGGTCGAACCCGCCGTAGTGGTGAGTCATCAGCTCGATCTCTTCCTTCTTGGTCTGCTGCTCGATCTCGAACATCCGGTCTTCCTCGGTGATGCAAGCGTCGCGCTTGCCGAGGATGTTGCAGCGGAACCTGGCATTGAGCTCGTCGTCGCTGGCGATGAAGATGGCCCCCATGGCGACCACACCGACGAAGCTACCCATGGCGATCATGCCGATCGGGAGCGGCTTCTTCTCGCTGGCGACTTCGCTCGAGGCCTCGGGCCGCGGCAGCGCGTCGTCGAGTTGAGCCGCTGCGTCGTCGTCGTCATCGTCGTCGCTGGCGGCGAGCGCGGCCAGCTTCGACTTGGCCGCAGGGGCCTTGGCGGCCGTGACGGAGGAGCCACCGCTCGACTTCTTGGCTGGCGCGGCGCTCGGGGCCGGGGCGGGATCGAGGCTCGGAGCGCTCGGGCGGTCGCGGGCGGGCTCGGGCGAAGCGGGCTCGGACGAGGCGGGCTCGGCAGCCTTGGGCGCGGCATCGTCGGCGACTTTGGCGCCGCAGCCGGCGCAGAAGCGGGCGCCTTCAGCGAGGGATGCACCGCAAGCGCTGCAGAACTTGGGGGTCGACATGGCGGCTCCTGGCGTCGGAGGGTGGGTCGAGTGGGGTGGAAAGGCCTCGGCGGAGGTCCCGGGTCCGTCTAGACCGGCAGGGCCCGCGCTATGCGGCCGGGATGGTCGCAAGCAGAGGGGGGCGCGTCAACCGAGGCCATTTGCCAGGAGCGGCCGGTGGTCGTGCTGCCCAAGCTGGCGTCCTGGCCATTTGTTTGCCCTCGCCTGCGCTTTGACGTACGCAGGCGTCGCCGGGCCGCTCGGCCACTGGGTGCGGGCGGGCTCGTCCTTGGCCTGGCCAGGACGCGATTCGGTAATGGTGGCGGTGCGATGGCGATGACCCCAGGCGCAGCGATGGAAGCGGACCACGGGCTAGGCGTGGCGATGGCCATTGGCACGGCGCTGTTCTGGGCGGTATCGGTGTTGCTGCTGCGGCGCGGCGTCAAAGCCGGCGCTGGCGCCACCAACCTGCTGAAAAACGCGATCGGGTCCCTGCTGATGGTGCCGACGATGGCCTTTGTCGGCTGGGACGACCTGACGTCGATTGGCACCGAGGACCTCGCGATCTTGGCTTGCTCGGGCATCTTGGGCATTGCCATCGGCGACTGGCTCTTTCTCGGCGCCCTGGCGCGCCTCGGCGCCAGCTGGATGGCGCTCTTCGACTGCGTCTATGCGCCGACCGTGGTGCTGGCCGCCGTCCTCGTCCTCGGCGAACCCTTGGCGCCGGAATTCGGCGTCGGCGCTGGGCTGGTGGTGCTGGGATTGGCCTTGGCGACCTGGCAGACGCCGCGCGACGCGCCGGTGCGCGGGGGCGTCTGGTTGGGCATCGGATCCATCGTGGTGGTGGCGCTGGCGGTGGTGCTGGCCAAGCCCGCACTGGGCCGAACGGGGCTGCTCGCTGCGACGGCCGTGCGCCTCTGGGTGGGCCTCGTGGCGCAGGCCCTGGTGCTGGCCGTGTTGCCGCAGGGCCGTGCAGCGTTTCGCGTCCTCTACAACGCTGAGGCGTGGCGGACGATCGCACCGGCCGCAGTCCTGGGGACCTGGGCGGCCATGATCCTCTGGCTCGGCGGCATCAAGTACACCCACGCCTCGGTCGCGGCCGTGCTGAACCAGCTGGCTGTCGTCTTCATGCTGGTCGGCGCCCACTTCTGGCTTGGCGAGACCGTCAGCCGTCGGCGCTGGCTGGGGTCGGCGTTGGCGGCGTCGGGCGCCGCAGTGATCGCCATCGCCTGACGTGCAGCGTGGCGCCGTGCCAACGGCACGCCGAGCGCACTTGCGGCGGCCAAGTCCCGCGCTGCGTTGGTGGCAAACGTCGCGCGCCGTTTGACGATTCGCTCGAATCTGACCCCAGACGTTCGACCGGAACGCCCGGGACCCCGACCTCTGGCGCCATCGGGGCTGGACCGCTAGTATTCCATCGACGCGCGGCCGACCGGGTTGGGCCGGGCCGCGAGGAGGGCGTGATGCAGCAGGATGGGGGAAAGCGGGTCGCTCAGGGACGCCTGGGGCGGTTGCGGGGCGCGGTCGCAGGGTCGCTCGGATTGGCGGCGCTTTTCGCGCAGCCTGCGGTGGCCGCGATTCCGGCGCGGGTCCAGATCGAAGGTGTCTTGTCGGGCAGTGGGATTCCCGTGGTTGATGGCGCCTACGATCTCACGCTGAACTGGCTGGACGACGGCGCCTCGGGCACCGTCCTGGCCAAGAGCGGGCCCATCAACGTCAAGGTCGTCGGCGGCCACTTCGCGTTGAGTGTTCCGGTCGACGCAGCCGCCGCAGCCAAGCTCGCTGGCGCCAAGGACGCGCACCTGCAGGTGCAGGTCGGCAATGAGCCCGCGCTGCCTGCGGTCGCCGTGTCGGCTGCGCCTTTCGCGCTGCACGCCGCCACTGCGGCGCAGGTGACCTGCTCTGGGTGCATCGGCGCCGACGCCATCGCCAATGGCAGCATCGCGGCCTCCAAGGTCGGCTTCAACTTTGCGGGCTCCGCGGCCAAGGGCGGCGCCGCCCTGGACCTCGAGTGCTCCGGGTGCGTCGGTGTCGCCGAGTTGAAGTTCGACAACGATGTCGACCTCGGTGGCAACAGCCTCAAGGCCAAGAACGGCACCTTTAGCGGCGACGTCACGGCCAAGACGGTGACGGCGACCGCGTTCGTCGGCGATGGCAGCAAGCTGACAGGCCTGAAGCTGCCGCAAGGCGCCTGCAAGCCCGGCGAGGCGGTGACGGGCATCGCGAACGACGGCAGCATGACCTGCACCAAGGTCGCGGGCGCTCTGCCGGCGGACGGGCTCGACGACGTCTCGGGCGGCATGTTGAGCACGGAGTTCAGCGAGTCGGTGGCCAGCGTCGGCGCGACCGGCATCCCCGACAACACGGGCTCGGACGCGACGAGCATCCTCAAGGCTCCGGATTGGGGCAAGGCGAAGTCGATCGCCATTCAGGTCAAGCTCAGCAACACCGACCTCTCGACCGTCCGCCTGCGCTTGCTGCCGCCTGACGACAAGAAGGTGGGCATCGTCCTGTGCGACCCATGCGGCGAAAAGGACGCGAAGGCGCTGACGCAGACCTGGAGCGACCAGCTCGCCCCCAAGACGGGCGATCTCGCCGCTTGGATCGGCAAAAGCCCGGCGGGCGATTGGACCCTCATCGCCACGGACAGCTCGTTCTGCGTCAAGCAGGCGCCGGGCAACGAGGCGATCTGCGATCTGACCAACAAGCTCGACGGCACCATCACGAGCTGGTCGGTGACGGCCGGCGTGGTCTCGGCGCAGAAGATCAAGGCTGCAGGCGCGTTCCTCTTCCACGTCGGCGACAAGCCGCCCGTGCCCTGCAACGCAACGACCTTTGGTGCGACCTACGCCAACAGCGCGGAGAAGGCGCTGCACGTGTGCAACGGCAAGGACTGGGCGGCGGTCTTCCTCACCATCCCTGGCAGCAAGGAGAACCCGGTCAACAGCTGCAAGGACCTGCAGACCAAGCTGCCGACGACCAAGAGCGGCAAGTACTGGGTCACCAACGGCGGCGACCCGGTCGAGGTCACCTGCGACATGGAGACGGCCGGCGGCGGCTGGACACTGATCGCCGACGAGACCGGCGTGCCGTGCGGCCAGAACTTCCCCGATGGCTGGAACGACGGCAAGTCGTCTGATGCCCAGGTGGCGGGTCAGTGCACGCGCGTCCATGGCATGTGGGGCCAAGGCACCATCGGCAAGAAGGCATTCAACCTCTTGAAGGTGCCACACACCGAGGCCCGCATCTTCGGCCGCTACTACGCCATCGACTCGTGGGACAACGAGGCCAATGGCGCCCAGATGTGGGTCGACGGCGGCATGAAATGGTCGGCGCAGAAGGTCTGGAATCAGGTCGGACAAGGCAACGGCTGGGTGACCGCGAACTTTACGCCGGCGCCCTGGGGCAGCAACAACGGTCCCAACGGCTATTGGCAGTTGGAGAACGCCACGGGCGCAGTGGCGCACAACAGCGAGACGCTGAACCTGGAGTTCCGCACTGGCATCGACCAGGATGCGCCCGATGAGTCGTGGGGCTTCTCGCACGTCAAGATCTGGATTCGCTAGGCGCGTGGGCTCGGAGCGCGCCGCTGCCGGGGCGTGGTCCAACCGGACCATGAGCCACGCCGGCAGCGTGAGACACGTCAGACACGCCCGACACGCGAGACACAACGAGTGCGGCGCTCCGTGGAGCCGGCATGATCGGTGATCTCGCGCCGCTCGCCTTCATGGCCTGCGCGGTGGTGCTCTACGGCATCGATCCCGACCTCTGGCGCGCGCTCTTCGGCAAAGAACAGATCGCGGAGCACCTGACCCACGTCGCCTGGCTGCTGCTCGCCGTGCGCTTCTTCAGGTTGGCGCGGGCGCTTTTGAAGCCACAGTCGATGCAGGTCTGGGCGATGACCGGCTTCTGCGCGCTCATGGTGCTGGAAGAGACCAGCTACTTCAGCGTCTATGTCGAATGGTGGGCGTCCCAAGGCGGCGCGCCTACGCCCCTGTTGGCCTCGGCGGAGGCGCTGCACAACTCCACGTTGGGCGTCGTGGCCCAGCTCTTGTTCATGCTCGGCGTGGCAGCGCTTGCGGCTGGCGAGCCCAGGCTTTGGCGCTGGGCGGGGCGATGGGTGCCGCTGTCGCGCTTGGCCCTGGCAGCGCTGGCGTTGGTTTTTGTCAGCCAGTTCCTGGCCGAGGCATGGTTGCCGTATTCGACGGCTGCGGTCGGTGCGCACGCGCGACCGGGTGGCCAGTTCGACGAGGTCTTCGACCTTGGGCTCTGTTGGGCGTTCTGCTGGGCGGCACGGCCTGCGGCCATGGCCCGCTGGCTCGGCCCCTAAGGTCGGCGGGCTCGACTGCGGGTGCCTGGCGCGATCGGGCTCGGCGTGGCGGGATGGACAAGGCCAGGCGGGCCTTGCTCGACGTGCCGGGCGGAATCGGGCGAGGCGAGCTGGGCTTGGAAGGGCCAGAGTCGGCAGGGCCGAAAGGGGCGAGGCCAAGCCTAGCCCTGCGGGCTCGACACAGAGAGCGAGGCGGCTACGCACTTTGCGGCGGGCGGGCGTCCGCGTCGGCGGCCGTCAGCGATCAGGACGTGCAGCGACGGAGCCAACCGACGGCCGCCTCTGCGCGAGCCGTCGGGGTGCGGGCGAACGCTACTTGCCGGCGCCAGGCGTAGCGATGCGGATCTCGATGCGCTCGTTCTCGGCCCAGGCCTTCTTGCCGGTGGCCTGCGAGATCGGCTTGTCGGCGCCGGTGGCGACGATGACGATCCGGTTGCCGTCGATGGCCGAGTCGACGAAGTGGGCGCGGATCGTGGCGCCGCGCTTCTCCGCCAGCTCCTTCTCTGCGTCCGGGGTCTTGCCCGAAGTGTGGATCTCCACCGCGATCTTGACCGAGTCGTAGGTCAGCATGAACTCGACGTACTTCTCGAGGACCTTGGTGGACTTCTTGTCGAGCTTGTCGGCCTTCCACTTCAGGCCCTTGACTGCACCCTCGAACAGCGGTGCGTACTCGGCGGCCATCGCGTCGGGGCAGCCGTCCCCGTCTTCGACGCCGTTGGGCGTCTCGGCCTCGCCCGGGCACTTGTCCTTGCCGTCGGGGAAGCCGTCGCCGTCGTTGTCCGGGTCGGGGCAGCCGTCGCCGTCGTCGAAGCCGTCCTTGTCCTCGGCCTGATTCGGGCACTTGTCCTGCTTGTCGGCCACGCCGTCGCCGTCGTTGTCGGGTTCCGGGCAGCCGTCGTCGTCCTGGAAGCCGTCCTTGTCCTCAGCTTGGTTCGGGCACTTGTCCTGCTTGTCACCGACGCCGTCACGGTCGTTGTCGAGGTCGGGGCAGCCGTCGTCATCCTCGAAGCCGTCTGCGTCCTCGAGCTCGCCCTGGCACTTATCGGCCGAGTCGATGACGCCATCGTCGTCGTTGTCGAGCTCGGGGCAGCCATCGGAGTCCAGGAAGCCATCCTTGTCCTCGGCCTGGGCCGGGCACTTGTCCGTCTCATCGGGCACGCCGTCTTGGTCCTTGTCCTCGGCCGGGCCGCCGAGAGCCCACGACACGCCGAGCAGAACCTCGAAACCACTGGCGATGCCGTCGTTGCCGGGGCGAATGTCGCCGCCGACCCAGCGGGCGTCGATGCGGGCCGCGCCGCGGTAGCCGAACTCGTAGCTGGCGCCAACGCCGAGCAGGTAGGTGTTGTCTACGTCCGGCGACTTCACCGACGCGACCTTGGTGCCGGCGAAGAACTTGTCGGCGACGAGGATGGCCTGGCCAAAGCCGGCGCTGACGAAGGGCGTCACTGCGCCGAGGTGCACGATGTCCCAGCGGGCGAGCAGCCGCAGGCCGATCACCATGCCGGAGCCCTCGTCCGTGGCCGAGATGTTGTTGCCGAGGGCGTCTTTGCGGACCGGGGTCGCCGGCAGGCTTGTCGGCGTGAACATCGCTTCGGCGTCGAGGCCGAGCTGCTCCACGACCGGCATCGAGAGGCGGAGGCCGAAGGAGGGGCCGGCCTGCGGCACTTCATCGGCCTGGTTGCCGTTGCCGAGGCCGCTGTCTGGCGAGAAGCCCTGGTAGCCGACGCCCGCGCCGAGGGAGAGCCGCCGCATGAAGGGCCGGTGGTCGGCGCGCGCCGAGGCGGGCGAAAGCGTCGCAGCGCCGGCGCAAGCGACTGCGACCGCCATGGCCAGGCGCTGGCTGAGCGCCAAGGAACGCCCGGCAGCAGCGCCCGTTTGGGTCGAGCGCTTGGCGCTCTCAGTCGCGCCGGAGCGGAGGCCAAAGCCCTGATCACCCATCGCATTCTCCATGGTGCTCTCTCCAAAGCCAAGCGCATGCGACTTGGCCGGCACACGCCTCTCGCGGACCTTCGCAGACCCAGCGACCGGGGGCATCCCACGGCTGCGACAGGCTGCGCGACGGTGGAACGCTAGCGCACTGTATGGCGGAGGGAAAGCCCCCAGCCAAGCCAAACCCGTGAAAGAATGCAAGTGGCGGTCGGTCGTGTGCCTGCGACGACGGGATGGTGCAGGGTTTGGCCTTCGCAGGGTCTCAGGAGTCTGCTACGGTTGCAGATGGGGGCCGCGGGGCGGTCAGGAGGCAACGTGTCTCAGGCAGCGCTTCGAGTCCTCGAGTGCCTCGCCGGAGCGCGTCGACCCGCAGGGGCCGGCGGGCAGGTTGCGTCGTGGCTGGTCCTGCTCTGCGGGCTCGCGGCCGGCATTGCCGCGTGCGGCGAAGACCGCGCTGACGAGGCGACGCAGGAGACCGGCGCCGACTCCCTGGGCTCCGCCGCCACAGAAGCGGGGTCTGACGCGGGATCCGTTTCGGGATCTGACGGCGGCGAGGGCGCGGCAAGCCGCAATGGCACTGCAGATGGCGGCCGCGCCGGCGGGCTGGATGGCGAGGGCGCGACGGGCGCCGACGGGGCCCTCGTTCTGGTGCCTGACGCCGACGAGGACGGCGCGCCTGCGCCTACGGGCGAGTCGCTCGGCATGGTCATTGAGTCCGTGACGCCGGCCGAGGGGCCGACCAGCGGAATGACCGAGGTGTTCATCACCGGCAAGGGCCTCGATCAGGTGGTCACGGCCTATTTCGGCGAGTCGCCCGCCGTGGAGACCGAGGCCCTGGACGCCTGGACGGTGCGCGCCCTCGCCCCGCCGCGCGCGGCCGGTTTTGTCGACGTGACGCTGCGGGCGCTTACCGCCAAGGGCGACGCCGTTGAGGTCACGCTCCAGGCAGCGTACCGCTACAAGCCAACGCTGGCGCTGACGGCGATCTCGCCCGGTCAGGGCGACGTCACGGGCGGCACGTTGGTGACCGTCGAGGGCTTCGGCTTTGGCAAGGACACACAGTTCGTGTTCGGCGATCGCCTCGCCTCATTGGCGCTGGTGCACGATGAGCATGCCGCGACCTTGCACACCCCGCCGGGCCTGGCCGGCAGGGTCGACGTGCACGCCGTCAGCGGCGATGGCGCGGCGACCCTGACCAAGGGCTTCCTCTACACCGAGTCGCCGCGGATTGACGCGGTGGCACCGGCGGTCGTCGCGCTCAGCGGTGGCAAGGTGCGCGCCCACGGCGCTGGGTTGCTGGGCGACGCGGCCGTGGTGTCCCTGGTCGCTGGGGCCGCCTCGACGCTGTTGCCTTTGGTCGCCTCAGCGCCAGACGGTTCCTGGATCGACGTCAAGCTGCCGAGCCAGCCCAGCGGCGGCACGTTTGATCTGCGCTACAGCCGGCCCGGGGCAACCGTGACCAAGCCGAAGGCGGTGACCTACGCCTCCTTCGTCAATCCGATCACCGGTCAATCGCAGAAAAACGCCATCGTCGCGGTGTCGCCCTCCGTCGTCGCGGCCAACGAGTCGGCGGACATCGACCTTCACCTGGTCGGACCCATCGCGGCCGCGCAGGGTTCGGGGATCGAGGTGCGCGTCGGCAATGCGGTGGTGCCGCTGATCGACAGCGACATCGGGACCTGGACGGGCCCACAGCCCGGCGCGACGGTGCGGGTCCGGGTGCCGGCGCTCGCAAAGCCCTTCAAACCCTTGGCGCAAGGGATTCTGGTCAAGGTAGGGAACCAGGAGGCCTTCTTGGCCGGTGGGCTGCAGCGCAGCGCTGCCTTGCCTCGGCTGGTCGGGGCCTTTCCCGGCAAGTTGAACGCTGCCGGTGGCACGCAGCTGACCGTCCACGTCGACCCGGGCAGCGCCATTCCGGCGGACAGTGCACCCATCGGCATCCGAGTCGGGGCCCTCTTCGCCAGCGGTCTGGGCGGTGGTGCGCCGATTCAGGACAAGAACGGCGACCAGATCTTGGTGTTCACCGCCACCGCGCCGCCAGGCAGCCCTGGGCCTGCGACGGTGACCGCCACCTTTGCGACGGGAACCTCCAGCCTGGCGGGGGCGGTGGTGTATGGCGGCGCGCCGGCTTTGGCTGCGGTGCTGCCAGCAACCGGCGCCCAAGCTGGCAACACACTGGTCAAGGTCGTGGGCTCCGGGCTGGATCGCTTGGATCGGCTCTTCTTTGGCGGAAGCCAAGCCAAAGCGATTCAGCACATTCATCCCGGCCTGGTGTTGGCGCGGACACCTTCGGGCAATGTGGGTACCGTGTCGGTCGAAGGCTGGTTTTTGGCGGAGTCGGGCGCCGCCACCCTGCCTGGTAGCACTGCGCCTGCGGCGTCGTCGACGTTGCCGTCGGGATTCACCTACTACGATCCGCAGGCCGGCCACGCTGGCAGCTGGGGCGGCCCGATCGCCGGGGCACTCGACGTGACGGTGCGGCGGGCCAACCTCGATAAGGGGCCGATCGAGGGCGTCTTGGTGGTGGTCGAGCAGCCCAGCAAGCCGATGCGCACGGCCGTGACAGATGCCCGGGGCCAGGCGACGCTCAGTGATCTCGATCTGCACGGCCCGCTGCAGGTGTCGGTGGCGCGCCAAGGCTATACAGCGGCATCGATGGTCGCTGTCGACAGCCGGCACCTGACGTTTCGCCTCACACAATTCGTGACGCCGCCGCCCGACATCGGCGCCGGCCAAGGCGAAACCGAGCCCGAGGCCCCCGATCCATTCCCGGACGGCGCGATCGAGGGCGTGGTCCTCAACGGTTCCAAGTACGCCAACCTGCCCCTCGGCGGCTGCGCGAACACGCCACCAGTGGGCGGCAATTGCCTGCCCTGCGATAACGACTTCGCCTGCCCCAGCGACCTGACCTGCGAGTGGCTGCTCGACCCGCTGGCGGGCTTCTCGATGCAGGCCGCAGAGTTGGCCGACCCTGCAACCGCAACCCTGCCACGCGTCTGCAGCGCGCCGTGCGGCGGCGATGCGCCGGCGTGCCCGAAGGGTTTTGGCTGTCGCGTTGCGGGCTTCGGCCAGGACGGCGGGGCTCGCCTGCGCTGCATGCCTTTGATCGGCGAGCCGCAGACCCGCTGCCGCACATCGTCGCCTGGGATCTTCGGCGGCAACCCGGTACCAGGCGCCAAGGCCAACGCGGCAGCCGACGGCACCTTCCGCATCGAGTCCCGTCTCGGCGACATCGCGGTCGCATGCACCGTGGGCTACCTGCCCAAGGACAAGCTCACCAGCGCCTCTTCGGGCAACAGCGCCAGCAACGACGGTTTCGTGCCACTCGCGATGGGCGTCCAGCGAAATGTGACGGTAGCGCCCGGCCAGACCACCACCGGCGTCAAGGTCGTCATCGACACCCCGATGACGCGCACGATCGACCTGCACCTGCAGAGCCTGCCGATGGGCGACGACGTCAAAGGCGACGAGCGCTTCGTGACAGCGGTGCTGGATCTCGGCGCCGAGGGCTACCTGCCTGCAGGCGAGGTGCTGACGCGAGTGCACACCGACCGGTTGCGTTTGAAGCGGCAACCCAGCGGTTTCTCGGGCAACAACGTGGACATCCGCTACACCTGCTACGCGGGCCTGTCGCAACCGGGTGGCGACTCGCCCCTGACCATCGCCATCGCAGAGGCACTTGAGCCTCAAGTATCTGACTTCGTAGCGTTCTGGCCGACAGGTTCCGCTGCGCCCGAGCAGGGCAGCGCGCTCGGCTCGCCGATTCGGGCCGTGGCGACCGATGGCAAGCAGGTCATCGCCGTGGGCGATCGCGGCGGCATCTACGTGTGGGGGGGCACCTCGCTGACCCAGCAGGGTTCGCCGACGACGCGCGATCTCGGAGCGATCTGGCTGGATCCGCTCGGCAGCGGGGTCGGCTTCGCCGGCGGCGCACAAGGCACGTGGCTGCGGCGGGACCCGGTGTCGGGCTGGCAGGCGGCGATCGGACCGCTGCCGCTGGGTCTGCCGACCTTGCCGGAGGGCGTCGACACCATCGTCGGCATCGCCGGCCTCCACGAGCACGACCTGTGGATCGCTGACGGCGGCAACCGGATCTGGCACCGCACCGCGCAGGGCTACGAGCTCAACAGCTCGCCGATGGCGCAACCGACGCTGCCAACCTCGACCTGGCCGCCGCCGCCGGCCAGCCCGCGCCTGCGGGCCCTGCAGCGCCTGGGCGACGGGACGCTGGTGGCGCTGGGCGACGACGCCATGCTGGCCCTGACCCAGCCGAGCAGCGGCCTGCTGAGCTGGAAGCTCATCGCTGTCGGGCGGCCCGGAGCGCTCCACGGCGCATTCGGTGTCGCCAAGGACGATTTCTGGGTCGTCGGCGACCACGGCACACTGTTGCACGTCGTCGGAGGCAAGGTCGTTGAGCTGTCGAGCGGCACATTCCAACCGCTTTTTGCCATCGCCCCGACCGAGACCGGGCTCTTGGCAGCCGGCGGCGCCGGGACGCTGGTGCGGGTCGGCTTCGACGGGTTGGTGCAGGCCTTCAAGACCCCGGACGTGAAGTCAGATCTGCGCGCGGTGGTCGCGGTGGAGGGCGGTGTGCTCGCGATGGGCACGCCAGCGCTGCCGCTCGGGCCCTTTCTCGAGTTGCCGGTCTTCGACAAGCCAGGCTGGGGCGCCCCGATCGGCAAGGTCATCGACTGGCACAGCGCGGGCGGGGTCACACCGACCCTGAACATGCTCCGCATCGCCGGCCCCGACTACAAGACGCACTGGGAGGTCTTCAGCCGCGGCGACGTCGAGGAGGTGGTGCTGCCCGATTTCCAGAGCCTCGGCGGCTTCTCGCCGGTGCCGCCGGGGCAGCTGCGCCTGCGACTGTGGCGTATCTACGCGCCCGGTCTGACGATCGATTCCTTCCAGTCGAAGCAACTCAGCGCCTGGCAGTGGGTGAGCTACGCCTACGGCATCCACCTGACCTCCCTGCCGACGCAGATTCAAGCGCCGGCAGCCGCCGGGCCCGGGCCGAGCTTTTCCCCAAAGCCGAGCTTGCCCAAGAGCCCTTACCCTTCAGCGCCTTAGAGTCTGCGGTCGCCGGCAACGCGTCGCAGCAAGGGTGGCGTCGTTGCGGCCTGCCCTTCGGCGCCAGGAGCCCACAGCGCGATGACGTCAGCTCACACGAACGCCGCGCTCGGCTGCGCGGCCGTAGCCCCTTCAGCGCGACGAGGCCCAGCCGTCGGCGGTGGCGAAAGCCCCGTGGCGGGACGTCTCTGTGCCATCGCGATGGTGCTGCTGCTCCCGGTTCTTGACGCGAGCGCGGCATGGGCTGCACCGGGCGCTCGACCTGCGGTGCCGCCGGCACCTGCCGCCACCGGGGCCAACGAGGCGTCCGACTGGCGCGGCCTGCACCGACTGGACGCCCGCGGCAACCGTGTGCAGGCGCGGCGAGCCACGGTGAATGACTTTGAGCGACTGGTCGCCAACGCTCCCTATCGCGTGCAGGTCGCCACCAGCGACGGCCGGGCGATCCGCATCGTCGATGGCTACACCCTTGAGCGCAGCCGGCTCTTCGACGGCGCGGCGGTGCACGGCTTCGGCTTCAACGGCGATGGCACGCTGCTCTACGCGGTGGTCGGGGAGGGGCCCAAGCTGCGCGTGATCGCGATCGACGTCCAGTCGGCCAAGAGCCGCGAGGTCGGCGCGCTGGTCCTGGGTGACGACGAGACGGTGGCGCACGTGGAGGGTGGGGCCGGCGGCAAGGAGCTCGGCGCGACCGTGACGGTCGGGCTCTCCACCAAGGCGGACGGGTGCCAGAGATTCGAGCAGCTGCGCCGACTTCGAGTCCGCGCGGGTGTTGGCGGCGCACCAGGTCGCGACGCAGCGGAGGCATTGGCAGGTCCGCCCACCCTGGCCGGGCCGCTGCGCAAGGCCGCGATCGCACCGAATACCAAGTGGCGCGCCGAGCTCAAGGACGGCTTGCAGCTGCAGGGCCGCTTCGGCAACGCGACGCAGGCGCGCATTGACCGCGAGCCGGTGCCGCGCACCGCAGTGGGCCTGGCTTGGATGCGCGACAGCCGGGGCATCCTGGTCGCGGGCCGCCGACCTGGCTGCGATCCGGCCGAGGTCGTCGCCTACCGTGCTGCCGCCGATGGCAATGGCTGGAGCGCCCAGCGCGTGCCAGCCGACGTCGAGCTCGGCGTTCCCGGCATCGATCCGCTGGCCCTGCGGCTGGCGCCGGACGGGATGCGCCTGGTCGGGACCCAAGCCGGACGCGTGGTGTTGGTGGAGCCTGCGCCGCGCTTTCGCGGGCTGATTGCGGTGATCTCGGAGGAGGGCGCTGTGCCGCCGCAGATCCGGCCCGGTGTGCGGACGCTGGCGACCGGGGCGGGCGGATTGCGCTTTGCCGAGCTGCTCCTCGAGCAAGGCGATCTCGAGGCCGCCGCGGCGCAGCTCGAGCAAGACGGTCCAGGTGCGCCAGCGGCTGAGTTGCAGCGGCTTTCGGCGCGCCTCGCCAAGCTGCGGAGCGTTCGCGACAAGCGCGCCCAGGAGCTCGGCCTCCCAGGGTGCGCGTTATCCTCGGTCGGCTGCGGCGCCATGCCGTCCCCGCCGCCCGCCGCACCCGAGGCTGCGCCGGCGCCAGCAAGTCGGCCGCCCGCGCCGGCGCCCGACGCGATTCTGCCGCCGCCTCCCGGACGCGGTTGACCGCGTGGGCCCTCACAGGTAGACCGTGGCACCCCAGCGGCTTGGCAGGGGGGAGCCGTCGGCGCAGCCGGCGGCGTGGAGGCGGCGATGACGACCCTAGAACAGGCAGTGGCGCTGCAAATCCCGGGCTGGCAGGAGCGCATCAAGACGCTCAACAAGGTCCACGGCGAGGTCGATCTCGGGCCCGTCACGGTCGGCGCTACCATCGGCGGCATGCGCGATCTGAAAGCCCTGGTCTGCGACACCAGCTACCTCGACCCGCTAGAGGGCATCCGATTCCGGGGCTTTACCATCCCCGAGGTGCAGGCGCTGCTGCCTCGGCCAGCGCCGGGCCTTGAGCCGTACCCGACGGGCCTGTTCTGGCTGCTCGTGACCGGAGAGGTGCCGACGGCGGCGCAAGTACAGGAGTTGGAAGGCGATCTGCGAGCCCGTGCCGCGGTGCCACCCCACATCTACGACGTGCTCCGTGCCCTGCCGCGCGACACCCACCCGATGACCCAATTCTGCATGGCGATCACCGCGATGCAGAGCAGTTCGACCTTTGCGGCCCGCTATGGCGCGGGCACCCTGCCCAAGGGTGGCTACTGGCAGCCGACGCTCGAGGACTCGCTGGATTTGATCGCGCGCCTGCCGGCGGTGGCGGCGTTCATCTACCGCCGCAGCTTCCACGACGGCCGCATCATCCCCGCCGACCCGAACCTCGACTGGGGCGCCAATTTCGCGCACATGATGGGCATCTCCGACGTCGGCTACCACGACCTGATGCGCCTGTACCTGCTGCTGCACATCGACCACGAGAGCGGCAACGTCAGCGCGCACGCCGCGCACCTGGTTGGCTCGGCGCTCTCGGACGTCTACCTGTCGGTCTCGGCGGGCATGCACGGCCTCGCCGGACCCTTGCACGGCCTGGCCAACCAGGAGTGCATGAAGTGGGTCGAGGAGCTGATGCAGCAGCTCGGCAGCAACCCGAGCCCGGCGGAGGTGCGGCAATACGCTTGGGACACCCTGAAATCGGGCCGCGTCATCCCGGGTTATGGTCACGCCGTGCTGCGCAAGACCGATCCCCGCTACTTCGCCCAGCGCGAGTACTCGCTGCAGAAGGGCATGGGCAGCCACCCCGTGGTGCGCATCGTCCACCTGCTTTACGAAATCGTGCCGGACGTGCTGCTCGAGCAGGGCAAGGCCAAGAACCCGTGGCCCAACGTCGACGCTCACTCCGGCGCGCTGCAGGTCTATTACGGCGTCAAGGAGCAGGACTTCTACACGGTCCTCTTCGGCGTCTCGCGCGCGATGGGTGTCTGCGCCCAGTTGATCTGGGACCGCGCGCTCGGCATGCCCTTGGAGCGGCCAAAGTCCGTCACGCTCGAGATGCTTGAGGAGGCGGCCGGGATCCAGCGCTAGCTGCCGCCCCGGCGCCGAAGGGCGCGCAACGTCTGGCGCCCCTGATCCAGCCTCGCCCTGAGCGGCGGCGCGCCTTTGCGGGCAATCGAGCCGCGGATGGCCGCGCTCAGGGCACGACCATCACGCCGCCCTCACCGCGCGGATCTGCCACCGCCTGCCACTGGCCATCACCCAGGCGGCCCACGGCCTGGACGTTGCACCAGCGCGCCTTCTCGACCGTGCGGTGGCCGAGCGCCTGCAAGCCGAAGGCCCACTCCGAGCCCTCTGGCTCCAGCCAGATCTCGTGCGGCAACGCCTGGTGGTGCAGGCGCGGCGCGGCGACAGCGGCTGCGAGGTCCTGGCCCAAGACCCGTTGGCGGTAGAGGACTTGCAGGACTGTAGTCGGGATGCGGGTGCCGCCCGGCGTGCCGACGACAGCCTCGACCTTTCCGCGTGCGTCGAGCAGCACCGTGGGGGTCATCGAGCTGACAGGCCGTTTGCCGGGGGCGAAGCGGTTGGCGCGGCTGGCGGCAAGCCCGAAGGCGTTGCTGGCGCCGTCGGCGTAGGAGAAGTCGTCGAGCTCGTTGTTGAGCCAGATGCCGGTGCGGCGGCTGACGATGCCGGCGCCGAACCACAGGTTGATGGTCTGGGTCGATGCGACCGCCAGGCCGTCGCTGTCGATGATGCTGATGTGGCTGGTGTTGTCGTGGCGCTCGCCGGCGCGGTCGGCGGCGGGCGGCGGCGGATCGCTGGCGCGCCGCGGGTCATAGCGGCGGGCGAGCGCCAGGCGCGCCTTGGCCGGGTAGACGTCGTCGAGGCGGCGGGCACTCCGCTCGTCGTCGCCGGAGAACTCGAAGCGCAACAGGAAGCTGGCACGCATCGCCTCAGCGAGGGCGTGGGCCTCCGTGGCCGTCAGCACCCGGGGCTCGGTCTTGCCACGGCCCTTGGGCGTCGCGCCGGGCGACCAGCGCTGCAGCAGCTCGGCCATCGCGAGCAGCTGGGCGCCGCCTGCGCTGGGCTGCGGCATCGTCAGCGCCTTGGCGCCGAAGACCGGGCCCTCCAACGGCGGCAACTCGCGGACGCGGTAGCTCTGGAGGTCGCGCAGCGTCAGCTTGCCGCCGCGGGCGCGGACGGTGCCAACGATGTCGCCGGCGATCTCCCCTCGGTAGAAGGCATCCGCGCCGCCCTTGGCGATGGCGCGCAGCGTCTCGGCTTGGGCCGGCTGGCGCAGGACGTCGCCTTGGCGCAGAGGCCGGCCGCCGGGCGCCAGCAACGCGCGGGCGGTCTCGTCGAGGTTCGCGGCTTCGGCGGCGAAGGCGGCGGGGACGTCCTCACCGAGCGCAAAGCCCCGATCTGCTGCGTCGATCGCCGGCTGCAGCA
Organism: Myxococcales bacterium; assembly: GCA_947491025.1. GTDB lineage: Bacteria > Myxococcota_A > UBA9042 > UBA9042 > UBA9042 > SXNM01. The sequence goes on from CANLIC010000001.1 coordinate 343,960, forward strand.
GCTCGGCCCAGGGCAGCTTGCCGTAGCGCTGGTGCAGCGCCCACAGACCCGCCACCAGTCCAGGCGTCCCCACGGCCATGCCGTGACGGGTCGAGCGACCCGCGATCGGCCGGCCATCGGCGTCGAGATAGTCCGCCAGAAGGCCGTCGAGGGGCGCCGTCTCGCGGAAATCCCAGGCTGTAGGAGCACCCGCCACGCTGGCCTCTTCGGCCCCGTTCGGCGCTGCCGACGGCGCTGGCAGCGCGGCGACCGGCGCTTTCGGCTCGGCAGCGGGCGCCTGGGCGGCCGTCGGCGGTGTCTGCCCAGCAGCGGGCGCCTTGCTGGCCGGCGGGGCTGGTGGCGGCACGACGATGGCGAAGCCGCCGCCGCCGATGCCGGTCGATTGGGGAACCACCACCGAGAGCGTGAAGCTGGCGGCGACCAAGGCATCGACGGCGTTGCCGCCACGATAGAGCGCCTGGGCGGCGGCGCGCGTCGCCAGCGGGTGCGCGGTGGCCACCGCACCGCCCTTGCCAGCGGCGGCCAGCGGCAGCGCGAAGGTCGTTAGCGGCGGGCCCAGTTCGGCGGCGCTGGGCGTGACGGCCGCGGCCAAGGCCGGCGCGGGCGCTGGTGGGCTTGCGCCGGGCGTGACGGCGTGGGGCGGCGCGGATGGTGGCGTAACGGCTTGTGCCGCGCCTGGCCCTGGCAACGGCGCAGGTGCGGGCGGGCGGGCGCAGGCAGAACCGAGGCCAAGCGTCAGCGCCGCGACCAGGGACAGTGCAGCGCTCGCCGACCATGGCGCAGCATCGATGGCGCCCTGCCCGGCCATGGCGGTTCGGCGCGGCGTCGTGTGCACCGTTGGAGGCTGCGGCGGCCATCGCCGATCGGAGTGGACTTGGGACATGGCGGCCTCCTGAGGGCAGACGTGCCCTCACCGGCGGATGATCGCGGCAAGCGGGCCCTCAGGGCAATGCCCCGGCGGGCCGACTTGCGCCTTGGCGCTTCGGCCTGCGGTCGGCGTCGGCGGTCGAGCGGAGCCGCTTGACGGAGGCGACGAAAGCGCGCACGTAGCGGCCCTTGCGGGCCCTTTTTGGCCCCAGGAGAGGCTGCCGATGTCATCGAAGGCGACGACGAGCCCTGAGGTTCTGGACCAAGACCGCTGGTGGATGAGCGACGGCCTGTCGGAGACGGCCGGCGGCCTGGCGCTCGATGGCGTGGCATTGGCGCCGTTGGCGGAGGCGCACGGTACGCCGCTCTATGTCCACAGCGAGGTGACTTTGCGGCGGCGCCTCGGCGAGCTTCGTGCGGCGCTGCAGGCCACCGGTGCGCCCAACAAGATCTACTTCGCCATGAAGTGCAACCGCTTTGGGCCTGTGCTCGATGTGATGCGACGCGAAGGCGACCTCGGCCTCGACACCTGCTCGCCGCGCGAGGTCGAGCGGGCGTTGGCCCACGGTTTCGCACCGTCGGAGATCAGCTTCACGGCCGGCAACCTCAGCAGCCGGGACCTGGCACGCGTCGCTGACGCCGGTCCGCACGTCAACCTCGACACGCGATCGGCGCTCAGGCGTTGGGCGGCGGAGCTCGATCGCCGAGGCGCCCGCGGTGACGCGCGCCGGGTGGGCCTGCGCCTCGACCCCAAGGTCAAAGTCGGCTGGCGCGCTGACCCGAAGTTGTCCTATGGTGACAGCAAGTTCGGATTCGCATTCGATGAAGCTGAAGAGGTCGCGCGCTTCGCCGCTGGGCTCGGCCTCGAGGTCGATGAGCTGCACGTGCATGCCGGTTGGGCCATGCCGCGCTCGGCTGCGGACGATCTCGGCAGCGCTTTCGCCCAGATGGCCGAGGTGGCGCGCGCCATCCCGTCGGTGAAGATCCTCGACGTCGGCGGCGGCCTCGGTTGGCGTTACCGCGCCGATGACGACCCGCTCACCCCCGCGATTTGGTCAGAATTGCTGCGCAAACACTTGGCACCGACGGGTCGCACCATCGTCTGCGAGCCCGGCACCTACGTCACGGCGAGCGCCGGGGTGCTGATCTGCGAGGTGACGACGGTCGAGGTGCGCCGGGGCGTGCGCTGGATCGGCCTCAACGCGGGGCACAACATCAACGTCTTCGCGGCGCACTATGGCATCCCGCTGGCGATCGTGCCGCTGCGAGCGCCGCTGGCCGAGCCCGTTGGCCTGGCCAACATCGCCGGCAACATCAACGAGGCCAACGACGTCTTCGCCCGCGAGCGGCCGATGCCGGCGCTCCAAGAGGGCGAGCTGGTCGCCCTGGCGCCGGCGGGCGCCTACGGTCAGAGCATGTCGAGCGACCACTGCATGCGCGGCTTTGCCGGCGAGGTCCTCCTCGCCGCCGACGGCAGCATTCAGCTCGGCGTCCGCTAGCTCGACGCCAGACGAAGGATGCGAGCGCCGGAACAGCTGATGCGGCCCTTCACCACTGCGTGCCGGCGCACAGATTGGCCTCGGCGGGCGAGGGAACCTCAAAGCTGAGGCTGAGGGCGCCGAGCTTGGCGACGTAGGTGCCCTTGGCGAGCTTGGGCGCGGCGCACTTGGCGAAGCCCCCGCCGCCGCAGTCTGCCGTGCAAGGCCCGCCGCCGCCGGTGCCTTCGAGGCAGATGCCGCCTGAGACGATCAGCGCGCCGGCGGCGTCGATGGCGGCCGAGCAACTCGCCGAGTGTACCTTCGTGCAGCTGCTCGACATGCAGCCTTCGGGCCACATCACGACGTCAAAGGCGCCACCCGGCTGGAGGCCGCCGCTGCCAGCCTGCGGCTGCAGGCAGAACTTGCCGATCTTGGCCGCCGCGCCCTGGTCGCAGGTGCCGCCGGAGGGTGGGCAGCAGGCCTCGTAGTCGACGACTTGATAGTCGTTGGCGACGCAGGTCGACGAAAACACCCAGTGCTTACCGGTCTTTGGATTGGCGGCGCAGGTCAGCGCCCCGCCGCAGGTGACGTTGGCGTCGCCACAGCCCTGGTAGGACTGGACGGGCTTGCCGCCGTTGCACGCGGAGGCGGCCTCGGAGGCGAAGATCGGCTGGCAGCTCGAAGTCTTGCCGCATTGCGCTTCGGTGAGCGCGGCGCAGCCTCCGCCGAAGGCTGGGTCGGGTCCCGCCGCGCAGCTTCCGGCTTCGCACCAGGCCACCGCTGGGCCGCAGGCCATCTCGGTGCAGGCGACGTTGTCGCAGGGGCTCGCGGCGAGGGCCTTTTTTGCCTCGACGGCGTGCGACTTGTGGAAGCCGCCGAGCTTGCCGCCGTTGCAGTGGTCGCAGCACGCGAGCTCGACCGGGACGCAGTCGCTGTGGACGGTGCAGGCGGTCCAAGCGCTCGGGATGCCGCCGGCATCGCTGCCACCGCCATCGCCGCCGCCGCCACCGTCGCCGCCGCCGCTGTCGCCGCCGCCGCTGTCGCCGCCGCCACTGTCGCCGCTGTCATTGCCGCCTGCACTGTCGACGCCGCCACCGGTGTCCTTGGCGTCCGGATCGACGATGTTACCGCCATCGCCAGCGACATCCGCTCCGCCCGCGCCGGACGATCCGTCCTCTGCGCCGCAGGCCGCGATCGCCAGCGACACGACCACCACCACCGCCGCGCCACCGCGCGTCGTCCCAATCAGCGTCCTCATGCGTACCTCCGACCCCACCCGCCTCAGAGTAGGCGCCCCCAGTCGCTTGGCAAGGCGGCCCGACGGGCGCCCGGGCCAGCCAGGGTCATGCCTCGGCCCTTCGCTGGCGGAGGAATTCCGTCAGCCCTGCGGCAGCGGTCGAACGATTGAAAGCAAGACCGCGCGGCGCTACGTTGGTAACCCCTACGGCGGGGCTGGGCAGATGGCCCGGCTGCGGCGGGTGGGGTGTCGCGGCAGGCGGCGTGGGCGGGCAAAGGCAGGAGGTCGAGATGGCGGGCGATTCCTTGGGTCAGAGCGGACTCGCTGCGCCCGGCGGCGCTTTCCTGGTGGAGCCTGCGGGGTTGCGCCCGATCTTTGCCCCTGAGGCCTTTGACGAGGAGCAGCGCGGCGTCGCCCGCGAGGCGCAGCGCTTCATGGAGAAGGAGGTGATTCCGCGCGAGCGCCGCCTCGAATCCAAGGACGGCAAGGCGCAGAAGGAGATGGTGGCAGTGCTGCGCAAGGCCGGCGAGCTCGGCTTTTGCCTGGTCGAGGTGCCTGAGGCCTACGGTGGTCTCGGCAGCGACAAGCGCACGGCCCTGCTGTTGTGCGAGAAGCTCGGCGCCAACGGCGACTTCTCGGTCAGCTATGGTGCGCACTGCGGCATCGGGCTCGCACCGCTGCTCCTGTTCGGAACGCACGAGCAGAAGAAGCGCTACGCCGAGAAGATCGGCTCTGTCGAGCTGGTGAGTTGCTACGCCCTCAGCGAGCCCGGCTCCGGCAGCGACGCGCTCGCCGCCCGCACCAGCGCTGTGCTCGATGAGACCGGCGAGTTCTACGTGCTGAACGGCACCAAGCAGTGGATCACCAACGCGGCGTGGATGGACGTCGGCATCGTGTTTGCCAAGGTGGACGGCGACAAGTTTACGGCTTTCATCGTCGAGCGCGGCACGGCCGGCTTCAGCCACGGCGGTGAAGAGCACAAGCTGGGCCTGCGCGGCAGCTCGACCTGCCAGCTGATCTTTGACGGCGCCAAGATCCCGAAGGGCAACGTGCTCGGCGAGGTCGGCAAGGGCCACCTGGTCGCCTTCAACACGCTGAACCTCGGGCGCTTCAAGCTCGGCGCCAGCGTCATCGGCGGCGCCAAGCGGGTGTTGGCGGACGCGCTGGGCTACGCCAAGGACCGCAAGCAGTTCCGTACGGCGGTCGCTGACTTCGGTGCCATCCGCGAGATGGTGGCCGACTCGACGGTGCAGATCTACCTCGGCGAGTCCCTCAATTACCGCATCGCAGGCATGATCGACGAGCGCATCGCCGCCTCCGATCCGCTCGACACCCGCGCCACGATGGCGGCCGTCGAGGAGTACGTGATCGAGTCGTCGATCAGCAAGGTCTACTCCTCCGAGGCCCTCGATCGCATCACGGACCGCGCCTTCCAGTGGTACGGCGGCTACGGCTTCACCGAGGACTACCCGGTCGAGAAGATGTACCGCGACGCGCGCGTCAACCGCATCTTCGAAGGGACCAACGAGATCAACCGCTTGCTTGTGCCGGGCACCCTGGTCAAGCGCATCATGCAGGGCCGGCTCTCGGTGGACGCCGCCATGGCCGACCTCGAGGCGCGCTCGCGCGGCGACGGCGTGCCCGAGCTGCCGGAGCCCGGCCTCCAACGGGCGCATTGGGCGCTGCAGCGACTGAAGTGGATCGCCCTCACCATTTTCCAGGCTGCGACCGACAAGCACGGGGTCGGCCTCGACAAGGAGCAGGAGGCGTTGATCGCGCTGGCGAATCTCATCATCGACTGCTACGCCGTCGATTCGGCCATCGCTCGCACCGAGCAGCGCATCGCCAAGCGCGGTGCGCAGGCCGAGGGCGACGCCGTGGCGATCTGCCTGATCGCCGCCGCCGAGGCGCTCGATCGCGGCGTGGTCAGCGCCTGGCGGCAGTTGGAGGCGATGTACGAAGGTGAGGCGCTGACGCCCTGGGCGGAGCGCTTGAATCGCCTCTCGGCCCATCTGCCGGGCAATGTCGTGGCCTGGAAGCGTCAGGTGGCGGCGACGACCGTGGCCGCTGGCCGCTACGCGCTCTCCGACTACTAGGCCGGCAAGCGCCTGCTGCGGCCCTCGAGCCGCCGTCTACAGCGCATCGCGGCTCCGCGGAAGCACATGGGGCGCACGCGAATCCTTTGGAACGCGCCGGACGTGTCGCCCCTGGTGGCCGTGCCGGGCTGCGTCTAGGGCGCGGGCATCCGGCACAGGGACGGGAGCTTGCCGCTGCGCAACGCCTCTAGCTCGGCGATGTCGAAGACGATGGGTTGCAGCGCGTCGGTGGAGCGCGCTTCAGCGAAGTCGGAGGCACCGAAGCGCTGGCGGTAGGCGTCGGCCAAGGCGCCGAGGTCGTCCTCAGCTGGCAGGCCGAACGACATGGCGAGGAAGGCGCGCAGCTGGCGCGGGTCGACGCCTTCGTGCCGCAAGGTCTGCACATGCAGGCTGCGGTTGCGCTTGGCGAGGCGACGGCCGTCGTCGCCGAAGACCAGCGGCACGTGGCAGAAGCGCGGTAGCCCAGGCGTCAGCGCGGGGTCGGCGTCGGCTGCGCGCGGCTGACCGGCGTCGAGGCCGGCCAGCGCGGCATGGACCAGGAGCTGCTGGGCCGTGACCTCGGCGAGATCGTCGCCGCGCACGACCTCGGTGATGCCCATGGCGCGGTCGTCGGCGACCACGGCGAGCATGTAGGCAGGGGTGCCGTCCTTGCGCCGGACCACGAAATCGCCGCTATCGGCTTTCACGTCACAGGCTTGCGGGCCGAGGATGTCGTCGTACCAGCGCAGAACGCCGCCCTCGGCACGCATTCTAAGGGCGGCGCCGAGGGGCGAGTGACCGGCGCGGGCGGCGCGGGCGGCCTCGAAACGCAGGGCGGCCGAGAGGTCGGGGAAGCGGCCGCGGCAGGTGCCGGGGTAGCGGGTGGCCCGGTCTTCGGCGTGCGGGGCGCGCGCGGCAGCGTCGATGTCCTTGCGCGTGCAGACGCAAGGGTAGACGTCGCCACGGCGGACGAGGCGGTCGAGGAGTGCGGCGTGCAGACCGGCGCGATCGCTCTGCAGGACGAACGCCGGCAGCCCTTCGAGCTCGGGGCCATACTCCGCCGGGTCGCGGCGACCGACCAGCGCGCCCGGGTCGTCCCAGGTGAGGCCCAGCCACTGCAGGTCGGCGAGCACTTGGGCGATCTGCTCGTGGGCGCCAGGCACCAGGTCCTCAACCCGGAGCGGCAACTTCCCGCCCCGGCTCCTTGCGGCCAGAGTCGCCCAGAGCAAGCTGCGGGCGTTGCCGACGTGCAGCACGCCGGTGGGGCTTGGTGCCAGCCGGCCGACATGCGGCCCTGACGCGGCGATGGGCGAGGCGCTCACGCTGGCAGTCGGAGCCGAGCGGCTAGTGGCACTCTTGGGTGCGGTCGACGAGCGCCTTGTTGCTGCATGCGATGCCAGAGCACGAGTTGAGCCACTTGGCGGCGGCGCCGCAAGCGGGCGCGGTGGCGACGTCCCAGCCGGCGGTGGTGCTGTTGCAGACAAATAAGAGGCCGCCGCACTTGCCGCTCGTCGTGTAGCGCAGGTCGGGCTTGCCGCTGCAGTCGTAGTCGAAGGAATTATCACCGCGGTGCTTGGTGAACCAGGCGGTCTGGCCAGGCTTGGCCTCGGCGTTCTTGTCGTAGCAGTCCCCTGCCGCGGTCGCGAAGCCTGAGGCCGGCTTGGTGCACTTGCAGGTGGCGGCGCCTACGCCGTAGCCATCTTTGTCCTCATCGACGTAGTAGTTGACGCACTTGGTCGCGCCGTCCTCGTCGGTTGCGCCGTCGCAGTTCTCGTCGACCTTGCCGTCACAGACCTCCTTGGCGCCCGGATTGATCTCGAAGACGTTGTCGTCGCAATCCTTTTTGGCGGAGTCCTTGTCGGCCACGGTGAAGAACCCGGTCGGCTTGCATAGGCACTTGCTCTGCTGCTGCCCAGTGAAGCCGTCCTTGTCCTTGTCGAACCAGAGCTTGCTGCAGCCCTTGGCGTCCTCTTCGTCGACCTCGTTGTCGCAGTTGTCGTCCTTGTCGTTGCAGATCTCGGGGTTGCCGGGCTTCACGTCGGCGTCGAAGGGCGCGCAGTCGATGGCGTCCTTGGCGTTGTCGTTGTCGTCGTCGTCGTCGCAGACGTCGCCGTTGGCGTCCTTGTCGTTGTTCTCTTGCTTCGCGTTGACGAAGAGCGGGCAGTTGTCTTCGCTGTCGGCCTTGCCGTCGTTGTCGTCGTCGAGGTCGCAGGCGTCGCCCTGCTTGTCTTTCTCGTTGTCTGCCTGGTCGACGTTGGCGACGGTTGGGCAGTTGTCGACAGCGTCCAGGACCTTGTCGTCGTCGTCGTCGTCGTCGCAGGCGTCGCCGAGCTTGTCGCCGTCGTTGTCCTTCTGCTCTGCGTTGGCGGTCAGCGTGCAGTTGTCAGAGAGGTCGACGACCTGGTCGCCGTCGTCGTCGTCATCGCAGGCGTCGCCGAGCTTGTCGCCATCGGTGTCGAGCTGATCCTTGTTGGCGGTCAGCGTGCAGTTGTCGGCGAGGTCGATGACGGTGTCGGCGTCGTCGTCTTCGTCGCAGGCGTTGCCCGCCCCGTCCTTGTCGGTGTCGAGCTGGTCGTTGTTGGCGACGAGCGGGCAGTTGTCCTTGGCGTCGGCGAAGGAGTCGCCGTCGTCGTCCTCGTCGCAGGCGTCGCCCAGCGCGTCCTTGTCGGTGTCGAGCTGGTCCTTGTTGACGGTCAGCGTGCAGTTGTCAGCGAGGTCGGCGACGCTGTCGTTGTCGTCGTCGTCGTCGCAGAGGTCGCCCTTGGTGTCTTTGTCGGTGTCGAGCTGCGCCTTGTTGGTCAGCAGCGGGCAGTTGTCCACGCCGTCCAGGATGGTGTCGGCGTCATCGTCGTCGTCGCAGGCGTCGCCCGCGCCGTCCTTGTCGGTGTCGAGCTGGTCGACGTTGCCGATGATGGGGCAGTTGTCCTGCGCGTCCTTGATCGTGTCGGCGTCGTCGTCGTCGTCACAGGCGTCGCCCGCGCCGTCTTTGTCGGTGTCGAACTGGTCCTTGTTGGCGGTCAGCGTGCAGTTGTCGGCCAGGTCGGCTGTGCCGTCGTCGTCGTCGTCGTCGTCGACGCAGTCGGCGCCGCCGGCGTTGTCGGTGTTCACGAAGCCCTCGTCGGTCTGGGCGTCGCAGTCATCATCCTTGGCATTGCACGCCTCGGCGGCGGGCGTCGCGGCGTCGCAGCCGATCTTGCCAGCGTCGCAGGTTTGTTTGCCTTTGCAGACGCCGGCGTCGTTCTGGTTGCTGCAGGCATCGGCCTGGACGTCTTCGTCGGTCTTGCCGTCGCAGTCGTCGTCGCCGCCGTTGCAGAGCTCGCTCACCGCCTGCTGGCCCTTGCACTCCGAGAGCCCGGCCTCGCTGCAGGATCGCTCGCCGTTGCAGGCGCCGATGGTGTTGACGATCTGGCAAATCGTCTGTGACTTCTTGTAGATGGCGAGCGCGGTGCAGGTGCAGCTGCCGCTGGTGGGCAAGCAGCGCTTGCCGATACTGGGCAGGTCGGCGCAGGTTGCGCCGGCGCCGCAATCGGCCGAGACGGCGCAGGGTCCCGCGCAGTAGCTGCCCTTGCCCTCGGGGAAGAGCACGCAAGAGCCGCCCTCACACTGGGCATCGGCGCTACACGGGGCGCACTGGTGACGGCGCCGCGAGACGCAGGCGGTCGCGCTGGCGGTGTCGAGCGGGTCACTGGCGACGCAGGTCATGCCCGCCGTGCAGTCGCCGTCGGCCTTGCAGGCGCTGGCGCAGACCTTGCCGGCGGCTTCGAAGGCGCAGATGCCGCTGGCGCAATCGCTGGCCGCGGCGCAGGTCTCACCCAGGGCCTTGCCGGTTGCGGACCCGTCGCCACCGCCACCGCCGTCGGGGTCTCCGCCGTCTGCAGCGCCGCCGTCTCCGGCCACGCCGTCGGTCGCACCGACATTGCCGTCCTCGCCGTCGCTCGGGCCGACGCTGCCGTCCTCGCCGCCGACCAGGCCGTCGCCGGCTGCGCCATCGCCGCCAGTGCCCGCGCCGTCCGTCGCCAGGCCGTCGGGGCCGACCACGGTGTCGTCGCCGCCACACGCGCTGAGCGCAGCGACCAGGCAAAGCGCGAGCCATGCGCCGGTCGTGAACGTGGCACTGGACGCCGAATCGCGGCGTACCCCTGTGATCGCAAAGTGCTGTGATGTGAACGTGGGCGAGGCTGCGGTGAACCGGTTCGGTGTCGACATGGGCTGCGCCTCCTATGCGCGATGCGTAGCCTACACAAGCTCGGGCGGCTCGTCACGAATCCGGCGGCTCCAACGCGTCAGGAAGCGGACGAGGCGGGCTGCTGGCACGCATCGCGACGATGGCGGCCTCGAGCTCCCGGCGGCGCTGTCGGGCCGGCCCGACGTCGTCAAAGCGGGTGGCGTCGACGTTTTCCCAGTCGTAGGGGCAGTGGCGGCAGGCGGAGCCGCAGCAAGTGCCGCGCTGACGGTGGGAAGTGGCGGTGAGCACTGCGAAGCCCGTGACGGGGTCGGCGTACACGCGTTCGCCGCGCGCTTCGGCCTGATCGTGGCGCTCGTAGGCCTGCAGGAGACGTGGGTCGAGGGCGGGTCGCTGCACGGCGCTGGGGCTCCTGCGGGTGTCGCAGCCTCGGGCCGCCGGTGCTAGGTTGCTGAGGGAGCCATCGGGAGGCAAGCGTACAACGCCATGCGGGTCGTCACGCCGGAGGGAGCGCAGCGGTTGGACGCGGCCTTGAACGCGGCCGGCGCGCCGTGGCAGCGCCTCGACGTCGCCGTAGCGGCGGGCAAGGCGACCATCACCGCCTGTGGCCCCACCGACTCGCCATCGAAGTGCAGCAGCGCGGTCTTGACGCTGACGGAGGGTCCGCCGTCGCTTGTGTGGGCGCCCGAGCCGCCGGCGCCGAGTGCATGGCAGCAGGTCGCGGCAGCGCGGCTCGCCGGCTTCAGCGTCGGCGAGCTGAGCGCCGAGGTGGGCGCCAGTGACCGCACGGGCGAAGACGCCGGGTCGAGCCCGCAGACCGACAGGATGGCCGAGTCGCTGACCCGGGCGCCGCAGGGCTATGTCATCGAGGCTCCGCAACGGCGGGCCGCGCCGGCTGAGCAGGGCCCCATGCGCCCCGCCGACGCGATCGGGCCGATTCAGGCCGTCGGGCTGGCGATCCTCGTCGCCGCTGCCGCGTCGCTGGTGGCGTGGCGCTGGCGCAGTCGTCGTGCAGGCGGCGTAGGCGCGGACCGAAGCGCGAGAGGCGACAGCAGCGACGCCACGAGCCGGGCGGGAGCGGCCGCTTGGGCTGAAACGGCGACGGCGCAGCCGACCTGGGCGGCTGCTCTGGTCGACGGCGCGCGCTGGCGGGTCGCCGCCCTCAGCTTCGGCACCTTTGTCGCCGCCAGCCTGGGCGTCTACCACCTCTACCCCTTCTACGTGTTCGACATGTACTCGGACGTCTACGACGACGCCAACCGCATCATCGCCGTCGACGCCAGCGGCGCCGCCCACGAGCTCGACGCCTACGCGGTCCTGCGCTGCGAGGGCGCTCCGGACGCGGCATGGCTGGCCCCGCCCGGTTGTCCAGAGACCCAACGCTACGCGGTGCGGGATCGCTACGCCGCCGGCGCGCTGCGGGCGCGGGCGACCTCCGGGGACGCAGGTGCCGCCCCGCTGGAGCCGGTGGTGATCGCCCGACGCATCTGGCGTTTGGGCCCTGATGGCGTGAGCGCACTGGATTGCCCGCTGCAGCGCTGCCAGGGTCTGCGGGAGGCACGGTGAGGACGGTCGGCGCCTGGCTGCGCTTTGCCAGCCCTTGGGACGGTCGCGATCGCGCGCCGCTGAGGGTGGCCATCGCCGTGGTCGCATCGCTGGACCTGCTGCACCTGCTGGTGCTGGCGACGCGAGACGCGGGCGACCTGCTGCCGGTGGCGCCGGGCTGGCCCTATCAGTGGCTGGTGCTGCATGGCGAGGTGCTGGCAGGGACCGTGGGGCTGGGGCTGGCGGCGGCCTTCGGCTTTGCGCGGGGCTGGGCGCCGCTTCGCCTCGGCGCCTTGCTGCTTTTGACCCTGCACCTCGCCGAAGAGAGCGCTGGACGTGCCTTTCGCTCGTTGCCGCCGGAGCCGTTTCAACCGGGTCTCTTCCTCTACGGCTGGTTGCTGGGTCTGCTTTGGGCGCGCGAATCCGGCCTCGGCCGCGATCGGCATAGGGGCGAGGCGCTGGCAGAGGCCGGTGCGCTCGCCGCGTGCGCCGCCAGCTATGTCCTGGCCGGCTTCAGCAAGCTGGCCCACCACGGCCTGGACTGGGATCACCGCGCCATCTGGCACGTTGTCCTGAGCCTCCGGCCCATCGACGGCTGGATCGACAGCGCGCTCGGGCTCGACCTCTCGGCCATCGTGGTCGGGTCGCGGCCGATTGCGGCGGCGCTGGCTGCCCTGGCGATCGCCATCCAGCTCGGCGCCGTCGGGCTCTGCGTCGGCGGCATGGCCCGGCGTGGAGCGGCGGCGCTGCTGGTGGCGATGCACGGCGCGATGCTGGTCCTCGCGGCGGCCTTCGATCCCGAGGTGATATTGCTCCTCACGGTGTTCTGCCGGCTGTGGCCCGGCGGCACGCGCCTGCCGGCGCCGGCTCCCGCGGCGCTGACGACGGTCGAGGGTGAGGCCGTCGCGCCCATGACGCACCGGCTCGCCCATCGCCTGATGTGGGCATGCGCCATCTGGGTGGCTGTGGCCTGGCTCTCGCCGCTGCGGGCGTGGATGGCGTACGCGCCGCTGCTGCCGCGGTGGCCTTTTGACCCGTGAGAGGCGGCGTCCTGCGAGGTGACCGACCTGGCGCAATGACCCTGCGACCGGCAGTGGGCGAGGGTTCAGTGCCCACCAGATCCGATTGGAGATCGGCAGCCCCTGACGCCAGAACCAGAACACACGTCGATCGCTAGCTGTGTTCGTGCGCGCTGCACATTTTCGTAGCACGATCGTCCGACGCGACGCTGCGGCGTCGTACACCGCGTGTCGTAGTTCGGCGA
>CANLIC010000002.1 GCA_947491025.1 Myxococcales bacterium
CGTGGTGCGGGCGACAACGTGGTGCGGGCGACAACGTGGTGCGGGCGACAACGTGGTGCGGGCGACAACGTGGTGCGGGCGACAACGTCGGCCGCGTTGGGAGCGGCAGCAGCGACCCCGTCGGCGTCACCAGAGGCGGACTAAGGCGTCGGCGCCACGGCTGGCGGCGTCGGCGCTGCGGCCCGTGGCGCCGGCGGCGTGTGCCAATCGGCGTACTCGGCTGCGGGCGTCACGGTCGGGCGTCGCGCAGCGGTGACCAGCCCGGTCAGCGTCTTCACAGGCCAATCCTTCTGGATCATGTTGACGACCCAACCCGGCAGCATGCCCTTGGGATCGGTCTGAACCTCGACGACGAGACGCGTCTTCTCGGACCCAGGCAGCGCCTCGAAGCGGTAGTACGTCTGGGCGACGAGGCCGCGGACGCAGCAGTCGTCCTCGCCTTTGTTGGGGTGGCTGACGGACTTGATGCGCGCGATGACTTGGCGGCGCCCAGCGTCTACCTCGGCCTTGGTGTAGAGCACATAGTCGCGATCGCTCACGGGAAAAGGCAGCCCGAATCGGATCCAGTAGGTGCGCTCCAGCTTGCTGCGCACCTCGAGCTCCTGGTCGGCCGACCAGCGATCGACCCAGTGGCGACGCGACTTCGCATCGCCAAACGTGGCGAGCACTTTGGCGATATGGATGTCGGCGACCAGCTCCCCGCGGAAGGCGAGCTTGTTGGTGCCGGGCACCTCCATGCGCCACACCTTCACGCCCTGCTTGGTACCGACCGACTCCCAGCCCGCGGCCGATGCGACGCCGGGCGCCAGCAGCAGGCAAAGCGCCAACGCAAGGGCGCCGGTGCGAAGCGAGAGCTCCGAGTTGGAAGCGAAGAGGCTGGAGATCATGGGTGCTCCGGTCGGTTGGCTTGGGACGTGCGGGTTCGAGCTGAGCGCCGCAACTTGCGACGGCGCATGGCACGTCGGGCCGCTGCGGGCTCAAGTGTAGAGTCGTGGCGAGGGCACGGCAAGGCGAAGCGAACGCGGGCATCGCCGATGCGCTTGCCACGTGCCCTGGGAGCAGGCCGCCGGCGACGGTACGGCAGCCAAGCGCCCGCAAGGACAGGCTCATTTGCGAGGACACAAGCGCGGAGCGGTGCACCCATTCGCGCCTGATGTATCCGCCTGCGGCGGGTCAGATGGAAGGGGTGGTGGAGGCGCAACCGAAGCGCTTTCCTCGCCTCGTGCGGGGGAGAGTCGGGCGCGTCGGGTTCTGGTACAACGAAGCGCCCATCATCGGTCACGCGCGGCTGCCGGGATCACACCGAACAGCCGCACGGCAGCGTCGGGCGTGTGCCCACCGCGATCAGCGCTTGTCGGGCTTGGCCAGCGCGAGACTGCGGGGAAGGGGCGCCAAGGGCGCCTGCCGGCGCGCTTCGCGCGGCACCATGGGCCCGACAGCGCGGGGCACCAGCGGCGCCGTGGCGAGCCTGGAGGGCGGCTGGGCGGCCGCGGGCGCAGCCGCAACGGCCGGGCGGCGCGGCGAATTCGAAGCCGATGGGGCTGGCGCGGCCGGGGCTCGCGGTAGGAGCTTAGGGACCGCCCGCTCGGACGCTGGTTTGGGGCCGGAGGGCGCTTGGGCGGCCGGGGTCGGCGCCGCGGCGGTCGGCGCCGCCTTGGACTTGGCCATGGGCACGAGGCCCTCCGGCAGCGGCGCACTTCGCGGCAGGAACTGGTCGTTGCGCACCTTGCGCGGCGCCTGCGCGACGCTGGCCGGCCGCGTTGGCTTCGATGCCGCGCCGCCGCCACTGGCAAGGCGCGTCGTGCTGACCGATGGCCCAGCAGGCGTCGTCGGCGCGGCGCGCGCCCGGCCAGCGCCGACTGCGGCATTGCCTTCGTCAGCAGCCGCAGAGGCGGGCCAAGCGGAGGCGCGCGGCGTGTCAGCGAATCCAGCGCCAGCGGCCAACGCCTCGTTCGCCTCGTCGTCCCAGATCGCGGCAAAGACCGCGTCGCGGGCGGCCTCCATGGCGGCGCGGCGCACCTTGGGCAGCACCGGTCGCGCGTCCCAAAGCTCGAGCAGAACGCCGACGAAGAGGCCGGAGATGCAGCTCCAGGCCACAAAGGTCGCAAAGGCGTCGCTGCGCTCGCGCCACGCCGGCCACTGCGCTCCGTCGTCTGCGCCCTCGCGTGGCGCGGCACCAGGCGGCTTGGGCGTCGGAGCTGCCTTGCGCTCTGGGACCTCCTGGGCACCGGCGGCGCGAAGAGAGATGGCCTCCGCGCGCCGAGCGGCCTCGCCACCCCTGCCGCGGTCGCCGCGGTCGAGCTCTGCGTCGCTGCCAGCGCCGCGTCCGCCGGGTCGCTGGGAGCCGTCAGCGACGGCGGCATCGCGTCGCAAGCGGCTGTTGGCCCTACGCTCTTCGGCCTCGGCGATGCGAATGGGGTTGTTGGCGCTCAGACTGCCGCTCGGTCCGCCAGCCAGCTCGCGCGATCGCCGCCGCACACCGCTGACCTCGCCCAGCGCCTCCGCTGCGCCGCTGCGGCCCGCAGCGCCGGCGCCGACGAAAACGCCGGAGATCGGCCGCTGCGGCGTCAACAGCAACCCAGAAGGCAGCGCATCTTGCGGCTTGCGCGGCGTCGACAGGTCACGCGAGGCGAACAGCATCTGCGGCTTGGGCGCCGCGCCCGCATCGGCGGCGACGTCCAGCATCCGCATCAAGGTCCCGGGCTTGAAGCGCGAGGCCGCGGCGACGCGGGTCGACTCCAGCGCCTCCAGCATCGTGCGGGCGTCTGAGTAGCGGGCGTCGCGCTCGGGTTCGAGCGTGCGGGTGAGCCAGGCCAGCAGATCCTCGGGCAGCTTGCCGACCGCCGCCTCATCGAGCGCGATCTGACCCGAGGCGACGCGGGCTTGCAGCGCAGCGGTGCCGTCAGGGCCGAGCAGTGGCTTGCTGGTCAGCATCTCGTAGGCGACGACAGCGAGAGAGTAGAGGTCGGCGCGGGCGTCGACGCGGCCACCGCGCGCCTGCTCGGGCGACATGTAATGCAGCTTGCCCTTGACCGTCCCGGTTCGCGTGCGATCGCTGCGATGGTCACCGCGGGCGATGCCGAAATCGGCCAAGAGGACGCGCTCATCCGACGCAATGAGGATGTTGTGCGGGCTGACGTCGCGGTGGACGAGGCCCATCGACTTGCCGTTGCGGCCAGGCAAGGTGTGGACGTGGTCGAGCGCGGTCAGGACGGCGCGCAGCACGGCCACGGTCGCGGCGCGTGGCACGGGCTTGCGTGCGCCGAGGAACGACTCGAGCACTTTGGCGAGGTTGCGGCCGTCGATGCGGTCCATGACCAGGTAGTGCTCGCCGTTCTCCTCGCCTACGGTGTGTACGCGGACGATGTTCGGATGCTCCAGGAGCATCGCGACCCGCCCCTCGTCGCGGAACATACGAATAAATTCATCGTCATCGCCGAGGTGGGCGTGCAAGATCTTGATGGCCAGCGATCGGCCAGCCAAGGGGTCGTTGGCGTCGCGGCAGCGGGCGGCGTGCACGCTGGCCATGCCGCCCGCGGCGATGCGGTCGCCGACGAGAAAGCGGCCGATCGGGCGCTCCACGGCCGACGGCAAAGCGGCGCCTGCGCCGAACTCCGCTGCCGCCTGCGCCTGCCCGCCAGCCATTGCCGCCTCCACAAGCGCCCGCGCTGCGCCGGGATCCGTGCGCAGGGATACGCGCAGGGAGCCTTGCCGCAGGCTACCCGGGGAAGGCACGGACGCCAGTTTTCCACCGCCTCGGGGCGGCGCGCGTCGAGGCCGAGTGGCGAATCGCGCGCCACGCCCCGAATCGCGATCGCAGGGGCGAGTGGGCGCGCGCCTAGCCGCGGAGGAAGCGGGGCGCCTCGGCGCACATGGCTTCGACATCGGCGATGGACTTCACGCAGTCGACGGTCAGCACGTCGGGCGCGCCATCGGTGACCAGGACGTCGTCCTCGATGCGGACGCCGATGCCGCGCAGGGCCGCGGGCACGCGCTCGTCGTCGATGCCAAAGTAGAGGCCAGGCTCGACGGTGGTGACCATGCCGGGGGCCAGGACACGCGGCGCCCCGCCTTCCGCGTAGAGGCCGACGTCATGAACGTCCATGCCCAGCCAGTGGCCGGTGCGGTGCATGTACCAGGGCTTGTAGGCCTCCTGCGCCACCAGCTCCTCGACGGAACCCTGCAGAATCTTGAGGTCGCAGAGCCCCTGAACGAGCACATTCAGCGCCACCTCGTGGGCGGCGATGTAGGCGCGGCCGGCGCGTGTCACGTCGATGGCTGCCTCCTCGGCGGCCAGGACAATGGCGTAGACGTCGCGCTGGGCCGGCGAGAAGCGGCCCGACACCGGAAAACAGCGCGTGATATCGGCGGTGTGGTAGCCGATCTCGGCGCCGGCATCGATCAGGACCAGGTCACCGTCGCGGACGCGCATTCGGTTGGTGTTGTAGTGCAAGATCGTGGCGTTGTCGCCGCCAGCGACGATGGAGGGGTAGCCGTTGCGCGGCGAGCCACCGAGGCGGAACACCACCTCGAGCGCGGCCTGCAGCTCAAACTCCCACCGGCCGGGCGCGCAGAGGCGCATCGCCTCGTGGTGGCCCTCGGCGCTCAACTGGCCGGCCATCCGCAGCGCCGCAATCTCGGCCTCACCTTTGATCATGCGCACATCGGAGAGCAGCGCCCGCAGGTCCACCAGCCGATCCGGGCCGCGCTCCAGGCCGCGTGGCAACCGGCGATGGCGCTGGGCGGCGGCGACGACGCTGCGGTCGAGGGCGGCATCACGGCCAAGGGTGTGCCAGACGGTGTCGGTGCCGGCCAACAGGCCTGGCAACTGGCTGTCCAACTCGTTGATCTGCCAGGCGGCTCCGGCGCCGAGCCGCTGCACAGCGCCTTCGACGCCCAAGCGCCGGCCATGCCAGGTCTCGGCATCTGGGTCACGCGGCCGCAAGAAGAGCGCGAACTCGGGAATCTGGCCTGGACGCAGAACAGCGACCGCGTCGGGCTCGTCAAAACCTGTCAGGTAGTACAGGTCGCTGTCTTGCCGAAAGTCGTGATCGACGTCGCTGTTGCGGGCGGCGATACGGGCCGAAGGGACGATGATCGCGGCGCCTGGGCCCGCCAGGGTCAGCACGCGTTGCCGCCTCGCCGCGTACAGGCTGGCATCGGCGAAAGCGGTGGAAGGATCTTCGCTTCGCTCCCGCAGCAGTCGGGCGGTCGGCAAGGCGCTGGCCGAGGCGCGGCTGTGGGGGGCGGGCTGGGTACCGGTTGGGCTGGCGACGCGCGGATTCTGCGCACCAAGGGCGGTCATGGCATGGCTCCTGCCCGAGCCGCGTAGCGGGCGGTCGGTCGTGGGCCAAGGTAGCGCCGTCGCGTGCCCGGGGCTAGCCTGCAGTCGCAACGCAGCAGACGTCGACGGGCGGCGGACGTGGGTGCAGGGGCGGGAGGGCGACATGGGCAAGGGCGGGCCGGCGGCGGTGGACGAGGCGGCGGAGCCTGCGATTCGAATCGGCGTCTTGCTCTGCGATGACGTGCCCGAGCCCGATCGCACCGCGCACGGCGATGCCCTGCAGCGCAGCGGCGGCCACGCCCAGGCGGTCGCCGAGGCGCTCGGATGGCGGGCGACGATCTCGGCTTTCGACGTCCGGGCCGGTGCGCTGCCGCCCTTCGACGCCTGCGATGTCTTTGTCACCACCGGCTCTGCGACTTCCCCCGACAGCGATGAGCCCTGGGTCGTAGCGCTGCGCGAGTGGCTGCGCGACGGCCTGCAAGCCCACGACCTGCGTCTGTACGGCGTCTGCTTCGGTCACCAACTCGCCGCCCACGCCCTGGGCGCGCCGGTGGGCCGGGCCCCGCGCGGCTGGCAGGTCGGCGCGGTGGCGGTGCGGCAGCTCTTGCGCTTGCCCGTCGGCGGCGCCGACGGCGGTGACGATGGCGACTCCGACACCGCAATCGCGCACGCGAATCGCGGCGCCGCGGAGCCGTCCGCGCTGCGGGTGCTGCTGCAGAGCCACCAGGATGAGGTTCACGCCCTTCCGCCGGGCGCCCGCTGGTGGCTTCGCGACGATCACTCGCCCTACCAAGGGTTTGTCTGGCGCGGCGAACGGGGCGGCGCCGTGGTCGGCGTCCAGGGCCACCCGGAGTTCGTCTGTGCCCAGGTTCGCGATCTCTACCACCGTCGGCGGCCTGTGCTCGGCGACCGCCTATGCGATGACGCCATCGCGAGCGCAGAGCTGCCACACGACGGCTTGCGCGTGAGCGCGGAGGCGCTGTCGTGGCTGGCGGCGGGGCGGCTGCGCCGTGGCGATGCGGCAGCAGACGACGGTGCGGGCAAGGTCAACGCGGACGACTGACGACGCGCAGGCCCATCCATGAGCGCACGCGCGGACATGGCCGACCTGAGACGCCGCGGAGAAGTCGGCCGTTGGGGTGCGCCTCGCCTGTACCCTGCCGCCCGCCAGCGACGCCGCCGATGTCGAATGCGCCATGCCTTTTCGCCGTTGACCTGATGGCGTGGGCGCGCCATTCTCCCCGGCCCGTTGGGCGCAGGGGTTCGTCGGCTCGACCGATGCGCCAAGGGGATAGGATCGCACGCCGCAAGTCGCATGCGATCGCACGGTTCGGAGGATCGCGTGATGGGCAGGATTGCGGTGATGAATTCGACGTGGCGCTTGACGTCCGTGCGGTCGGCAGCGGCTGCCGCAGTGTGTTCCGCGCCATGGTTCGCAGCCCTCCTGGCCATGGGCGCGCTGTCGGGCTGCGGCGGCGCTGATCTCATGCGCGCCGAGGGTGCCAAGAAGTATCGGCCACTGCCGCTTGGCGCTGTCGTGCGCGCCGCGGCCACGGTGGAAGAGCTGCCCCAGCCGGTCGAGGTCATCGGGACGCTCAACCTCAAAGTCCCGTCCAACAGCGCGACGCCGGAGCGCGGTCCGGCGACCGAGCAGCTGCTGCGGGTCGCGTCGGGCCATGGCTGCGACGCCGTGGTCGGGGCAGAGGCGACAACGGCTGAGAAGATCTCCAAAAAGAAGGTGCGCGAGCTCGGCCCGGACGGAAACCCCTTGTTTCGCGAAGAGGAGAAGAAGTCGTTCGAGCACCTGTGGACCGCCAAGTGCGTCCGCACCGCAGAGGCACCGGCTGAAGTCAGCCCGGGCGCCAAGGGGACCGGCACCGCGACCGCAGCGGCGCCCCCCGCCGACGCCGAAGGCGGCAAGGAGACCGCTGCCGAGGCCAAGAAGCGCAAGGCCGCAGAGCGCCGGGCCGCAGAGCGCAAGGCCGATCAGGCCGCGGCAGAGCGCAAAGCCGCCGAGCGCAAGGCAGCGGCGGAGCAGCGCGCCGCCGACGCAGCCGCTGAAGAGCAACGCCGGGCCGCCGGCCAAGATCAGCGCGGCAGCGAGGGCGCTGAAGGCGGGGGCACCGCGACCAAGCCCGCCGAAGAGAAGCCCGCCGAGACCAAGGCCGCTGAGGGTGGGGTCATCGCGGCGCCGCCGACCAGCGCCGAGGAGACGGCCGTCGCCTCGGAGGTTGCCCGCGCTTTCCTGAGCTACTCGCGGGCCTTCGCCGCCGGCGACCACGCCACCATCTGCAAGATGCTCGACAGCGAGCGCGTCTACTTTGACGTGCGCGTCGACTCGCCCGCGTGGGAGTACAAGGCCGATCTGAACGGCGAGGCCGGCTGCCAGTCGCTGACCGGCGGCGAGCTCGCCCGTTACTTGCGCGATCTGGGCCCGGCTGAGGTCCACGCCGAGATGTCTACGCTGATCCCCACCCTGTTCGGCATCCACCGCGGCGCCTTCCTCAAGCTCGATGAGGCGCAAGAGACGAGCTACCGCGAGAAGATGGCGGCGATCCGGGCCGGCAAGCCGGCGCTGGCTTGCCAGATGTACACGGTCCACGCGGCGGGCGACCTCTACAAGATCACGCTCGATTGCCGTGGCGTGAAGTCCTATCGCCTGTTGCTGCGCCGCGCAGCGGCCGATGATTTCAAGCTGATGGCCCTGACCCACGCCAGGTAGCCGCGGAGGCGGGCCTGTCGGCGCCGGTGCAGCCGCGCCGTGTCCAGCCTGAGGAGCCCGACCATGCGTGCTTGGCGATGGTGCGCACCTTCCAAGCGCCCTGCGGCCGCGCTCGGCCTCCTCTTGGGCACCCTTTGCCTGCCGCCCTCGCCGGCCCATGGCCAGGCGGCGCTGGCCGACAGCGGCATCGCCCTGCCGCCGCAGCCCGTCGCCATGCCGCGCGGCGCCCTGTCGCTGGTCAGCAACCCGGCGGGCCTCGCCGAGGTCGAGGGCACCGAGCTGCGCCTGCAGACCGCGATGGGCGGTCGCAATTTGACCTCAGGGCGCCACACCGATCTCGGCGGCAGCGGTTGGGGCGCGTTTGCCGGCACCGCCGTTGCGGCGCTGCGGCTGGGCGCCTCGTTGGAGCACCGCAGCGGCGATGACGCCGCCGGCTCGTCGTGGGCGGGCCTTGCGCGCTTTGGCCTCGGCGCCGCCATCGGGCTCGGCGACCGGGTCCAAATCGGCGCCAGCACGCGGCTCTTGGCGGCAGCTGCAGCCGATGGCAGCTCGCCCTGGTCATCGAGCATCGGCGTGCTGTTTCGGCCCTGGAGCTGGGTATCGCTCGGCTGGACCGTGCAAGGCCTCGGCTTCGCGGACGACGCTGGCGCGGCCGGCAGCGACGCCCTGAGCACGCGCTACGCCATGGGCATCGCGGCGCGGCCGCTGGCCGGATCGCGCCGCCTCACCGCCACCTTCGACGTCGAGTGGCTGGCCGCAGGCCAGATGACGCGGCAGCAGTTCAGCCTGCACGGTGAGCCCCTGCGCGGCCTCGGCGTGGCGCTGCAGCTGCGCGGCTTGCCGGCCCGCGGGCGCCCCGGGGCCGTCGACGAGCTGCAGACGACGCTGCAGATCGACCTCGGCTTTGCCAACTTCGGCGTGGAAGCCGGCTTGCGGTCCGGACAGGCCGTGGAGCCGGGCGGCGACAAGAGCGGGCCGCCGACGCTGATGCTCGGCGCGCGCTGGTCGAGCGACGTGCCGCCCTCGCTGACCCGGCCCGGCGCTGAGGCGGTTCTGGTGCCGCTCGCAGGTCGCCTGGACGAGCACGGCGGTGGCAAAGGCTTCGCACGGCTGCTGCTCGACCTCGACGCTCTGGTCGACGATCCGGTGGTCAGGACGGTCGTGTTCCGCTTCGACGACCCCGAGCTGAGCTGGGCGCAAGTCGAGGAGCTGCGCGAGGTCATCGGCCGCATCCGCGCCGCCGGCAAGCGGACCGCCAGCTACGCCGCCAGCTACGGCACACGGGCGCTGATGGTGGCGGCGGCGACGCAGCGCATCGGTTTGGCCCCGGCTGGCACGATGGCGGCGCGCGGCATCGGTACGGATTTCATCGGCCTCGGCACGGCGCTGGCGGCGCTCGGCGTTCGGGTGGAAGCGGTCCGCTTTGGCGACCACAAGAGCGCGCCGGAGCTGCTGACCAGCGACGCCCCCTCCGAGCCCCTGCGCGCCACCTTGCGGCGCCACGTCGAGCGGCGCTGGCAGGATTTTCGCGAGGCGGTAGCGCTCGGACGCGGCCTGACGGCCACGGACGTCGACGCTGCACTGGCAAAGGGCGTGGTCGAGCCGGAATCCGCGCGCGCCGCCCGCCTCATCGATGACGTGCAAAGCGCCCAGGGCTTCGAGAAGGCGCTGCGCAAGGACGGCTGGCTGGCAGCGGGCAGCAGCCTGCGCCTCTACTCGCCCGTCCACTGGCGCCGGAGCCGGTGGGGCAAGCGAGAGCGGGTCGTCGTGTTGGGCCTGCAAGGCGACATCGTCGACGGTGAAGGCGGCAAGGGCTTGCGCGGCACCCAGGTCGGCGGCACGGCGGTGGCGCGGCAGCTCGAAGCGATGCGCGAAGACAGCGCCATTCGCGGTGTGGTGGTGCGCGTCGACAGCGGCGGCGGTGCCGTCTATGGCAGCGATCTCATGCGCGAAGGCCTGCTGCGCTTGTCCGAGCGCACGCCGACGGCGGTGTCGATGGCGTCGGCGGCGGCCAGCGGCGGTTACTGGCTCTCGCTAGGCGCCGACAAGATCTTCGCCGATCGGGCGACCGTCACCGGCTCGATCGGCATCTGGGTCGCCAAGCCCGAGATCTCCGGCCTGTTGGCGCGGCTTGGCGTCGGTGCGCATCCCTTCGGCCAGGGCCCGGGCTTTGACGCCACCAGCGCCTTGCGGCCCTGGAGTCCGGCGGATCTCGAGCGGGTGCGCGGCTCGCTCCGCCGATACTACGAGATGTTCCTGCGCCTGGTCGCCGAGCGCCGCAAGATCGGCCTCGATGCGATGCCGGCGGTGGCCGAGGGCCGAATCTGGCTGGGCGACGAGGCCTTGCTGATGCGCCTCATCGATCGTCGCGCCGGCCTGCTCGAGGCGATCGCAGACGTCCGAACCCGCGCCGACCTCGACGACCCCGAAGACACCGAGGTCGTGCTGCTGCCCAAGCCCGGCTTCGAGTTGATGATCGGGGCTCGGCTGGTCTCGGCTGCCCGCGCGCTCGGCCTCGTCGGCGCCGCTCCAGCCGACGACGGGTCGACGCTGGCTGCCGGTGGCACAGCGCAGGGGCGCGCCGAGGCCGATGGGCGGCGCTTGCTGACGGCGCTCGGCGGACTGGCCGGCGCCGCCGGTCCCTGGCTGGACCGCGCCGCGTGGCTGGCAGCATTGCCGGCGGAGACCCCGCTCGCGCTGTCGCCGCTGCCGGCGGAGCCCCCCGGCCGCTAGCCGCGCCCTCGCGCTTCTCAGCACCCGATGGCTGCTTGAGGTGCGGCGCCCTGGCTGCATCGGCAGGCGGCGCGCGCAAGTTTGGCATGCGCTGACGGATCCCGTAGCCTCGCGAAGTGCCTCGGGGGGCTCCGGAGCCGCGACGGCGGCGAGGTCGAGACGGAATGCGCCCAGACACCGGCATGAAGAGACGCCTTGTCCCGACCGAACGGGCCGCGCGCCGCGCGCTGCGCTGGCTGCCAGGGCTCGGACTCGGATGCGGCGGACTCGGTTGGCTGGTCATGATCGCTGCCTGCTCAGGCGACCCAGAGCCCGGCACCAGCACCAAAGACGCCGTTGCGGATGGCCAGAGCGACAGCCAGAGCATCGGCGGACTGAACGTCCACAAGGTCCAGCCGGACCGCGGGCCGCTGGTCGGCGGCGACGAGATCGACATCGAGGGCGAGGGGTTCGGGCCGAATTCCCAGGTGTTCTTCGGCAAGAACGAGGCGGAGGTCACCTGGCGCGCGGGTGCTGGCCGACTTTTCGCCATCGCGCCGCCGGCGCTGGTGCCTGGGCCGGTGGATGTTCGCGTCGTCGACGGCGCCCGCAAGGGTGTGCTGCCGGTTGGCTTCGCCTACCTCGCCGAGCTGCACGTCGATTCCGTTGAGCCGACGCAGGGACCAGATGAGGGTGGTACGCCGATCCTGGTGCGGGGCAAGGGCTTTCACCCCGGCGATCGCATCCTTGTCGGCTGGCGCCAGGCCCAGGATTGCCGCTACATCGACAGCGAGACGCTCTCGGCGCTGACCCCTGCGCGCTTGCTGCCGGCCGATCAGGGCACGCTGCAAGTCCCGGTCGCCGTGCGCCACGGCAGCGGCGTCACGACGCTGGCCGGCACCTACCGTTACGGCAGGGTGCCGCGCATCGACCACGTCGCGCCGGTCACCATCGCGCCTGCGGCCGATCCCGGCGGCCGCAACGTCACCGCCCACGGCGGAGGCCTCGGCGCCATCGAGATCGCCTACGTCGACGGTCGGCAGGCGCTCCTGGCCGACGGCTCGGCCGACAGCTTGCGCGCCCTGCAAGTGCCGGCGCTGGCGGCGCTCGGCGGCGGACCGCGGGCCGTCGGTCTGGCGGTCGTCGGACCTTTTGGCGCTGCCATTCGCGATCCGGCGCTGGCGTACCTCGGCGCGGCGAAGGCGACCCTCTACGGGATGCTTCCCGCCCAAGGCAGCACCACGGGCGGCGAACCGGCGGCGCTGCTGGTCGACCCGGCGGGGGGCGTCGTCGCGTCAGCGCGCATCGGCGGCAAGGACGTCGTCGGCCTCGCCGCCGCTGGCGCCAGCCTGAAGACGCCCGCCCTCGCCGCCGGCAGCCACGACCTCGAGGTCAAGGTCGGCGCCGTCACGCTCAACCTCGCCAAGGCCTACCGCGCGTGGACGCCGATCGCGGTTCAGGCCGTCGTCCCAGCCTTTGGGCCGGTGGGCGGCGGCAACAGCGTCGAGCTCCAGGGAACGGGCCTGGTCCCGGACTGCACCGTGCGAATCGGCGCCTTTGCGGCCCAGGTGCAAGGCGTCAGCGCCAAGGGCCTGAAGCTCAAGGTGCCGCCGGGCGCTCCTGGCGCGGCCGACGTGCGCGTGTGGTGCGGCCCCCACGCCAAGGAGCTGGCGGCCGGATACGCCTACCAGCCCCCCGCGCCGCAGCTCGACGCCGTGACCCCCGCCAGCGGCGCCACCGGCGGCGGCGGCCAGGTCACGGTCCACGGCGCCGGCCTGGACGCCACCTGCAGCGTCGCGTTCGGCGGCGCCCCGGGCAAAGTGCTCGAGGTGCTCGGCAGCGCCGGCCTGCGCGTCGAGACGCCGCCGCACGCCCCCGGGCCCGTCACCGTGCAGCTGGTCTGTGCCAAGGGCAGCGACGCGCTGATCGACGGCTTCCTCTACCACTCGCCGACCAGCCCCCAGGGTGGCACCCACGGCGAACCGCTCGATGGCACGCTGCACGTCACGGTGCTCGATATCTACACGCTGAAGCCCATCGTCGGCGCCACCGTCGTGGTCGGGCAGCCGGGCCAGCCGGGGTTCGGGCAGTTCATCGACAAGACCGACGCCAAGGGCCAATCGGTGTTCAGCAGCCTCGAATTGCAGCCACCGCTGACCGTCTCCGCGTCCAAGATCGAGTACTCGGCGAGCTCGATCGTCAAGTTCGACGTCGCCAACGCGACCTTGCTGCTCTTCCCCTATGTGCCGCCCTCCTCCGGCGGCGGTGGCGGGCCAGGCCTGCCCTTGGCCACGCTGTCGGGCACCATCCTTGACCTCGACAAGTACGCGCTGATGCCGCCGACGAGCTGCCTCAAGCCCTCCACTGGCGGCCCGATTTGCGACTTCTGTCAGGACGTCTCGACCTGTGGCGCGGAGGGGCAGTGGACCTGCGCCCTGACCGGCGGCACGACGCGGCGCTGCTTCCCGCGGTGCCAGACCGACGACGACTGCCCCGAGAAGCACCGCTGCTTCGATGACGTCGAGGTCACAGGCAAGCGCCTCTGCAAGCCGGCCATCGGCGTGCGCCGCATCACCTGCGAGACCAGCACCCGCGGCCTGGAGACCCAGAATCCGCCGCCCGGCCCCGGCTCGGTGGTCGACGAGAAGACCGGCGCGTGGTCGATCTCCGCTCGCCTGGATGAGCTGGCCGTGTACTGTGTCGCCGGCTACGTCATGGCCGACCAGTCGTTCGTGCCGACCTCGATGGGCGTGCTGCGGCACCTGTTCCCGACGCCCGGCGGCTCGATGCCGAACCTCGGCGTGCGCCTCGATATCCCGCTGCAGCGGACGCTGGCGCTGCGGCTGGACGGGCCCCAGCGCTTCTTCCCGGTCGGCAGCGGCGGCACGCTTCGTGTCGAGAACTGGCAGGCGCTGGGCTCCGACGGCTTTATCCCGCTGTCCGCGCTCGTGCGCGCGCCGGAGGGGCCTGGCACGACGGGCGTCGTGGACGCGCTGCCGGTGCCCTTCCAGCCGCTGACGCTGCCGGAGTCCCTGACCGACACCAGCCAGACGTGGCGCGCCGTGGTCGATTTCGGCGGCGGAGTTTCACCGATCGAAGCCGGCACACGCCACGAGGGCGTCATCCGCCCCGGCGACCACAACCTCTTGCTGCGCAGTCCCGGGGGCGCGCTGGAGTCGCAGCCGCTGGCCATCAACCTCGCGCTGTCCGGGCTGCTCGGCGGTGACGGTGACGAGGTGCTGGCGGTCGCTGCCAATGGCCGTCTGTACCGTGGCCCGCTCGACAGCCCCTCGCTCATCCACTCGCCCGAGATCGGCGACCTCTACGGCGACGCGCCCGCGCTCTTGGCCGCAGCCGGGACGCCCACCGACGCCACCCTGGTCGGCGAGGGGGGCCTGATTCGGCGGCTGCGCGGCGACGAGCTCGACAGCGAGTCGGGGGCGCTGGTCGAAGATCTCATCGCTGTCTGCCACGGCAAGCGCGGCCGGTTGGTCGTCGGCGCCAAGGGCGGCGTCGCCTTCTCAGCCGGCGGCGTGCCGTGGGGTGGCGATCCGGCGCCACCGGCCGGGCCCTGGGTCAAGCTCGGCACCCTCGGCAAGGCCGGCCAGAGCGCGGCCTGTGGCGCGGACTTCGCGGTCGCCACCGGTGGCAGCGGCCAGGTGCTGCTGCTCGCCCAACAGATGACGCCGACGGCCGTCGATGCGCTCGCCATCGCCGGCGCCGCCAGCGTCGACGCCGGCCTCGCCGACGCGGCGGGCGGATTCTGGTTTGCCGGCACGACCACCACCGGCGAGGGCGGCCTGTGGCGGGCCCTGCCCGGCGGCAGCGGCGCGCAGAGCGTCAAGGACGCCGCTGGGCGTCCCTGGACGGTCGCCCCGGCGTGGCCGCTCGGTTGCACGGCCCGCCCTGCCCTGCGGGTCCTGGTCGCTGGTGCGGCCGGCACGCGCTTTGGCGTCACCGCCGCGGGTCGGGTCTTCCGCCTCGACGCGCTGGGCTGCCACGACGAGGGCCCGGAGCGCCTCGATCTGCTGCCGCGCGCGGGCCTGTCGCTGCCCGACGGGCGCGTCGTCTTCGCCGGACAGCCTGGGCTCTGGCTCGGCCCCTTCCTGACCGTGCCCGAGGTCGGCCAGCCGAGCGGCAACATCAACGGCAAGCCCGTCGTGGTGGCCTGGACCGCCGCGCCCGGCACCGCGCCCATGCTGCACCGGGTCCACATCGACGGCGCCACCACCGGCTTCCCGTTCTGGTGGATGTACACCGCGCCCAACGCCACCACGGTGACCGTCCCGGACTTCCTGTCGCTCGCCGACATCTTCGTCTGGAACGACTCGAGCTTCATCGCCCGGGTCGATCGCATCTGGGGTCCCGGGCTGTCGATCAACGCCTTCTCGACCTACGATGTCGAGTTTGGCGCCTGGCGGAGCTGGTCGACCAACGGCCGCACCTTTGGCCAATAGCGCGCCGCCCCCGCGCCTGCAGGACGACGCGACCCGATGACCTACCGCACCCTGTCCGCACGCGACCTCGCCGTCCTCGGCGCCACCTGCGCGGGCGCCGGCCTCTACGGCCGCGACGACCTCTGCTGCATCGTCGGCCGTGGCAAGCACCACGTGCGCTTTTTGCACGCGCTGATGACGGCGCCCATGGACGGCCGGGCGGCCGGGGAATGGTTCGAGGCGGCGGCGACCGACGCCCAGGGCCGATTGGTCGCCCACGCGCGCTGCCTCGCCCGGGCCGACGCCATCGAGCTCTGGGTCGAGCGGCCGCGGGCCCAGCCGCTCATCGACCACCTGCTGGCACACCGCGTCGCTGAGCGCCTCTCCCTTGAAATCGATGACGAGCGGGCGTTGCTCGAGGTGCTCGGGCCGGGCGCGCCGACGCTGGCAGGCGCCTTGCCGGCCGATGCGTTTGCCCACGTCGACGCCATCGGACGCGAAGGCGCCCCGTCCCTGCCCAACAAGGCCACGCCGTGGCCGCTGCCGCGCCTGTCGGCCTCGCTGCCGCGGGCGGAGCTGCCGGTTCTGCTGCCGGCGCTGATCAGCGGCGGTGCCAGCATCGGCTGCCTGGCCGCCGGTGAGGCACTGCGCGTGGGCGCCGGTTTGGCGCGGCTCCAGAGCGATCTGCACGACGGCAGCACTCCATTCGAGCTCGCCCTCGCCGACGCGGTCTCGTTGAAGAAGGGCTGCTACCTCGGCCAAGAGGCGCTGGCGATGCAGGCTTGGCGCGGCCAGCTTCGGCGGGCGCTCTGCTGGCTGCGACCGGAGCGGTCGGCCGATGGTGCCGCGCCGGTGACGCCGCCGCCTGGGGCTGCGCTGCAAGACGCGCGCGGACGCCGGGTCGGCAGTGCCGGCGCAGGGGTGCAGGCATCGGCGGACGGCGAAGGCGCGCTGGGCCTCGGTGTCGTGCAGCGCAAGTCGGCGGTGCCAGGCGTGGTCCTGACGTGGCAGGATGATGCGCTGGGCGCTGGCAGCGTCCGCGTCGTGGACACCGTGCAGGCCCACGCCTTCGGCGACGCCGCGGCAGAGGGGAGCCCCGCGCCATGATCATCGGGCTGACCGGACGCAATGGCTCGGGCAAGGGCGCGGTCGCCGACTATTTCGTCAGCCGCGGCTGCAACGCGACGTCGCTCTCGGACGAGTTGCGGGCGTGGCTGCGGGCGCGCGGATCGGAGCCGACGCGCGACAACCTCATCGCCGGCGGGTTGCAGATCCGCACCGAGGGCGGCGGCGGCGTCTTGGCGAGCCTGGCCCTGCAGCGCATCGCCCGGGAGGGCGGCGACTGGGTGGTCGACAGCGTGCGAAATCCAATGGAGGTCGAGGTCTTGCGGGAGCGACCCGACTTCGTGCTCCTCGACGTTCAAGCCGACGTCCAGACCCGCTTTCAGCGCGTCATGGCCCGGGCACGTGGCGGCGATGCGGTCGATTTCGAGCAGTTCCTGCGCCAGGAGCAGGCCGAGCTGGCGCCGAGCGACAAGGCCGCGCAGCAGCTGCTAGCCACCGCCGCGCTGGCCGACGTGGTGGTGCACAACGATGGCAGCCTGCAGGCGCTGCACGAGGCCTTGGCGGGCGTCTGGTCGCGGGCGGCTGCGGGGCCCGACGCCGTCGGATCCTCCCCGGGCGGAAGCCTCAGCGACAACGACAACGACAACGACAACGACAACGCGAGGAACAAGCCGTAGCTTCGGCTGCAGGGGGCGACATGCATGCAACGTTCGGCGGAGTTCATGGCCAGGCAGCGCGGGCGGTGGCACGCGGGGCGGCGTGGGCGGCGGTGACGGCGCTCTGGCTGCCGGCATTTGCCTTCGCAGCCGTGCCTTCCACGTTGACGATTGAGGGAGCGCTGCTCACGCCGTCCGGCGGCCCGGCTTCCGATGGCGACTACCCGCTGACGATGCGCGTGCGCGGCCCAGGCGACGCCGTGCTGCTCGAGGAGGGGCCGGAGACCGTCAAGGTCGTCGGCGGACGCTTCACCTGGCAGGTCGGCAAGAGCGGCAAGACCGCAGCCCTGGCCCAAGACGCCGCGTCGTGGCTGGGCGGTGCCACCGGGCTCAAGCTCGCGATCCAGGTCGGAAGCGACCCGGAGCTGGCGACGGTACCCTTGTCGAGCGTGCTTTCGGCCCTGCGCGCGGGGGTCGCCGAGTCCGTGCAGTGCAGCGGATGCATCGCGGCTGGCCACCTCGCCGTCAACTACGCCGGCTCGACCACGAAAGGCGGCCCGGCTGCGGATGTGAACTGCACGGGCTGCGTCTCGGTCGCGGAGTTGGCCTTTGACGCGGACCTCGATCTCGCCGGCAACTCGCTCAAGGCCAAGAACGCCACCTTCACCGGCGACGTCGCGTCCAAGAACCTGACCGCACAAGGGATCACCGGCCAGACCGTGACGGCGGCGGCCTTCATCGGCGACGGCAGCAAGCTCACCGGCCTCGCCTTGCCCGCCGGCAATTGCCCCAAAGGCCAGGCGGTCACCGGCATCGCAAGCGACGGCAAGCTGGTCTGCGCAGCCATCAGCGCCGCGCTTCCGCCAGATGGCCTCGACGACGTCAGCGGGGGCGCGCTCTCCAACGAGTTCCAGGACGTGTTCAGCGGACCCACCAAGAACGTCCCCATCCCCGACAACACCGGCGCGGACGCGGTGTCGACCATCACGGTGCCGGACGTCGGGCTGGTCAAAGACCTCAAGATCCAGGTCAAGCTGAGCAACACCGATCTGGCCGCGGTCTCGATGGTGCTGCTGCCACCGGACGACAAGGCCAAGGGCATCTTGCTCTGCGACCCCTGCGGCGAGGTCGACGCCAAGGTCTTCGACGTCACCTACCCGAAGCCGACGGCCCCGAAATCGGGCGATCTCGGCAAATACATCGGAGCCTCGCCCAAGGGCACCTGGACGCTCAAGGTCAAGGACGCGGCGTTCTGCGTGCCGCAGAAGGTCGGCAATAAGGACATCTGCAACCTCAACGCCGGCACCGACGGCGTGATCCTCGACTGGTCGATCACCATCGACACCGCCAGCAGCAGCAAGGTGCAGGTCAAGGGCGATCTAATCGTTCAGGGCGGCATCTCTTCGTCGAGCGGGCTGCTCATCGGCAGCGCCAACGCCAAGTGCGAGGCCGCGCTCTACGGCCGGCTGCGCATGGGCGACCCCGACGGCCTCGAGATCTGCAATGGCGTGGAGTGGGTGGCCGCCGTGCCTCGCCCGGTCTACTGGCAGGGCGGCTGCACCTCGCAGGGCGCCTCGGACTGGCGCTACTTCTGCACCAACCACACCGACCGCAACACGGCGAGCCGCTACCTGGACGTGAGCGCCGTCAACAGCGGCACGAGCCAGGACCCAGCGACGGGGCGCATCACCATCAAGATCGCAGGCTTCTACGACATCTTCCTGAACAACTGGGGCGTCACGCACCACCGCCACTTCGAGCTCATCGTCAATGGGACGGTCGTCGGCGAGGGCCGGAACTACAACGCCGGCAACACCAATAACAGCCTCTCGTTCAGCCGGCGGCTGTGGCTCGAGAAGGGCGATCTCGTCAACGTCCGCCTCTACGCCGACAGCAACATCAACTGGTACGGCGCGACGGCGAAGTTGGGCGGGGCCACGCTGGCGCGCTCGACCTGGCTGCGCATCGAGTACGTCGGGCACCAGTGGAAGCAGAAGATCGTCTGCGGCGACGGCGAGCTCGACGCCGGCGAGGAGTGCGACGACGGCAACAGCAAGAACGACGACAGCTGCAGCAACGTCTGCAAGTCGAACCTGCCGGCCCAGATCGCGTGGAGCGAGGTCGTCACCAGCTCCCAGTCGCCAACCGTCGCGATGGGCACCATCGCCGGCATCCCGGGCAAGCAGATCGTCATCTACAAAATCGGCATCTGCGGCGACTCCGACCAGTCCTCAGGGCCCAACGTCTTCCGGCTCGCCGGCGGCGGCCTCGACTTCTCGTGGGAGGCCTCAGGCCAGGGCAACACCGGCTCGACGCACGCCATCGGGCCGACGCCGCAGAAGAACGCCTCGCGCGGCTTCGTCTACAAGGAAGTCTCCTACACCGCCAACGCCGGCGCCAACCTGGACATCCAGTGGACCTACCACGCCGACTGGGATGGCCACCGCTGCACCGACACCGACGAGCTCGGCAAGGCCTACGACGACCCGACCGCCAGCTCGGTGCGCGCGTGGGTGCTCTATGGCTACAAGTAGCCAATAGCGCTACGAATCTTTGGTTGTCGCGCCGGCGAGCATCTCGGCTGAGCGCGGATCGCGCGGGCCCGCCTCGCGCTGCACCTCGACGCCGTGCATGTCCAAGTAGCTGCAGCCGTTGGCGCCGCCGTAGCCGCCGTCGACGACGATGACGCGGGCGATGCCGGCGTGGTGCAGCAGCTTGGCGCACATCACGCAGGGCTCGCCGGTGACGATGAGCCAGGCGCCAGCGGTCGCCACGCCCGAGGCAGCGGCGTTGCAGATGACGTTCATCTCGGCGTGGTGGCAGCCGATTTCCATGCGCTCGCCCGAAGGCACGCCCTGAAGGTCGCGCAGGCACTGCTCGCCGCCGCAGAGGTCGCCACCGCCGCGCGGCCCGCCGTTGTAGCCGTCCATGAGGATGACGTTGCGACGCGGATCGAGCAGCAAGGCGCCGAATTTGCGGCGCGGGCAGTTGCTGGCCTTGCTCAAGGCGAGGCACTGCTCGATGCGAATCGCCAGGTGCTTGGGCTTCATCTGCGCCTCCCCGCCGGGGCCTTGCGGCGGCCGGTACCGGGCGCAGGCTAGCGCCTGGGCTTACTCGCTGTCGATCACCGCCAGCCGCTGCAAGACGCCATCCGCGGCGGCGAAGAGCACGCCGAGGCCGACGCCGTAGGGCTCGCAGGCGACCATGAAGGCGCGGGCCCCGATGTCGCTGACGCCCATCGACTGCATGCCATCGCCACAGGCGCAAGCGAATGCGTCGAGGCTTGGCAGGGCCACGGCGCCGGCCTCGACGATGCGCATCCGGGTCCGCAGCGGCTCCAGCGGCGGTGACGTCGCACCGGGCAGGTCGACGCTGACCCAGCGCATCGATGGGACGCGATCGGTCGGGCTGCTGGCCAGCGCGCACGTGGTCACGCCGGTCGGCGACCCCGTCTGCTTGGCCACCTCGAGCGCCGGCAGCGTGTGCAGGAGCCGCCAACCCGCGGGACAGGCGCCGAGCTTGCGCTCAGGGGGCGGCGCTTCGGGCAGCTGCACCGGCGCGGGGCTCGGCGGCGTCCGCGACACGCAGCGCGGCGCGCCGGCCTGGGCATCGACGGGGACGCGCTTGGGCAGCTTGCCGAGCGCATCGACGACGGCGCCGAGCTGGGCGTGCGCACCGAGGCTCTTCTTGCGGGCAGCGATCTTGCGGCCCCAGGCGCCGAGCGCCTTGTCGTCGGTCTGCGGCGGGGTGGGCTCCTTGTCGAGCGCCTCCAGAAAGGCCACCAGCGCCAGGTTGGCCTGCAGCGCCAGGCGCACGGCCGGCGGTGCCGACTTGGGCGCCAACTTCTCCGCCTCTTGGCCGTGGCGTCGGGCGACGTCGGCCTCGCCGAGGTAGAAGGCGGCGCACGCGAGCCCCGCTTGGGTCGTCAGCCGGCCAGCGCCCATCTCCTCGGCCTCCTGGAGCAGCTTGCGCGCCAGGACGAGGTTGCGGCGGGCCGCCTCCTGCTCATCACCGGCGCCGCGGGTCACGGCGCCCGGCTCGGGCTCCTCCCACAGCGCGGTGTGGGCGGCGACGATGGGGGCGCAGCGCAGGTGGCTGGCGTTGACGGGCAGCTTGGCGTTGGCGAGCCAGGGCGCTTGCGGCGCAGCCTCCATCATCAGCACCAACGCGCGCGCCACCAGCATCTCGGGCAGCGGCACGCCGCGGCTGCGGATCAGCTCCTCGGCCCAGCCGAGCAGACGGGCGGCGGCCGCCGTCTCGCCCGAGAGCGCGAGCACCATGCTGGTCTGGTATACGCTCTCCAAGGGCTCAAAGTGGCTCAGCGCCTCGAGCATCAGGCCCTTGCGCTTCTGCAAGTCGAAGCGACGCACCTGGAATTCCTGGGCCAAGAAGGCGCCGACCGTGTCTTCGCGCGCCAGGGTCCGCGTGCTGTAGCCGCCGATGGCGGTGAAGAAGGCCGCGCGCTTGTCGGCCAGCTCCTCCTCGTTCTTGCCCTGCCCTGGCCGCTGGAAGGCGGCGAGCCCGCAGCCGCCCTGGTCGAAGTCGTTGGCGCGATGACCTAGCTCGTGGCCGATGACGAAGGCGAGAAAGGCGACCGGATAACGCTTGTCGTCAAAGACCAGCTTCACCAACGAGTACGGTACGTAGACCACAGGCGGCGCGCCGGGGCAGATGAAGGCGGTGGGCGAGAAGGGCCGCGCATCTTCGCCCTCGCCGTGCCGCGCAGCGTCGCCGAGCACCGTCAGCGCGGTCTGCCTTCCGGTCAGCGCGGCAAAGGGACGCTCGACGCGCTGCCAGACCTCGACGATGGCCCGGGTGCGCGGGTCAGCGCTCTCGAGGCGCGGGCCCTTCTCGGCGAATCGGCACATCGGCGGCGCGGGCTCCTGGTAGCCGGAGCCGGCGGCTGGGCGCGCGGCCTCGACCGCGGTGGCCAACACAGGCTCGGCGTGCGCGGGGGCCGTGAATCCAAGCGCAGCGACGCAGGCGGCGAATCGGAGGGCCATGGCGGTGCGCCACGATGGGCCGATCGGGGCCAGGTTCGGGGATGAGCAGGAGCGGGTCGGCATCGTCAGGTCCTCCATGGTGCGCCAGCAGAGACGCACACCGCCGCTCGGCGATCCGTGGCGCAACGTTCGACAGGCGCCATCGCTTCGTCAAGACGCGCTGCGGCGCGCCAGTCGGGTTGGGCGCTACGGCCGACCGGCGATGGGGACAAAGGCGCCCCAGAGAAAAGCCGAGCGCGTCACGCCGCGCCGCTCCAGGTCGACGATGAGCTGCAGACGCGCTGCTCGCATGGCGTCGACGACGGCGGTCGAGGGCAGCGGCGAAGAGACGCTCGTCCGCGCGCCTGCCTTGCTGGCCTTGGCTGGGGCGCCGCCCTCGGCGGACTGAATGCGCTCGTAGAAGGCCGCGAAGAGCGCCGACGTCTCGATCGATGGCACCTGCCAGAGCGAGGCGACGACCGAGCCGACGCCGGCGACGAGCAAGGCGCGGCCGAGGCCGACCGGGCCATCGGCGTTGGCGTTCTCGCCGAGCCCGGTCTCGCAGGCGGAGAGGACGACGAGGTCCGCGGCGCGCAGGTCGAGGCGTGCCAGGTCGCGGGCGGTGAGCAGGCCATCATCGGCGATGCCGACGTCGCTCGCGCCGCCTTGGACGCGCCGGTTGCGGCCCGAGACGACGAGCGCCGACTGCCGCAGCGGGTCGAAGACCGGGTCGGCACGGATCTGATCGACCCCCATGCGCAACATCTCGGCCCGGCCCGCCTCGCTGATCTCGGTGCTGACGCAGGCCGCAGCCGGGGCAAAGTAGCCGTGGGAGGCGAGGTGGATCACCCGCCGACCCTCGAAGGCGTCGGTGAGCGCCGCCTCGGTGGCGGAGGGGCCGCTGACGAGCAGCGCCTCGCCGAGCCGCCGGCCGAGGGCCCTCGCGACAGCGTCGGCCTCGGTCTGCGGCAGCGCCGCCCAGTGCGCGTCTTGGCCGCAGACCATGGGTGCGGCGCGGGTGGCGCTCCGCACCGCCGCGGCGACGCGCTTCGACCGGTCCTGCGCTGGCAGGTCGCCACACTTATCGCCGCCACAGAGACGCCAGGCCGCGACCGCGCTCTCTGCGCTCGACGCCGCAGCGTCGTAGTCGACGTCGCCGACGACGAGGGCGCCGCGCCCCGCCGG
The DNA here is from genome assembly GCA_947491025.1 of Myxococcales bacterium. Taxonomy (GTDB): domain Bacteria; phylum Myxococcota_A; class UBA9042; order UBA9042; family UBA9042; genus SXNM01. The sequence continues at coordinate 23,043 of CANLIC010000002.1, forward strand.
TCGCGCGGCGACCATGGGCGCCAAGGCCCCGGGGTGCGTGACGTACCCGACGCTGAGATCATGGACGAGGTAGCGGCCGGCAGCGTCGGGCAGCGCGTCGAACGAGATGGCGTTGAGGTCCTCGGTCGGGGCGATCCAGACGCGCTTGAGGCCACCGATGCGGGCCTGGAGCGGCTGCCAGACCGCCGCGCGCACGGCGGCTCCGGCTTCATCTTGCTGTTTGGCCGCTGCGGCGCAGAGCTGCATCTTGCGGCGCTTGGCGAAGCACGAAGTCGTTTCGGCGAGCGCCTTGCGATAGGCCGCGATCAGCGCGTCGACCTCCCGCGAGCCACCGAGCACATGTGCGCTGACCTGGCAGCGTGCGTCGACGACGAAAGCAGCGTAGTGGCCGCGCTGGGCTTTGCTGGCGTCTGCGAGGTGGGGCTCGACGTAGGCGACCAGCGCCGCCTGCTGCTTGGCGAGCGTGGCGCAAACCGCAGCGAGCGAGGGGCGCAAGGCGCGCTGGAGGTCGGCGAGCTCGGGCGCCAGCTTGAGCAAGCGGCCGTCTGCGGCGCTGATCGCAGCGGCGACGCGGCGACGCTCGACCACTCGCTGCTCGGGCGTGAGCCTCACGCCACCGGCGGCGGCCTCCAGCGCCAGCTGCTCGCGGCTCAGCTCACGTCGGGCCTCCAGGGCGGCTGCGAGCGCGGTCGTCCGGGCATTTCCTGCTTCGCCGCCGGCGGCGCCAGCCCGGCGCAAGACCCGCCACACGGTCTCGACGCGTTGGGCAGCGCCGGTGAGCTGCATCGCCCACTCAAAGACGCGCGCCGGGTCGGCCTTGGTCCCGACGAGCCGCAGAATGGTGCCGCGCTCGTGGCCGAGCTGATGCGTGAGCACGAGCAGCTCGATGTCGGTCGCCGCCGCCGGAATCGCCGCGGACATGCGATCGAGCAGGCCTGCGACCAGCGTCCCAGCATCGTCCAGCAGCGCGCTGTCGAAGCCGAGCTCCAGGCGCGTCAGCAGCAGCTGGCTGCGGATGCCGCGCGTGGTCGGGTGCCAGGCGCCCAGCGAGTCGAGGGCCAATTGCTGCGCCTTCTGGTAGTGCGGCAGCGCCAACTTGGCCTTGCCATCGGCGAGCGCTGCGCCGGCGAGATTGGCCAGCGCCACCAGACAAAGCCGGTGGCCTTCCGGGTGGTGGCGGCGCAGGACGGCCAATGCCGCCTCGTAGACCGGCAACGCGGCGCCCGGCCCCTCGACCTGCTGCAACATGCCAGCGCGCACCAAGAGCATCTCGCCGGTCTCGGGGTGCTCGGCTCCGCGCAAGGCGAGGGTGGCCCGAAATGCGGCCTCGATGCGCTCGCGGGCCTGCTTCTCATAGGTGGTGCGGTCGGCGCCGCGCGGCAGCATCGCCGCCGCCGCGAGCTGATACTGGCCGAGATTCCGCATCGACAAGATCCGCTGTGGGTGGTTGGCTGGGAGTCGCTGCCGCAGCTCGTCGACGCGCACCATCAGTGTGATTCCAGCCTGGATGTCTCCAGAGTCAAAGAGGATCTGACCGAGCATCTGCTGACTGACCGCCTTCTCGAACGGGTCGTGGCGCGGGTCGCGCTCCCAGGCCGCGATGGCGTCTTCGAGGAGGCTCCTGGCCACCTTCAGGTTGCCGAGCGACTTCTCGAGCCCTGCCAGATTGTTCAGTGAATAGGCGAGGTCCCGAGGATGCCGCCCGGGCAACCGCCGAAGCGCGAGCGACCGCTCGAGCATGGCGCGCCCCTCGTGGAAGCGGCCCTGTTCGGTGAGGTAGAGGCCGAGGTTGCTCAGCTCGGTCGCCGTCTGCTCCGAATCGGGCCCGGAAACCACCTGCCGGATGGCCAGCGACCGCTCCAGCGCCCGGCCCTGACAGGCGTAGTCGGCGAGCTCCGAGCAGGCGTTGGCCAGGTGGTTCCAGGAGGTGGCGACCAGAGGATCGTCGTCGCCGTGGGTCTTGGCGCGCTTGGCGATCGCCCCTTCGATCAGGGGGCGCGCGCGCGCCGGCTGCTGCAGCTCGACGGCGGCCTGGGCGATCATCACCTCGACGTCGGCGATGGCGGGATGATCGGTCTCCATCACCGCCGCGAAAATCGCCCGCGCGCCGAGGAAGGCCTCGCTGGCTGCGTCGAGCCGGCGCTGGGCGAGCCGGACGTGACCGAGCCGGACCTGGGCGTGGGCGGCCTCGACGTGGTCCTTGCCGAGCACCTGCCGGACAGCCTCAAGCGCCGCGCCCAAGCGCTGCGCCGCGCGGTCGAGGTCGCGGGCCCGAAAGGCCTGGACCCCTTCGATGGTCGCTTGCTGGGCCGCCGCCATCGCCGCCTTGCCTGCGTCGTTCAGCGCCACCGCCGGATTCCAGTCGACCCTGGCAACCTGTTCGTGGTCGGCATAGAGCCGTAGCAAGCGCCCCCACTCGGCGCTCTGCCCGGCCTCCTTGGCGACCTCGCGCACGTCGCGCTTCTGGTTGCGCGCCATCACGGCGACGTTGATGCCGAGGGGCCCCCAGCGCCGCACCATCAAGCACGCGGTCTCCGGCGGCCACGTGCAGCCCTGGACGCACCACTCGAGGGCGTCCCCCTCCAGATGAGCGCACAGCGCGCGGGCGGCGGGGATGGCCTTCTGCAACAAGGCCTGCTTGTCGACTGGCGTGGGCGCAGGTGGGGAGCCTGTTGTCGCGGCGGCCGCTTCGTCCGTACCTGGCGCGACGGCGGGTGCGACTCCAGGCGCCGCAAAGGGCGCGACCGCAGGGGCCGCTGGAACCTGCCCCGGCGCCAGGACGACCGAAACGGCGAAGAGGGCGCCCGCAAGCGATGGCCTGCGCTTGCTGATGAACCTGCGGACGCGCTCGCCAATCATGTGCCTTCCTCGCAGCGAAATGGGCCCAAACGCAGTGCGGCCCGCGACGGAACCTGGTCCGCGGCGGGCCGCACGGCGCGCGTCCGGATACGCCGGGCCGGTATCGGCTAGGGGGCCTTGGGCTCGTCGGCCGTGACCGACAAGATGCCACCCACCTCACCGCGAACCACCCCAACGTCGGGCGTCTCCTTGCGGAGCTCCTCGGCCATCTTGCGCATGTGGGCGGCGATCTTGCGGTCGCTGCCACCGAACTGCGCATCCTTGTCGAGCAGGACGCAGATCGGCTCGGCGATGTCGGCGAACGTGTCGTGCTTGCCGCCGATGCTCGCGAACATCATCGCCATGCCGGTCCAGATGCCCGCGACGTAGTAGCCGTGGCCGCGCTGGGGACCTTCGGCGATGCCGGTCATGCCGCTGCGCATGGCCATCGCGAAGATCATGCCGATGAGCTTGCCCTCGACTTCCTTCTCGGCGAGGCCCAGGGCGATGAACACCAAGGCAGACTTGCGGGTCTCCTCAGACAGGCTGCTCATCACTTCGAGGTTGCCGGCGAGCTTCTGAGCCAGCGCCTTGGCGGCGTCAGCCTTGCCCGAGATCACCAGCGCCGGAATGAAGCCGAGCGCGACCGACTGCTGCAGGACCGCGATGTCAGCGGCCGCGGAGCTGCCAGCGAACTGGTTGGCCTCCTTGGCGACCTTCTTCGGGGCGTCGATCTGCAACTTGCCGATCTCCGCGGCACCGGCAGCGCCGGCCTTCTTGCCGTGCACCGAGGCCGCGAGGTCATGCCAAGCCGCCTCGCTGCCCTGCCCGACCATGAACACCGGCTGCACCACAGCGATGTTGTCGCTGGAGGTGATCATGGCGTCGGTCGGCTCGCCGATCGAGGCGGCATTGGTCGCAGCGGGTGCGGCCGGCGCGGCGGCAGGGGCTGGCGCAGGCGCAGGCGCGGCCTTGCGGTCGGCCGACGGGGCGCGGGCGGCCTCTGTGTCCTTGGCCTCGTTAGGGGAGACGCGCGAGCGCTGCGTTCGGTCTAGCGCTGGCCGGGTTGGTGGCAGCTGCGAACGCGCAGGGCCTATAACCCAGCGAAGGTGAAGGGTCAAGGATTGGTGGTGCCCTGCGTCGGAGCGGTAGCCGCGCCGGGCGCCGGCTTGGGCCCGAACCCTGGGACGTGGCGCTCGAACCAGGCCACGTCCCAGCGCAACTTGGCCTCGCGGTGAGCGCGCTTGCCCAATCCGTGGCCTTCGCCAGGGTAGACGACGAGCTGCGTCGGCACCTTGAGGTACTGGTCAAGGGCGCGAAAGAGCCCCTGGCCGTGCTGCACCGGCACCCGCTCGTCGCCAGCGCCAAAGTGGATGATGGTCGGCGTCCGCACCTTCTCGAGGCCGTAAAGGGGCGAACTGCGGCGCATCTCGTCGTGCACGACCCACGGCTGACCGCGCATGTAGTTGATGACGTGGCCGGGCGTGTCCTCGGTCATCCACTGCATCGCCATGTCGAGCACGCCGGCGCCGGAGGAGGCGGCGGCGAAGCGCTGGTCGGCGACGATGACGCAGTTGGTCAGGTAGCCGCCGTTGGACCAGCCCATCACCGCCATGCGCTTGGGATCGGCGACGCCGAGGGCGACGAGGTGGTCGACGCCGGTGAGGATGTCCGCTACATCACGGTCGTTTTCGTGCCCGATGAGGTCGGTCATGAACTTGTCGCCGTAGCCCGTGGAGCCTCGGTAGTTGGGGCTGAGCAGCGCCCAGCCACGGGCCGCGAAAAGCGTTTGACCGTAGATCCAGTAGCGGAGCTCGAGCTTGGTCGCCGACGTCGGGCCGCCGTGAAGCTCGACCACCAGCGGCAGGGGCGCACCCTTGCCGAGCTCGTAACCGGGCGGAAGCTCGAGGATGCCTTCGACCTCGGTCCCGTCGCGGCTCTTCCAGCGGATGGTCTGAATCTGCGGCAAGCGCCAGCGGTCCACCTGCGGATTCAATCGGCTGATCCGCTGCTTGGCGCCCCGGGCTCCGAGCACCGTGACCTCCGGTGGCGAGGTCGTGGTCGCGACGATGGCGGCCAACTCGCCGCTGCCGGCGAAGGAGAACGCCTGGATCGTCCCGACCTCGGGCGGTGTCAGGCGCGTGCTCGCGCCGACCTTGCCACCGGCGATGCCGGCGACACAGAACACGGCGTCGAGCGCACGCAGCGTGCCACGGGCGCAGAGCTCCCGGCTGCCGGGGCGAAAAGCCAGCTCTCCGTCGAGGCTATACGCCTCGAAACGCGGCAGGCGGTGGCCACGCGGCTGCGCGCCTTCGAGCTCAAATGCGATGATCTCGGCCGGATAGCCGTCGAATCCGACGGTGAAGGCAGCGACCTTGCCGTCGTCGCTGAAGACAGGGTGCTCGAGCCAGCCAAAGGGCGAGGGCGCCTCGCCACGAAACAGGGCGTCGGGCAGCGGCGTCAGCTTCGGCTTGTCCGCATCCATTGTCGGCGTCAGCTCGAGCAGCTCGGCTTTGGACCAGCCCTCGTTGTCGATCAGGCGGCGGCTAGGCACGGTCAACAACAGGGCCCGCCGCTGAGCGCGATCGACGGTGAAGGCGCCGACGAAGGCGTGCACCTTGGCCAGCTCCTGCAGCCGCCAGTCTTCGAGGTCGAGCCGCCAAAGCGTCGACCACTTGCGCACGCCGCGGCCGTACTCGAGTGCGTGGCTCTTGCGTAGGGCAGCGAAGCCATCGTCGTCCTGCTGCTCGCGGCCTGTCGTGTAGTAGAGCGCCTTGCCGTCGGCGGAGAGGTGCCAGCTCTCGATGCCGCCCTTGTGGGCGGTGAGCGCCCGCATCCCGCTGCCATCGACGCCGACTCGCCAGACCTGCCGGACGCCTTCGGCGAGGGCCGGCGCGCCGTCGTCCTTGCGCATGCTGACGAAGGCGAGGCTGCGGCCGTCGGGAAAGAAGTGCGGCTCACCATCAAAGGCGGCATGAAAGGTCAGCCGTTGCGGGCGCACTCCGCCCGGGGCCTTGCGATCGGCGACCCAGACCTCGCTGTTGCGGGTCGGCAGATCTTCCTGCCAGCGCAGCTCGACCCAAGCGATGTGGCGACCGCTCGGGTCGGCGGTGACCTGCATCGGGTGGGTGATCGTGAAGTAGTCCTCGATGGTGATGTCGTGGTCGCGCTTGACGCCCACTGCCGTGGCGGTGGGCGAGGCCTGCGCGGCGGGCGCCGGCTTGGCCAGCGCGCTGCCCTCCCCCATGGCGCTGCCAGCGGCGAGAAGGGCGCAGAGGGCGGCATAGACCGCACGCCGGCGGTGGGGTCGCGGTGGGCGAGCGTTCGAGGGGATGCGGTGGATTGGGTTTCGCATGGGGCTCCGGCGGGGGCAGGGAGGCGGCTGCCACGGCGGCGATCGCCGCCGCAGCGACCGGGGTGCTAGGCGCGGTCGGGGTGGGCGATGAGGTTGGCGAGTCGATCGCAGGCACGGGCGAGCGCGGCGTCGTCGATGTCGAGGTGCAGCACAGCGCGGAATGCACCGCCGGCGCCGGTCAGCGCCACGCCGGCCGCCAGCGCGCGGGCCTGGAGGCCGGTTGGGCCATCGGCGGCGAGCGGATGCTCGGCAGCGAGACGAAAGCGAACGATGTTGGTCTCGGGCGCGACCAGGTCGACGCCGGGGACAGCGGCGAGCGCGTCGGCGAGGGCCTTGGCGCGGCGGTGGTCCTCGGATAGCCGCTCCACGTGGTGGTCGAGGGCGTGCAGGCCCGCCGCCGCCAGTACCCCGGCCTGGCGCATGCTGCCGCCGAGCATTCGGCGCAGCCGCCTGGCCGGCAACCACAGCGCGCGCGGCAGGCAGAGCAGGCTCCCGACCGGTGCGCCAATCCCCTTGCTGAGGCAGATGGAGACGGTCGTCGCCGGCGCCGCCAGCTCAGCCAGCGAGGCCCCGGTCTGGATGTGGGCGTTCCAGAGCCGGGCCCCGTCGAGATGCAGCGCAGCGCCCGCCGCCGCCGCGACGTCTGCCACGGCGCGCACGTGGGACTGCGGCACGACCCTGCCGCCACACTGATTGTGGGTGTTCTCCAACATGACGAGCGGCGTCGGCGGGTTCGCACCATCTTCCGCAGGCCGGAGGCGGGCGCGCAGGACATCGAGGTCGAGCGTGCCGTCGTCGCTGTCGGTGCCGAGAAGCTGGACGCCAGAGAGGACCGGCGCCGCCCCCGCCTCGTGCCACAGGACGTGGCAGCGCGCATGGCAGAGGACCGCGTCGCCTGGCCGCGTCTGGAGCTTGAGCGCGAGCTGGTTCGCCATCGTCCCGGACGGCACGAAGATCGCGGCCTCTTTGCCAAGCAACGCCGCGATCCTGGCCTCGAGCCGCAGCACGCTAGGGTCGTCGCCGAAGACGTCGTCACCGACCTCCGCCGCGGCCATGGCGCCACGCATCGCGCCGGTGGGACGGCTGACGGTATCGCTGCGCAAATCGACGATCTTCATGCGGTCCTTTGCTCTTCGCCGTCGCTCAGCCCAGCGGCGATCCTTGAGTCGGCCGGAATGCGGCCGCCGGCTCGGCCAGCCTGGGCCCGAGGGGGACTAGGCAAGTCGCGATCCTTGGTCCATGCTCACCCGACGCGCCGATGCCGGCAAGAAGGCCGCAACGGCGGCAACGACCGGGTGCACGCAGGCGGCGCGGCGCGGAGGCGCATGCACCCCCCTTCGCACCACGCGCCCGCGCGAGACGCCGCGGCGCGAACGGGCGATTCTTCTTGATTTGCACGGGTTTCGACCGCCAGAGCCCGAGCCGGAACCTTCCCCCACCCCAGCGCGGAGTACCAGTGCCATGACGACCAGCGCCAGCAACAAGACGGCCCAGCCGGTGATCCGCGTGAGTAACTCCTTTACCCGCAACGAGATCCGCATCCTCAAGGACATCATCGATACGGCGACGACCAGCGAGTTTCGCGGGCGCAACCACCTGATGAAGTTCATCCAGAACGCCGATTTCTCCCAGCTCTACCGCAAGCTCGCGAACATGCAGGAGAAGGCTGACCGCCTTCACAGCGATCGCCGCGAAGCCAAATCAGCAGCGGCGCGCAAGCCCACCGTATGAACAAGGTGCCTGCCCGTAGCTGCCCGCTGGGCTGGCGCGCGGTGGCCCGGTTCGATCATCCGCGGTGGCCCGTCAGCGCCATCGTTCTGCTCGCGATCGTCGCCTCGGTGGCCGCCTGCAGCGCTTGCGGCGGCACCTCCGCTCAGCAGCCTGCGAGCCTGACCGCGACCTCAGCCAAGACAGGAGCGCCGAGCGGCGGCTCCGACCCCGGTTCGGCAGGCGATCTCCAGATCGAGCTACCGCGGCCGCTGAATCCGGCAGCGACGCCCACGGCGTCGACAGGCACGGCATCCGCCCCGGCGGAGCCGACTCGGGTGCTGCTCTTCGGCGATAGCGGGACCAACGACGACCAGCAGCGCGCGGTCGCCACGGGCATGTCGCGCCACTGCAAGGCAGAGGGCTGCGACGCGGCGGTGCTGGTCGGCGACATCATCTACCCCGATGGCCTGGGTAGCGCCGACGATCCGATGGCGTCGACGCACTTCGAGGACCACTATCGCGATCTGGGCGCGCCGGTGTGGCTGGCGCTGGGCAACCACGACTACCACCGCGACCCGAATGCCTGGATCGCCCGCTACGGCACACAAGGCAGCCGCGCCGGCAAGTTCCCGGCCCACATGCCGGCCCGCTACTACACGGTTCAGCTCGGCGCCGTGCGACTCGTCGTGCTCGACACCAACCGGCTGGACGAGGACCAAGGCGCTTGGCTCGACGCGGTGTTGCGCGAAGCCGAGACCCGCGGCGATCGTTGGGTGGTCGCTGCCGGACACCACCCATGGCGCTCCTACGGCATGCACCGCCACGCCGAGCCGGCGATGGCCGCGTTCTACCAGCGCCACCTCTGCGGCAAGATCGACCTCTTCGTCGCCGGCCACGACCACGACAAGCAGCTGCTGCGCGGGCCCTGCGACGTCACGCTCGTCATCTCGGGCACTGCCGGCAAGCTCCGGCCGGTTGGAAGCGGTGACGAGACGCTCTTTTCGGCCAGCAGCTTGGGATGGGCTCGCCTGGAAGTTCGCGGTGCGGAGGGCGTGCTGACCTTTCACGCCGCCGACGGGTCTGTCGAACGGCGCGCCCAGCTGCAACGACGCTGGCAACGTTGATTCGCTGGCGCCGCGCCGAGGCCATGTTAGGCTAGCGGCGGGTGGCGCTCCTGCGAAGCGCTGCCAGCTCCATCGCAGCCTCCCTCTCCCATCATCCTAGGGCCATGTCACTGAATCCTCGACAGGATCTGCCGCGCGCCGAGGCTGAGCTGACGATGGGCCGTTGGCGTCGTCGGCCAAGCGGCGCCTCGCGCGCCGGCGCCGTCCTGACGCGTCGTTGGCACGCAGCCGTGGCGATGCTGGGCCTGATGCTGTGGGCGCCTTTGGCGCTCAGCCAAGAACAGTCCCAGATCGACGCCTACGATCGCTCCCCCTCGTCCAGCGCGGCGATCCGCATCGCAGAGCAGCTGCGGGCCCGCGGTAGCGTGCCGGGCGCCGCCAACTGGGCCGAGAGAGCGCTGGCCTGCCCGAACCAGGGCGGCTCTCACCGCCGTGCCAGCGCCCTGCTGCGCGAGCTGCACTGGCCGCTGCGCGACGCGGACACGGGGCTGGTCGAGTTCCACGTCGACCCGCCACATGCGCTGCTCACGGTGGACGACGTGTCCTTCTTGCCGCGGCGATCCCACTACCGCGTCTGGTTGCGAAGCAGTTCGCACCAGGTTCTGGCGACGTTGGCGGGTTACGCGACAGAGGAGCTGATGGTCGACGCCAAGGCAGGCGAGACGCGGAGCCAGCGCATCCGCCTGCAGGACATGCGGCCTGCCGTTCTCGAACTCGACGTGAAGCCGGTCACGGCCGAGGTCTGGATCGACGGCGTCTACCAAGACCTATCGACGCGACGGACCTTCCAGCTGCGCGCAGGTCAGCGGATGCTCGAAGTCAAGGCCGAGGGCTTCTTGCCGTGGACCGACAGCTGGGTGCTCGCTCCGGCGGAGCGCAAGCGCCTGGACGTGCAGATGGAACGCGCAGGCGCGCTGCGCCGCAACCGGCCCACCGCCTCCAACGCTGAGCGGCAGCTGTCGCCGCTGGAGCTCGCGAACCGCGGCGAGCGCCACGAGCTAGGGCACCGGCCGCTCGATCGCCTGCGCCACGACGCCGGGCGCCCGGAGGTCAGCGGTTCGGCAGAAGACGCCAAGCCGCAGAAGGGCGAAGCTGGCGGCGCGCAGGCGCCAGGTGGGCCCGCGGCTCCAAACGCAACGCCCGTGGTGCCAGACGACTCACCGGTGGAGGTTGCGCTCGGCGCCGACGAGCAAGTCGAATCACCCTCGGCGCCGCTGTCAGCGATCACCAAAGGCGCGCTGTTGCTCGGCACCGGCGCCGTGTTCGCTTCCGTGGGCGCGGGCATGGTGCTCTATGGCATCAGCGAGGCCCAGGCAGCGACCGAGGCCGCAGTCCAACAGACCGCCTATCGGGCGCGCTACGACGCGGCAGCGAACCTCGTGTACGCCGGCTATGGCGCGGTGGGCGCCGGGGCCATCGCCGCCGGCGTCAGCAGCCTCTACCTCTTTGGCAGCGACGGGCTCGGCCGGGCCGGCCGTGGTTGGCTGCTCGCCGGCGTCGGCGCCGCGACCGCCGCAGTAGGCGCAACCGTGATGGTGCAGGCCGGAGGCGCCGCCGAGGCCGCCAACGCCTTCGCCACCGGTGACCCCCGCTACAGCTCCATGATCGACGGCGCGACCTCCGCCTGGCAGGCCGGCCTCGCGGCGGCGATCGTCGGCGGCTGCCTGGCGGCAGGTGGCACCTGGCTGCTGGTATCGCCGGCCCAGCTGCAAGAAGCGCAGGCGATGCCCTCGCTGTTGCCGATGGCCAGTAGCGGCGGCGCTCGCGCTGGCGGCCTCTTTGGGCTGCAGCTCAGCGGGCGCTTTTAGCCTTGCCAGCGCGGCGTTCAGCGCCCAGGACACTGTTACAGGAGCGGCGCCGCCGACGTTGACGCGCCCCAGCGGCGCCGGCGCTGTCGATCAGCCCGCGCCGTTGCTGCGGCCGCTGACTTTGGCCAGCTGACGTTGGGCCTCGCGCAGGCGCCCGTCGACCTCAGCGAGGCGGGGGCCGCCGCCGCGCTGGGTCAGGTAGTGAACGTAGGAGCGCAGGCCGGCGAGCTGGCGGTGCAGGTCGCCCATGGCAGCGAGGTCGCCTATGGCTTCATCGAAGGTGTTGGTGGTCTCGCGATCGAGGACGGTGCTGGTGGCGCCGGTGCCCACCAACGCGCGGGTGCCGAGCACGCATGCTCGAACCAGCAGCGCCCGGGCGACAGCCGCCTTGCCATGCGTCTCGCGGGCGACTTCGACCGCCTTCTGGCTGTCGAGATCGGCGGTCTCGTAGGCCTCGCGCTCGAGCGAGACGCTGGCCTGAATGCGATAGAAGCCGGACCTCAGCTCCGGATCATCGACCCGTCGTGCGGCGTCGATCTGGTCCACCAGCAGCGCAGCGGCGTCCTGCCACTGACCATTGGCGATCGCCGCCTCGGCGTGGGCGAGGACAATCTCCAGCCGCCGGGCTGGATCGCCGAGCTCACTCGCCAGCTCGGCTGCGGACGTCCAGATCGAGTCCGCGGCGCGGTAACGGCCGGCAGCGGCATGGACCTCGCCGATGACGAGGCGCGCCAGCGCAAGGCCCCAGCGATCGCTGATCTGCTCGCAGATCTGCACGGCCTCTTCCGCCGCGTCGAGGGCATCGTCGAACTGGCCACGCGCGACGTGGATGCGCGCGATATGACAGAGAGACCGCGCCAGAACGCGGCGATCTTCCGAGCGACGTCGCAGCGCCAGCGCCTTGAGGAAGTGGGCCAAGGCGTCGCGCAGCGCGTCCTGAGCGCCGCGGCTCGAGTGGCAGAGGCCCAGCTCGTCCATCACGTCGGCGATCCAGCGGTGCTCGCCAGCGACGCGCAGGTGCTTGAGCGCGCCCTCCAAGAAGCCGATGGCCGTGTCGTATCGGCCGCGAACGCGCGCCACCTGGGCAATGCGGAGTTGGGCAACGCCGCAACGCCGGTCGTCCTCCAGCGTCCGCGCCATGGTCAGCGCCTCGAGCAAGACGGGCTCGGCCTCCGCAGCCTTGCCGAGCCGGAGCATGCCGCCGCCTTGGGCGACGCGCAGGTCAGCGCCGAGGTCGGCGTCATCGGCCTCGACGAGGCGCGCACCCGCGGCAAAGAGCTCCACCGCCCGCGCCGACTGGCCGCCGCTGCGCGCTGCCTCGCCCGCTTGCAGGTAGCACTCAGCCGCCTGACGCAGGCGTCCACCTGCGAGGAGCAGCTCGGCGATTCGGGCCGGATCGGCGATCGGGTCGTGCGTGGGCCGCGCCTGGAGCCACTGGGCCGCCAGCCGCGCCGCCAGCCGCCGGCGATCAGGTGCCATGTGCGCGGTCAGCAGCGCCGCGTCGCCCGGGACCTCAAAGATGAAAGCCACCTCGCCGCGACCGCGCGGTTCATCGACGAACCGGATCAGCTCGACCGACTGCAGCTGCATCAAGCCGGACTTGAGGCGGGTGCGATCACGGTCGGTCATGGCGTCGATCGGGTCGCGCGCTGTGCCGCGCAACACCGAGAGAACGCCGCCGAAGTGGAAGGTCGGGCCGTAGATCGCGGCGGCCTCGACCACGACGCGCAGGTCGTCTGGCAGGCGGGCGATGCGATCGGGAAGCGACTCGCTTCGGCCAGCTACGGGCTCGGGCAAGAGCGGGCCGCCGCCGGGCTCGGTCTGACCGCGCCAGCGCCATCCTTCGTCGCTGGCGACCAGATCGTTGGCCGCGACCATGCCGCGGACCAGGTCGACGATGCGCTCGGGCACGCCGGCGGCGCGCTCGACGATCTCGCGGTCAAGGCCTGTCGGGGCGCCGCTGACGCCTTGCAGAATGTGCTGGACCAGCAAGACGGCGGCTTCCGCGGCGAGGTTGGTCAGCGGCAGGGGCGTGACGGGTACACCGCGCGCCGGAGCGCGCCGCGACTCGATGATGAGCGCTGCGGGGATGCCGGCGAGCGCTTCGACCAGGGTGCGACAGACGCTGACCACCTCGTCGGTGGCGCCACGGCTGGCGTCGATGCGCAGCACGAGCGGGCCCTGACGGCCACGCGCCCGCAATAGACTGCCGAGCAGCTGCAGCGCGAGCTCGGGCTGTGCGTCCGGCGCGGCGACGGTGTCTCGGGCCTCGTGGCCGGGGGCTCCCAGGCCCAGCAAGGGCCCGACGATCGCCATGCCTTCGTTGGCGTGGCGCTCGCCGATCCACTCGGCGATGCGCTGCTGCAGCGCCCGCAGGGAGTCGGGGGCGGGCGCGGGCCCCATGTAGAGCAGCGCGGCGAAGACGCGACCGACGAGTGTGGGAGGGCCAGCGGCGTCGGTCGCGGCGTTGACGTCGAGCCAGCATACGCCGCGCTTGGCCGGCGCGACCGCACGCTCCAACTCTGCGATCAGCCGGCTCTTGCCGATGCCCGCGGCGCCGTGCACCCAGGCGGCGCGGCAGTCGCGCTTGTTGAGCGCGTCTCGCAGCACGTCGTAGAGCCGCTCCAGCTCGTGTCGGCGTCCGACGAACGGTACCGGTCGCCCAAGGACCGCGGTGTCTTGGGGCGCCGCCCGGCGGAATTCATCCCAGGCCGAGCGCGTATTGCCGCGTAGCGTAGCGCGCACCCCTTCGCCATCGCGGCGGTTGGTCGTGCGGCCACCGGGCAAGCTGCCGCCGGAGCCACCGCGCCTCGGGGAAGCCGGGCGGGTCTCGGGTGGCGCGTCTGGGCGCGCCTCTGTGCGCACGTCTGGGCGAGTTTCTTCGCGCGGCTTGGCGGGCGGCGCGCCTGGCGCCGGCGCTGCATCTCGATTGCCGCCGCTCGGCTCGCTGCGCATCCTGCCTCCAGCCTAGCCATCGTAGACGAGATCGGCCGCGTCACCGTCGCCCCGGCGCGCTCCGGCCACCCTGTCGGGCGTTCCCCTGGGGCCAACCCCGATGATAGGGTGCCGGCGGGTCGGCGGCAAGCGAGCACCCGCGCGCCCCGCGACGCGACCAGACCTGGATATAGGGCGGCATTTGCAAGACATTCCCGCGGCGCAACGAGCGCTGCGGGCGCGATCTCGGCCCGGCGGCGCCAGCGAGGCGCCCGCGTCCGAGGCGGCACGACCGCTCTGCAGCGGTGGCGGGACGAAGGAGGCGACATTGGAAGACGCGCTCGGACTGCAGCGGATCTTGGACGCCCTCGCCGGCGCTTGCGACAGCGATCTCGGCGCGGCGCTTGCGACCCAGCTCAGCGATGCTTCTAGCCCGACCGAGGCAGAGGGCCGCCTCGACCTGGTGGACGAGGCGCGTGCCCTGCTCGACCGCGGCCTCTGGCGGACCCTGCCCGAGGCCCTCTCGGTGACCGACACCGTCCGCCACGCCAGCCGCGGCGCCGTCCTCGAGTCGACGGAGCTGCGCCGAATCGCCGCCATCGTGCGCGTCGGAGATGCCTTGCGCAGGCACGCGCCGCAGATGGCCCCGCACGCCCCCCAGCTCTCTGCGCTTGCCGCCCATTTGCCGCTGCCGACGGGACTGACCGATCTCGGCGCTGAGCTCGATCTCGCCTTCGATGACGACGGAGGCCTGCGCGACGAGGCCAGCGCGACCCTGCTGCGCCTCCGACAAGAGGTTCGCGGCCTGCGCACGACGCTGCGACGCCGCATCGCCGAGATGGTGCGCGCGCTCGACCAGGACGGAACGCTGCAAGACGACTATTGGACGCTGCGCAATGACCGCGTCGTGCTGCCGGTCAAGGCCGGCGAGCGGCGAGCCGTGGAGGGCATTGTCCACGGCAGCTCGGGCACTGGCGCCACGATTTACGTCGAACCGACGGAGATGGTGGAGCAGAACAACCGCCTGGCGTTGGCCACCGAGGCCGTGCGCGCCGAAGAGCACCGCATTCTGGCCCAATTTTCGGCAGAGGTCGGGGCCCACGGCGAGGCGCTGGCCGCCATCGTCGATGGGCTCTCAGCGCTCGATTTCGCGGCAGCGCGTGCGCGGCTGGCCCAGACCCTCGGCGCCCACCGGCCAGCCTTCAGCGCCGACCGCCTGGAGCTGCGCCGGGCGCGGCACCCGGGCATGGTCCTCGACGGCGTGCGGGTCGTCGCCAATGACATCGCCTTGCAGCCGACCCTGGCCGACGGCGCCGCACCGCGCTGGCTCGTGGTGAGCGGCCCCAATGGCGGTGGCAAGACCGTGACCCTGACGACCACCGGCCTGGCGGTGGCGATGGCGCGGCGCGGTCTACCGATCTGCGCCGGCGAGGGCTCGGTCGTCCCCTTCGTCGATGGCGTGCTGCTGGTCATCGGTGACGCGCAGGACCTGGAGCGCGGCCTCTCGACCTTCACGGGGCACCTCGAGCGCTTGCGGACCCTGCTCGAGCGCTGCGCTGGCGACGGCGTCTTCCTCGTGCTCATCGACGAGTTGGCGTCGGGGACCGAGCCGGCGGCCGGGTCCGCGCTGGCCAGGGCGATCTTGCTGGCCCTGGCCGACACCCCCTCCCTTGGCCTCGTCACTACCCACGACGAGGCGGTGAAGTTGCTCGCCAGCGCGGATGCCCGATTCGCCAACGCGGCGCTCGCCCTCGACGACGCCACGGCGACGCCGACATACGGCCTTCGCTTGCACGCGGTGGGCTCGAGCAATCCCCTTGCGCTGGCCGCACGCGTGGGGCTGCCGGCTGCCATTGTCGCCGACGCGGCGCGGCTGCTCGGCGCTGGCGGCCTCGACGTGACGGCCGCCCTGGAGCGCTTGGAGGCGCAGCGGCGGGAAGCCGCCCGCGAGGCGGAGGGCCTGCGCCAGGAGCGCCAGCAGCTTCAACTTGCCCGCGAGCGCCTCGACAACCAACGTCGGCTTGAACAGCTCGCCCGCGACAAGCGCGTCGCTGAGGCCAGCGCCGCCGCGCTGGCTGAGCTCGAGACCGTCCGGGCCGAGCTCGAGGGTGCACGGGCGGCCCTGCAGAGCGCCGCCGCCGGAAACGCGCCACCGGACGCCGTCGAGAAGTGGAGCCGTCAGCTTGCGGCCCGGCAGCGGGAGCTGCGCGCCGGCCTCCAACGCCGCGACGACGCCGGGCAGCCGCGGCCGGAGATCGCCAAGGAGGCCGTCAAACCGGGCGCCGAGGTCTACCACCCCGGACTTGGCCGCGTCGTCCGCGTGGTGGAGGTGGATGTCCGCCGGGGCGAGGCGCGCGTCCAGGCTGGCGCCATCGAGGTGCGGGTCGAGCTCGCCGACCTGAGCCCTGCGCGCCCGCAGGACGGCGCCGTCGCTCAGCCGGTCACACGACGGCCGGCACGACAAGCCGAAGACGCCGCGGTGTTTGAGCTCGGGGAGCGGCGTGGCGGGCAAACCCCGGCCAAGGCCGACCGCAGCGCACCCCTCTTCGGCGGTGGCGCCGATGCGCCAGAGGCCCTGGTTGCCGACGCGGCCGCGACGGCCGGCATGCGCGCCGACGACCGAACCTGCGACCTGCGCGGCATGCGGGCCGACGAAGCGATCGCCGCGGCCGACGCCTTCCTCGACCGGGCTGCCCTGCGCGGCGTCGCGGGCGTGACCTTGGTCCATGGCATGGGCACCGGAGCGCTGAGGCGCGCGATCGAGCAGCACCTTCGCCGTCACCCGCTGGTGGCCCACAGCCGGCTCGGCGGCCGCGGCGAGGGCAGCGAGGGGGCGACGCTGGTCTGGCTCAACGGCGTGTAGCCCGGCGCCGACGCGACGAAGAAGGCCGACGCGATCAGCTGGCGCGATTGGCCCGCGCGCCTCGTCGGTCCAAAGGGCTCAGGGCCGCGCCACCGCCGCGATGAGCGCGCCAGTGGTGTGCGCCTGGGCGAACCCGGGCCACTGCACGAGGCGCGTGTTGATGACCCGCCCGGCCTCGTCGTGGGTCTGCTGCGGCCGCCCGGGATCGGCGGCGATGCGACGGACTCGGCCAGCGCGGCGGGTGATGAGGACCCAACGGTCGGCCTCGACGCGCTCGACGATGGCAGCCAGCGTCACGCCGTCATCCGGGGCGCGATTGCCATTGAGATCGAGGGTGTCGCGGAAGAAGACGACGTCGCCATCGCGCGCCGCAGCGACCTTGACCTGCTGCCCACGCGCCGCCAGGGTGGCCAGGAGGCCGGCAGCGTGATTGCGGTCGGGTGGCACGACGATGGCCTGTCCGGCGGCGGCGAGCACCTCATCGACGAAGGGGCGGTCGGGGTCGAAGCGCTGGTGCAGAAGCCGTTGCGCTGCCGCGATGCGTCGCTGCGCGCGCTCATCAGGGCCGGCAGCAGCTGCGCGCTCCTGCGTGCGGTCGGCGCGTTCGGCTGGGTCGGTCGCTGCAGCTTCTTTGGGGTTGGCCTCGGGGCGGGCGCCGATGGCGGGGGCGCTCGCTGGGACTTCGCGACGACGTGCGGCGACCGCGGGCCGCGGAGCCGTGGGCGCCGGGCGGCGCGTCGCAGCGGATGCGGTCGGGCGCGAAGGTGCCGACCCTTCGAACGTCTCGTCGTCAAGGCCCGGGGCAATGGCGTCGTCGCCGAGCTGCGCCAGCCAGCGCGCCGAGTTGGCCGGCGGCGCACGGCCAACCTGCACGGCGCCGCACGCAGCACAGAGCGCCAGCGCCGCCCCTAGGGCGGGCCGGGCAGCGAGCCCCGTTCGCGTTCCCCGCTGCCTCATGCGTGCTCCCGCAGCCGCGACGTCGCCCCTCGACGCCGCACTGCGCACAGCCTCGGACCTCGGGGGGGCCCGTCAAGAAAGCCACCTTGCCGCGAGTTGGCGATCGAATAGACTGTACCTCCGTACGTTGTGGACCGTGGAGGTGCCGTCATGAACAACCAGACACAGAATCCGCTTCACCCCTCTCGAAAAGTCGTCCGTGCTTGGGCGTCCCGGTTCATGGGCCTGCTCGCCCTTGCGGCGCTGGGTCAGGGCTGTATCGTCCAGACCAGCACCACCGGCATGGGCACGCTCGAGGTCCAATGGGATACCGCCAGCTGCGGACCGGCCGGAGCGGCCACCATTGAGGTCCAAGCCGTGCAGGGCAGCTTCGTGGCCGCGACCAAGGGCGGCATCAGCTGCAACAAGGGCTCGACGACCCTGGTCCTCGACCCGGGCGTCTACACCATCAACATCCGCGGCTTCTCCAACGGTGGCCAGGCGGTAACCGCAGTCGCGGTCGACGATGTCTTGATCTCAGCCAACCTCGAGTCGGCGACCCCGCTGATCAGCTTGACGGGCGGCAACATCGGCGGCGGTGGCGGCGGCGGCGGCGGAAAGCAGGGCACCGTCGAGATCAGCTGGACCGTGGGCGGCAAGGCGGCGGCGGCCGGTTGCAAGGCCCACGGGGTGGACAAGGTGGTGATCAGCGTCCTGGACGAGACCAAGAAGACGGTCCTCGCATCGGGGACGGCAGCCTGCGGCGAAGGCGGCGCCAACCTGGTCAAGGTCCCTGAAGGGCGGGTCATGGTGCAGCTCGACGGTGTCGCGCCCGACGGTGCGGTGACCTTCGGCAACGATCCGCTTCTTGGGCCGCTCGACGTGCAGGCCGGCCTCGAGATCGTCGTCCAGAACCCAATCGACCTCCGCGACCTGCGCGGCACCGTCAGCCTCGACTGGGCCTTTGCCGACGGCGGCACCTGCGGCAGCCACAACACCCAGACCGTGTACCTCGAGCTCAGCGACCTCTCGACCGGCGCCAAAGTCGTCGTGCCGTGGAATGACCCCTGGACCAAGAAGGCCTGCGATCTTGGGCCCTCCTCGAGCTACGCGGCGCGGGTGGTCGACATGCAGTTCGCCGACCCCACTTGCTCGATTCCGCCGGACGCCAAGGGCCTCGTCATCTGCGGCGTGCGGACTGGCTCGCTGGGTGTGCGCGCCTTCGCGGTCGACAAGGTCACGGGCAACCCCACCTATGGCGGCACCATGACCATCAAGCCGGTCGAGATGGGCAAGCACACGCTGGTCGCCAACCCCCTGCTGCTCTCGCCCTGTGACTCGGTGCCTGGCGCCTGCAACACGCCCTGAGCACCCGCTTCCCGCACACCACAAGCGCCCGCTGCGCGCCCGCCCAAGGCTGGCGCGCAGCGGGCCTTGGGCGTTTTGAGGTCCTGCCTCGGCTCGCCGCCGCCGCGTTGCACTTGGGCCTGGCAGCGAGCGCGATGGCGGCGCCCGTGCAGAGCAAGGCCCTGGCTGCCGATGTCACGCCGACGGCTGACGAATCAGGCGCTGGAGCGGCGACGCCAAGCGCAGGCGCCGACGGTTCGAAGCGTACCGACAGCGCTGGGGACCCGGCGCGACGCACGGCGCCGATCGAGGTCCGTCACCGCCGCCTGCCGATTGCCGCACAGTCGCCGCCCTTGCGCCTGCAGGGCCTGCGGGTTCGGCGCGAGCACCGCGACTTGACCGACGCCGTGGCCACGCTGCCCGGTGTGCAGGTCGACCGCGTCGGCGGCTTCGGCAGCGAGGCTTCGGTGCGGGTGCGCGCCACCCATCCGGCCCAAACGGCGTGGGCGCTCGACGGGGTGTCGCTGCGCTCGCCCATCGGCAGACCCTTCGACCTCGAGGCGCTGCCCCTCGGTCTGTTGCGCGATCTCGCCCTCTACCGCGACGGTGCACCGCTCGGCCTCGGCGCCGAGGCGCTTGGCGGGGCGGTCGACCTCCGACTCGGCCTCGGCGGAGCACCGGCGCTGCGGCTCGGCGGCGGAAGCTTCGGGGCCGCGCTGGTCGAGGCCCGCGTCGGCTGGGGCCCTGACGAAGGCGAGCGCGACGCCGCGGCCGAGGAAGAGAGCGCCGGCGTGGTGGCGGTCCGCTGGCTGCGGGCCGACAACGACTTCCGGTACCGGGACGACGCCGGCACGCCGCTGGTGGCGGTTGACGATGGTTGGCGCCGCCGACTCAACAACGATGTGCAGCGCCTGGGCGGAGTCATCGCCCACCGGCAGCCGCTGGGCCGTCGTTCGACGCTACACATGCGGTGGCTCGGCGACCTGCGTGGCCAGGGGTTGCCGGGCGCCGCCCACGCGCCGGCCCGGCAGGCCCGTCTGGAGCACCAACGTCACGACGTGGCGGCGCACTGGCGCGGCAGCTTCGGGCAGCAGGAGGTCGATCTTCAGCTTCGAGGTGGCTGGCAGCACGAGGTCGTCGACGACGCGGAGGGCGAACTGGGCCCACCCCGCCTTCGGAGCCTCGGCGTCCAGGCGCTGGAGGGCAGCGCGCAGTGGCAGCTGCGGACGGCGGGGCCGATTCAGCCGAGCGTGCGCGTCGGCGCCTTTGCCGGCCGGGTCGAGGGCGAAGAGGCGCTGAGCGGGATCGCCCAACCCACATCCGCCTTGCAAGGCGCCGACATCGGCGTCAGCGCGCCCTGGCGCCTGGCGGAGAGCTGGCGGCTCGAGCCACGCGCGCATCTGTCGCTGCAGCGCAGCGAGCGAGCGGACGATCCGGCGTCCAGCGGCGGCTGGCAGGTGCGCGAGGTGCCGTGGCGCAGCCTGCCGACGTTGCGGGTCGGCGTCTTCCGTGCCCTGCCAGGCCACGGCGGACTGCGCTTGGGCGTCGCCAGCACCCGCCGCGCGCCGCACCTGCTCGAGCTCCACGGCGACGACGGCGTGGTCAGCGGCAACAGCGCCCTGCGCGACGAGCGCGCCCTCGCCATCGACGCCAGCGCCGAGGGCAACGCGCGGCTTGGCCCCATCGCGCTGCAGGGCCGCGTCTCGGCGAGCCACCAGCGCCAACGCGACCTCATCGCGCTGCAGCGCACCAGCCCGACGCGCGCGGTCTGGCTCAACATCGCTGCCGCCGATGCCACCGCGGTCGACGCCAGCGCGGAGCTGACCGCCTTTGGTTGGCTCGGCGCGAGCGCAGGCTACGCCGCCATCGCGGCGCGCGACCGCGGCGACGACCCGGCCTGGCGGGGACGCGCCGTGCCACTGGTGCCGGCGAGCGCGTGGAACGTCGCATTGCGCGCCGAGCGGACGCTGCCGGGCGGCATCGCTGTGCAGCCCTACGGCCGCCTGCGCTGGCGGGCCGGGCGCTTTGCCGACCGCGCCAATCTGGTGCGCTTGCCGGCGCGCTCGCGGCTCGACCTCGGGCTGCAGCTGGTGCGCGGCGGTCTGCAGCTCGCCCTGCGCGTCGACGACGTCGCCAATGTCGGGGACGACGACCTCGTGGGCTTTCCGTTGTCGGGCCGCGCATTCCTCGTCACACTCACGGCCGACACCCGCGGCGGCGCCGGCGCGGGTCCCGGTAGCGGGCCGAGCCCATGAGTGAGCGCGCGATGCGACGAGCCCCCCGACGAGCCGGCGCCGAAGGCCGATGGGCGCTGATTCGCGCCAGCGGCCTGTGTTGGCTGGTCGCGGCCGCTTGTTTCGACGACACCACGCCGAAAGATGCCGACGACGCGGCCTCCGACGCTCCATTCACGGGGCGCGGCTTGCTCGTCGTGGCGGGCGACTACCAGTCCACGGCGCTTTCACGGGTCGATCTCGATCGCGAGCAGGTCGTGGCGCCTGCGTTCTTGCACTCGGGCAGCGCGCTCAGCGCCAGCGGCAACGCGCTCTCGGGCGACGTCGTCGCTGGGCGCATGGCCGCTGGCTGCGCCTGTCCGCCGCACGCAGCGCTGGTGGTCGATCGCGGCCGCGGCGTCATCACCCGGCTGAACGGCCTCACGGTGGCGGGGCAGCTCGACGTGGCCGGGGGATTTCGCTCCAACCCACAGGACGCGCTTGGGTTTGGCGACGAGGTCTGGGTCGCCCGCGGCGAGCGTCAGCCCAAAGGCGACGCCAAGATCGGAGCCCTCGGCGGCGGCGACGACGTCCTCGTCCTCGGCCACGACGCCGTGGTCCGCGCGAAGCTCGCCCTGTCGGGACTCAGCACGCTCCCCGGCGGCACTGCGATGGCCGGCAGCGGCGCGTACGACGGCAGCGCGTGGTGGCTGCCCTTGGCCAGCATCGCCGCGGATTTTCAGAGCGTCGGGCCCGGACGCATCGTCGCAGTCGGCCGCCAGGCCGCAGGAGCCCTTCCTGCCGGGCCTCTGGGTCCAACCTCAGCCCTGCATGTCGCGGCGTCGCTGGAAGTGCCAACGCTGCGCAATTGCCGGGCGGCACGCATCGCCACGCCAAACGCGCCGCGATTGGTGGTGGCATGCAGCGGGCCTTTCTCGGCCGCCCCGTCCGAGCAGTTAGGGCAGTCTGGACTAGCGGTCTTCGCGCTCGACGGGGCCGGCCCCTTCGCCAGCGCACCCAAACTTCTGCCGGCATCGGCGCTCGGCGGTCGGCCAGTCGGCTTCGCGCTCGACGTCGAGGTCGCGAAGCCGGTGGCCTGGTTTGTGTCGACTGGGGCCATCGCGGCTGGGGGCGCGGTGGTCGCGGACCGGCTCTATCGGGTCGACCTCGAGACCGGACAGGCCAGCGAGCGGCACCTCGCCGCCGGGCCCTTCTCCCTGGGCGGTCTGCACGTCGACGCCGTCCGCGGATTGATCTGGGCCGTCGATCACGGCGATCTCGTCGGCGACCTCTGGATCTTTCCGCTCGCCGACGGCGACGGGCAGGCAAGGCAGCTGCGGACCTCCGATGGCGGCCTGCGGGCGTTGGAGCTCGGATCTTGGTGACGGCGCTCGCCCGGCCCCGGCCAACGACGGCTCGACGTGGCGCAGGGTGGCTTCGCGTCGCGGCAGCGATCTCGGCCGCCTTGTGGGCAACGACCGGCGTCGGCTGCGAAAGGGCCGCGGGGCGGGAGTCGGCCGGCGCCGCGACGACCCAATCGGTGACGTCGGCTGGGGCACCGGCTGGGGCTCCAGGGGGTACAGCGGAACAGGCGGCAAGGGCGGCGGCCCCGACCAGCCCTCCCATGGGCGGCCCTGGCGTTGCGCTGCGCGATGACCTTGGCCGCGACGTCCGACTCTCTGCGCCGGCCCGCCGCATCGCCAGCCTCTCGCCGGCGCTGACCGAGATCGTGTGCGCGGTCGGATGCCTGTCGAGCCTGGTTTTGCGCGATCGGTGGAGCGATTTTCCGCCGGAGGCGCACCCGATCCCAGCGGTCGACGCGATCTCGCCCTCGGCCGAGCAGATTCTGGCCGCCAGGCCCGACCTGGTGCTGGTCAGCTTTCCCAACGCGCGCGTCCGCGCCGCGCTTGACGCCGCCGGGGTGCCGTGGTTGGCGCTCTCTCCGGCCGATCTCCCGGCAATCAAGCGCGATATCGACCAGGTTGCGCGGGCGTGCGGCGCCACGGAGGACGGGCAGGCGGCGCAGCGGGCGTTCGCGGCGTCGTTGGCGGCGGCCGCGAGCGCCAGGCCCCAGGGCGAAAGGCGACCTCGCGTCTACCTCGAGCTCGACGTGGCGGGCGCCAAGGCCTGGACCACCGGCGGCGACGCCTTCACGTCGGCCCTGGTCGCCGCGGCGGGCGGCGACAACGTCTTCGCTAACCTGCGTGGCTGGCCGCAGATCGGCACGGAGGCGATCGTCGCCGCGGATCCCGACGTCGTGCTGCTGGCCTGGCCTGCGGCCGGACCGGCGGGCGGCTCCTCGCAACTAGGGAACGTGCCCGCCGGCCGGACCGGCGTCATGGCAGACGCGCAGAGCGCGGCGCGGGCCTTCGCGGCACGCCCGGGACTTCTGGGGCTGAGGGCCGTGCGGATGGGTCGGATCCACCGCCTGGATCCCGCCCTGCTCGGTCGGCCAGGCCCGCGTGCGCCGGCCGCGGTGGCGGCCATCGCCGCCGTCTTGTCGTCGCCGCCGGCGGCTGCACTCGAGACGCCATGAGCCGGGGCGCCCTGCCGGTCGTGCTCGCCGGGGCCCTCTTGCTCGCTGCGCTCTTGGTCGCGGCGGCGGTCGGCCCCGCTGCCATCGGGCTCTCCGACGTGCTGCTGGCGCTGTTCCGCGCCGACGACGGCGGACCTGACGCCGCGATCGCAGCGCTACGCCTGACACGGGCCGCCGCTGCGGGCATCGTCGGGGCCGCTCTCGGCCTCTCTGGGCTCTTGCTGCAGACGGCGACCCGCAACGCCTTGGCTGACCCCTACCTGCTGGGCACCAGCGGCGGCGCCACGCTCTCGGCCGTCGCGTTGCTGACGCTGGCGCACGCCGTCGGCCTCGGCGACCTGCTAGGACGCGCCGAGCCACTGCTGGCGCTCGTCGGCGCGCTGGCGGCGGCCACCTTGGCGATCCGCATCGGTCAGGCGCGTGGCGGCGGCAGCGAGCGGGTCATCCTGGCTGGGCTTGTCATCACCGCTTTCGCCGGGGCCATGACCTCCTTGCTGCTGGCGCGCGCCGATGACGCGGGCTTGCGGGCGGCGACGCAGTGGCTGATGGGCGGCGTCGCCGTCGCCGACCCGTCCACGCTGCTGCTGCCGGCCCTCGCGCTCGCCATCATCGCTGCCGGGGCGCTCAGCGCAGCAGACCGCCTCGACGCCCTGCGGCTCGGCTTGGACGCGGCGCGCGGGCTCGGCGTCGCGGCGAGGGCGGTGGAGCGGCGGGCGGTGCTCGGCGCGGCGGTGCTGGCGGCGGTGGCCGTCGCGCTGGCCGGCATCGTCGGCTTCGTCGGCCTGCTGGTACCCCACGGCGCCCGCGCCCTGGTCGGTGCGAGCCATCGGCGGCTGCTGCCAGTGGTGCTGCTCGGCGGCGCCGCCTTTCTCATCGCCGTCGACGCGCTTTGCCGCTTTGTCGTCTCGCCTGCGGAGCTGCCCATTGGGATTCCGACGGCCCTCGCGGGCGTGCCGCTTTTGCTGTCGCTACTCCGCCGGCCAGGAGCGGCCATTTTGCCGTCCGCGCCGCCGGCGTCTCAGGCAGATCCGGAGGGTCATGCACCCGCGGCGGCGTCACCTGTAAACGGCGCGCATGCTGGCAGCGCAGCCCCGTCCGCGGCGGCAGGGCTCGCTGCGGCGCCACTCGCCTGTCGCGACCTCGGCGTCGCGCTCGATGGCGTCACGGTGCTCTCCGGCGTCAACCTCACGCTACCGGGGGCCGCCCTGGTTGCGCTCGTCGGCCGCAATGCCGCTGGCAAATCGACGCTGCTGCGGGCGCTAGCAGGTGCGCTGTCTGGCGGTGAGCCGGGCGCGACGGTCTCTGGCGTTGTCTTTGACCACGGCGCGCCCCGGCACACGCCACCGGCCGCTGTCGCGCCTGGCATCGCCTGGCTACCGCAGCTGGTGGAGCTCGAAGGCGCCATGACCGTCGAGGAGCTGGTGGAGCTGGCGCTGCGCCTCGACGCGGTGTCGCCCGTCGACCAGCCGGCACGGCGACGCGCGGCGCTTGCGGCCTTCGACGCGGAAGCCCTGGCCGGACGCGCGCTCGGCACCCTCTCTGGTGGCCAACGTCAGCGTGCGCTGCTGGCCATGGCGCTCGCCCGCTCGGCACCGACAGTGCTGCTCGACGAGCCGACGGCCGCGCTCGACCGTGCCGCGGCGGCTGAGGTGATGCGGTTTCTCGCCGAGCTGGCCGAGGTGGAAGGGCGGCTCGTGGTCGTCAGCAGTCACGACCTGGCTGCGGTGCGGGCCTGCGCCGATGTCATCGTCGTGGTCGCAGATGGCAGCGCCCGCAGCTTTGGGGCGGACGATCCGGCCCTCGAGGCGGCCCTCGACGGCGCCTTTGGCGGCAAGGATCTGGTTCGGCGACGACGGCTACGCGGCGAACCACGACCCCCTGGGCCCTGACAGCAGTCGGCAGGCGGGCGGCGGCCTTCCACCGCGCCGCACCAAGTGCTACCCTGCTGGGCGAGCGCCGCGGCGCCGCTGCAAGATGCCGCCGCTGGCATGTGAGGATGACATGGACCCGATTGCGACCCAGCCCCGCACAGCCGCTCCGCGCGGGCCATTCGCGGCGCCCCGTCCTCTGCGCGTGGCGAGCCGGCGGAACGGCGCGGCGGTCTCGCGCGCGCTCACGTCGCTAGCCGTGGCGGCGCTTTTCACGTCCTGCAACAACTACCCGGTCCACAGCCTGCTCGAGAACTTCAGCGTTCGCGTCACCGACAAGCTCAACACCAGCGACGCCGTCAAGCTCGACTTCCTCTGGGTCATCGACCACTCGTCGTCGATGTGCCAGGAGCAGCGAGATCTCGCCAAGGGATTCCAGCAGTTCGTCACCAAGCTCCAGTCGCTCGGCTCGATCGACGCCCAGATGGCGGTCGTGACGGTGCAGCAGACCCCGGACAAGGAAGAGGTCCGTGTCGTCGGGCGCTTCAAGCGCGAGCCGGCGACCTCGTTTCCGCCCAACTGCATCGAGCGCGTGCGCATGCCCTGCAACAGCGACGCGCAGTGCAAGGGAACCCACAGCTTCCCGTTCTCGGCGACGGTCGACAGCTCGCTCTGTACGCCCAACCCGCAGCCCGTACAGAACAAATACACTTCGGGCGAGTGGCGCTGCAAGAAGCCGCCAGAAGCGAGCGCCATCGCCAACGTCAATTGCTCCATTAATTCGACCTGCGAGTCGGCGTGCAAGGACATCAAAAACCACACCGACTGCCGCGCGGTCTTTGAGCCCGATGTGCCCAAGGACCAACAGCGCATCCGCTGCCATGTCCCGGGCGGCGGCACCAACCTCGACTCCGCCGGCTGCATGTTCCCGCCCGACACCGAGACGTGCCCCAAGGCGGCGGACCTGCCCACGGTGCTCAACACCAAGCAGCTCGACCTGTTCCGCTGCATCGCCACGGTCGGCGCGTCACAGAAGGTCGAAGCCGGCTTCGAGGGCGGCTTCCGCTCAGCGTGGACGGCGCTCGACCCAGCGGGCCCGAACTGCAATCGCGACGCCTGCGTCAAGAGCCTGCGCTCCTGCTGTGTCGACGACGGCGCCTTCTGCAGCCCGGCGTACCTGAACGACCCCAAAGTCACAGATGCCGACAAGAAGGAAAACTGCTGGTGCCAGGCCGATCGGAACTCGGCCAAATGCGCGGCGGAGACGGCCGAGCTCTGCGAGCCGCTCAAGGACAGCAAGAACTGCCAGTTCAAGAAGTTGGTGCGCGATGACGCCTACCTCGTCATTGTGTTCGTCAGCGACGACGACGACTGCTCGATGCCGTTGCACCTGAACCCGCTGGATCGCAAGGTGACCAACAAGGAGAACTGGCAGATCTGCCAGAGGTCCGGCGATGGCCTGGGCGCCAATGTCCCGCTCAATGAGGGCAACTGTGAGTTCCGGCGCAGCAAGAACCTGAACTTGTATTGCCCTTCCGACTGCCTGGCCGACAGCAAGACCAAGGACGCGGCAGGCAAGCTGAAGTGCCCCAACGGCTGCAAGGACGGCAGCGCCGAGCAGGCGGCCTGCCGCAAGCTGGCTGACGCGGAGTACCTGTTGTCGGTCAAGAAGACGCCGCTGATGGCGCCCGTCAATGAATTCGTCAACCGCTTCAAGTCGTTGAAGCCAGACCCTGCGCGGGTCATTGTCGCCGCCATCGTCGGCGACACCATAGTCGGCAACGCCAGCGAGCTGTCGACGCACCGCGACCGCGTCAACTTCTACCACTCGCTGTTCCGCGACATCTCGACCGGCAAGGTGCCCTACGTCTGCCAGGGCTCGCGCGGTGAGTCGGGCTATGGCTCGCGCTACATCGAGCTGGCGGAGTCGTTCCGCGACAACGGCGTGGTGCAGAACATCTGCAACGGCGCGGACTTCGGCCCGGCGCTTGAGAACATCGCGACCACCATCTTGCGGCGCGTCATCAAGATGTGCCTGCCGCAGCCGCCCTTCGTCGTCGATGGCGAGCGCAAGTTGACCGTGACGCGCACGCGCGGCGGCAAGACCGAGACGCTGAAGCTGACCGATGGGCCGGTGCTAGGCGACACCCAATCGTACTACATCGTGGCTTCGCCCGACTGCCGCGCCGGCAAGACCGAACTCCCGGGCCAGCTCGCGGCCTGCAACGTGACGCGCGACTGCAACGCCGGCCTCACCTGCATCGACAACCTGTGCCAGATCTACAACGAGGCGATCTTCTTCTCGGAAGTACCCGAGCCCAAAGACGTCATCGAGATCAACTACGGCGCTGACCTCGGCCTCTAGGGCCGCACGACCGAGTCAGCGCCATTCGTCGCGCCGCCTCCTTCAGCTCCCGACATGCTCAGTTGACGGCAAGACCGCTACGCATGCGGACGCTGGCCGGAAGCCGCGACGCAAGGCTCGATTCGAGGTTTCGCTAAAACCCCGCGTCCACCATGCGGACTCGGCTGCGGCTCTGCGCCGTGTCCGCGGCTGAGAGACCCGTGGCTTTGCAAATCCAGGCTGGCGCGGGCCGGCCGGACTGATACAGTGCGCACGCGCTGCGCGAGACCGCGGCTGCGGGAGGTTCGCTATGTCCGCTTGTCGCATGTCGCCTGGATTCGGCGGACAAGCGTTGCGCGTCCTGGCTCTGGCGGCGATGCTTGTCGCGGGCTGCTCGGACAAAAACAAGCCGGTGACGGGCTTTACCAACCCCTACGCGGACACGACAGAAGACAGCGGCGGCCTCGCCGACATCACGGGCGATGGCGGCCAGGGTGACGCTGGCGGCGCTCCGGTCGATAAGGCCTGCAAGATCGACAACGACTGCGGCAAGGGGCAGGTCTGCCACGCCTCGCTCGGTTGGTGCCTGTCGTTGCCGTGCAAACCCGGCGCCAAGCAGTGCCTCGGGCCCTACGCCGCCGAATGCAACGGCGACGGCACGGGCCTGTTGACCCCAGCGAAGCTCTGCCCGAGCGGCACCGTCTGCAAAGAGGGCGCCTGCAGCCAGTCGGGCTGCGGCGATGGACTCTGCGATGCGGCCACCGGCGAAGCCTGCGGCACCTGCCCCACCGACTGCGGCTCGTGCCAGGCCCAGTGCGGCGACGGCCTGTGCGCGCCGACCGAGTCGTGCAAGGAATGCGCAGCAGATTGCGGCCCGTGCAAGGACGAGGGCGGCTGCACGGCCAGCGACAAGCCGGGCTGCCAGGGCTGCAGCTGCGAGCTGTGCGTGTGCAAGGTCGATCCCGCCTGCTGCAGCGGCATCTGGGACGACGCCTGCGTCGGGCTCTGCCAGCAGTGCGGCACCCCCTGCAGCGCGACTTGCGGCAACGGCACGTGCGAGCCCAAAGCCGAGGAGAGTTGCAAGTCCTGCGCCGCCGACTGCGGATCGTGCCCGGCGAGCTGTGGCGACGGCGTTTGCGCCGCCGGCGCTGGCGAGTCGTGCAACAGCTGCGCCCTCGACTGCGGCGCTTGCAGCGCCTGTGGCGACGGCGTCTGCGCGCCCACCTTCGGCGAGAGCTGCGAGACCTGCGCGGCCGATTGTGGCGCTTGCAAGACCTGTGGCGACGGCCTGTGCCACATCCCAAGCGGCGAGAGCTGCCAGGCCTGTCCGGCCGACTGTGGCACCTGCCCGAAGGCTTGCGGCGACGGCGTCTGCAGCGCCAAGGCCGGCGAGAGCTGCAGCAGCTGCAGCGAAGACTGTGGCAGCTGCGACGCCTGCGGCGACGGCGTCTGCGCGGCCGCCAACGGCGAGACTTGCAGCACCTGCACCAAGGACTGCGGCGCCTGCCCAAGCTGCGGCGACAATGCCTGCCAGCCGGACGCCGGCGAGTCGTGCAGCGATTGCCCCGGCGACTGTGGCGTCTGCAAGCCGACCTGCGGCGACGGGCTCTGCGAGGCCGGCAAGCTCGAGAGCTGCAGCGCCTGCCCGGACGATTGCGGCGCCTGCCCGGCGAGCTGCGGCGATGGCACCTGCCAGCTACAGAGTGAGACGTGCAAGGAGTGCCCGAAGGATTGCGGTGCCTGCAAGCCGACCTGCGGCGACGGCACCTGCAACGGCGAGGAGACCTGCAAGACCTGCGCCGGCGACTGCGGGTTGTGCCCGCCCACCTGCGGCGACGGACAATGCCTGGGCAGCGAGTCGTGCGGCACCTGTCCCCAGGACTGCGGCAGCTGTCCGGCGAGCTGCGGCGACGGCAAGTGCAACGGCCTCGAGTCCTGCCAGACCTGTCCCGGCGACTGCGGCGCATGTGCAGCCGTCTGCGGCGATGGCGCCTGCAACGGTCAAGAGACCTGCTCGAGCTGCGATAAGGACTGCGGCGCTTGCCCGGCGAGCTGCGGCGACAAGCTGTGCAACGGCCAGGAGACCTGCAAGACCTGCGCAGCGGACTGCGGCGCCTGCCCGGCGAGCTGCGGCGACGGCACCTGCCAGCCAGCGGCCGGCGAATCATGCCAGGCCTGTCCGACCGACTGCGGCGCCTGCCCGGCCAAGTGCGGCGACGGCACCTGCGACCCCGGCAAGGGCGAGACGTGCATCAGCTGCGCCGCGGACTGCGGGGCCTGCCCAGGCAAGTGCGGCGACGGCATCTGCGCGCCGAGCCAGGGCGAGAGTTGCCAGAGCTGCGCCGCCGACTGTGGCACCTGCCCCGGCAAGTGCGGCGACGGCCTGTGCACACCCAAGGACGGCGAGAGCTGCACCAGCTGCGCCGCCGATTGTGGCGCCTGCCCCGCCCAGTGCGGTGACGGTGTCTGTAGTGCGGTGGCCGGCGAGAGCTGCAGCAGCTGCGAGAAAGACTGCGGCCCCTGCGGCCCGGGCTGCGGCGACGGCGTGTGCAACGCGCTCGGTGGCGAAGATTGCAAGGCCTGCCCGAAGGACTGCGGCTCCTGCGGCGATGGCTGCACGGCCACGCAGAGCGCGGGCTGCGGCGGCTGCGGCTGCGAGGCCTGCGTCTGCGCCAAGGACGCCTTCTGCTGCAGCGGCGCCTGGGATCAAATCTGCGTCAACCTGTGCGCCAGCCAGTGCAATGGCGGCTGCAAAGGTATCTGTGGCAACAAGGTCTGCGAGCCCGGCGAGAGCTGCTCGGCCTGCCCGGGCGATTGCGGCCCCTGCCCGGTGACCTGCGGCGACGGCAAGTGCGACGCCGCCGCGGGCGAGTCTTGCAGCAGCTGCGCCAAGGACTGCGGCGCCTGCGGGCCGGTCTGCGGCGATGGCGTCTGTTCGATCAAGGAGGGCGAGACCTGCGCCGGCTGCGCCAAAGACTGCGGCACCTGCCCGGGCGTATGCGGCGACAACAAGTGCGATCCTAGCGAGACCTGCAGCTCGTGCAGCAAGGACTGCGGCGCCTGCCCGGCCAAGTGCGGCGATGCGCTCTGCGACGCCGCCAAGGGTGAGACCTGCACCACCTGCCCGAGCGACTGCGGCGCCTGCCCGGCCAAGTGCGGCGACGGCCAATGCAGCCCGCTGCTCGGCGAGGACTGCACAACGTGCCCGAAGGACTGCAACTTCGACTGCCCCGCCAAGTGCGGCGACGGCCTCTGCGATCCCAAGGGCAGCGAGAACTGCAAGATCTGCCCCACCGACTGCGGCACCTGCGCGCCGCTCTGTGGCGATGGCGCCTGTGACGCCGGGGGCAGCGAGACCTGCGCTAGCTGTGCCAAGGATTGTGGCGCCTGCCCGAAGAACGACGGCTGTCAGACCTCACCCAAGGCCGGCTGCGATGGGTGCGGCTGCGAGAAGTGCGTCTGCGACGCCGACGCATTCTGCTGCGCCACCGCCTGGGACGACAGCTGCGTCGCGGCCTGCAAGGGCAACTGCGGCGGCTGCGGCACCGCCTGCGTGCCCAAGTGCACCGGCAAGCAGTGCAGCGCCGATGGCTGCGGTGGCTCCTGTGGCCTCTGCCCTGGCGGCACCGCCTGCGACGCCAGCGGCCAGTGCAAGACCATCCCCAGCGGCTGCGGCGACGGCATCTGCAAGCCCATCGACGGCGAGGACTGCAAGACCTGCGCCGCGGACTGCGGCAGCTGCCCCGATGTCTGCGGCAACGGCACCTGCGCCCCCGGCGAGACCTGCAGCGCCTGCCCGACCGACTGCGGAGTCTGCCCGCTGCAGTGCGGCAACGGCACCTGCGAACAAGGCGAGTCGTGCCAGAGCTGCGCCAAGGACTGCTGCCCGACGCCGAGCTGCGGCAACCTCGGCTGCGATCCCGACAGCGGCGAGACCTGCACCAACTGCCCGCAAGACTGCGGCCTCTGCCCCTGCTCTAAAGCGTGTGGCGGCAAGGTCTGCGGCGACGACGGCTGCGGCGGCTCCTGCGGCGCCTGCAAGGGCGACCAGTACTGCAGCAGCGCCGGCAAGTGCGTCTGCGCGCCCAACTGCAAGGGCAAACAGTGCGGCAGCGACGGCTGCGGCGGCTCCTGCGGCACCTGCTCCAGCGATACCCAGTGCAACGCCGCAGTCGGCCTCTGCCTGCCCAAGTGCGTGCCCTCGTGCGGCAAGAAGGCGTGCGGCGGCGACGGCTGCGGCGGCGAGTGCGGCATCTGCAGCGGCGGCACGTCGTGTGTCCAGGGCCAATGCGTCAAGCCGGTCGAGTGCTTCGACGACGTCGATTGCGACGACAAGGACAAGTGCACCATCGACTTCTGCGCCAGCGGCATCTGCGGCCACCAGCCCTCGTCGTCGCCGGCGTGCTGCCCTGACCAGGACAAGGACTCGATCTGCGACAGCAAAGACAACTGCCCGCAGGCGCCCAACCCCGGTCAGCCAGACGCGGACAAGGACGGCAAGGGCGACGCCTGCGACGATGATGTCGACAACGACGGCGTCGCCAACGCCAAGGACAACTGCGCAGAGGTCTTCAACCCGACGCAGCAGAACACCGACGGCGACGGCCAGGGCGACGCCTGCGACGTTGACGACGACAACGACACCATCCTCGACCCCAACGACAACTGCGCGCTGCAGAAGAACGCCAACCAGGCTGACGCCGACAGCGACCTCGTCGGCGATGTCTGCGACGCCTGCCCGAAGGTCCCTGACGACGGCAAGACCGACGGCGACAAGGACGGCGTCGGCGACGCCTGCGACAACTGCAAGCAGACCGCCAATGTCGACCAGAAGGACACCGACGCCGACGGCATCGGCGATGCGTGCGACAGCGACATCGACGGCGACGGCTTCCCCAACGGCAGCGATTGCGCGCCGCTCGACAAGGACGCGCCCTACGCCCTCGACCTGCCCTGCAATGGCAAGGACGACAACTGCAACGGCAGCACCGATGAGGCCGGCGTGGTGCTCTGGAATTGGAACAGCACGACCGAGGGCTGGACGTTCACGCCGAAGATCCAGAACGTCGGCTGGCAGCGCAGTGAGGTGGAGGCGTGGTCGCCGCCTGGCGCGCTCTACTATGGCAATGGCGTCAACTTCGCCTCGGGCGACCAGCCGAATCAGGGTGACGCCACCTCGCCGGTGGTGGAGCTGCCGCCGGCCAAGGTCATTACGCTCGCCTACCGCTACATGTTCGCGATCGAGGGTGGCACGACCTACGACAAGATCTCGCTCGCGGTGGCCAGCGAGAAGGACAATTTCGGCGCCTGGACCACGGTGATGCAGAAGGGCGCGACGACGGTGGTCATGAAGTGGGCGACGCAGCTCGTCGACTTGTCCTCCTTCGCCGGCCAACGGATCCGCTTCCGCTTTCGCTTCGAGTCAGTCGACGGCGTCGAGAACGAGAAGTACCTTGGCGTTGTCATCGACGACTTCGCCATCGCGGCCCCGGGCACCACGGCGCCCGACACCGACAAGGACGGCAAGGCCGATGTCTGCGACAGCGACGACGACGGCGACAGCCTCGCCGACGGCGTCGACAATTGCGCCCAGCTCGCCAACCCGCAGCAGACCGACACCGACAAGGACGGCATCGGCGACGCCTGCGATGGCGATGACGACGGCGACAACATTGCCGATGGCCTCGACAATTGCCCGCTGGCGGCCAACCCCAGCCAGGCCGATGGCGACAAGGACGGCAAGGGCGATGCCTGCGACGACGCCGGCAGCGCCCTGCCCTGGCTCGAGACCTTCAACGCCTACAAGACGAGCTTCGCCGAGGGCGGCTGGTCGAGCTTTGTCGAGCCCAACTTCGGCGCCACCGACGTCTTTGCCTTGCAGGGCAGCGCCGGCAACAAGCGGGCTCAGCTCCAAGCGTCGGGCAACTTCCCGGTCCTCAAACAGGTCGCCGCTTGGCTCGTCGGACCCGAGGTCCCTGTCGGCACGACCAAGAAGGCGTCGCTCTCGTTCTCGCTCGACTATTCGCAGTCCGGAGTCCCCGGCGGCATCGTGGTCCCGTCGACGCTGCAGGTGCGCATCAGCGTCGACGGCGGCAAGACCTGGCTCTCGGTCGGCACCATCAACGTCGCGACCGGGACCAAGGCCTTCACGCTGCCGATCGACGCCTTCTTGACCGGCAAGGGCGCGGTGCGGGTGGGTTTCCTCGTGATGGGCACCGCCATCGGTCAGCTCCGCTGGCGTATCGACGATGTCGGCATCAGCGCCAACTGAGGCCATGCCCGACCTGCCGCTGGCGCTGGCGTCGCGGCTCAAGATCGCGTTGCGCGCCGCCGAGTCGGCCGGCGCGATATTGATGCGTCACCTCGGCAGCGGGGCGTCGCTGCACGTCGAGCACAAGGGCGCGGTCGATCTGGTGACGGTGGCCGATCGCGAGGCAGAGGCCTGCGTACTCAGCGAGTTGGCCCTCAGCTTTCCCGAGGATGGTCGCATCGGCGAAGAGACCGACGGCGCCGGTGGCCGCGAGGCTTGGGCGGCTACATCCCGACGGTCGACCTACTGCTGGGTGGTCGATCCGCTCGACGGCACCACAAACTTCGCTCATGGCCACTTGCAGTTCTGCGTCAGCATCGGCTTGCTTCGCGACGGTGTGCCGTGCCTCGGGGTGGTCCACGCTCCGGCCCGACGCGAGACCTACGTCGGCGGCCAGGGCCTACCAGCGACCTGCAATGGGACGCCGATCCGCGTCAGCGCCGTAGAGACGTTGGCCGACGCCCTCATCGCGACGGGCTTCCCCTACGATCGCCGGCCACGCATCGACACGCTGCTCGCGCGCTTGCGCGGCGTCCTGCTGAACTGCCAGGGCGTGCGGCGCGGCGGCTCGGCGGCGCTGGACCTCTGTGAATTGGCGGCTGGGCGGCTCGACGCGTACTACGAAGACACCCTGCAGCCCTGGGACATCGCTGCGGGCATCGCCATCGTCGAGGCCGCCGGCGGCGTCGTGCGCGGCTTCGGCGCCGTCGATCCGACCTGGAAGGTGTCTGCCAACGTGTTCGGAGGCACCGTGCTTGCGAGCAACCCCGGCCTCGGACCGAAGATGGCCGCTCTTCTGGCGAGCGCCGAGCCCGCGGTGAGAAGCGTCGACCTCTAGACGTCAACCATCGCCGAGACCACAGGCGCTAGTCGTCATCCTGGGCCTGTAGCCGCGCGCCGAAGCCAGGCGCTGGGCCGTCGATGGCCACCGAGCGGACGGCGGGACCGCTGCCGACGTCGGGACCGGCGACCGGAGCGATCAGCCCGCGGCCGGCGACATCGGCCTGCCCCTCGTCGCTGCCGGTCTGCTCCGGAACGCCCAGGCTCTCTTCCGCGGACCACAGGCGACGGTCGGCGTACTTGCTGCCCTCGCGCTGCCAGAATCGCTGCCAGGCTCGATGGCGGTGCCGCGGTGTATCGAGGTGCTGCAGCGCCACGCCGCCGACGAGCTGCCGCAGCGCCCGCTCGGCGTTGCGCGCCACAACGCGGTCGGGCGCCCGCAAGAGCCCGAGCAAAGCCGGCGCCAGCGTCTGGCCAGGGGCATACACCGGCACCCCGAGCATGGCGAAGCCCTCGCCGAGCCACCGGTCTGGCGCAAGCCCCGGCTGCGTCCGCCACCAGTGCGCGACGGCATCCAGGGTCGGCAGACGGCGGTTGGCAATGACCTCAAGGGCGTGCCCAGCGGCGCGGCGCGCGGGCGCGGAGGCGTCGCGCAGCACCCGGGCCAGCGCCGGGGCAGCTTGGGCGTCAGCGGCGCCGGCCAGCGCCTGCGAAGCGAGGGTGCGGACTCGCGAGCGCAGCTCGGCGCTCCAGGCGACTCGGAAACCCTCAGGCTGATCGGCGAGCAGCTCGCGCAGCCGGGGCGCGTCGCCCTCGCTTTGCGCGGCGATCGCAGCGAGCAGCAACGTGGTCATGCGCTTGCGATCGGGTTGCTGGCGGGCGGCACCGAGCAGCAAGGCGCAGGCACAGGGCGCGTGTTGGGCGGCCAACGCGGAGGTGGCGGCGGCGCGCACGTTGGCAGCAGTGTCCCAAGACGCGGCCCAGGCGAGCGCATCGCAGGCGCCCCCATCGAGCGCGCTCCAGTCGCCGAGGGTTCGGATCGCGGCCAACCGCTCGCCGACATTCCGGGCCTGCAGTCGGAGCGCCGCGGCGTCGAGGTGGGCCCGCAGGGTCGTCTGCACTTCGTGGCCCCAAGGCCAGCGGCGATCTTCATCGACGCAGCCGGTCTGGATCTCGGCGGCGTCGCAGAAGATGCGCACGTGCAGGTGGTCGTCGTGGCGGCCAGCGTGGCTCGGCTCCTCGATCATGGCCCGCGCGCGATCGATGAGCACGGGATCGGCGCCGGCATCGACGGCGGCCTGCAACACGGCGTCGCGGAGTCCCGCCGCGAGGTAGAGCCGTGCTACGTCGACCTCGGCGTCGCCGAGCAACGCAGCGACCAACTGCCAGGTGCGCGCAGCGTCAAAACGGACCGGGCGGCGCTTCCAGCGGCCGCTGCCCTGGTCATCGAATTGCACAAATCCGTCGGCGGTCAACGGCAGCCCCTTGGCGTCGAGCACGGGCAGCGGAAAGTCGACGTCGCGGCCGGCACGGTGGCTGTGGCTCCACCGCATGGTGCCGCCGCCGCGCAGGCTGAGGTTGCCGAGCCGCAACGGCGCATCGGCGTTCTCGGGCCGCGCATGGAGACGGGCGGCGACCCGCTCGACGAAGGCGATGAGGCGTGGGCTGCCCCAGCGGGTATCGCGCTCGCGCACGACGCTGAGCAGGCGCCAGCCCGGGCCACCGTCAGGGAGCGCGACCCCGCCGGGGAGCTGGCCGGAGTGGCAGGTGCCGATCGAAGTCGGCGGCGGGGAGGGCGTCATCGCCAAGGCGGCATCGACAGGCAGATTGGCCAGTGAGGCGACAGGGGGCAGCGGCGCCAGCGCGCTGACGAGGCTGGGAGTCGCGAGGCTGGAGAGCGCGAAGCCGGCCGCAACCAACACGACGAAGGCGCATGGGCGCCAGCGTCGGGCCGTCGCGACCCTCATCTGCCCGATGTCGTGCCCGGCGCGGCCCATCGAGACCTCCAGTCGCTCAGGATGCCGCGATCGTGCGCCGAGGGCAAATTCGTGCATCGTGCACAGCGATCTCTCGGCCGCCTGGCTCCCACGTTGGGGGGGTGAAGGTGAGGGGGCGTTTCGGACATTGGCAGGTGTCGCCGGCATCCCTACCATGGGGGAGCGCGCTGTGGCGGGGTGCCGGGCGCGGGGATGGAGCGAGATGCGCTGGAGCGGCTCAACGAGCAAGACGATCGTGGCGGTCGCCGCCGCGTTGGGCCTCGCCGGCTGGGTGGCCGATGCGTGGCGCGAGCCCGCCGGTGCGCCGCCGCTCGAGTCCTCGCGTCAAGCCGGCCACGGCACGGCCTCGGGCTTGGGGCGCTACGTCGTGACGGCCCGATGGGGGCATCCAGAAGGGCCACGCAGCCCCGCAGATGTCGAGAATGTGCGCGCATTCGACTGGAGCGGCGAGCTGACCGTGGACTGCGGCGCCATCGCGTCCGTGGAGCCGCTGGCCATGGAGACGCCGCCGCCCGGCGCCGTGCCGACGCTGCTCCAACGGGTCGATACGCTCGGCGCGATCCAGCAGGGACCGGGCCGCGCAAAGGTGGCGATCGCGTCGCATGTCTCCGGCGACTGGGACGGTCTGCGCGCGGTGGTGGTGGGCTGCGGTGGCGGCCAAGGCGCCGCGCGGGGTCGGCCAGCGCTCGGCCTGCACCTGCAGCAACGCGACTTCACCACGGCCTTGCGCGGTGGCCTCGACAACTTCTTTGTCGTGCCAGCACCCCAGGGTCAAACGCTGGAAGTGCGCATCGCTGAGGAGCTGGACCCGGCCAGCGCCCGCGGCAGTCGGGTCGCTGCGCCTGAGCCAGCCCCCGCGCCGACGCCCTTCCGCCGTCCCGAGCCCCTGCTGGCCGTCGGCGACTAGGCGCTGGCGACGCTGAATCCGCCTCGCTAGCGCTGCGCCGGTGTCTCGGGGCCATCGTCGGGCTTGCCCTTGCCCGACTCACCCTCAGCGCGCCGCGCGGCGTCTTCGACGATGCGTCCGAGCGATTGGGGCAGCTCGACGCCGCCGATGTCGCGCATCATGTGCATGACAGGCGGCACCGCGCCGGCGAGGCTCTTGAGGAAGTTCGCGGTCGACCCGCCCTTGCCGTCGCCGCCGCTCTCCCAGACCGTGATCTTGTCGAACTTGATGTTGGAGATCGCCTTGGCGCTCTGCTCAGCCAGGTGGTCGATGTGCTCGAGCACCAAGAGCTGGAAGGCAGCATCGGCGCCACCGGCGGCGTTGACGATCGCGCGCAGGCCCTCGCCCTTCTGGCGGAGGATCTCGTACTGACCGCGCGCCTCGGCCTCGAGCTGGGCGAAGTTGGCTGCGGCCTCGCCCATCGCCTCGATCTTGCGCTTCTCGGCCTCGGCCTCGGCGTCGACGATCACGCGCGCCTTCTCGGCTTTTGCCACCGCCTCGACCTCGGCGCGCTTCTCTGCTTCGACCTTGGCGGCGAGCTCGAGCGCTGCCCGAGCCTCGGCCTTGTACTGCGCCTCGAGCACGGCGGCCTCCGCCTCGCGGCGGCGGGTCTCGGAGCGCTGCATCGCGTCGGCGCGCTCGACCTCGAGGGTGGCGTTGGTCTGGGCGATCTTGGCCTTGGCGAGGTTCTCGCCCTCCATGGCGCCCGCTTCGGCATCGGCGATACGGATGCGCTTGTCGCGCTCGGCTTCTTTGACTTGCGACTCCCGCTGCATCGCCGCTTGCTGCTCACCGACCACGCGGTCGCGCTCAAGCTGGGCGACCTTGATGTCCTGCTGCTGCTTGGCCTCGGTGACGCCGATCTGACGGTCGCGCTCGGCGCCAGCGACGTTCATCGCGCGATCGCGCTCGGCGGCGGCGACACCGATGGCGCCGCGCTTCTGCTGCTCGGCGACGTCGATGACGGCCTGTTGGATGGCTTCGGCGGCCGCCTTGCGACCGATGGCCTCGATGTAGCCGGACTCGTCGGTGATGTCGGTGATGTTCACGTTGATGAGGACGAGGCCGATCTTGCGCAGCTCGGGCTCCAGGCCCTCCTGGATGCTGTGGCGGAAGGTGTCGCGGTCGCGGTTGATGTTCTCGATCTCGAGCGAGGCGATGACCTGGCGCATCTGGCCGAAGATGATGTCGCGGGCCTGCTCCATGATCTGCTGGCGCGACAGGTCGAGGAGGCGGACCGCCGCGTTCTGCATGACCGCGGGCTCCGTGCCGATCGCGACCGTGAAGACGGACGGCACGTTGATGCGGATGTTCTCCATCGACAGCGCGCCCTTGAGCGGGATCTCGATCTGGAGCGGATCGAGGTGAAGGTACGCGTAGTTCTGGATCAGCGGCCAGACGAACGCGCCGCCGCCGTGCATGCACTTGGCCGACTGTCCGCCGCCGACCTTGCCGTAGACCACCAGGATCTGGTTCGACGGGCAGCGCCGGTAGCGCTTGACCACCAGCAGCATGAAGCTAAATGCGACCAGCGTCGCCATAATCGCCATGATCACCAAGGCATCCATCGGTTCCCCTCCTCTGGCGCGGAACGGTCGGCGTTGGCCAGACCCCGCGCCCCTTGTCGCATCAGATGCGCGAAACCTCGAAGCAATCGCCCGGCAAGCGGCGGACGACGCGGACGCTGGCACCGGTTGGAATCGTGGGGCCATCGGTCTGCGCCAGCAGCTCGACCTCGCGGCCGCGCAGCTCGACGATGATCTTGCCCTGCCCACCGCCCTGCGGGATGACCAGGTAGACGCGCGCCGTGGCGCCGACCGCTTCCTCGAGGTCGACCGTGCCGCTCGACTGCAGCTTGGACAGCCCTCGCATCAGGAACATCACCATCGCACCGGCGACCATGCCGCCGCCGAGGGCGATCGTCAGCCGCAGGGCGTCGCTTTCGACCCCGGCTTGGGTCGCGGCGAGCCCGGCGAGGCCGAAGAACGCCGCGAAAGCGCTGAGGGTCTTGAACGAGAGGATGCCGAAAAAGAGGTTGCCGTCGCCCTCGTGGGCCTCGATATCGTGACCCATGTCGTGGTCGCTGTCGCCGCCGAGGCCGAGCAGTTGCATGGCGACTTGGGCCAAAAGCGCGGTACAGCCGACGGCCGCCGTGATCGTGTACACGAGATCCATGGGGCCCTCCCTGGGCAGTGCGGAGCGACTTTACGCGGGCGCGCGCGGCTTGACCAGGGTCATGGCTGGCGCAATGCGGTCGGGCCGAGGGGGGCGCTCGGTCTAGAAACCGCTGATCAGCGTGCTGTAGTCGGTCGGGGACGACACGACGCTGACCTTCTCGCCCGTCTGCGAGTAGCCCCGTTGGCCCCAACAGCGAACGTTGCCAGCTCCGGCCCGGACGCAGAAGGCCCGGTCGCCGCTGACGATCTGCAAGGCGCCGGTGACGTTTCCGACGGTGTGGGGCTGTTGATCCGCGGAAATGGTCGCGGCGTTGCCCTGCCCAAGCTGCGCGTCAAAAGAACCGCCCCAGCAGCGGACCGTGCCATCGGCGAGGACGGCGCAACCGGTACCAGAGCATGGATTCCCGATCGCGGAGGCATCGGTCAGCGCCACTTCCAGGGCGCCCGAGATGCCCACCACTTTTTGCGGGATGTGGTAGGTCGCGCCCGAGGCCTTTGCGCCGAGGTAGTTGATCGCAGCGTTGCCGTTGTAGCCCCAGCAGTAGACGGCCTTCTCGGCGTCGGCGCTGATGGCGCAGGTCACACAAGCGGAGGCCGCGACGCGGACCATCGCCGGCCCATTCACCTTGATCGGCTGCGTGATCGCCCCGACCGCAGCGAGGCCGCCTTCGCCGTACTTGTTGGCGCCCCAGCAGTAGACCTCCTTGCCGTTGGTGGATGCACAGGTGCGACCGGGGGCCATGGCGAGCCCGGCGACGTTGGAGATGCCTGCGACGGTGCTGATCGGCTTGGGACCACCGGTGACGCCGATGCCCAACTCGCCGTCCTGGTTTCGGCCCCAGCAGCGCAGGTGCTGCGATGCGTCGGTGGTCGTGGCGCAAGAGTGGCTGGTGCCGACGAAGAGGGCGGTGGCCGGCGGGTTCGTGCTGATGGTCACGGGGGTCTCGATCTGGGCCGGATTGGTCGAGATGCCGGCGACATACTGGGTTGGGTTGGCACCCCAGCAGCTGATGTCGCCCGTGGCGCCCAGCACGCAGCCGATGCGGGGGCTGGAGCGTGAGCTCGGATCCAGTTCAGCCGGGATGGGAATGGCGGCGTCGATGAGCTTTTGGGTGTGGCCCGGCATCGCGCCGCCGCCGACCGAATTGCCAAAAGCGTAGCGGTCACCAAGGGTATCGACCACGAAGACGCCGCCGACCCCGCGCAGCGCCGTGGCGTCCGCCACTTCTTTGGCGTCTTCGGCGCGCAGGACGGCGCTTGGCACGTAGGGGTCGCGGGCCGCTCCCGGGCTGTAGCGACCCAGAACGCCGGTCTCGTTGCTGCCCCAGCAGGTGAGGCCGATCCCATCGACCGCGCACACCGCCGAGGCGGACTGGCCACCGCGCGACCCGAACGGCACGCCATTGAGCGTGGTCCACGTCGCCGTGTCCTTGAAGCCGGTGTTGCCGATCTGTCCTTGATCGCCGCGGCCCCAGACGACGAAGTTACCATTGAGGGCTTGGACATAGGTGGTGTTGTCGCCGCAGTGGACCTGCCCCGCCGAGAAGCCGAACATGCCTTGGCCGCTAGCGGGGACGATGGCGGCAGCCGGCGCGAGCGCAAGGGAGCTGTTGCCGATCTGGCCGTAGAGGCCATGGCCCCAGCAGTGCACCTTGTTGTCGGTGGTCCGTGCGCAGGAGTGGCGGAGGCCGGCGCACATCTGGGTCACGCCGGTCAGCGTCGCCGCTGACGTCGTTACCACAGGCTTGGCGTCGGCGGGGGCGACGGCGCCGCCGGGCAAGGGCATTCCGGTGCCGAGCTGGGCAAACACATTGCCGTTGCCCCAACACCGAACCTCGCCCTTGTGCTGCCACGCGCAGGTGTGCTCCAGCCCGACCGTCACCCCGACCCACGGCTTGCCGCCGACGGTGGCCAGCGTCAACGTGAATTTTCCTTGGCCATCCATGCAGTAGACGTCACCGCCATGCACGGTGGCGCATGCCTTCTGGTTGCGCACGGCGATCCAGGTGACGGGGGGCACGTTGGCGATCGGCTTGGCGATGTCGAACGCGGACACCGCCGAGCCCCAACAGTGGAGCGCGCCGTTGGTTTTGACGAAGCAAGCCAGGCGATCGCCGACGGAGACCAGCTGGGCGTCGTCGGTGCCGGCGATCTTGCCGACGTTGTGGGCGATGTTGGGCGTAGCGCCTGGGAGCATGGCGCTGACCGCCCAGCCGAAGCCGTAGACTGACGTGGTGTTGAGGTCGTCATAGATGAAGGCGCCCGTGGTGGGGCCGGTTGCGATCGTTGGGGCGCCGGTGATCGCGACGCAGGCACCGGAGGCACAGGCTCCGCCGACGCAATTCGTCCCGTCGGGCATGGACGCGACCTTGCAGCCCGTGGCGGGTTCACAGCTCCAGGCCTTGCAGAGGTTGCCATCGTCACAATCGACGGGCTGCCCGCCCTTGCAGGCGCCGCCGGCGCAGGCCTCGTTGGTGGTGCAGGCGTTGCCGTCCTGGCAGAGGTAGCCGTCGAAAGCCGGGATGGAGGTGCAGCCCTTGTCGGCGTCGCACCAGTCGACCGTGCAGGGGGCGCCATCGTCGCATCCCGTGGGCGCGAATCCGTCGCACTTGAGGCCCTTGCCACAGGTCGGGTGCTGCTGGCTGTCGATGACCAAGGTGAAGGGCGCATTGGTGCCGACTTTGCCGCCAACGGTGGCGCCCGCGAGTACGACGGCGCCGCCCGCGAGCGATACCAGGCTGGAGGACTTTGCGGCCTGCGGCAGCTCGAGGGCGCGCTGCGACAGGAGGGCGCCGGTCGCGCCATAGGCGGCGATGAAGGGCACCCACTTGCCGGACGCCAGGGAGTGGCCGCTGAGGTGCATGATGCCCGTCTTGCCGCGGGTCACGCCGGTCAAGGTCGCGTCCTTGAAGGGCAGCGCGACGTCGAGGGCGGGGATTGCGGTCTGCGGCGAGACGCGCGCCAACCGCGTCAGCGTACCGTCGACGGTGTGGGAGAGGGTCGAGACGAGCCAGAGATCGCCATGGATGGAGCGCGCGACGTCGACCACTTGTTGGCTGCCGTTACCATTGAGCGTGGCGCCCGCGATGACGCTGATGGGCTGACCGGTCTTTGACTCGATGATCTGCAGCTTGATCGGGGCGTTGTTGGTTCCGACGGGCAGCACGCCAGCGAGCAGGAAGCGGTCTGTACCGGCGGCGACCACGCGCGCCGGATGGAAGGTCTCGCCGCTGATGGTCGGCACGATCAGCTGCAGAGCGTCGCCCTTCTTGTTGAATTTGCCAAAACGCTTGCCGGCCGTCGAGACGACGCCGAGCTCGCCATCGCCGAGGTGGATGGCATCGTCGACCGAGACCACCGCCGTCGCGGACGAGAAGTCGATTTCGGTCTCGAACTTGCCCAAGCCTGCGTCCTCAACGATGAAGCCGCGGTCCACGCCAGCCACCTTGCCAACGCCGCCGTACCACTGGACATCGCCGAATGGGAAGGACGCCTTGAAGCTGACGTCTGTGAAGCCCTTGGGTGTGTCGAGGGCGATGGCCGCCGGTGGGGCGTTGGGCGCCGGGTTGATGTTGTCTGTGATCCAAGACCACTTGCCATTGCCGCTGTTGAAGCCGAAGGCGCCGACCGATTCGCTCCCGGTCGCAAAGAGGCGCGGCGGGGCGGTATCGCCTGCGATGGGGTCGGTCGCGACGACGCCGCTGAAGTTGGTCGGGGCAGGCGTCGTGCAAGCTCCCGATTGGCAGGTCGCCGGGTTGGCGCAGGCCCAGAGCCCGCTGCAGAGCTTGCCATCGGCAGCCTTGGTGAAGACGCAGCCGCTGGACTTGTCGCAGGTGTCGGTCGTGCAGAGGTTGTCGTCGTTACAAACGACCGCAAGGCCAGCCTTGCAGCTCCCGGCCGCGCAGACCTCATCGGTCGTGCAGGCGTCACCGTCGTTACAGGCCTTGTCGAGCGGGAAATGGACGCAGCCCTTGGCGGCGTCACAGGAGTCGGCGGTGCAGACGTTCTTGTCGTCGCAGT
The DNA here is from genome assembly GCA_947491025.1 of Myxococcales bacterium. Taxonomy (GTDB): domain Bacteria; phylum Myxococcota_A; class UBA9042; order UBA9042; family UBA9042; genus SXNM01. Next base: position 67,149 of record CANLIC010000002.1, read on the forward strand.
CCAAGGGCCCCGTCGGCTTGCAGAGGCCCTTGTCGCAAGCGTCGCCAATGCTGCAGGGGTTGTTGTCGTCGCATGGGCCTGACTTCGGGCTGTAAACGCAGCCCTTGGCGGCGTCACAGATGTCGCTGGTACAGGCCTTGCCGTCATTGCACACGGTCGCGCCCTGGCCGGCGCAGACGCCCTTGAGGCAAAGGTCATCCTTGGTGCAGAGGTCGCCATCGTCGCAGAGGCCGGCGTTGTTCGCGACCTGACAGCCCTTTTGGGAGTCGCAGCTGTCGTCGGTGCACGGGTTGCCGTCGTCGCACGGGACATCTTGCCCCTTGCAGGCGCCGCCGATGCAGCCATCGGCCTTGGTGCATGCGTCTCCGTCATCGCAGGGCCCACTTGTCTGTGCGGTCTGGCAGCCCTGCTGGTTGTCGCAGGTGTCTTTTGTGCATGGGTTGCTGTCGTCGCAGGCCTTGACGCCCGTTCCCTTGCAGGCACCGCCGGTGCAGGCGTCGCCCGTCGAGCATGCCTTGCCATCGTCGCACGGCGCGCTGTTCGGCAACGCCAAGCAACCTTTCGGCACTTGGCAGCTATCCGTTGTGCACGGGTTGCCGTCGTCGCACTGCAGGGTGCCCGACCCCTTGCATGCGCCGCCAGAGCAGACATCGCTCGTCGTGCAGAGGTTGCCATCATCGCAGGGCACGCTGTTCGGCAACGCCAAGCAACCCTGCGGCATCTGGCAGCTATCGGTGGTGCACGGGTTGTTGTCATCGCACTTGAAGGCGCCCGCGCCCTTGCACGCGCCGCCGGAGCAGACATCGCCCGTCGTGCAGAGGTCGCCGTCATCGCAGGACGCGTCGTTCGCCACCGACTGGCAGCCCTGCTGCTTGTCGCAGCTCTCCTTGGTGCAGGGGTTGCTGTCGTCGCAGGTGACGATGCCTGCGCCCTTGCAGGCGCCAAGGACGCAGAGATCGTCCTTGGAACATGCGTCGCCGTCATCGCAGATCTCGGCGTTGGGCACGGTCTGACAGCCCTTCTGCTTGTCGCACATGTCGGTCCTGCAGGGGTTGCTGTCGTCGCAGAGGGTCTTGCCCTGCGCCTTGCAGGCGCCACCGACGCAGCCGTCGCCCGACGTGCAGGCGTCGCCGTCGGTGCAGGTCCCGCCATTCGCGGTCGTCTGGCAGCCCTTCTGCTTGTCGCAGCTATCGGTCGTACAGGGGTTGGCGTCGTCACAGGGCGTCGGCCCGAGCGGCAGGCCAACGCAGGCGCCACCTTTGCAGGTGTCGGCCTTGCTGCAAGCGTCGTCGTCGTCGCAGGGCTTGCCTTCGTGGGACGGCTTCGGCTCGCACTTGCCGCTGGCCTTCTGGCAGGTCGGCACCTGGCAGGCGAAGAGTCCGCTGCCGACAGCGTCGGCTGGTGGGCACGTCACCACGGTGGCGGGGTTGACCTTGCAGTTGGGCGGCCCGGCGAGCTTGTCGCAGTAGAGCTTGCCGTTGCAGGCGTCGCCGTCCTCGAAGGGCCCACAGTCGCCATCTTCCCAGCACAGGCAGGTCTCGAGAAGCAGCTTGCAGGCGCCGGCCTGACACGCCTCAGCGGTGCAGACAAAGCCGTCGGTGTCACAGGTCGCCGCGTCCGGCAGCGCTATCGCCTTGCACTTGCCGTCCTTGCTGTCGCATTGCATCGGCTTGCAGGGGCCATCGCCGTCGCTTGTGCAGACCGGCACGCTCGCCGGATTGGGCAGGCAATTGCCGCTCGGTTTGTCGCAGTAAAGGCTGCCGTTGCAGGGGTTGCCGTCGTCGAAGCTGTCGCAGTCTCCGTCCTTCTGGCAGGGGCATTTGGGTCCGCCTTTCTTGCAGGAGCCGCTCTTGCAGGTGTCAAGGCCGGTGCACCAGCTGCCGTCGGCCTCGCAGGGGCCGCCGTCGTTCTTGCCGACTTCATTGCAGAGTCCGGTCTTCTTGTCGCAGACGTTGTCCGCGCAGAGTGGATCTTCGGCCGGTGGGCAATCGACGAGCGTGGCCGGGTTGGCCTTACAGATGCCGGCCGGTTTGTGGCAGTAGAGCTTTGCGCAGCCGTTGTCGCCGGCGTACTTGGCGCAGTCTGCGGTGGAATTGCAGAGGCATTTGCCCTCTTTGGCGGCGCACTCTCCACCCAGGCAGCTCTCGTTCGTGCTGCAATCCCAGCCGTCGTCGCAGGGCGCGCCGTCGGCAGCGGGCGTGAGCTTGCACTGTCCGGTCACAGGGTTGCAGGCATTGGCGACGCAGGCGGTGTCGAGGTTGTTGGCGCAGAGGACGACGGTCGCCGGGTTCAGCGTGCACTTGCCGTCGACGTTGTTGCAGAAGAGCGTACCGTTGCAGAGATTTCCGTCATCGAAGGGCGCACAGTCGGCGTCAGACTTGCAGTCACAGGCGGCCTGCAGCGCGCCAGGCGCGCAGGTGCCGGACTGGCAGGTGTCGGCGGAGCAGCTGGAGCCATCGAGGTCGCAGCCGGCGCCCTCTGGGAGGGGCGCGACCTTGCAAGTGCCGTCGGCTGGCTGACATTGGCTCTTCATGCACGCGGTGTTGCCCTCGGCTGGGCAAGCGATGACGGTGGCGGGATTGACCTTGCAGCCCGGCTTGCCGTCGGACTTGTCGCAATAGAGCGTGCCGTTGCAAGGGTTCTTGTCGTTCTGGCCAGCACAGTCGCTGTCGACCTGGCAGGCGCAGCTCGAGGGTCCGCTGCAGACACCGTCGGCGCAGGCGTCAGGGCTGGTGCAGGCTTCGCCGTCGTCGCAGGGCGTGCCCTTCCCCACAGGCATCAAGGTGCAGGCCCCGGTGGCCGGCAGGCAGGTGTTCTTGCTGCACGCGGTGTCCCCGTCGGCGTTGCAGGTCACGATGCTCGCCGGCAGCGAGGCGCAGATGGGCTTGTCGAGGGCGGTGTCGCAGAAGAGCTTGCCGTTGCAGAGGTCGCCGTCCTCTTTGGCGAGGCAATCTTGGTCGCTCTGGCACTCGCACGCCTTGGCGCCGACGCAGCTACCGTTGGAGCACGCCTCGTCGGCGGTGCAGGGGTCGTTGTCAGCGCACGCTTGGCCGTCGGCGACCGGCGCCGTGCCACAGGTGCCCTCGATGGTGCAGACGGCCTTCAAGCAAGGCTGCGCCGCGGCCGGGCAGTCGTCGGCGGTCTTGCAGACGCCGTGTTGAATGTCGACGCCGAGGCCGTCGGCGATGTCCGAGGCCCCGCCGCCAGAGGGCGGCGGCTCTTCTTGCTCGCAAGCGGCGAGCCAAAGCGCGACGGCGATCTTGATCGCGTGCGCCGACAAGTGCCTGTGCGCAGCGCCGTGCCGTTGGCTGCACCACGGTGCGAAAAGGGCCTTGCTGCGCATCGCACCTCCTTGGCTGGGACCGCCTCGGCCGCGCCGACGTCGCAGTCTATCTGAGAGGCGCGCCGATGCGCGAGCCTGAGTGAGGTGCTGCGTGCGAAGCCGTGCGCCAGGCTTAGCGGTCGCCTGACGCGATTTGCGCGCCGGAGCACACGCCCCAGCGCCAGTTCAGGGCGCGCCAGGGTAGGCGTAGAAGCCCTCGCCTGTCTTCTTGCCGAGCTTTCCCGCGGCCACCAGGTCGCGCAGCAGCTGGGGCGGCGCGAAGCGCACGGGATCGATCTCGCGGGCCAGGGTTTCGGCGATTGCCAGACGCACGTCGAGGCCCACCAGATCGGTCAAGGCGAGCGGTCCCATCGGGTGGCGGTACCCAAGGGTCATGGCGCGGTCGATGTCGGCGGCGCTGGCGACGCCCTCCTGCAGCATTCGAATGGCTTCGAGCCCGAGCGCCAATCCCAAACGACTGCTGGCGAAGCCGGCGACGTCGCGCACGACGATCGGCTCCTTGCCGAGCTGCCGAGCATAGGCGACGACGCGATCGAGGACCGAGTCATCCGTGGTGTCGGCGCGAACGACTTCCAGCAAAGGCTGCAAGTGCACGGGGTTGAAGAAGTGCATCCCGCAGAGGCGGGCCTGGGCGGCTGCAGGGAGCGACTCCGCCAGCAGCCGGAGCGGGATCGACGAGGTGTTGCTCGCCAGAACGGTGTCGGGGCCGGCGGCGGCGACGACCTGCGTCAGGAGCTGGCGCTTGAGGTCGAGCAGCTCCGGTACGGCCTCGATGACGAGGTCGGCGTCGGCGACAGCGGAGGAGAGCGTCGAGGCGGGCCGTAGCCGGGCAAGGGCGGCGTCACGCGCATCCGATGTCAGTTTCCCTTTGTCGACGCCAATTTGCAGGTTGCGCACCACGGCATCGAGGCCACGCTGGATCGCGGCATCGGTCACATCGTGCAGCGCGACGTCGCTGCCGGCGACCGCGGCGACCTGCGCGATGCCGTGCCCCATGGTGCCGGCGCCGATGACGACGACCCGTTGAAACTCCAGCGGCCCTGCGCTCGGCGTCATCCGCGTCCCCCCTTGCTGCCTGAGCTCTGCCGCGCACGCCTGGCCAGGAAGGCATCCATGCGCGCGAACTTGCCTGGCGATTCGAAGAGTACGGCCTGGCTGCGCGACTCGGCGGCCACAAACTCGCCGCCGCCGTGGGCGACGCGGGCCAGAGCGGCCTTGGTGGTGCGGACCGCGAGGCCATCGTTGCCGGCGATCCGCTGCGCGATGTCGAGGGCGAACGTCAGCACCTCGTCGTCGGCAACCACGTGCTCGCAGAGGCCGATGCGCAGGGCCTCAGCGCTCTCGACCAGCCGGCCGGTGAAGAGCAGCTCACGCGCCCGGCCCAGGCCGACCAGCGAAGGCAGGCGGTAGGTGCCGCCAGCCGCGGCCATGATCCCGAGGGTGACCTCGGGCTGACCGAAGCGGGCGGAGGCGCCGGCGACGCGGAGATCGCAGGCCAGCGCAAGCTCGCAGCCGCCGCCGAGGGCGAATCCGCGCACCGCGGCGATGGTGGGCACCGGCAGGCTGGCGACGCGGTCGAAGAGCCGGCTGTTGATGGCCGCCAGGGCGTCGGGGGCGCGGCGCTCGCGCAGCTCGGCGATGTCGGCGCCAGCGGCGAAAGCGCGCGTGCCCGCCCCTTGGACGACGACGGCCCCGATCTCTGGGCCGCGCGCGGCGATGGCCTGCTCGACTGTTGCGCAGGCCTCGTGCAGCGCCTCGACCATCGCAGCGTCGAGCGCGTTCATCTTGTCGGGGCGGTTGAGTGTCCAGATGACGACGGCGCCCTGGGCCTCGACCCGAAGGCGCGGCTCCGACCCGGCGGCGCTCGACGGCGACGCCTCTGACGGCGATTCAGCGCGACTCATCGCGCCCCTCCCCCGCGCCTATCCCGTCGACCCTCAGTCGAAGCGGACGTAGGCGAAGTCCATGGGTTGATCGTTGATTCCGCGGCGCGGCGGCGCGATCCAGTTCGCCACCTTGCCGGGCTCGTACACGGGCTGCATGAGGCTGCGGACGTAGGCCTTGTCGGACTCAGAGGGCAGCCAGTCCGGCATCCTGCGGTCCCAGGTGGCGGCGTCGATGATCTCGCCTTGCGGGTTGAACAGGTGCGTCGAATACAGACCCTGCCGGCGATGGAATCGGCGGTTCGGCACCGTGAGCTCGAAGTTGACGCCGTACTCGGCGATCGCCTTGTTCCAGCGCCGCACGGCGTTGTCGCACTCGTCGATGTAGCCGTCGCGCAGCTCCTCGTTCATGGCGAGCCGGAGGGCGACGTCCTCTTGGGTCAGCTTGCCATCGCGGATCACGTCCATGGTCCGGTGTTGGCCGAGGGCGGTGTGCTCGGTGTAGCGCTTGGCCTCGCCGAAGCGGCCCTTGAGCGAGTGACCGAAGTAATCCGCAGCGTTGGTGCTGATCTCCGAGCCGAAGAGGTCGAGGCAGTAGCTGAGCCAGAAGTTGATGAACTTCTGAATGGTTGGCAGATCGATGCCGCCCAAGGCGCGGGCGTCGCCGTTGGGGTCCTGGGCGGTCAGCTCTGCGGCGCGGCGGATGATGCGCTCGAGGCCGGTGTCGCCGACGAACATGTGATGCGCCTCTTCGGTCAGCATGAAGCGGCAGGTGCGCCCAAGCGGATCGAAGCCGCTCTCGGCGAGGCTGGCGAGCTGATACTTGCCGTCGCGGTCGGCGAACATCGTAAAGCAAAAGAAAGACAACCAGTCGGTGCACGGCTGGTTGAAGGCGTCGAGGATGCGCGGCTTGTCGGCGTCGCCCGAGCGGCGGGCCAGCAGCTCGTCGGCCTCGTCGCGGCCCTCTTTGCCGAAGTAGCTGTGCAGCAGGTAGACCATCGCCCAGAGGTGGCGGCCCTCTTCGACGTTGACCTGGAACAGGTTGCGCAGGTCGTAGAGCGAGGGCGCGGTCTGGCCGAGGCGGCGCTGCTGCTCGACGCTCGCCGGCTCCGTATCGCCCTGCGTGACGATGATGCGCCGCAGCATGGTGCGGTACTCGCCCGGCACCTCTTGCCACGCCGGCTCGCCGATGTGGTCGCCGAAGTGGATGGTGCGGTCCGGCTCGGCCTCGGCCAGGAAGATGCCCCAGCGGTAGTCCGGCATCTTGACGTAGTCGAAGTGGGCCCAGCCATCCTTGTCGGCCGAGATCGCCGTGCGCAGATACACGTCCTTGGTCTGGAAGCCGTCAGGCCCCATGTCCTGCCACCAGCGCAGGTAGTCGGGCTGCCAGCGCTCAAGCGCGCGTTGGAGACGCTTGTCGTCGTCCAGCCGAACGTTGTTGGGGATTCGGCTCTGATAGTCGATTGCACCCATCATCCCACCCCTTGGCAGCGCCGCGCGCCGCCCTCTCGATGCTGTCGCGAAATGGCCGTCGCCGCCTGCGGCAAGCGGTCGCTAGGTCCGTGCCCAATCCAAGATAGGCTTCTCGGGCTGGCCGTACATCACCAAAGCGCCGCGCGGGCCGACGGCGTTGGGGCGCTGGAAGATCCAGTTCTGCCACGCCGTCAGCCGGCCGAACACCTTGGTGTGGCACGTCTCGTCGCCGGCAAAGCGCAGATTCTGCTCCATGCCGGTCAGCGCGTCGGGGCTGAGCGAGACGCGCTCCTCGATCTCGATGCGCACCTCGTCTTCCCAGTCGAGCTCGTCGGGTGCGCGGGTCACGAGGCCCAGCTTCTCGGCTTTGGCGGGCGCAATGGCGACGCCGGTATGGCCCTGCAGCGTCTCGAGGTGGGCCGGAGTGCCGAGGAAGCGGGTCTGCAGCCGGGTGGCGCCGTTCCAGCCGGGAAAGGCCCCGAAATTGACGGCGTGCAGCGCGATGGCGTTGTCGAGGTCGGGATCGTCGAGCATGTAGGCGCGATCGGCGGCCAGCACCAGCTCGTAGAGGACGCCGCCGAAGCAGCTCCCCGGCTCGACGAGGGCGAACATCGAGCGCGCCATGTTGTCGAGGCGGCGCAGGACTTTGCCCTGGTGCAGTAGGATCTCGCGCGCCAACCAGTCGCCAGCGGCGACAAGGGACCCCAGCGCGTCGTCGTGGGCCCGCACGCGCTCGAGGTCGCCCTCGGTGCGAAGCAGGAGCAGGCCGTCGACCGGGTGGTTGAAGCGGATCTCCAAGAGGGCGGTGTCCAGCTCACGGAACGCGGCCAGAGCCCAGCTTGCGTCGCCCTCGGCGTGCAACGCGGCGGCGTCGGTCGAAGGCGCGGCATCGGGGCCGCGCAGCGTCAGGTCGACGGTGCGGGCGGCATGGTTCAGCCGCATCGACACCCACCGCCCCTGGTAGGTCTCGCTGCCCTCACTGGCCGACCGCTCGAAGACGATCTCTTGCAGCGTGATTCCGCGCTCAGTCCCTTCACCGCCGGCCGCCTGCACGGCCGCCTGCACGCGCTGCCCAATGCCGTCTTCCCACTTCGAACGCGCCCAGCCGCCATCGACGAGGCCCATGCGCTTGGCGGCGTCGAGGCGAAAGCCCTCAGCCTTGGTGCAGAAGAGGTCCGCGAGGTCGCGCCGCACTTTGCGCTTATCGACGAGACGCGTCAGGCCGCCCGTGCCGGGGAGCACGCCCAACAGGGGCACCTCGGGCAGCGACACGGCGCTGCTGCCATCGTCGATGAGGTAGATCTCGTCGCAGGCCAGCGCCAGCTCGTAGCCGCCGCCAGCGCAAGCGCCGTTGACCGCCGCGATGGCGCGCTTGCTCGAATGAACGGACATCTCTTCGAGTTCGCAGCGGGTTTCGTTGGTGAACTTGCAGAAGTTGACCTTGAAGCCGTGGCTGGAGGTGGCCAGCATCCGAATGTTCGCGCCAGCGCAGAAGACGCGCGCCAGGCCCGAAGTCAGGACGACGACGCGCACCTGAGGGTGCTCGAAGCGGATTCGGCGGATGGCGTCGGCCAGCTCGAGATCGACGCCGAGGTCGTAGCTGTTGAGCTTGAGTTCGTAGTCCGGCCGGAGCCCTCCGTGCAGCTCGACCGTCAGGGTGAGGGTCGCCACCGCGCCGTCGACCTGTAGGCCGTAGTGCTTGTAGTCGCTCGGGTGGCGCGCGAGGTGGACGTAGGGCTGGGGTGCGGTTGCGTCGGCCATCGCGGCGTCCTCGGGTGCGTGGGGCGGGCCTGCGGCCCGGGGCACGCAGGCTAGCTGGTCGGCGTTGTTGCGGCAAGGTGGGGCCCCCAGGCGCCAACCCCGTCGGACGCTGTGGGCTCGCGCTGACGGCCCGCTGGCGCTACCCTCGGCGGGTGACGACCGTCCGCCTGCACCACCGCACCTGCAACCTCTGCGAGGCGATGTGCGGCCTCCTCATCGAACACGACGGCGAGCGGGTGCTGTCCATCGCCGGCGATCCCGACGATGCGCTGTCCCGCGGCCATCTCTGCGCCAAGGCCTTTGCGCTGCGCGATGTGGCGGCCGATCCTGACCGGCTGCGTCGGCCTCTGAGGCGGCTTTCCGATGGTTCCTACGCCGAGGTCGGTTGGGACGAGGCGCTGGATGAGGCCGCTGAGCGATTGCGCGGCATCCAGGCCCGTCACGGACGCGACGCGGTGGCGATTTACCAAGGCAACCCGAGCGTTCACAACCTCGGCACCATGCTATTCGCCCCTCAGCTGGTGCGCGCGCTGCGGACCCGCAACCGCTTCTCGGCCACCTCAGTCGACCAGCTTCCGCACCACTTCGCGGCCTATCTGCTCTTCGGCCACCAGCTCTTGCTGCCGGTTCCCGACGTTGACCGCACCGACCACTTGCTGATCCTCGGCGCCAACCCCCTGGTCAGCAATGGCTCGCTGATGAGCGCGCCGGGGATGCGGACTCGGCTGCGGGCGCTGCAGGCGCGCGGCGGCCGTGTCGTCGTCGTCGATCCCCGGCGCAGCGAGACGGCCGAGGTTGCCGACGCCCATCACTTCATTCGACCTGGCAGCGACGCCCTGCTCCTGGCTGCGCTCTGCCGCGAGGTGCTGGCCTCGCCCGGGCCGCGGCTGCGGCACCTGGCGGCGGCGATCGACGGCCTCGACGCGTTGCGCGACGCCCTATCGGCCTTTACGCCAGCCGACGTGGCCGGACCGACCGGCATCGCCGCCGACGTCATCGCCGCCATGGCCCGTGAGTTCGTGGCCGCCGAGCGCGCCGTCTGCTACGCCCGGCTCGGCGTCTGCACGGCACCCCACGGCGGCGTCGCGCTGTGGCTGGTCGCGGTCCTCAACCTGCTGACCGGCAACCTCGACCGCATCGGTGGCGCGATGTTCACCTCGCCAGCGGTCGATGTCGTCGCGCGCAGCAGCCGCGGCGGCTATGCACGCTGGCACAGCCGAGTCCGGCGCGCGCCCGAGTTCGGCGGCGAGCTGCCGGTGTCGGTGCTGACCGAGGAGATTTCGACGCCAGGCGAGGGCCAGGTGCGCGCCCTCATCACGTCCGCTGGCAACCCGGTGCTGAGCACCCCGGCGGGCCACCGCCTCGGCCAGGCCCTGAAACAGCTCGAGTTCATGGTGTCCATCGACATCTACCGCAACGAGACCACGCGCCACGCCCATCTGATTCTGCCGCCGCGCACCGGACTGGAGGTGCCGCACTACGACCTGGCCTTTCACGCGCTGGCGGTCCGCAACACCGCGCGCTTTGCCGACCGCCTCTTCGCAGGTGACCCCAATGGCCGCGACGATTGGGAGATCTACGCCGGCCTGCTGCGTCGCCTCGATGCCGGCGGCGGCGGCGCCTTCACGCGCCTGAATGCGCTGGCGAGCCGCACCTTGTCGCCAACCCGCCAGCTCGACCTCGCCCTGCGCAGCGGGCCCTACGGCAACCTCGGCGGCCGGGCGCTTCGCCGTGACGGGCTCTCGGTCGCGGCGTTGCGACGGCAGGTGCACGGCGTCGACCTCGGCCCCCTGCGCGCCGAGCAGCTTCCAGCGCGCCTCGCCACCGCGGGCCAGCGCATCGAGCTCGCGGCGGCTCCCATCCTGGCCGACCTCGCTGCGCTCCAGGGCGAGCTTGCGGCGGCCGAGTCGGACCACGGAGAGGGCTTCGATATGCGCCTCATCGGCCGGCGCGGCCTCTCGGATTGCAACAGCTGGCTGCACAACGCCAAGACCCTCGCCAAGGGCCGCGATCGCTGCGTACTGCTGATCCACCCCGAGGACGCGGCGCGGCGCGGCTTTGTCGACGGCGACGAGGCCGTCCTGCGCTCGGCGGTGGGCACCGTGCAGGTGCCCGTGCGGCTCAGCAGCGAGGTGATGGCCGGAGTCGTCAGCCTGCCGCACGGCTTTGGCCACGGGCACATCGGTACCGCGCTGTCTGTCGCCAACGCCCGGCCCGGCGTCTCGATCAACGACCTGACCGACCCGGGCGCGGTCGACACCTTGACCGGAAACGCCGTGTTCTCCGGAGTTCCGGTGGCCGTGTCGCGCCCAGATCGCTGAGCCCCCGCCCCGCCCCGCCGGCCGGACGTCAGCGCCTTCGCAAGGCACTCCGCGGTTCGGGGAGCGCTTGCCGGCCCAGACCCACGCCGGCCGAGTCGGGCCGTAGCGCCGCGCCGGGCATGACCAGTCCCGATTGCGACGAAATCTAGGGAGTCACAGCGCTCGATGCGCCGAGTGCGGCCCAGCCAGGGCGGCCGCTGGCAGGCCGAGAATGACCTGACCGCAAGGGACCTCGGTTCAGGCCTTCGCTTCTGCGTCACGCGCGGCCGGCGCCACCAGCTGGGGGTAGGCGGCCAGCGTCAAGAAGTCCGCCAGCTCGTCGGCCAGCGTCATGCTGGAAAAGAGCGCGACTGCGGCGTCGAAGTTGCCAGCGTGCCACCCAGCCTCGCCGACGCGCTGCCGCAGGCGGGCCATCTCGTCCTGCATCGCCTCGGCCAAAAGCGCGGCGTCGACGCGTCGCCCGTCGTCGAGGTGGGCGCCATGGCGCAACCACTGCCAGAGCTGAGCGCGCGAGATCTCGGCCGTCGCGGCGTCCTCCATCAGGTGGTCGATGGGCACGCAGCCGTTGCCCGAGAGCCAGGCCGCGAGGTACTGAACGCCGACACGCAGGCACTCGCGCACGCCGCCTTCGGTCCGTTGCCCAGCCGGCACCGCCAGCAGCGCCTGGCGCAGCCGGGCCTCCGCATCGCCGCCGATGGGGTCGTCGCCCTCGGGCAGCCTGGCGATCTGGTTCGGCCCAGGCATCGCTGCGTCGAACACGCTCCGCGCCACCGAGACGAGGCCGGGGTGCGCGACCCACGTGCCGTCATGGCCGCCCGACGCCTCGCGCCGCTTGTCGGCCTCGACCTTGGCCATCGCAGCGGCGTGCGCCGCCGGATCGTCCTTGATAGGGATCTGCGCCGCCATGCCGCCCATGGCATGGACGCCGCGGCGGTGGCAGGTGCGCACCACGAGCCGTGTGTAGGCCGCCATGCAGGGCTGCGTCATCGTGACGGCGGCCCGATCGGGCAGGACGCGGTCGGCGTGGGCCCGGCAGGTCTTGATGGTGCTGAAGATGTAGTCCCATCGCCCGCAGTTGAGGCCGGCGGAGTGGTCGCGCAGCTGCCAGAGAATCTCGTCCATCTGGAAGGCGGCTGGCAGCGTCTCGATGAGGACCGTGGCGCGGACGCTCCCCTGCGGCACCCCGACCGCGTCCTGCGCGAAGACGAAGACGTCGTTCCAGAGCCGAGCCTCTTCGTGATGCTCGAGCTTGGGCAGATAGAAGGCCGGCGTCGCGCCGCGGGCGAGCTGCTCGCGGGCGTTGTGGTAGAAGAAGAGGCCGAAATCGAAGAGGGATCCGCTCATGGGGGCGCCGGCGTCAGGGCCCTCTGCGACGCGGACGTGGAGCTCGGGGAGGTGCCAGCCACGCGGCCGAACCAGCAGCACGGCGGGGCGCTCGACCAGCCGGTAGTGCTTGCCGCTATCGGCCTGGAAGTCGATGCGACGCCGCACCGCGTCCGCGAGGTTCTGCTGTCCGCGCACCAGGTTCTCGAAGGTCGGAGCGTTGCTGTCCTCGAAGTCGGCCATGAAGGTGCAAGCGCCCGAATTCAAGGCGTTGATCACCATCTTTCGGTCGACAGGCCCGGTGATCTCGACGCGGCGGTCGCGCAGGTCCGGCGGGATCGCGGCGACTTGCCAGTCGGCGGCGCGGATGTGAGCGGTCTCCGGCAGGAAGTCCGGCAAGGCGCCGGCGTCGATCGCGGCCTGGCGCTGCCGCCGCGCCGCCAGCAGCGCCTTCCGCCGCGGCTCGAAGCGGTGGTGAAGGGCCGCGAGGAAGGCGAGCGCCCCCTCCGAGAGCATGGCCTCCGCGCCGGCGGGCGTCGGGGCGAGGCAGCGCAAGGCGGCCTTTGCGGTGTCCGTCATCGTCGTGGCCCTCTCCGCGAATCACGCGTCTGGTCAGTGAGCGGCGCACCCTCTCAAGCGCGACATCAGGTGCGGCCCGTGCCGCCGCCAGCGCGCACCGGCTCGAGCTCGGGCACGCCGCGCACGCGCTCGGCTTGAAAGTAGCGCCCAGGCAGAATGTGGTCGAGTTGGCCAGCGATGGCCCGGCTGGCCTGCACCAGCTTCGACAGGTCGATGCCCGTCTCCCAACCCGAGCCATGCAGGCAGTAGACGAGATCCTCGGTCGCCAGGTTGCCGCTGGCCCCCGGGGCGTAGGGGCAGCCGCCCAATCCGCCGGCGCTGGCATCGAAGACGCGGACGCCGTGCTCCAGCGCCGCCAGGACGTTGGCCAGGGCCTGGCCGCGCGTGTCGTGGAAGTGCATCGCCAGCCGCTCCACCGGTAGCCGCTGGGCGGCCGCTCGGAGCCAGTCGTGGACGGCCCCGGGCGTGCCCATGCCGATGGTGTCTCCGATGGAGACCTCGCGGCAGCCCATCTCGAAGAGGCGCTCGGCGACGGAGATGCCCTGCTCCGGCCGCACCGCGCCCTCGTACGGACAGCCAAAAGCCGTCGAGACATAGCCGCGCACGGTGATGCCAGCTTCGACGGCGGCGGGGATGACGGGCCGAAAGCGCTCCAGGCTCTCGGCGATGGTCATGCGGATGTTCTTGCCGACAAAGGAGTCTGTCGCGCCGGTGAAGACCGCGACCTCGTCAGGACGGCAATCGAGGGCGCGCTCGAGGCCGCGCAGATTCGGCACCAGGGCGCTGTAGCGCACACCGGGCACGCGGCGAATGGTGGCGAAGACCTCTTCTGCGTCGGCAAGCTGGGGCACGGCCTTCGGGTGCACGAAGCTGCTGACCTCGACGTCGCGCAGGCCGGCCGCGACCAAGGTCTCGACGAAACGCACTTTGGCGTCGGTGTCGACGAACACGCGCTCGTTCTGCAGGCCATCGCGCGGCCCGACCTCTACCACGCGCACCTGTCGAGCCTGCGCCGCGCTCATGTCGACTCCCCGGGCGCCTGCTTCTCGAGCGCCAGCAGCAGCGTGCCGCCATCGACCAGCTGGCCAACCTCGCAGGAAACGCGGGCGACGACGCCGTCGCGTGGCGCCGCCAGCGGCTGTTCCATCTTCATCGCCTCGACGACGATGAGCACCTGGCCGCGCTTCACCGCCTCGCCCGGCGCGGCCGCGATGAGCACGACCCGGCTGGTCATTGGCGCCTGCAGCACATCAGTCGCGGCGGCGCTTTGGCCCCGACTGCGCTCTTCGCGGCGCAGTTGGAGCCGCCGACCGCGCTGATCGACCCAGGCCACCTCGCCGTCCGAAGTCAGCCGCACCCGGCGGACGATGCCGTCTTGCGCGATGAGGAGATCGCCATTGGCCGCTCGCGTCACGAGGGCGTTGTCGACAAGCGCCTCGGGCGACTTGCCAGCGGCATCTCCAAGGGCCAGGCGGTGCGGCCCAGAGGCGCCCGCGCTCGCGACCTCAAGCGACGTCTCGGCGTGAATGAAGCGACGCTTCACGAGACCCCCCCGGCCTTCGGCGCGCCAAGGCGGAATCCTGCGAGCGCGGTGAAGGGATCGCTCGGCGCAAAGCTGCCTTGCGCGGATGCGGCGCCGGCGCCCGCGGCTGAGACGGCGGCCATCGGCCCCCCCGGCCCGGCGGCGGCGACAGCGCTGAGGGCCGCCCGATCCCGCGCCGTCGTGGTGTCGAGGGAGCTCAGCGCTGCTTCGATGCCCGGTCCCACGTCACCGTAGAGGGCCGCCATGGTGCCGGTGTGCATCTCGGCGGCGCGGACCGTGGGCTGGTCGACGAGATCGCGCAGGAGCCCGAGGTTGGTGCGGACGCCGTGGATCGTGGTCTGGTCGAGCGCCGCCGCGAGGCGATCCAGCGCCTCCTGGCGGTCCGAACCCCAGACGATGAGCTTGGCCAGCAGCGGGTCGTAGTGGTGGTGGACGGTGTCGCCCTGTTCGAAGCCGGCGTCGACGCGCACAAAAGGCCCGTCCGGCCAGACCACGCGGCGCAACGTGCCGGTCTGAGGTAGCGAGCCGGCGGCGGGGTCCTCGGCGTAGATCCGCGCCTCCAGCGCATGGCCGCGGCGCACGAGGCCGTTGCGAAACGCCGCCAGGTCGCCGAGTCGCTCCCCGCGGGCGATGCGTAGCTGCGCCGCGACGAGATCGATGCCGGCCACCAGCTCGGTCACCGGGTGCTCGACCTGCAGCCGCGTGTTCATCTCCAAGAAGACGTGACCGCGGCTCACGGGGTCGAAGAGGAACTCGACGGTGCCGGCGCCGACGTAGCCGACGCTAGCCGCGAAGGCACGTGCTGAAGCGCAAATCGCCGCCCGCTCCGCGTCGGTCAGCGCCGCGCAGGGCGCCTCCTCGATGACTTTCTGGTGCCGCCGCTGGAGCGAGCACTCGCGCTCGAACACGTCGCGGACGTCGCCGTGGCGGTCAGCGAGGATCTGCACCTCGACGTGACGGGCGTCCTCGATGAGCCGCTCGACGAAGAGCGCGTCGCTGGCGAAGGCCTTGCCCGCCACCCGTCGGGCCGCCTCGATCGCCGGCCGTAGCTCGGCACGCTCGCGGACCCGCGCCATGCCCTTGCCGCCGCCACCATGCTCGGGCTTGACCAGCAGCGGCAGACCCAGCTCGGCGACGATGGTGTCGAGCGCCTCCGGATCGTCGCGGGTCAGGCGCTGGGCCGCCGCGACCGGCACACCGGCGGCTGCAGCGATGGCCTTGCTGTTCGATTTGCCCTCGAGCGCCTCGATCGCGTCGGGCGGCGGCCCCACCCAGATGAGGCCGGCGGCCTCGACAGCGCGAGCAAATGCCGCGTTCTCCGACAAGAAGCCGTAGCCAGGGTGGACAGCGTCGGCGCCGCTGCGTCGGCAAGCGTCGAGCAATGCGTCGATGGAGAGGTAGCTCTGCGCGGCCGGCGCCGGCCCGATGCAGACGGCCAGATCGGCCTCACGGACGTGGCGAGCCCCGGCGTCGGCCTCCGAGAAGACCGCGACCGACTCGATGCCGAGCAGCTGGCAGCCGCGGCTGACGCGGACCGAGATCTCGCCGCGATTGGCGATGAGCACGCGCTTCACGCGCCCTCCGAGTCGCCTAGCCAGGCAGCCGGGCGCTTGCCGAGGAAGGCCGCCATGCCCTCTTGCGCCTCGGCGGATGCGCGGCGCTCTGCGATGAGCCTGGCTGTAAAGTCAACCACTTCTGCCGGCGGGCGGCCCGCCACCCCGTCGACCAGCGCCTTGCAGGCGAGCAGCGCCTCGGGCCCGCCGCGACGCAGGTCGTCGACCACCGCAGCCACCGCGGCGTCGAGCGCAGCGTCGCCGGGCGCCGGCGCGAGGACGTCGCAGAGGCCCTGCCGATATCCCTCGGCGGCGTCGATTCGGCCACCGCGCAGGAACGCCACGCGCGCCCGGGCAGGTCCGAGGCGGCGCACCACAAAAGGCGAGATCACGGCCGGGACGAGGCCCAGCCGCACCTCGCTGAGCGCAAATGAGGCCTCTGGGCCGGCGACGACGACGTCGCACGCCGCCAGGAGCCCGACCCCGCCGCCCATCGCTGCGCCCTGGACGCGGGCGACCGTCGGTTTGCGGCAGGCGGCCAAGGCGTGAAACACGCCGCCCATGGCCCGCGCGTTGCGATCGTTGGCTTCGTCGCCCTCAAAGGCCGCTGCAGCCATCCAGCCGAGGTCGGCGCCGGCGCAGAAGACCGGACCGGCGCCGGCCAGCACGACCACACGCGCCGAGGCGTCAGCCTCTGCTGCGGCGATGGCGGCAGAAAGCTCCTGCAACAGCGCGCCATTGAATGCGTTACGCACCGCCGGCCGATTCAGCTGTAGCGTGCGAACCCCGCGCGCTTGCGTCACCACCAGGTCTGCCACCGCCACCTCCCAGCCTCGCCCCCACCGCACCAACCACAACATCTCGCCTTTACATGCGAATCACGCCAGGCCGCCACGGCGGAATCGGCGCGTTGTAGCACGCAGACAGCGCCAGGCCGAGGACATCGCGCGTCTCGGTCGGACAGATCACGCCGTCGTCCCATAGCCGCGCCGTCGCGTAGTAGGGGCTGCCTTCGCGCTCGTACTTGGCGCGGATCGGCGCCTCGATCTCGTCGATCTCGGCCGCGTTCAGCGCCCTGCCCTGCTCGCGCGCCAGCTGGTCGCGCTTGACCTGGCTCAACACGCTGGCCGCTTGCTCGCCGCCCATCACCGAGATGCGGCTGTTCGGCCAGCTGAAGAGGAAGCGGGGCTGGTAGGCGCGGCCCGCCATGCCGTAGTTGCCAGCGCCGAAGCTGCCGCCGATCAGCACTGTGATCTTCGGCACATCGGCGACGCTGACGGCGTGGACCATCTTGGCGCCATCTTTGGCGATGCCGCCGTGCTCCGCCTGCCTTCCGACCATGAATCCGGAGATATTCTGCAGGAAGAGCAAGGGGGTGCGGCGCGTGCACGCCAGCTCGATGAAGTGGGCCGCCTTCTGCGCCGATTCGCTGAAGAGCACGCCGTTGTTGGCGAGGATCGCCACCGGCATGCCGTGGATGCGCGCGAATCCTGTGACCAGGGTGGTGCCGTAGCGCGGCTTGAACTCGTGCATCCGTGAGCCGTCGACGAGCCGGGCGATGATCTCGCGGACCTCGTAGGGGGTGCGCAGGTCGGTGGGCAGGACGCCCAGGATCTCCGACGGGTCGTAGGCGGGCGGCTCGGGCGGATGCAGGATCGCTTCGGCCGCCTTGGCGCGGTTGAAGGTCGACACGGCGGCCCGCGCCAATTCCAGTGCGTGGACATCGTCTTCGGCCAGGTGATCGGCCACGCCGCTGATGCGCGTGTGGACGTCGCCGCCGCCCAGCTCCTCGGCGCTGATCTCTTCGCCGGTCGCCGCCTTCACCAGCGGTGGCCCGCCCAGGTAGATGGTGCCGCGGTTGCGGACGATGATCGCCTCATCGCTCATCGCCGGCACATAGGCGCCGCCGGCCGTGCACATGCCGAGGACCACAGCGACTTGCGGCAGTCCGGCGGCAGACATGCGGGCCTGATTGTAGAAGATGCGCCCAAAGTGGTCGCGATCGGGGAAGACGTCGGCCTGCAGCGGCAGGAACGCGCCGCCGGAGTCGACGAGCGAGATGGTCGGCAACCTGTTCTCCAGCGCCACCTCTTGCGCCCGCAGGTGCTTCTTGACCGTCATCGGAAAGTAGGTGCCGCCCTTCACCGTCGCGTCGTTGGCGATGATCATGCACTCGCGGCCTTCGACGCGGCCGACGCCGATGACGATGCCGGCGCTCGGGGCTTCGCCGTCATACATGTCGTAGGCCGCGAGTGGCGACAGCTCGAGGAAGGCGGTGCCCGGATCGATGAGTGCGTCGATGCGCTCGCGTGCCAGCAGGGCGCCGCGCTCTTGGTGGCGCTGCCGGGCGCGCTCGGCGCCCCCTTGGCGGGCCGCGGCGACGCGCGCGCGCAGCTCCGCTTCCAGGGCGGCATGGTGCAGGGTCTGACGGCCGAAGGCCTCGGATTGGCGGTCGATTCGGCTCTCGATGCGCTGCATGGGCCCTCGCTGGGGGCAGGGACCGCGGTGCGACGGTTCCGTGCGGCCGGACCATGCCAGAAAGTCGCGCGCCGTTGAAGCCGCGCCCGGCACCTGGGGACGCCCGGCCGGCCAGGCCTTGAGCATAGGACACATGATGACGCATGGTGCCCGCAGTCTGTGGATCACGGCGCCCCACGGCCGCCAGGAGGACGAGACCATGACGAAGTCTGCCCCCCTCAAGGCCGGCGCCGACGCCAGCAGCGACGCTCGCAAAGGCGGGGCAGAGGCGCCCCCGATGGCCTCGGGCCCCATGGCATCGGCCGGTGCGGGGTCAAGTCCAGCCGCAGCCGGCGGCGACGCCTACGCGCGGACGATCCCGAGCCCTCTGGGCGCGCTCTGGCTGGCGGTCGATGGCGAAGGGCGCGCGCTCAGCGTCGAGTGGGACGGTGCCGAGGCGCTCGAGCTGGGCTTGCAACGACGCAGCTTCCGTCAGGCCAGCACGCCGACGCCTGCAGGGGCGGCGGGCCTCGATCGCCTGGCCGCGGCGCTTGCGCGCTACTTCGAGGGCGATGTCCTCGCGCCCCTCGCCATCGGCGTGACGGCTGCAAGCGCCTTCCGTCGCGGCGTCCTGGGCGCGCTCAACGAGCTGCCCGCGGGGACTTGCACGAGCTATGGCGCCCTGGCGGTGCAAATCGGCGCCAAGCCGGGTGCTGCGCGCGCAGTAGGCGGCGCCGTCGGCTCCAACCCACTGCCGATCGTCATCCCCTGCCACCGCGTGCTGCAAGCCGACGGGACCCTTGGCGGCTTCTCGGGCGGCCTCGACCGCAAGCGCTGGCTGCTCCGCCACGAAGGGCTGAGCTGGCGGGAGGGCTGAGCGAAGGCCCGGCAGGCGCGCCGTTCGCTTGGGCTGCCAAGCGCGCCGCGATGCCAAGTCCCCCGCATCGCCGCCCTCAGCGAGATTGACCCGCCCTGCCACGGCGCCTAGCTTGCCGGGCACGCTGCGCGGCTCGGGAAGAATCCCAGGGACGCGCCATCGGCAGCAGGTTTGTCGCCGCAACAGGGAGGAGTCGGATGAAGTTGACACAAGCGGTCGCGCTCGTAACGGGTGGCGGCTCGGGTCTCGGCCACGCCACTGCAGCGCGTTTCATCGCCCACGGCGCCAAGGTGGTGATCGCTGACTTGCGCGGCGAAGACGCGGCGGCGGCGCTGGGGCCGAACGCGACCTTCGTGCGCACCGACGTCACCTCCGAAGCCGACGTGCTGGCCGCACTGGAGCACGCCGCCCAGACGCTCGGCGAAGTCAACGTGGTGGTGAACTGCGCCGGCATCGCCATCGCGCAACGCACGGTGTCGTCCAAGGGCCCGCACGCGCTCGACGCCTTCACCAAGGTGCAGATGGTCAACGTGGTCGGCACCTTCAACGTCATTCGCCTGGCTGCGGCGCGCATGGCGGAGCACGCGCCGAACGAAGGTGGCGAGCGCGGCGTGATCGTCAACACCGCAAGCGTCGCGGCCTTTGACGGCCAGATCGGCCAGGCCGCCTACAGCGCTTCGAAGGGCGCCATCGTGGCGATGACCCTGCCGCTGGCGCGCGATCTCGCCCCCTCCGGCATCCGCGTGTGCACCATCGCGCCCGGCATCTTCGCCACGCCGATGCTGGCCGGCCTGCCCGAGAAGGCGCGCCTGGCGCTGGAGCAGCTGGTGCCCTTCCCGGCGCGCCTCGGCGATCCCGACGAGTATGGCTTGATGGTACAGCAGATCGTCGAGAACCCGATGCTCAACGGCGAGACGATTCGCCTCGACGGCGCGCTGCGCATGCCGCCGCGTTAGGTCCGACGCATCGGGGAGCGCCCAGCGAGGAGCGTGTGACTCCGCGTGGTGCGAGGGAGCGGCGCGCGCGGATGGGCCTGTACCCACGATTGGGCGTTGCTTCAAGCCCAGGATCAGGCGCCCGCGGCCGACCCGGCCATCGCGAAGCGCCGCGGCAGTCTTTGGGAGTGGGCTCGCGGTGAGAGGCGAGCGATGCGGCCCATCCTCATCGCCAAGGCCGCAATGCCGCGGGCTCCCACTGGCACTTAGAGGCCGAGGAAAGGCCGCCGTGTCGCCGAGGCGGCGAGGTCGAGGCGCCAGCGGCCGCCCTCCTGACGCACGACCCACTCGCTGCGGCCACGATCGTCTTCGAGATCGAGGGCGACGGCGCCGGCGCCGGCAGGCGACACGGCGACAATTCGGGACGGCCGGCGCGGCGCGTGAGCCTGCAGGGGGCTTCGATCGGCGATGGCGGCAGCGCGCATCGCGGCGAGCAGCGGACGCGAGTCGGCGGTGACGGCGGCATCGAGGCGTTCGAGGTCGCCGGAAGCGAGCGCGCCCTCCACCTCGGCGACGATGGACTCGGGCGGCGCTGCGCAGCCGGCCGCGCCAAGGCCCAAAGCCACGGCGACGAAGCCGCCCAAGGCAAAGGCGCCCTTGCGGGCGACGCCACGCCATGCGTGTCGGCCCTGCCCGCGCCCGTCGCGCGCGGGCGCCGGGTCGCGGATTTCGTGGTGCTGTCGGTTCATCAGGGTGCGAAGAGGGGGACTTGAACCCCCATGCCCGTTACAGGCGCTAGCACCTCAAGCTAGTGCGTCTACCAATTCCGCCATCTTCGCAGCAATTTCGGGCCTCACGACCCAGACGGACCGGAGGGCGCGCCTCCAGTGCCGGGTCGGTAGATTTGCGGAACGACCGGTCACTGTCAAGCGTCTGACGTCACGAAGCGGACGGTTTGGCGCCGTCACCGTGGTGCTGCCCAGGTCGCGGGAAGGGGCGGCCTTCCGTCGACGCGCTCTCGGCCCGCGCTACATGCCGACGTCGAGCAGCCCCAGCCGCCTCAGCCGCCGCGGCGCTGGCCGCTCCCCTGGGACGCGGCGGAGCCAGGCTGTGAAGCGGGCCCCAGCGCGCCCTGCGCAACGTCGGCGGGGACTAGTCCTCACGCGGCGGGATCTTCGGCGGCGGTCGCAGCAGAGCGCCCGGGCACCGACACCAGCAGCGGACCGACATCAGCGCCGCCGAGGCAAGAGGAGCCGGCCTCTTGGGTCACCAGCGGCCGCAAGCGATCCACGTGGGCGAGCAGCATCGCCACCACATCGTCCGGCGCTCCGCCCCGCACCAACGCCAGGCGCAACAGCTCGCGGCGACGCATGAACTGGCCACCGAAGATCGGTCGACTGGCGTGAACGTCGCGGATCGGTCGGCCGCGATAGACGACATCGGCGCCGAGCAGCGCAGCGCTCATCTCGTACTCGCGTTGAGCGAGCTGCTGGCGATCGACGCCGGCGAAATGGAAGCCGATCATCGCGTCGTCGACCATCTGGGCGACGAAGTCCTCAATGATGGGCCGCAGCGCCGGCTCGCCGCCGAGCCGATCGAACGCAGAGGCGGCGGCGACCCCATCGGCCGCCGGTCCCTCTGCGTGCCGAGCGTCGTTAGGCAACGCGGCGACGCAGCAGGATGACGCCGGCGAGCGCAAGCGCGATGAGCAGGAGCGAAGAGGCGCCCTGGCTCTGCGGTGCCGCCGTGCAGCTGCTCGACGCCGGGGCTGGAGCCACTGGCTGCTGGCCCGTGCCCGCGCCCGTGCCGCTGTCGGTCTTGGAGGCATCGGTCACGCTGCCGTCACTGGCACCGCCACCGCTGTCGCCTGCGAAGCCAGCGTCGCTGCCGCCGCCGCCGCCGCCAGCGTCGGTGTTGCCCGCGCCGCCCACGCACATGCCGGTCGCGCCGCTGCAGTTGGCGCCGCTCGGGCAGACGCCGCAGCTACCGCCGCAGCCGTCGGCGCCACACTGCTTACCGTCGCACTTCGGCGTGCAGGTGCCACCGCCGCCGCCGCCGCACTCCTTCTCGTAGTCGCCGCAGCAGTCCTTGTTGCCGACGCAGTCCGCGTCGCACTGGCACTTCGCCTTGTCGTCGTAGGGCGTGTCGCACTTGTCTTTGCAGCTGTCGCCAGCGCCGCCACCGCCGCCGCACACCGCCGCGAGGTCGGCGCAGCAGTCGCCGTATTGCGAGCATTGATCGTCGCAGTTGCACTTCCACTTGGGGTCGTACTGGCCGCAGCGGTTGGCGGCGCCGCCGGCGCCCGGGAGCGCGCACGAGCCGGCGTTGGGGTCGTTGCAAGCTTTCCAGCCGCACTTCTGGATGTTGTTGAACAAATCGAGAGACTCTTTGGCAGAGCTCAGCGCCTTCGAGCAGGCGTCAATGGACTTGCCACCGACGACGCAGACCGCGAGATCGTGACAGCCCTTGGTCTTCTTGCAGATGTCGATCTCGGCTTTGCACTTCTCATCCCAGCACGGATTGACGGTGTAGGTGCTGGTGCCGGTCGTCGCATCGGGCGCGTCGACGCTGGTGGCGTCGCCGGAGCCGGCGTCGGTGGACCCCGCATCGGTTGAGCCCGCGTCGGTCGTGGCGGTGGCGTCCTGCGGAGCGCTGCCTGCGTCAGTCTCGGCGAGAGCTGGCCCGGCCAACAGGGTAACGACCACGAATCCTGCGAATCCAATGCGCTTCTTCATCAGTTTCTCTCCCAGTTGAGCAGCGTGGCGGGGCCACCTACGTGCCTAGCGCTGGCCCCCAGACCGCGCGCTGCCGAGCATGATAGCCGTTTCTGTCTGCCGCCAAAAGAGGGCATGGGGCAGTTCTTCGGTGTCGCGATTGCACCGGTGCAGAGCGCACGTCGACAGTCAATGTCGCATCTGGCTTTTTTCGGGGTTCAGGGAGCGCAGGTCCAGCTCAGCTCGACGTCGTCGATCCAAGCACCCTCGCCGTTGTTCTGGAACGGATTGGCGAAGAACGTGATAATGGGCGCGATCGCGTTGCCCGCCTGTGATGTCAGGTCGGCCTCGAGCAACACAAAACCCGTGGTGTCCCCGCAGACCTGGCCGAGCACCTGGGCGCCGAGCGCGACCGCGATGCGATCGGAGACGCCGGTGCAGCCGCCCGCCTCGCCGGAGTCGAAGAAGACCTGCAGCTTCAGGGTCGCCTTGGCGACGCCCTTGGGCACCAGCACCGACGGCAAAGTCGCAGTCGCGACGGTGAGCCCGAAGTTGTAGCTGTAAGTCCCCAAGAGTGGCTGGATGTTGCCGATGTACAGCGACTTGGTCGGGCTGGCGGAGCGCTTGCCGTCGATCTGCCAAGTCACCTGGGCGTTGTTCGACTGCAGGGCCAGCCCCTGCGTACCGACGCTGAAGTCGTTGCTGTAGCCCGGCAACAACTGCGCGACGCAGCCGCCCGCGGCGTTGCTGCAGCTGTCGGCGGTGCAGGCGTTGCCGTCGTCGCAGACCTTGGCGACGCCGACGCAGAGCCCACCGCCGTTGCAGGCGTCTTGCTCGGTGCAGGGCTGCTGATCGTCGCAGGCGGCGCCTACCGCGAGGGTCTGGGTGCAGGCGCCGGCCTTGCAGGCGTCGGTGGTGCAGGCGTTGCCATCGTCGCAGACCTGGGGCTTGCCTTCGCACTTGCCGCTGCTGCCGCAGAGGTCCTGGCCGGTACAGGCGTCGCCATCGTCACAGGCGGCGCCGGGCTGCTGGGTGCTCTTGCAAGCGCCACCGGGCGCGCTGGCGTCGCAGACGTCGGCGGTGCAGGCATCGCCATCGTCGCAAATGACACCCTTGCCCTGACAGCCATTGGCGCCACAAGCGTCGTCGCTGGTGCAGGCGTTGCCGTCGTCGCAGGGCGCCCCAGTGGCCGCGCCCTTCTGGACGCACCCGAGCACCGGGTCGCAGGCGTCGATGGTGCAGGGGTTCAGGTCGTCGCAGGTCTTCGGCTGGCCGGCGGCGCAGATGCCGCCCTCAGGGCCGCCACTGCACAGCTCGCCCTCGCTGCAGGGGTTGCCGTCGTCGCATGGCGTGCCAGCGATCACGCCCGAGAGGCAGCCAGCCTGCGGATCGCACGATTCCTGCGTGCAGACGTTGGCGTCGTCGCAGAGCTTGGCGTCGGGCTGGTGCTGGCAGCCGAGTCCGGACGCGCAGACATCCTTGGTGCAGGCGACGCCATCGTCGCAGCCGAGGGGCGCGCCGACGCAGCTGCCGACGCTGCACAGGTCGCCGATCGTACAAGCGTTGCCGTCGTCACAGGTGGTGCCGATTGGGGCCGGAGCCGGCTGGCACGCACCACTGGCTGGCTGGCAAGTCTCGGGTTGGCACGGCTGGCCGTTGTCGGCGCACGTGACGATGGTGCCTGCGTCGACCTTGCAGCTGCCGCCCTGGCAGGTGGTCTTGCCGTTGCAGGCGTTGCCGTCGTCCTTGCAGTCGACGTTGGTCTGGCAGTTGCAGGTGTTGATCGGGCCGACGCAGGCGCCACTCTGGCAGACCGAGATCGGCGTGCAGGGGTCGCCGTCGTCGCAGGTCTGCAGGCCGCTGACCGGGACGTTGGTGCAGCCCTTGGTCGCGGTGCAGGCATCGGCGGTGCAAGCGTTCTTGTCGTCGCAGCTGACGGCCTGCTTGCTGCAGACCCCGCCGAGGCAGATCTCGCTGCTGGTGCAGGCATCCGCGTCGGCGCAACCGAGGCCATTGGGGACGGCGACCAGGCCGCACTGGCCGGTACTGGCGAGGCAAATCGCGGTCTTGCAGGGATCGCTGCTCGGCGGGCACACCACGCCCTGCACATCCGGCGCCTGGCACTCGTTCTGTTTGCAGACCGGCACGCCGTTGCAGAAGTTGCCGTCGTCGAAGGGCAGACAATCCGCGTCGACCTTGCACTCGCATGTGACGACGCCGCCCTTGCAGCTGCCGCCCTGGCAGGCTTCGCCCTGCGTGCAGCCGTCGCCATCGTCGCAAGGGCCGGTATTGGCGGTCTGGGTGCAGCCGAGCTTCACATCGCAAGCGTCGGTGGTGCAGGGATTGCCGTCGTCGCAGCCGGGCGCCGCGCCGCCCTTGCAGAGGCCAGCCGCGCAGGTGTCGCCCAAGGTGCAGGCGCTCCCGTCATCGCAGCCGATGCCATCGGGCTTGGCGACGCTGGTGCACACACCGGTCGCCGGTTGGCATGGGTTGCTGGCGCAGGCCGCGCCTGAGGGTGGGCAGACCACCGCTGTGCCAGGCACGAGCGCGCAGACGTTGGCGGTGCACTCGAGCTTGCCGGCGCAGAGGTCGCTGGCCTTGGCGGCGCAGTCGGCGTCGACCTTGCACTCGCAGGTGTTGGGGCCGCCTTGGCAGGCACCCGCGAGGCAGGCGTCAGCGGCCGTGCAGGCGTTGCCGTCGTCGCAAGGGGACCCGGTCAGGGGGGCAGCGACGCAACCGGCGAAAGGATCGCAGCTGTCGGCGGTGCAAGGCTTCTGGTCGTCGCAGGCGACGGCGCCCTGCCCTTTGCACAGCCCGCTCGCGCAGGCGCTCTGCGGCGTGCAGGCGTCGCCATCGTCGCAGGCCGCTCCGGTCGGCAAGTTGGCGACGACGCACTGACCCTTGGCGACGTCGCACTGCTGGACAGTGCAGGGTTTGCCATCGTTCGGGCACTCGCCATCGAACTTGCAGGCGCCGCAGACGTCCGGGCCACCTTTGCAGCTGCCCCCGGCGCAGGCGTCCTGACCGGTGCAGGGATCACCGTCGTCGCAGCCCGCGCTGTTCGGCACGTTGCTGCAGCCGGTCTTGGGGTCGCAGGCGTCGGTGCTGCAGGCGTTGCCGTCGTCGCAGGTGAAGTCTTTGCCGCCGCAGGCGCCGCTCGTGCACTGATCCTGGACCGTGCACGGGTTCTCGTCGCTGCAGGAGGTGCCGTCGGGGAACGGGGTCTTGGCGCAGGTGCCGCTCGCCGGCGCGCAGACGGCGGCGTGGCAGGGGCCATCGCCTGTCGCGTCACAGCTGACGACGCTGGAGGGCTCGGTGACGCAGAGACCGGCCTTGCAGCTCGGGGTGCCGTTGCACTTGTCGCCGTCGTCCTTGCAGTCGGCAGCGAGCAGACACTCGCACTTGCCGGGCCCCTTGGTGCACGCACCGTCCTGGCAGACGTCGCCGAGGCTGCACGGGTCACCGTCGTCGCAAGGCGCGGTGTTGTTGACCGTGAAGCAGCCTTGGGCCGGGTTGCAGCCGTCGCTGGTGCACGGGTTGCCCTCGTCACAGGCGACGTTGCTGCCGCCGACGCAGGCGCCAGCGTCGCAGGCGGTGGCCGTGGTGCAGGCGTTGCCGTCGTCGCAGGGCGACTGGTTGGGCTGCAAGGTCGCTACGCACTTGCCGGTGGTGGCGACGCAGGCGGTTGCCTTGCAGGGCCCGTCGCCCAGCGTGGAGCAGCTCACGGCGGTGCCGGGGACGACGGCGCACTTGCCGAAAAGGCACTGCGGGATGCCGTTGCAGAGGTCGGCGTCGTCAGGGCAGCCGGCGTCGGTCTTGCACTCGCAGGTGTCCTTGCCGAGGTCGCAGGCGCCGCTCGGCCCGCAGGCGTCGCCTTCGGTGCAGGTGTCGCCGTCGTCGCAGGGCTGACCGGTGGCCGGCAGATGGGCACAGACGCCGGCGGTTGAGCATTGGTCGAGCGTGCAGAGCTGGAGGTCGTCGCAGGCGATGGCCGCGCCTGTCAAGCACTGGCCCGCCTGACAGACGCCGGCGCCCAGGCAACCCGCACCGCTGCCGACCTTGCAGCCGGCGGCGTCCGGACGCGGGACCAGCGTGCATTTGCCGAGGGTCGGCAGGCAGACATGGTCGACGCAGGGTGAGCCGAGCGCGGGATCGCAGACCAGGGGCGGCGCCGCCGGCTTGCAGCTCCCTGCCTTGCAGACGAGCGGCGGTGTGCAGAGGTCCTTGTCGTCGCTGGCGGCGCAGTCGGCATCGCTCTGGCATTGGCAGGCGTTCTTGCCCGGGCTGCAGCCCGCGGGCCCGCAGACATCGCCGAAAGTACAGGGGTTACCGTCGCTGCAGGGGATGGCCGCTCCGCCCGGCAGCGGCAGCACGACGCAACCCTTCTTGGGATCGCAGCCGTCGAGCGTACAGGCGTCGCCGTCGTCGCAGGCCTTCGGGGTGCCGCCGATGCAGGCGCCGCCGACCGCACAGCGCTCGCCCTCGCTGCAGGCGTCACCGTCGTCGCAGAGCGCGGCCGTGGCGACGGGGGTCTCTTGGCAGAGGCCCGTCGTCGGGGCGCAGGCGATGGCGACGCAGGGGTCCTTTGCCAAGGCGCAGGTGACCACGGTCGAGGGATCGACGACGCAGAGGTTGGCGACGCAGTGCAGCGTACCATTGCAGAGGTCTGCGTCTTCGTCGGCCTTGCAGTCGGCGGCGCTCTTGCATTCGCAGGTGTTCTTGCCGCCCTTGCAGGCCCCCGCCGCGCAGGCGTCCTCCGCGGTGCAAGTGTCGCCATCGTCACAGGCGGTCGCGGTCGCCACCGCGGCGAAGTCGCAGGCCCCATCGGCCAGGCAGCCATCTTGGGTACACGGGTTGCCGTCGTCGCAGGTCGCGACTTGCGCTGCGACGCAGAGCCCGGTCAGGCAGCGCTCGCCGAGCGTGCAGGCATCGCCGTCGACGCAATCGGCGCCTTCAGGCAGCGCAGCGTGGGCACAGGCGGCGAGCACCGGGTGGCAGAAGTCGGTGGTGCAAGGGTCATCGTCGTCGCAGGTGGTTGGCTTGCCGATGCACTGGAGGCCAACGCAACCATCCAGACTGGTGCAGGCGTTGCCATCGTCGCAGGGCAGCGTCAGCGACGAGGGTCCCGACAGGCAGCCGACCGAGGGGATGCAGGCGTCCTGCGTGCAGTCGATGCCGTCATCGCAAGCCAAGGGCGTGCCGCCCTTGCAGGCGCCCTCGCCGTCGCAGGAGTCGCCGCCGCTGCAGGCGTTGCCGTCGTCGCATGGGCTCGTCCCTGGGAGCTTCGTGATCTCGCAGCCTTTGGCAGTGCACCGTGCGACACTACAGGGCACGTCGGGTTGGGCGCAGGGCTGGGCAGCCGCGATGTCGCGCTCGCATCGGCCGAGTCGACAGATCGGCGCGCCGGCGCAAGATAGGAGATCGACGCCGGCGACCGCGCAGTCGGCGTCGTCGCGGCAACCGCAGGTCGAAACGCCGACGCAGGCGCCATCGCGGCAGGTCTCCGCGCCGGTGCAGGTGTCGCCATCGTCGCAGGTCGCGCCCTGGTCGACGTCGGCAGCTTGGCAGCCCTCCGTGGCGTCGCAGAGGCTGGCGATGCAGGCGCCGGCTGGGGCGACACCGCATGGCAAGGTCGCGGCAGCGACGCAAGCTCCGCCCAAACAGCGCTCCGCCGCGGTGCAGACATTGCCGTCGGCGCAGGGGGCGCCGTCGCCAAGGGGCTGGTGCTGGCAGCCGATCTTGGGGTCGCAGCTGTCGATGGTGCAGGGATTGCCGTCCCCGCAAGCGCGATCTTGCCCGACGAGCGGCGCACAAGACCCTTGCACGCAAGCCCACCCGCCGTGGCAGAGGTCCTTGAGGTTCTCGCAGCCGGCGTCGTCGCTGCAGCCGCAGAGGTTGCTATCGGCGATGCATGCCCCTGCCTCGCAGCGATCGTCGACCGTGCAAGGGTTGCCGTCGTCGCATGCCGCGAGCGTCTGCGGCGTGGCCGCACAGCCTTGGCCGGGCTGGCACTCGTCGCGGGTGCAGGGGTTGTCGTCGTCGCAGACAACCTCCCGCCCCGCCAAACAGGCGCCGGCGACGCAGAACGACTCGGCGCTGCAGGGCTCGCTGTCGTCACAGACCGAGAAGTCGGGCCGTCGGCCCACGAGGCAGCGGCCGCTCGGGGCGTCGCAAAAGGCTGCCACGCAAGGGCCGCTGGCCCAGGCCGCACAGTCGGAGTTGGCGACACAGAGCGAGCCCGCGGGGCCGAGGGCGTCGACGCCGTCGCCGAGTTGGCCATCGGCGACGCTGCCAATGCCTTGGCCGGCGATGACGGCGGAGGTCGAGATCTCGCTGCCTTGACAGGCCGCCATGCCGACGACGAGGGCGAGCAGGGGCGTTAGCGACTGCCAAGAGCGCGCCAAGTGCGCCTGAACCGTGGTCAGGGACGATGGCGTCGGGCTCGCCTCATGAGGGCCCGCGCAGACGCGCATGGCGTCGCCAGCGCACGCTTGGCCGTTGTCCTTGGCGCCAACCCGACTTCGCCGCACGCCGCGCCCTCCTGGAAGAGGCCTGCGAGGCCCAGCGGTAGGGTAAGCCCACCCTCCTGGCTCCGCAAGCAACACGCATGGGGTGCTGTGGAGATGACCGCCGTCTGCGCTTGTGCCTGCGCTGGGCACCGCAATCGACTGGAGCCTCACCTAGTCAGCGAGGAAGGTCGCGATGGCGGAGAGGGTCGCCTTGGGCGCCTCGGCGAGCGGCAGAGCGCCAGCGCCGGCGATGCGCGCCACTTTGACGCGGCCCTTGCTGCGCTTGACGACATCCACCAGCGTCTCGGCGCTCGACTTGCTCCACGGGGCCTTGTCGCCGAGCACGACGAGCACGGGCTGCGGGGTCAACGCCGGGTCGAAGTCGGCGAGATCTTCGCGCACCCGCTGCAGCAAAATGGGGTCGAAGGCGTCATCGGCCAGGTTGTCGAAGGCGCCACGCCGCGCGACGTCGGGCGCCGCGAACAGGCCACTGAGCAGGCCCCGCATCGTCACCCGGCGTGCGACCTCGACGGGGTAGCGCCAACCGGCAGCAAGGCCCCAATCGACGTCGAAGCGCGATGCCTCGGGCACCGCCGCCAGCACCTCGGCCGGCGCCCGGTCGATGGCGTCCAGGGTCGGCCACGGTCCACCCATCAGGATGACCCGCGCCACGGTCTTGCGGTGCTCCGCGGCATAGCGCATGGCGAACGCGGCGCCTGCAGCGTCGGCCATCAAGACGAAACGCGGCAGGCCAGCGCGCCCGACCAAAGCGTCGAGGTCGCGGTCCCACTGGCCGCCGCCGCCATGCGAGGCGCGGTAGGGCCAGGGTGCGCGGCGGAGCACCTCGACGCGGTGATCATCGGCAAGGCGCCAGACCCACGGCAGCAGGTGCGTCGCGTCGCGGAAGGGCGGTCCGCTGACGACGACGATGGGCAGGCCGCTGCCGGCGCCGACGACAGAGAGCTCGCGGTCGTCGACCACGAAGCGCAGCTCGCGCGAGGCCATGCCCTCGATGGCGTCGGCCGGGCGCGCCGATTCGGCGGCAGCCCAAGCCAGCCACGGCGCGGCGCGGCGCGGTCCCTGGTGGCCGGTCAGGCGCTGCAAAGCTGCCAGCGTGACGCGAAAGACGGCGTCGTCGGGGTCGCCGAGCAGCGGCACCAGCGCCGGCAGCGCGGTCTCCCAGACGTCGCTCTGCGCCAGCTCTTCGACCAGCGCCAGCTTGAGCTCGTGGCTCGGCGCCTTGGTCATGCGGCGCAGCAGCGCCAGCCCCTTTGGGTCGCCGACGCCGGCCAGCGCCTTCATGGCTTGGATGCGGACGTTGTTGTCGCGGTCCTGAGCAGCCACGAGGCGCAACACCGCGAACGTCCTGGGGTCCCGGGCGCGCCAGAGCGCCTCGACGACCTGGCTGCGCACGTAGGGGTCTTTATTCTCAAGCAGCTCGAAGAGCAGCTTGCGCACGTCGTCGTCATACAACGTGAGGCAGAGGCGCAAGAGCGGCCCGAGGGCGCCCGACGCGCTCTCGCGCGTGACCCGGACGACCTCAGGGCGAACGTCGGCGACGCCGAGGTAGGCCAGGGCGTCGACTGCGAGCTCGCGCGTGGCGCTGTCGCCCGAAGTGAGCATCAGGACCAGCTGTGGCGCCGCCTCGTAGCGCAGGCTCGACAGCAGCTCGAGCGCGACGACGAGCCGCGATCCGCCGGCTGTGCGCAGCAGAAAGAGAGCCGCCTTGACCGCCGGCGGCCCGATCTCGTGCAGTCCTTCGCGGATGGCGCGACGTTGGTCCGGCAGGCCGAGCCCCTCCATCAACGGCGGCACTGCGGCCTCGCCGCCGATGCGGCCGATGGCGTGGATGAGCTTGGTACGTAACGGCAAATTGGCGGCCGAGGCCTTGCGTTGCTCGATGCCGAGCAGGCGGACCAGCGAGACCAGCGCTGGCACGTGACGGTGAGCGGCGATGACGTCGATGGCGAAGATGGCCAAATTGGGGCGGGACTCGTCGATGAGGACCACGAGCCGCGGAAAGACCAGAGGGTGTTGGCGGGCGACCAGCGGCGGGACCACGGCGAGCAGGATGCGTTCGTCGGTCCGCGACACCATGGCGGCCAGCAGCGCGGTCTGCGCGTCGTCCTCGGGCAGGCGAAGGGCGAAGCGCACGACACGCCAGGCCGCTTCGTCGCTCAGGCGGGGCGCCAATTCGATGGCCGTCGAGTAGGCCGTCGGCAGAAAGCCGAGCACCAGGTCGACCACCGCCGCTTCGCCCTCGGCGATGCCCATCAGCTTGGGCAGCTCGGCTGAGACCAAGGGCCAGGCGGCGTCGCCGAGCTCGATGAGGGCGTCCACAAGCTTGTAGCGCTCGGGGCCCGGCGCCTCTGCCGAGATCTTTCGCAGCAGGTCGGCGGCCTTGACGCGGGCTTGGGCCGCCGATGCCTCATCGCCAGCGGGCTTGGGCGCCGTGGGGACGCGCTCACGCGGCGGCGCCTTCGCGGGGCCCTGCGCCGAGGCTACAGCCGCGCAAAGCGTCAACAAGGCCGCGACGAAGAAGGGCATGGCCAACGGGCGGGCCCCGGCGGGGCGTCTCGCGATCCCTGGCTGTGCGAACTGCGGCGCCATCAACTGCGCCCCCCTTTGCGGCCATCGCGGCCGCTACGAAATGCACGGTAGCGGAGGACGTCCTCGCGCGAAAGGACCCAGACCTTGCCGTGCTGTTCCCCACGCACCTTTCCGACACGGACGGTGTTGATCACCGCCTGGCGGGTGATGCCGAGCAGGTGCATCGCCTCGCCGACCGTGACGATGTCCTCGCTGGTCAGCGGCTTGCCGGTGCGCTCGACCGGCCGCAGCACGCCGGCTGCATCGCGCGAGGTGCGCAGGCCGCGCGGCAACAGCTCGAGGTCAGCCTCGATGGGCAGCGGTTCGATCACACCCTCGGCGACGCCAGCCCGGTAGACGAGATCGCGCGCCACTTGCACACCCGGCAGCTCGGCGGCGGCCGGCGACACCGGGCTTGTCCGACCGTAGATCGGCGCATCGGCACGCAGCACCCGACCGACCAGCTCGTCGTGCCCCTGCCCCTGTGCCAGGCGCAGCGCGACGTCCCCGATGAAGCTGCGCGCCTCCGCGCTGAGCTGGCGCAGGTCCACCACGGCGCCGTTGACGAGGCGATAGCTATCAAGGGGTTCGGCTTCGCTCATCACCACCCGTCGTCGGCGCAGCCAGCGCGAAGGCCCACGATCCGCCGACGGTGACCGACCTACGGCGCACGTCCCGCGGCGCGCGGCCCTCGCGGACAGCGCCTGACGGAGCGATCCATCCTCTGGACTAGACCTTTGTCAAGAATTCGCAGCGGTCTCGGCGACGGCGTCGGCAGCCAGCGGGTCCGCCGAAGCCGATCGCGCGGGCGCCTCGATGGCGGCGCCGAATAGCCGTTCGGCTAGCAGCCGGGGCAGCAGGCGCCGCCACATGCGCACCACGCGCGCCCGGAAGTAGGCCCCCTTGCCGAGCAGGGAGCCGATGGTCGCGAGCAGCGCCGAGTAGCAGGGCGGGATCAACAGCAAGTAGACAATTCGGTAGCTCCACGGCCCGTCGAGGAAGCTGCCCTCCAGCCCGAGCAGCCGGCGCAAAAGCAGGCCAGAGAGCTGAACCGTCAGCGCGCCGGTCAGACCGAACACCACGAAGACCACCAGCCAATGCAGCGCGCCGCGATCCTGTCGGGTCAACGTGGTCATTCCTCTCCGGCTTTGGTCGAGGCCTGGTGGCCGTAGAGGAGCGAGACGCCCGCCACGTTGGCCAGCTTGCTGTGGAGCTCGCGCAGGGCGTCTGCGACCTGGCGGCGGCGGCTCGGGTGGTAGCTGATGGCGAGCGTCGACAGCTCGAGCTTGTGGACCAAGGGCAGCTCGGCGGCGGTCTGCAGGAAGCGCGCTGCCGCCTCGCACGAGGGAAAGCGCTCGTCGCGCGACTTGGCCGTGGCAACCCGAATGAACTGCGCCAGGTCCTCTGGGATGTCTGGCGCCAGCTTGCGCGGGTCTGGCGTGTCGGTGACCTGGTGGTGGCGGAGCAGGTCTTCGAGCGTCTCGCCGTCGAAAGGCACCTCGCGGGTACAGAGCTCGTAGGCCATGATCCCGAGCGAATACAGGTCCGTCCGACCATCAAGCTGTTCGCCGCGAATCTGCTCTGGCGACATGTAGTAGGGCGTGCCAAGCAGATGGCCGCCGCGGGTCGCCGATGACTCCGTCGCGACGGCGATGCCGAAGTCGAGCAGCTTGGCGCGGCGATCCTCGGTCAAAAAGACGTTCGATGGCTTGACGTCGCGGTGCAGCAGGCCGCGGTCGTGGCTGTAGGCGAGGGCCAGCGCGACCTCTTTGAGGATGCGCCTGATCGCGCCCCAGGCCAGAGGCTGCTGGTTCTCGATCAGCTCCTCGAGCATGACGCCCGTCAGCCTCTCCATGACGATGAAGTGGGTGCCGTAGGCGTACTCCGTGTCGAGCACGCGCACGATGTGTTCGTGGCTGAGGCTCGCCACGATTCGGGCCTCTGCCTTGAATTGCTCTGCAAAGCCGGGGTGGTAGACGAGGCCGTGGCTCAGCATCTTGAGCGCGACCTCCTTGCCCAGCTGGGGGTGGACCGCCGAGAACACCGTCGCGACGGCACCGGCGCCGATGCGGCCTTGCACCTCGTACTTGCCGACCCGGCGTATCGAGCTCGACTCCAACAGGCGGTCGCCGACGATGCGCGTCAAGACGTTGCCGACCTGGCCGTGGCGCGCCATCAGATCGGTGAAGGCCTTGCGGCCGACCTCGAGCACGCGGACCTGGGTCTTGGCGGTCACGGACGCCGAGCGCGGCTCGCTGGTGAAGAGCGCCATCTCGCCGAACATGGCCGGCGCGATCAGATCGCGTTCGAAGTAGGTGTCTGACTTCTCGCCGCGCACGGCGACGCGGACCGTGCCCTCCTCGAGCAGGTACATCGACTCACCAGGCTCGCCCTGGCGCAGCAGCGGCGCGCCCGGCTCAAAGCTGAGTCGCTTGGAGGTGGCGACTAGGGCGTCGATCGCTTGACGATGGACGCCGCGGAACACCTCCAGCCGCGACCAGGCCGGCGGCGGGGTGGTGGGAGGGGGGACGGCTGTCCCGCCGTGGACGGGTACGCGGGACGTCGTGCGCTTCTCGTCTGGGCCGCGCTCGACCGGCGGTCGGGCCGCCTGGACCGCCGCGACCGGCCGCACGCCCGGTGGCATGCCGCCGTGTGGCAGGGGCGGCGGCTGCTCGCGGGCGCCGGGAGCGGATGGGCCCTCTAAGGGCGGGGGCGGGATGGGGGGACGGTTCATCGCGGGGCTCCCTCCGAGATGGCCAGAGGTGGATCAACGGGCTGAGGCTCAGCGGCGGTCGACGGCAGAGACGGCAGAGACGGCGATAAGGCCTGCGCGTTGGCGGCTTCCGGCGCAGCGGCCACGGCCGCCTCGCGCGGAGGCGACGGAACATAGGCACCTGCGGTCCCATCGGCCAATGCCTCAGGTCCAAGGAACGTCGGCGAAGCCCGATAGGCTGCCACGGCCTCCTGCAGGAGGATGCGCCCGACAGCCAGCACTGGCACCGCCAGCAGGATACCCACAATCCCAAGCAACTCGCCACCGGCGATGATGCCAAGGAGCACGACGATGGGGCGCAGACCCACCCTGCCACCGATGACGCGCGGCGTGATCCAGAGCAGATCGACGAGGTAGAAGACGCCGAAGACGGCGAGCACCCCGACGCAGGTCGAGAAGCTTGGCGCGTCAAGCAGCGAGAGCGACGCCGCGATGCCGGCGCCGGTGAGCACGCCGACGTAGGGTACGAGGTAGATCGCACCGGCGAGCGGCCCGACCAGCAGCGCGAAGGGCACGTTGAGCGCAAGCAGGCCGGCGCTGAAGGCGAGCGACGCCAGCAGAAAGAGCAGCATCTCGCCGCGCACAAAGCCCATCAGGGTCTGGTCGATGCGGCGCAAGATGCGAAAGACCGAGCGCCGGCGCCTGGGCGGGACGAGCTCGCCGAGGTCGGCAACGATGCGATCGTAGTCGTCCATCAGAAACGCCGCGACCACGATCGCCAGGGTGAACATACCGAGACCGCGCAGGATGTCGCCTGCGCTGGACAGCAGCCAGCCGAAGACGGAATTCGCAGGGCCGGCGAGCTCGCGCAAGAGATCTTGCAGGCGGTGCTCGATCGCCTCCGGAGCGATGAGGTCGGTCACACGCACGTCGAAAAGCCAGTTGGTCCAAGGGTCGAGCCCGCGCAGCGTCGGCTGCAGGCGCGCCGGCAGGGCGCTGCTGGCGATCCAGAGCTGGCTGCCGACGGTCGGCACCACCACGGCCACTGCGAGCACGAGCAGTGAGCCGAGCAGCCCCAAGGGCACCATCAGGGCGACGACGGCCGGGACCCGGTGCTGCCGCAGCCAGACCACCGCCGGATTGAGGGCCCAGGCGACGAAGAAGCCGACCATGACGGGCACCGTGACGAGGTGAAGGCGCGCCAACAGCCACAACGCCGCGAGCACACCGCCGCCCAGTAGGAGCGCACGGTAGAAGCGCATTTGCCAGCGTTGGAGGGGCTTTTGCACGCTCGGGCTCCACGGCGCTGGACACAGGATTTGGATCCTCGCCGGAGTAGACCAGTCCCGCCCTGCGGCATCAAGATGGTCGCGCGATGGCTCGGCCCGAGGGGTGCGCGCCAAGGGGCAGGTTGGGGATCACGGCGCGGATGGCCGCGGCGGCGCGGAGTCCTGGGCCGAGCCTCCATTGAGAGGCGGGCGCGAGTCCCCTAGGCTGGCGTCATGAAGGATCCCCGCCCTCTTGCCCGCCCGTGTCGCGCCGCCACGATCCGCTTGGCGGTCGTCGTCGGTGCCGTCTGTGGCTTGCCTTTCGGCGCCGCTGCGCGCCAGGCGCGAAGCGCGCAAGCGGCGAATTTGGGCACCACGGGCGACTTGGCCCCGGCAGCGCGCTTGGCAGCGCGCGATGAGCCGGCACACGCCGTCGCCATCGCTGCCCTGCCCGGTCTTGCCTGGCCGGCGGTCGGGCGCGAGCCGCAGCGGCGGGTGGTCTGCGATCTCGCTGCGCACGCCCAAGTGACGATGGGCCTGCCGATGCAGAGCGATCCTGTGTTCGGCCGTCCGCCCGAGGCGAGCCGGCTTGCGCTGGCGACGCTGCTGCGCCAGGTCGAGGCGCTCGGCAAGGCTGCGGCGGCGGAGTCGGCGGCGGTCGACGGCGCCCTTGCGAGCTTGCTCGCCGGCCCCGACGGCCCCGGCCTGCTGCGCGAGGGCCTGCGCGTCGCCACTCCAGGCTGGCGGTCGCGCTTGTTGCGCGCCGGGGCGCCACTCGCGCGTTTGCATCCGCGCCTCTGCGGCTTTGTCCACAACGAGGCGCGCGCCACCGATCCGGCGCTGGCAGCGGCGGCCAGCGCCTTCTTGCTGCGCAGCGACTGCGACTCGCCAGCGCTCTTCGGCGCCGACGGACTGCGCCATCCCGACGCCACCGTCCGGGCCACAGCGATCGACGAAGTCGCCGACTTCTTGCGCCGAAACAGCGACATCGGGCTGCTGCAGCGCCTGCAGAGCGCCTATGCCAGCGAGCGCTCCGCCGCCCTGCGCGCCCGCACCCTACGCCACCTGGCGCGCCTGCAGGCGGTAGGTGCCGCCGATCTGCTGCCGGCCGCCGAACGCGACCGCGACCCGGCGGTGCGGGCGGAGGCCCTGGTTCTACGGGCGGCGGTGGCGCGCGACCTCGCCCCCCAACGGCTCGAGCAGGCGTGGGGCAGCCCGACGCCGCTGGTGCGGGCAGCGGCCGTGCGCGCCCTGGCCACCATCGCCAGCCGCCCCAACTTGCGCCAGCTCGCGACGGCCCGTGGTGATCGCGGCGCCTTCGTCGATGTCGTCACCGGCGAGCGCTCCACCGTCGGTGCGCTGGCGTCGGCGCTGTCTGCGTCGCTCGCTGCGCCTTAGCCATGCTCGCCAGCCACCCGAGCGCGGGTCGCCATCCTCGGTGGCCTCGCCTGGCCACGGGCCCCAGCCTTTGCCGCGGCGAGGCCTTCGCCGACGCGCGCTTGGCAGCGCTGCCGCGCCGCCCTACCCTGGCCGGGATTGGCGGTTCCGAAGCCGTGCGCACTGGGCGCACGCAAGATCGGGGCGCGAGCGTCGCGAGGCCACGATGATGCAGTACCTTGACCTCTCCATGCTCAACAGCCGCGCCTACATGGTCTTTGGCCTCGTGGTGCTGATGACGGTCTGGCTCTTCCGCCACGCTGGGCGACGCTGGTTCCCGCCCATGTTCTTCATCGGGGCGGCCATCGGCGGCGGCCTGTACACCGGCGTGCTGCGCCAGAGCGCGATCGACGCGGTACATGAAGCCGCGACTGGCAAATTCGACGCCGCCAACGCCCGCGCCAAGGCGATCGGTGGCCAGGCGCACGCCACCTCCGCGGGATCGGCCGGCGAGACGAACGATGCCTACAAGAAGCGGATGGACCGCACCAAGCGCGCCGACTAGTCCAGGCGGTAGATAGCCCAGCCCGTAGGACTCAAAGCTGACAGTTGGCGCAGAAATAGGTGGCACGGCCGAGATCTCGCCGCTGCGAGATGGCGCTCTTGGGCCCACAGCGCGGGCAGGGTTCGCCTTCGCGGCCGTAGACGCTGAGCTGCTGCTGAAAATAGCCGGGGTTGCTGTCCCCACCGACGAAATCGCGCAAGGTCGTGCCGCCGGCGGCGATGGCATCGAGCAGCACAGCCTGCACGGCGGCGACCAAGGCCCCCGCTTCGGACTCCGTGAGCGACGCGGCGCTGCGTCGCGGGTCGATGGCGGCGCGATAACAAGCCTCGCTGGCGTAGATGTTGCCGACGCCGACCACGGTGGTGGCGTTCATCAGCAGCACCTTGATCGGGATGCGGCGGCGGGCAGCGACGGCCAGGAGCGCGGCGGCGTTGAAGTCGGGGCCAAGCGGCTCGGGGCCGAGGTCGCGCAGCAGCGGGTGGTCGAGGTCGGGGCCGAGCACGTCGAGGGCACCAAAGCGACGGGCGTCTTGGTAGCGTAGGTAGGTGGGGCCCGCGGCAGGCGTCGCGGCAGGGTTGGCCGAGGACGACGGCGCCTGGGCCGACGGCGCGGGCCGGAGCCGAAAGCGCCAATGCTCGTGCGTCTCGTAGGCGGGCTCGGCCGGCTCTCCTTCTGCAGCGGGCGACTCGGTGAGGAAGATCCGGCCGCTCATGCCGAGGTGCACCAGCAGCGCGGCCACGGGCGCGGCTGGGGAGTCCGGCTCCAGGTGCAAGATCAGGTACTTGCCCCGGCGGTGGACCGCGCCGAGGCGCCGGCCGCAGAGCCCGCGCAAGGCAGCGGTGGGCAACGGATAGCGCAGGTCGCCGCGCCGAAGCGTGACCTCCTCGATGGCAGCGCCCGGAAGCCCGCCGTCGAGCCAGGCCCGAACCGTCTCGACCTCAGGGAGCTCGGGCATCAGCCGCGATCGTCGGGCGGGTTGCGCCGCGCCGCCAAGGAGGTGCAGCGCATCGTCTCGCGCAGCATGGCCACCTCGCGGCGCATGAGCTCGGCCGCCTCCGGGTCGCTGAAGGCATCGACGCGGCCCGAGCTCAGCAGCCCGCCGATGGTCTTGCCGTGGACGACGCGGCGCTGGGTGTCGTCGCGGATGCATCCGAGGAGGGTCACATAGAGCTGCAGCCGCTCGCCGCGCCCGCCCAAGGGCCCAGGGCGATCGAGGTCGATGCCGCTGGCGTCGGCGATGGCACGCAGCGCATCGGCGAGGATGACGGCGCGCGCGGAGAGCTCCGTCAGGTCGGACGCCAGGCGGAGGTGGATCTCGGGCAGGGCCTCGGGGTCGTAGACGCCCTGCTTGCCGGCGCCGCCTTGGGCGCTGCGAAAGTTGGCGAAGATGCCGCGCGAGACGCCGAGGTAGGTTCGAATCTGCGATTCGAGCTCGTGGTCGCGCACCGCCGCGTTGCGGAGGCTGGCGGCGAAGTCGCGCAGGCCGGTACGGCTGGACTCGTCGAGCGGCGGCGTCGAGCCAGGTTCGGGCGGCAGACGCCCAACCGGCCCAGCGGGCGGCGCAGGCGTGGCGCTGGACCCGGCAGACGCGGCGGAACCGGGCCCGGTCTGGGGCGGGCGCGACGCGTGCCCCTTTTCCGCATGGCTCGACATCGCCTCAGGGTCAGCGCCTGCAGTGCCCTCGGGGCGTCGGGGGTCGTCTGCGACCTGTAGAGCGCCACAGCCCGCGGCGAGCAGGGCTGCGATCGCGGTTGCCCTGGCCACGCCCAAGCTGCCGTTCCGTTTGCCCATCGCCGGCCTCCGTCGCCTGGCCCGCACACCGTCCGCAGGCCGCCCGATGCTCGACCGCTGCGAGGCGACGCTATCAGATGCGGGGGCGGGCTGCACGCAGGCGCGCCACGACCTTGGCCCGGACGGCGGCGACGCCAGGCAGCCCGAGCGCCAATGCCAAGGGCGCCGCGACCGCCGCCCACAGCGTCAACGCGATGGCCAGCCGCACCGCGTACCCCAGCGTGGGGGCGGCTCCTAGGCCCGGCCAGGCTTCGTGGAGCGCGACGGCGACGGCTTCCCCTGCGGCGAGCTCGGCCACGGCGCCAGCGATGAGCGCCACCGGCAACGCCCGCGCCAGCGCCATCGCCAACGGCGCCAGGGGCAGCCCAAAGGCCCGACGGCTGAGACCGAGCAAGGCGACGGCCTGCGCCGCCATGCCGAGGACGCCCGCCAGGGCCAGACCGGCGATGCCGAATCGGTCGCCGAGCAGGTCGTAGAGCGGAAGCGACGCGACGGTCAGCACCGTGGTCGCGATCATGGGCCGCCAGGTGTCGCCGACGGCGTAGAGGCCGCGAGCGAGAACGGTCTGCAGCGACCACGCGGCGATGCCGAGCGCCATCGGTCGCAGCGCGTCGGCGGTGTGCAGCGTGTCGCTGCGCAGAAAGCGCCCATGCTGAAAGAGCACGCCCACGATGGGCTCGGCGGCGGCAAATGCGAAGCCTGAGAGCAGCAGCGAGAGCGCAAGCACGCCGGCCAAGGCAGCGCCGAGGGTGCTGCGCAGCTCGTCGAGCTTGCCCTCGGCGTAGAGCCGCGAGACGAAGGCGCCTGTCGCCTGCGCTGCCGCGCTTCCGACCAACGCGATCGGCACCAGCACCAGCCGGCGCGCGCTGTGGAGCCAGGAGATGGCGCCGTCGCCCACGCGGCTGCCAAAGCGGACGGCCAGCCACTCGTCGACGGTCGTCAGCGACACGCCCGCCATCAGCGGCAGGGCGGTCCAGAAGAATGCGCGGACCTCGGGGCCAAAGCCGGGCAGTTGCAGGCGCGGCCTCAGGCTGTGGCGAGCGGAGTGCAGGGGCACTACGAGCGCGCCCAGGGTGGCACCGACCAGGGCGCCCCAGCTGAACCCCTCGACGTAGCCGGTCCATGCGCCGATGCCGCCACCGACCAGGATGCCGACGTTGTAGAGCAGGGGCGTCAGCGCCAGGGCGGCGAAGCGTTGGCGCGCCAGAAGCGTGGCTTGCACGAGGCCGCCATAGAGGAACGCGAGCTGCGCGGGCAGCACGATGCGGGTCAAGCGCGCGGTCTCCTCCACGCGGGAAGCGTCGAATCCGTCAGCCCAGCGCGCGATCAAGGGCTCGGCGAAGAGCGCTGCCGCGATCACGAGCACGAACGCGACCGTCATCAACGCTGACGAGACCCGGGCGAAGGCCTCGTCAACATCGGCGTGTTGCCTGACTTCGGAGCCCACTTCAGCGTCCAAGCGCGCATACAGCCTGGCCATCTGAGGCAGGAAGCTGGCCGACAGGGCGCCACCGGCGACGAGGTGGTTGAGCATGTCGGGGACTGCGAAGCTGGCGCGGTAGATGTCGGTGTCGCCGCTGGCGCCGAACGCCACGTTGAGCAGCATGTCGCGGCCGTAGCCGAGGACTCGGGACAGGCCGGTCGACGCCGCAAGCAGCAAGGTGATGCGGCGCAAGCTGGGCGGGGCGGTGGCCATGGTCGCAGCGTAGCCCAGCGGCAGGGCCAGGCCAGGAATTGCCAAGCTCCATGGCCCCGGGGCGCGCCAGGGTCGACGGGGCGGCCGGTAGACGCGCTGCGCTTGCGGAGGCCATCGCGGTCGGCTAGAGGGCGGCGATGGACTTGTGGCACGCGCTGGTGTTGGGGGTGGTCGAGGGTCTGACCGAGTTTGTCCCGGTCAGCTCGACAGGGCACCTGATCTTGGCCGGCGCAGCGCTGGACATGGCCGGGGACGAGCGCGCCGCCGCCGCGCTCGACGCCTTCAGCATCGCCATCCAAGGCGGCGCCTGGCTCGCTGCCGTGCTGTACTACGCGCCCTTGCTGCGTCGCCGCCTGGGCGGGATCCTCTCCAAGGACGTGGTCGAGCTGGCGATGGGGCTGCGCCTGGTCGCCAACCTGACGGTCGCCTTTGTGCCGCTGGTCGTCGTCGGCCTGCTGGCGCGCAAAACCGTGAAAGCGCACCTCTTTGGGCCAGGCCCAGTCGCCATCGCGCTGGTCGTCGGCGGGGTCTTGATGATCGCGGCCGACCGTCTCTGGCTGCGACGTCCGGGCGAGGCGACCGCACGCAAGGCGGCCATCGACGACCTCGACGCCCTGGCGCCTCGCGTGGCGCTGGAGATCGGGCTCTGGCAGTGCCTCGCGCTCTTTCCCGGCACCTCGCGCTCGATGGCCACGATGCTCGGCGGCATGCGGGCGGGCCTAACGCCGCGGCTCGCGGCGGAGTTCAGCTTTCTGCTCGCGATTCCAGTGCTTGGCGCAGCGACCGGCTACGAGCTGCTGCGTGAGTGGCGGTTGATGGTCGAGGCCCTCGGCGTACCGGCGATCGTCCTCGGCCTGCTCTCGGCGTTCGCCGTGGGCTGGGCCAGCATCGCGGTCTTCTTGCGGATCATCGTCGCCCGCGGCCTGCTGCCCTTTGGCGTCTACCGGGTGCTGGTGGGCGCGGCGGTCTGGTGGCTGCTGGTGGCGCCGGGGTCTCCGTGAAGGGTGCAGCGGACGGCACAGCGGCGGAAGCGCCCGCGGTCGCAGCGATCTCGAAGGCGAGCGCAGGCGCCGACCCCCGTCCCCATGCGCTCATGACCGCCGGCGGCACGCGCGAGGCGGTCGATGAGGTGCGCTGGCTCGGCAATGTCGCAAGCGGGGCGCTGCCGGCCGCGATGGCCGAGGCGTTGCTGCGCCGAGGCTGGCGCGTCACCTACGTCCATGGCCCCAGCGCCTTGCTTCCCGGCGAGCGCCAGGTTCGCCTGCCGCTCGGCACCGGCACCGCTGGCCTGGCCGAGGCGCTACAGCGCGCCGCTGACGAGACCCAGGCTGCCCTGCTTCCTG
This sequence comes from Myxococcales bacterium, assembly GCA_947491025.1. Classification (GTDB taxonomy): domain Bacteria; phylum Myxococcota_A; class UBA9042; order UBA9042; family UBA9042; genus SXNM01. The sequence goes on from CANLIC010000002.1 coordinate 109,762, forward strand.
CCCCGCTAGCGCTGCGGCTGGTGGCCATCACCAGCGCGGCAGAGGCTGCCCACGCCGTTACGACGCTGACCGCAGAGACGTTGCCCACGCTGGCGATCTGCGCCATGGCGGTGGCCGACTACCGACCGCGCCCCTTCGCCGGCAAGCTCAGCTCCCGCCTGCCAGCGGAGATCGGGGACGGACCGGCGTTGCTCTTGCCGCTCGACGCCACCGACAAGGTGATCGACCGCATCAAGCCGGCCTCGCCATCGACTGCCGTCCTCGGCTTCAAGCTGCTCGCCGGCGCCGACGAGGCAGGCCAACGCGACGCCAGCCGGCGCCTCGCTGAACGCAGCGGCGCAGACTGGGTTTTCTCCAACGACATCCGGGATTATCGCCTCGGACGCCGCTGCGGCACCTTGCGGGATGGGGCGGGCGAGCCGCTGCTCTGGCTCGATGGGGGCGCCGACGCCGACGCGCTGCTGGCGCTCGCCGAGGCGCTGGTGGCGTCCTTGCTCGACCTGCTTCCGCCTTCGGCCTGAGCCAGCTCGGTGTCGAGCGCGACGATCGCCCGCCGCAGCGCGTCGGCGAGGGCGGTGCCGGTGGAGGGCTCCAGCAAGAGCTTGTTCTCGGCCGGGTGACTCAGGTAGCCGACCTCGAGCACGACGGCGGGCATCTGGGCCTCTTTGAGGACGCCAAACGCGTCTTGTCGCACGCCCCGCACCGGCATCGGGATGTTGGGCGCGCGCAGGGCGTTGGCCAGCGATCGCGCGAAGAACTCGGAGCGTTCGTGGGCCGCAGCCACCGCCAGGTCATGGACGACGGCGGCGACACCGACGACGCGGGCGTCCTCTTTGGCGCTCGCGGGGACGCCGTCGGCCCGCAGGGCGGCCTCGACGCCGGCCTCGAGGCCGCTGCGGGCGGTGAGGAACCAGACCTCGACGCCGCGGATGGTCGGGTCTGCGCTGAAGTTGCCGTGCACGCTGATGAGCAGGTCGGCGCCGGCGGCGTTGGCCAGCCGAGGACGTTCGCGCAGGTCGATGGCGCGGTCGTCCGTGCGCAGCAGCAAGACCTCGGCGTCGGTGGTCGCGCGCAGTCGCTCAGCGAAGCGCTGGGCCAGCTCCAGCGTCAGCGACTTCTCGCGCGTCCCGAGGTGGCCGATGCAGCCGTGGTTGTCGCCGCCGTGGCCGGGATCGAGCGCGATCTTGCGGATATGGCGCAGGGCGATTGGCGCCGGCGCAGGCTTCGGCGACGTCGGCGGCGTGGTCGGCGCCGGCGCTGCCGAGGCCTTCGCCAGGGGCCGGGACGGCCGGGTGGCCTTGCTGGCGCTGGCGATCGGCGCAAACGCAGCGTCCCGGGTTGGTCGCGGCGCGGCGGGGGCGGTCCAGGCCTCGGCACTCCGGAGACCGACGCCGAAGACGCAGAGCCCGGCCAGCGCCAGGCCCATCTGGCGTGCGCCGAGGGCCGGTGGCATCGCGGTCAGGAATTGGCGGCGTGGGTGGAGCAGTGGGGCCATCGGGGGCGATCTTGGCTCCGGCGATCGCGATGTCAATTCCGCAGCGTCAGGGCGTGACCTTGCACCCTCCCCGGTGCAGCAGAAGCGTGGGCGTGGCATGGCGCGGCGCATAGGCCGAGACCTACCCGCCGAGCCTCCCGACTGTTATGCTCTGGGCTCCCCGTGGGCGGGAGGCGGAGCAGCGATGGCGAGGACGCGAGCGGGCGGTGTGTGGGTTGGAGCGACTGCGGCGATGCTGCTCGTTGCGGGCTGCTCCGTCGACGGCCTGCTGCTCGGCGAGCTGACCCGCGACGAACACCGCGTGATGCCAGAGCCCGCTGCGGTCATCTTGCGCGGCAAGGCGCCTGGCTTCCAGGGCGCGGCCCTCCGGCTTTGGGCTGGGCCCACGATCGCTTTCAGCGGCAAGGTCGATTCCGAGGGGACGTTCGCGCTACAGACCGACGGCCGCAGCACGCTGGTCGGGACCGTGCTGGAAGCGCAAAGCGGCGGTCGCGCCTGCCTCGCCTTGGTGCCGGAGCTGCCGGCGCAGACGTCGGTGCTGAACCCCGAGCGCGTCGTCCAGCTCGCCGAGATCGCGCCCGGCGCCCTCGAGGTCGGCGACGTCAGCACGACGGCGGCGTTGGTGCTGTTGCAGCGGGCCCGCATCGAAGGCCGGGAGCTGGCGACGATCGCGCCGAGCTCCTTGGTGGAGACGCTCATCGACGTCGATACCCGCCTGCGCGGCGGCGACCCAGCGCTGACCTTGGCGCTGGTGGCGGTGCAGCGCGTGCTGTCAGCGGGCAAAGCGGCGCCGGCGGCAGGCGCGCCCTTTGATCCCAGCCCTTCGGCGCTCCGGCTGCTGCGTGACGCTTTTGCCGCGACCAGCGCCGTCGACGCCGACGGGAATGGCGCTCCAGACGGCGACGGCGCGCCCTTTGAGGCGGTGATCACGGCCGCGGCCGCCGGCGTCACCTTTGCCGCCTGCTACACGCCGGGCCGAATCAAGGTGGTGCTGCAGGTGCGGCTGGCCTCGGACGCCCGCGACGGCAACTGCGAGCCGATCCAGCCGTTCCTGTGGGCCGACGACAAGCCGGGCTCCCAGATGTTCATCACCGGTGGCGTCCACAAGGAGACGCCGACCTGCGGCGCCGGCCGCACCGCGTTCTGCCTCCAGCCCGGCGAAATCGACGCCGTCAACGCCGCGCTCGGCAACTGGGTTCCCAACAAGGTCGCAATGTTCGATGACGGCAGCCACGGCGACGGCGCGGCGAGCGACGGCATCTATACGTTCGCCTTCGAGGCGCCACACTGGCCTGCCGCGGCGGCTCCCGACGGCGCGGGCGTCCGCATCGCCTACAAGTTCACCTATGGCGCGCAAGGCCAGGGCTGGACCGGCGCGGAGGAGTTTCCGGGTAACCAGCGGATCTTGGAGCTCGACGACCGCAACAACGACCACCTGATCGTGCGGCTCGATCACTTTGCCGACGAAACCAGCAACAAAGACAAGGCCAATGGCCTGTTCACCGGCTGCGGCAAGGTGACGTGGGCGGCCACGGCGGCGGCGGGCTGCAGCAGTGACTCGGTGGAGCGTGCCATCGACCTCGACGGTGACTGCAAGGTCGACGGTTGGCCCTCCGCCGGCAAGGTCGCGCCCCTGACCGTGCCCTGTCCCTAGATCTCCAGGCGCGAATCACACCGAGAAGCTGAGCGCTGAGCCGGGCGGCAAGCGGCGGCAAGCGGCGTCCTTCGGCGTCCTTCGGCGTCCTGCGGCGAGCGTGCAAGGGCCGCGCACGGCGTCCGGCTGCCATGGCGGGCCATGCAAGGGCGGCGGTACCGCGCACGCGGCTGCCATTGCCTTCCATTTGCCGCCGGCCTGCAGCGAGACGCAGCGGCCAGCCTTCAGCGATCGGGCGGTCTGGCCTGCCGTGGCGGTCGTCACTCGGCCAGATGATGCGGCTGCGCCTTCGGTCGACATCGGCGAGCACGCGCGCACCGATCGGCCCAGGTCATTTCGGCTGCACGGGCTAGGCGGCGCCGAGCGTCGCTTGCTCTTCAGCCGAGCGCGCCGCGAGATCGGCCAGCAGCTCGTCGCCGTGCTCCTCGATCTCCGTCACCAGGGCGCGGCAGCGGCGGTCAGCGCGCGCCATAAAGCGCTCAGCGATCCAGCGCCGCTCGGACGCGACCTCAGCGTCGAGAACCAGGCTGTGGGCCACCTCGACGTCGACGAGGATCTTGCACAGCCGCTCGGCGTGGAGCAGGCCGGGCGCGAAGTCGAGCTTCGGGTCCCACTGCGAGAAGAGCGCGTCGGGCCAGTGCCCGAGCGGCATGGTCTTGGCCTTGCGCAGCTTCTTGCTGGCGATGCGGACCAGAATCGTCTGCATGGCCGAGTACTTGTAGGCGTAGAGCCGCGAGAGTGCGCGCTCGAGGGGCTCTTTGGCGGTCAGTCGATTGACGTTGGCCTTGGCCACCTTCGACAAGAACTTCTGAGGGTTCGAGAGCGCGGCCCCGATTTGATCCTTGAGCGCCATCAGCGCCTGAATCTGGCTGGTGCCCTCGTAGATTGGCAGCACCAAGGCGTCGCGGAGCAGCTTCTCGGCGTCGTACTCGGTCGTGTAGCCGGCGCCGCCGAGCACCTGCATCGAGAGGCGAGCAAGGTCGACGGCCTTCTCGGAGCCGGCGTACTTGCAGAGCGGCGTCAGGTTGCGCGCCTCGCGCTTGAGGCGCTTGACCTTGCGCTCGAGGCGGGTCCGCTCCTCCTCATCGGCCGGCGGATCGTGCCGCTGCACCTGCTCCCAGCGCTGGGCGAGCTCGGTGAGCTGCGCGGCGCGGAACAGCAGCGAGCGCACACCGCGCGTCCACAGGTCCATGTCCTCCAGAAAGTCGGCGACCATCTCGTGGCGGTCGATCGTCTTGCCCATCGTGACGCGCTCGCGGGCGTAGCTGGTCGCCAGTCGCGTCGACGACTCCATGATGCCGAGGCCCTCGAATCCCACGGCGATGCGCGCGAAATTCATCATCACCAGCATCAGCTCGAAGCCCTCGCCGCGCTTGCCGATGAGGGTGCCGACGCTGTCCTCGTAGACGAGGCTGCACGTCGGCGAGCCGTGGTGCCCGATCTTGTGCTCGACCTTGGAGGTGCGGACGTTCTCGACGCGCTTGCCGTCCTTCTCGAAGAAGCGCTCGACCAAGAAGAGCGACAAGCCCTTGAGGCCTGAGACCTTGTCCTCGTCCTCCGTGCGCGCCAGCACGAGCTGGTACTTGCCGTGGCCGGAGGTGATGAAGATCTTCTCGCCGCTCATGCGCCAGACGCCATCGTCGCCGAACTTGGCGAACGTGCGGACGGCGCCGAGATCCGAGCCGGCACCGGGCTCGGTCAGCACCATGCAGCCCCACTCCTTGCCGCTGATCATCTCGGAGATGGGGTGGTCGTAGGGCGTCGACACCAGGCGGCCGTCGCGGACAACGGTGCGGGGATCGCGCAGCGCGTAGGTGATGAGCGACATGGCGACGCCGGTGTGGAAGCCGAAGTGCGTCATGACCGATACGTCGGCCCGCGCCATGACCTCGGAGGCCGCCATGTAGACGACGGCGGGGGCGTTGAGGCCTCCTAGCTCGCGCGGCACCGGCAGCCCGTAGACCTGCAGCTTCTTGAGGGCTTTGAAGATCTTGGTGAAGCTGGGCGCCTCGATGACCTGGCCGTCGACGAGCTGCGTCGGCTCGCCGTCGATGGGCCGCGACAGCGGAGCGATGCTGCGGGCGCAGAACTTGCCGATCTCCTTGAGGACGTCCTCGTACGTCTCGCGCGCCTCCTCGAGGCTCGCCGGGCGCTCTTCGGCTGAGGCCTTGCGCTCAACCACCTCAAAGAGTGCGTTCCAGTCGACGCGCTTCTCGATGTGGAAACGCAAGTCGGCGTTGTCAGTGTAGAAGTTGTCGCTCATGGAGCCTCCCCACGCTGTCCGTCCGATCCCGATCGCCGGCGCCACTGCGGCTGCCTGCCGGGCAATCTGGGCATTTCGACGCAGCGCGTCAAGGTCGATCGTCAAGCTGCGGCCTCGATCGCGGGCGCAAGGCGGCGTGGTGACGCAGTTCCACCCTCTGGGAGCTTTGACGCAACGGTGGGGGTTGCCACGGTCGCGATCGCCTCTTGCCCCCGTCTTTTCCGATGGTTCAGCACGAGGCGCCATGAACGCGCGCCGGGCCGCGCCTTGATCCCGCGCGGCACCCCTGCGACAGTCCCCGACCCATGGCGACCGGATGGCAAAACCTGACGCGCGGGCACATCCTGGTGGTGGGTGGCGCGTCGATCGACCGCATTCGATCGGGCGGTGAGCCGCGGACAGCCCCAGGGGGCGCGGCGCTTTACACGGCGCTCGCGGCGGTGCGCTCGGGCGCCCAGGCTCACTTCTTCGGTTTCCGGCCCGAGCCGTTGCCAGACCTGTTCCGCGACGCAGCGTCGTGCCTGCCCTGGCACGGGCCTGCTTGCTCCGAAGACGATCTGCCGCACTTCGAGATCGTCTACGAGGCCGACGGCAACGCCCGCCTGGCCGCCGCAAGCTGGGGCCTCGAAGAGACGCTCGACCCGCAGATGATCGAGGACGACGCCTTGCGCGGCGCCGCGATCGTGCACGTCGCGGCGATCCACGCCCCCGAGTTGCAGATGCGCTTCGTGCGCTCCTTGCGGCAGCGCACCGACGCCCGCATCTCGGCCGGCACCTACGGCTACATGGCGCGACGGGCGCCGGACACCGTCCGCCAGCTCATGGAATCAGTCGACCTCTTCTTCATGAATGAGTTCGAGGAGAAACTGGTCTTCGGCGGCGAGCGGCCGACCGTGCGCCCGGGTCAAATCCTGGTGGTGACGCGCGGGGCCGAGGGCAGCGACGTCTGGCAGGGCGACTCCTGCACGCGGGTGCCGATCTGCCCGAGCTCACCGGCCGACCTGACCGGCGCAGGCGACTCGGTGTGCGGCGGAACCCTCGCCGGCCTCATGCGCGGCCTCCACCCCTGCGAGGCCGTCTTGCTCGGCGCCGCGGCGGCCAGCGTCACCATCGAGCAGCCGGGCATGGCGGCGCTGCTGGCGACCTCGACGCACGCCATCGACGCCCGCCGCCGGGCCGCCCGCCGCGACGAGCGGGTGCGGGTCAACAAGCACGCCGTCGAGCGCATCGGCCGCTTGATCGGCGTGCTGGACGAGGTGCGCGCCTTCGACTTCTGCGGCGAGCACATGCCAGAGGTCGGCGATCCTCACGCCATCGACTTTTTCTTCGCCTCAATTCTTCATCAGTTCGGCTTCTGGAGCCCTGCAAACGGCGTGTGGTCGCGGCCGACGATCGCCACCTTTGGCGGCCGCCGTCTGAAGGGCTCGGACTACTGCTTCGCCGCATTCCGCCGGCTCCTGGAGCGCGATCCCGGGAAGCTGGCGCCGCTCGGTCAGTCGACGCTGCGGTGGCAAGACACCGAGGCCCTCTTCGCCGCCGACGACGGCACCATCCCGCTGCCCGTGCTCGCGACCCACCACGCCCTATCGCGCGGCTACGGCCGCGACATGTGGGAGCTCGGCTGGGAGCCGCACGCGCTGGTTGCGGCCGCTCAGGCCTCCGACGACCCGGCGCGGACGCTGCTGCACGCCTTGGACCACATCTCGGGCTATCGCGAAGACCCGCTGCGCAAGAAGTCGATGCTGCTGGTCCTCGCCCTTGGCCAGCGACCGGAGCGCTTCCTCGACCTGTCGCGTTCGCAGTCGCTGCAGCCGGTGGTCGACTACCACATCATGCGGTCGGCCCTGCGGACCGGCATCGTCGAGGTCGGCGACGAGGCCCTGCGTGAGGCGATCGTCCGCCGGCAGCTGCTCGATCCGCGCGACGAGGCAGCCGTCCGCAGCGCCTGCTGGGACGCGCTGTCGCAGCTTGGCACCGCCTCGGGCCGCGAGGTGGGCGCCATCGATGCGTTCTTCTTCGGCGCACGTCGCCGCTGTCCCGAGGTCGAGGCGCCCGACTGCGCCGCGTGCCCACTCGACGGGGTGTGCGCCCACGATGTGGCGATGTTTCAGCCGGTGCTGCGGACGACCGCGTACTGAGGGCTGGCGCCGACTTGAACGTCGGAATCTCGTCAGGATGGACGATGCCGCGCTACGCGGCCGCCGCCTCTTGACCGCCCACACGCTCGCCGGACTCCGGCACCGCCCTGCCCCGCCACGCCTGCACGCGCGGGTTCATCACCGCGAACCACGCCGGCGGCACCATCGCCAGCAGCAGCATCGCGCCATAGCCGGTGGGCAGCTGCGGCGCCTCTTCGAAGTGGCGGAGCTGGTCGAAGGAGCGGTTGGCGTTGGCGTGGTGGTCGGCGTGGCGCGCCAGGTTGGCCAAGAAGCGGTTGCTCACGGCATGCGCCGAGTTCCAGGAGTGCTCGGGCCGGACCCGCTCAAAGCGCTCGCCAGCCACCGCGCTGGCCGCATCGGCCGGCGCCCTGCGGCGCTCCAGGCCGTAGTGCTCGAGGTAGTTGACGATCTCGAGCAGCAGAATGGCCACGACGGCCTGCCCGGCCCAGACCAGCCAGCCGATCGGCCCCAGCCACAGCAAGATGCCGGCCTGAAGCAGCAAGAGGCCGACACCGTAACGCAGCAGGCGGTGGCGGGGATCGAGAGCGCCGATGCCACGCCGTTCGCAGCGCGCACGCTCGAGGGCGATCGCCGACCGGAAGCCGCCGACCACCGTCCGGGGCAAGAAGCTGTAGAGCGACTCGCCGTAGCGCGAAGTCGCCGGGTCAGCGGGCGTGCCGACGTTGCGGTGGTGGCCGAGGACGTGCTCGATGCAGAACAAGGTGTAGCCGACGCTCGCCATCAGGACCTCGGCGAGGCCGCGATCCAGCCGGTTGCTTCGGTGCATCAGCTCGTGGGCGTAGGTGATGCCCACGGCGCCGGTGGCCACGCCGAGCCCGACGACCTGCAGCGCCAAGAGGCCAAAGCCTTCGCCGCCATCGAGGCCCTGCGCGGACGCGGTGAGGGCGTGAAGGGCGTAGGCGAGCAGCCCGATCTGCAACGGCACCCACACGCGGCACATCGCCCGGTAGAGCCTGGTCATGGACAGACTCGCGTCGTCGGGCTGCTTGACGTCGAGGCCGACCAGCACGTCGAGGCCCGGCACGACGGCGAAGATGAGCATCAGGGGTCCGAAGGCGAAAGCACCCCCGAAGCTGAGGCTGGCGATGACCGTCGAGACCACCACGAAGGGGGTGAATGCGTAGCTGGCGAAGCGAAGCATGGATGCCTCCTGGCGCCGAGTTGGCGCTTGTTGACTTTGGTTCAATAGCGGATCGAAGTCAAGAGGAACCTTCATCCTCCGTGGCTCCAGGCGGCCCGTGCGCCACAAGATGCGGCGCCGCTGCGGTGCAGCCCGAGTGCAGCGGCGACCACCAGCGGACGACCAGCGCGAGGTCCAGCCGATTCGCTGGCCGGGGCCCGTGACAATTGGCCCGCAGCGCCTATCCTCCCCCGACCTGCGGTCGCGACTCGCGCCGCAAAGCCTCTGGAACGAAGCCGTGCCCAAGCCACCTGTCAGACCCCAGCGCCCCATCGCGGACAACCGAAAGGCGCGCCACGACTACGAGGTCCTCGACGTGCTCGAGGCCGGCATCGAGCTCGTCGGCAGCGAGGTCAAATCGTTGCGCGCCGGCAAGGTGCAGGTCAACGGTGCGCATGCCCGCGTCATCGATGGGCAGGCAATGCTGCTGGGCGTCCACATCGCCGAATACCCCTTCTCCCACCAGTTCAACCACGATCCCGAGCGGCCGCGGCGCCTGCTGCTGCACGCCAGTGAGATCGCGCGCTTGCACGAGTCACTGCGCCAGCAAGGCCTCGCAGCGCCGCTCCTGCGGCTCTATTTCTCAGGGTCGCGCATCAAGGCCGAGATCGCGATTGGGCGCGGCCGCAAGGCGCACGACAAGCGCGATGCCATCCGGGACCGCGAGTCCAAGCGGGAGATCGCCCGCCACCACCGCGGCTAAGCGCCAAGAGAGGAGGCAGAGCGCCATGCAAGACGACGCCGCGCCGCCTGCCGCCCCAAGCGGAGAGGTCCAACCTGCCGCTGCGCCGCCGCCGGGCGCGCTCGCCAACGTGCGCGTGCTCGATCTGACGACGCTCTATCCCGGCCCGCTGGCGACGATGCTGCTCGCCGATCTCGGCGCCGACGTGATTCGCGTCGATGCCCCGGATCGCGACGATCTGCTGCGCTGGATGCCGCCGCATGACGCCAGCGGTCAGGGCGCGCTCTGGCGTACGGTCGGCCGCGGCAAGCGCTCCATCTCGCTCGACCTGAAGCACCCTGCCGGCCGGGAGGCGCTGCTGCGCCTGGTCGAGCGCGCCGACGTGCTCGTCGAGCAATTTCGCCCCGGCGTGCTCGAGCGGCTCGGACTCGGCTGGTCCGTGCTGCACGAGGTCAACCCGCGCCTGGTGCTGGCCTCGATCTCTGCCTTTGGCCAGACCGGCCCCGACGCCCAGCGCGCCGGCCACGACATCAACTTCTTGGCGCGCGCCGGCGTGAGCTGGCACTTGGGACGTCGCGGCCAAGGCCCCTTGCCCCTCGGCGTGCTGGTCGGCGACGTCGGCGGTGGCACCTGGCCGGCCTTGACCGGCATCTTGGCGGCGTTGTTGCAGCGGGCCCAGACCGGCCTCGGGCAGCGCGTCGACGTCGCGATGGCCGACGGCGCGCTGTGGATGAACGCGATGGCGATCACCCGTGCCCTCGCCGCCGACGAAGACGCAGCGCCCGAGGCGAGCTGGCTCGACGGCGGTAGCTTCTACGACTACTACCGCTGCGCCGACGGCCGTCACCTGGCGGTGGGGTCGCTGGAGCCCAAGTTTTTCGCGCTGTTCCTAACGGCCATCGGCCGCTCGGACCTCGAGATGCTCTACCTCGCCGATGGCGAGGAGGGCGCTGCGCTCAAGGCCGGAATCGCCGAGGCCATCGCCGCCTCGCCGCTTGCGCACTGGGTCGCGCTGCTTCGGCCGCTGGACTGCTGCGTTGAGCCGGTGCAGACCCCGCGGGAAGCCGTCGCTGACCCACAGCTCCGGGCCCGCGGCATGATCGTGGAGGTCCCGACCGAAGAGGCCGGCGGGGATGCGGTTGGGACGGTGTGGCAAGTCGGCTGCCCGGTGCAACTGTCGGCAGCTCCAGCGCGCATGGCGTTCGTCGGTCGCGAGCCGGGCGCTGACACGCGGGCGTTGCTGGCCGAGGCGGGCTACGACGCAGCCGCCATCGATGCCTTGTTCGTCTGCCGGGCGGCCTACGGCCGCTGACGCGGCCAGGCCCAGGCAGTGCCGGCGTTCAGCCGACTTCCCAGTCTGTGGCGCCGCGCATGGCGCCATCGATGCGCGCCTCGACGCGCGCGGCCAGCTCGTCGGGGTCCTCGCCGCCGGCCACGTAGAAGACGAACGCCACCTGCAGCTTCAGGAAGTTCTTCTCCTCGCTGATGACCCGGCAGCCCGCCGCATCGAGTTCGCGGCGCCAGGCGCCTGCCGCAGCGGCAAGCTCCTCCGCGGCGAGGCCCTTGACCACCAGACGGCAGGCCGGGCGTCGCTCGAGCAACGCGAGCAGGGCGAAGGAGAAGACCGTGGCGACCACGGCGATGTGCGGCAGCTGCAGGCCGCAGCAGAGCCCGATGAGCGTCGAGATCAGCAGCCGCCCGGTGATGGCGGCGCTCGCCGTGTTGGTGCGAAATCGCATCAGGCCGCCGATGCCAAAGACGACAAAGCCGACCAGCGTGCCGTAGTGGACGACCAGCGTCCCGATGATGGCGCCGACGGTGGCGTAGATGACGTTGACGCGGGGCGCTTCCGCGTCCTCCAGCGTCCGGGCACGGACCGGCCGCTGCGGGTGAAAGCCGATGGTCGCCGCCAACACGACCGCCAGCAACAGCGAGGCCGCGAGTTGCCCCATCAGCGGCAAGTCGGCGAAGCCATCGAAGCCGGGCGCGCGCATGGCGTCGCTGGACGCTGCTGCGCCGCTCGCAATCTCGGCGGGGATGGCCATCGCATCGCTCATGGCGTGCTCCCAGGGCTCGGCGGTGCGCCGGGGATGTTCCCAGGCGGGGTCGACGCCCGCGTCGGATCCCAGCGATTGCGGAAGTCCTCGTAGCGGCCGCGCGTCTGGCGGATCCGTTGGTCGAGGCCCTCGACGATTTGCATGGGCAGATCTTCCTGCAGGATGCGCACCAAGAAGCGCGGCAACGACCCGCCAGGATCGATGTCGACGAGGTAGGTCAGCTGGGTCTGCTGCGGCCCCAGGTAGCGCAGCCGCGCTTCGGCGCGCGAGCGAGGTACCCGTACGACGCCGTCGATCGCCGGACGGCCGGCCCACTCGGCGCGCTCGCTCTTGAGGACGACCTCATGCTGGGTGGCGGTGAGGGTGCGCGTCACCTCGACGTGCAAGACCGAGTCGCGGTCGCTAGCCGGCCAGGGAAAGCGAAAGCGCACGTACATCCAGAGCTCAAGGGGCGAGGGACGCCGTAGCGCAATCGAACGGTGCAGGCGTGGCACCCAGGTCCGATGGTTCGGCACATCGTCGAGCACGGCCAGCAGCTCGTACAAGTTGGCTTGCAAGACGCCCTTGCCCCGCAATCGCGGCAGATCTCGGCCCGGCACGTCTTGGGCTTCGACGCGGATGCCACGGCGCGTGTAGAGGTGGCGCCACGGCCCCTCGTCGGCAAGGCTGGGCGCGGTCGGGAGCAAGACCAGGCCAAGGCATGCGGCTCGCAACCACTGGAGGCGCAGCGCGGCCAGGGTCGGGGGGAAAGCCCGCCATCCTGGCGTGCGAGGTGAGGCGGTGCGCAGGTCGGCGGCATGACCGCTGCGCCCGACACCGGCCAGCGGCCCCCTGCCTGGCGACGGATTGGCCAGCGCCTACTCCTCAGCTTTCTTGATCTTGGCGCCGCCTGGGAAGCTGTAGCTGACGTAGTCGTCCCAGCCATAGACGTAGAGGCCGACCGGGCGCCCGGGCGATTTGAGGCGGTGGGAGCCTTGGAGGATCGGCACCCGCGCCACGCGCCAAGGTACCCCGGGGATCAGCTTCCAGAGGTTCTGCTGCACCGGCAGGTCGTCGAGCGTCACGGCGAGGGCGTCGAGCGGTGCGATGACGTTGATGAAGTTCTCCTTGTACTTGTTCGGCACCAAGAAGACGTAATCGTCGAGGTACTGGTCGGCGGCCAGCGTCAGCAGGAAGTCGGGGTCGCCGATCTTGGCGTCGTCGGGCTCGAGGATATTCGGGCACTGCGAGTGCTTGGTGCAGGGGATCTTGCTGTTGAACTGGGCGTTGCTGGTCGTGCAGAGCTTGGTCGAGCCGTAGTTGGTGGTGCAGAGGTCGTTGTTGGGGTTCGGCGCGTGCGAGCTGACCATGAAGTGCCCGACTTGGACCGGGTGGTTGGCCAGGATCACGAAGTCCTGATCGCTCTCGAACTCGAACCATTGCCCCTGGTTGAGGGTCGGGATCTTGGCCTGCTCCGGGTTGGTCTGCACCACGGTGCCGTTGGCCGCCGCCAGGACGCGCCAGACGTCCTTCTCCTTGCCACGCGGCTGCAGCTTCGACGCGATATAGGTCTTGCCCCAGGCGGAGATGGGAAAGAGCTGCTCCTCCAAGTGGTCGGCGCAGCAGGTGACCGGACAATCGTCGTTGGCGATGCAGTCCCAGCCCTGGTATTGGCAGGTGCCCTTGGCCGCGCCCGGCGGCTTGACGCACTTGTTGGTGTCTGGCGCGTTGGACGACTCCGAGCCGCCAAACACCGCCACCGGGTGGTCGGCTTTGACGTAGGAGCCCGTGAGGTCGGCGCCGTTCTGGTCGGTCTCGATGTTGATGACCTGGCCTCGGGTCAGCAAGAACGACTTGAAGCCGGTCCAGGGTCCGGGCGGAATCGGCTGCGCGCCCGACATGTTGCCGAGCGTCTTGGTCGTCACCAGGACGTCGACCTTGGTGGTGCCCTGGCTCACGGCGACGATGGTCATCGTGCCGCGCAGGTTGGCGTGCGTCTGCTGCCGCGTCATCACCCAGTACTCGGTCCCGACGGCGTTGGACGGCAGGAGCAAGCTGGCGTCGTTGCTGAAGACGTCGACGTTCTGCAGCGGATTGAACTGGTAGGCGACGATCGGCACCGTCGACTGGATGCGATAGGACTTGTCGTTGATGTTGGTGCCGTCCTGGTTCAACGGCGCCATCTTCCACTGCGGATCTGGCAAGTTGATGATTTTCAGGCCATTGGCCTGCACGGCGTACTTGGCGGTCTTGCCATCGAGGGTCGACACGGCGACCAGGGCCGGCGACGACTTGGTGTTGCTGACGATGACCGAGAACTGCGAGTTCTGGGCGTCGTAGACCTTGCCGCCAGCGGCAGGCACCACGGCGTTGTCGAGGTCGACGGCAAAGTAGTCGCAGCCGACGTTGGTGTTGGCCTTGAAGTCGCCTGTGCAGGGATCGACGCAGACGCCGACGAGGCAGGTCTGGCCGACGCTGTCGCAGTCCTTGGCCAAGTCAAAGCCCGTACCGTCATCGCGGCAGACCACCGCCTTGTTGCCGAGGCACTTCTTCTCTTGCGGTAGGCAGATCGAGCACTTGCCGTCGTGACAGATCTGGCCGGTCTGGCAAATCTCCAGGATGTCGGAGTCGGAGCCCTGGTCGTTGCACTTCATCGCCACCGTCGGCTGCTGCACGCCCGGCTCTGGCTGCTGACAATACTCCGCGCCCGGCGTGCAAAAACGGCACTTTCCGCCCGAACAGTTAGGCAGCGCGTCGGGGCAGAGCTTGACGTCGGTGGTCTTGCCATCTGCATTGCAGATCTCGAGGCTGTTCGAGCCTTTGCAGCTGCTCGAGCCAGGAAGGCACGAGACCTCGGTGCACTTGTTGTTCTTGCAGTTGTTGGTCGAATCCTTGCAGTGGAAATCGATCAGGCAGGCGACGCAAGCCTGGCTCGCGACGTCGCAGTAAGGCGTGTCCGCGAGGTCCTTGCAGGCGCTCGACTTGGTGCAAGTGATGCCGCCGGGCTTGCTGTCCTCCGCCACAGCCGCGTCTTCTTCGGCGTCGGCATCGGCGTCGCCGTCCGTGGCACCGTCTTGGGGATCGCCGGGCTGGCCATCGGTCGCCCCAAAAGCGTCATTGCCACCGCCGACCTCGCCGCCGAGCTGGGTCTCTTGGCCGCCGACGACCTCCGACAGCTGGAAGCCACCGCCCTGCGGCTGGCTGGTCGTTGGCGTCGAGCAAGCGGCGAGCAGGGCGAGCAGGGCGAGCAGCAGCACGGTCCAGCGCGAATCTGCAGCGTTGTCGGCGAGACGCACGGACGCCGCGTTGCGCGCGCCGCTCGGGGGGCCTTGGGCAGGCGCAATCGCTGGTGTGGCCGCAGTGTGCATGGTTCTCCGACCGCCCTGCAGCGAGGGTCCTCACGCAGGGTCGCGGTAGCTTAGCCGATTGTGAGCGTCGGATCCAGCCGCCGATGGGCCGATCGCAGGCTGCGAAAGTCCTCTCCGCGACGGAGCGCGGCGGCGGCATGGTCGAGAGCGGAGTCGCCCTCTGCGGCCGGCTGCGTCCAGCCGAGCGCAGCTCCAGCAGCGGCGCAGTGGGCCTCAACATCGTCTTCGCTCGGGCCACGGGCGTCGCCGAAGGCGCGGAAAAAGGGGACCAGCGCGCGCCCGGCGACGCGCAGCTTGCCCTCGACGGTGTGTCCGGCGATGTGCGGCGTGGCCAGGTCGGCGGCCGCGATGAGGGCGGGATCGGGACGCGGCTCGCCGCGGTAGACGTCGAGCGCCAGGGCCTTCAGCCAACCTGTCGCGCGCCCGCGCAGCGCAGCGGCCTCGTCGAGCACACCGCCGCGGCTGGCCTGCAGCACGATGGCGCCGCGGAGCGCGTCGATGGCCTCGCCACCGATGAGGCCAAGGGTCAGCCATGGGCCCTGCCGGACCAGCGGGACGTGCAGGGACAGCGCATCGGGCTTGGCCGCAAGGGCCGCCGCGAGGCTCATGCCGACAAAGCTCGGTTCGCGGGCCGCGCGCGGCGGGTCGACGAGGAGGACCTCCGCGCCTGCAGCCTCGAGGCAAGCCGCGACCTGGGTGCCGACCGCGCCGACGCCGACGACCGCGATGCGCATCCCGGCGAAGCGCGAGGGCCCTTGAACCGCTGCGCAGCGCCGCAGCGCCCAGTCGACCCAACCTGCGACGGCCGGCGCATTGCCGCCGAGCCCGGTCGTGAGGCGGATGTCGCGGTCGGCGAGCGCGTCGAGGTCGAGGTGGTCTACCCCGGACGACAGCGTCGCCAGGGTCCGCAAGCGCGGCAGCGCCGCCAGTTCGGCGGGGCCAACGCGCGTCATCGACCGCACCACCACGCCCTCGACGGCAGCCGCGCCCGGCGACGCCAGCGCGGCCTGGAGGTCGCCGCTCGGGTGCGGCAACGCCGTGCAGGCTCCCCACCAAGGCTTCGGCACCACCGCCGGGTCGGTAAGCGCCGAAGCGTCGACGCAGAGGCGAGGCAGGTCAGCTTCGCGCATCGCTAGGCGAGCGCTTGCATCAGCAGGGCGACAGGGACGACGGCGCCGAGGAGGGCGCCGACGCCGATGCGCAGCCAATTCGGCAGCTGAATGCCCCGTCTCGGTCGGGACAAGACCACGGCCGGCTGTCGTCGCTCGCCGATCGCGACCGCCAGCATCGCGATGCCAGCGACTGCGCAGCCCAGGGCAAGCACGGCTACGGCGCCGTGGCGCATCAAAGCCGCCAGGGTCGGCTCAGAGGCGAAGCGTCGGCTGCCCTCAAGCAGCGAGGCCGCGAGGCCGCCCGACATCAGAAAGAGGGTGAACTGGCCGCGGAGCTCTCGCAGGGTCGCCATCCTCGCGGGCGCTGGGGCGGCGCCCGTCCTGGCTCAGCCGCCGCAGACCAGCGGCTTGTCCCAGCAGCAATCGCCGATGGTGGCGCAGGCGCTGTCGCACTGGCAGGTGGCGCCAGAGCTGAAGGGTTGACCGCATTTTCCGCTGCAGGAGCCGCAGTCGGTCTTGCAGCTGGTGGACTCGTTGCCCTCGCAGACGCCGTCGCCACAGGCCGTGGTCGAGCCGCCGAAGGAGAGCTTCACCACCGCGTACTGGCAGATCGGCGCAGCGTTCTTGACGTTGAAGTACACCCAGCCGGTCTCGTCGTTGTTGAAGATGCCGGGCGCGTCCGGCGAGAAGGCGAGCAGGCCGTAGTCTCCGGTCATGCAGCAGCCATTGGGCGAGACGTCGCTGACCGCCGAGTTCGAGAAGGCCGTGGAGCCGGCAGGGCAGGTGACCGGGTAGCAGTCCTTGCCATTGGGGCCGGTGGTGCACTGGAAGTAGGCGCAGACGGTCACCTGATCGGTCGACACCCACTCGATGTCGACGACCGGATCGTTGAGGTTGGGATCGTCCGTGATGCGGTACTTGAACCAGTCCTTGTCGTCGGTGCCATTGAGGTGAATGTTCGGCTTGACCATCACAGAGTTCTGGCCATCCTTGTAGCTGCCGAGGTCGTAGGACTCTGAGGTCGAAAGAGGGCCCTCGAACTTGTCGGTCGCCTTGCAGACCGCGTCGTTGCCGGCGACGCAGGTGCCGGGCTTGGTCTTGTCCGGGACGCTGCACAGTTCAGCGGTCTTGCAGTCGGTCAGGGTCTTCCAGGCGCCCCAGACCTGGTTGGCGGTCAGGGTCGAGCAGGTGCCGCTCGTGCCCGTGCAACCGGCGAACGCCTCGCGCACCTGCACATTGTCGCCGGGCTTGGTGCCGGAGCACTGGTACTCCTTCTTGAGCGAGGTCGTGCCGCAGGTGGTGCCCTGGGCAGCCCACTGGCCGGCGTCGTTGCAGCAGGTCTTGCCGGGATCGCAGACCGTGTTGAGGTTGCTGCCGAAGGCCAGCTTGACGTCGACGTACTGGCAGAAGGGGCTGTCGTTGTAGATGTCGAAGTAGACCTTGCCGGACTCGTCGAGCGTGCCGGGGGCGCTGACGGTGAAGTCGATGACGCCCTTGTAGGCCTGGGTGCAGCAGCCGTTGCCCGGGACCGCGCTGGCGGCCGCGTTGCTGACGGTCAGCGAGTCCGCGGGGCAAATGATCGGCGCGCACTCTTTGCCGTTCTTGCCTTTGTCGCAGGTGTAGAAGGCGCAGACCGTGACCGAACCAGCGGCGGACCACTCGATGTGGACGCGCGGGTTGGTGGTGTTCAGCGCGTCAGCGATGTCGTAGGTGTAGAAATCGGCGTCTTTGGCGCTGCCCAGGTGCGGCTTCGGCGTCAGGAACTTGGCGGGGTCGGAGTCCTTGAAGCTGCCGATCTTCTTGGCAGCTTCGGTCTTCTCCTCGCCCTCCCAGGTATCGACCGCCTTGCAGTCCACCGTCGGCGCGACAACGCAGCCGGGTGTGCCGTCGGCGTCGACCGAGCAGTACTCGGTGGCCAGGCAGGTCTTGACGTCGCTCCACGCGGTGAAGTGGAGGTCCGCGTAGAGGAAGGAGCAGCCCGTGGCAACGCCGCTGCAGCCGCCGTAGGCGTCACGCTTCTGGACCTTGGCGCCCTTGGCCTCGCTGCTGCACTGGAACTGCGAGCCGAGGGCCTCGGTGCCGCACTTGGTGGCCTGGGCGGCAAAGGTGCCACCGGCGGTGCAGCAGGTCAGCTTCGGATCGCAGGCCGCGACCTTCTGGCAGGCGGCGGTGCCGTCCTTGACCTGGCAAACTTCGTCGCTGGCGCAGGTCTTGGTGTCCTTCCACTCGGTAAAGGCGAGGTTGCTGGCGGCGGTGCTGCAGGTGGTGCTAGCGCCCGTGCAGCCAGCGACGGCGGTCCGGGTCTGGACTTTGCCGCCCTTGTCGGCCGAGCTGCACTTGGTCTCGGTCTTGAGGATGTCTTTGCCGCACGAGGTCGCCTTGGCGGCGTATTGCCCCTTGGCGTCGCAGCAGTTGGTGTTCGGCGTGCAGACGCCGACGGTGACGCTGACACAAGTGCCCTTGATGGCGGCGTCTTTCACTTCGCAGATGGTTCCCGCGGCGCAGTCCTGGACTTTGGTCCAGTCGGTCCAAGCGTAGTTGGCCGTCGTCGCCGAGCAGGTGTTGCCCGTGCCGGTGCAGCCGCGGAAGGCCTGCCGCTGCTGAAGCTGCTTGCCGTCGGCGCTGCACTGGTACTCGGTCGCCTTCACGGCGTCGTCGCACTTGGTCTTGCCGGGCAGGATCTTGCCGGCCTTGGCGTCGCAGCAGACCCCGCTTGTGCACTTGCAAGCGATGGCGACGCTCCAGTCGGTGGTGCTGGTGCTCGGCGAGCAAGCGAGGCAAGCGTCTGCCGGGTTCTTGATGCCCGAGGCCACGCAGGTGTTGCCGATCTTGCAGGAGCCAGCCTTCACGGTCGCCTTGCACTGGCCGGTGGTGGCGTCGCACACGGCGGTCTCGCAGTCCGAAGGCGCCTTGCAGGTCTTGGCGGTGTTGCTGCAGGTGTTGTCGCCGTTGCAAGAGTCGACGGTGCAGGCGTTGCCATCGTTGCACTCGGAGTCGAAGACGCAGCAGGCGGCCTTGGTCGCGTTCTGGCACTTGCCGGCGTCACAGGTGTCGGTCGTGCAAGGGTTGCCGTCGTCGCAGCCCTTGGCGTCGGTGCAGGCCTTGCCGCCGCCCTCGGCCTTGCAGATCGGGGGCTTGTCCTTGGCCTCGAGGGTGCACTTCTGGCCCTCACCGCAGGTCTGAATCGTCGACCACGAGGTCCACGATTGGAACTTGGCGTCCTTGCTGCAGGTGGCGGCGGCTACGCCATCGCAGCCCTCGTAGGACTGGCGCTTCTGGGCGGCGGCGCCGTCGCACTGGTACTCGACGGCGAGCGCGACGCTGCCGCACGAGGCCCCGGCGGGCTTGACGCCTTTGGCGGCCTGGTCACAGCAGACACCCTCGGTGCAGCAGTTGGCCTTGGGCGCGTAGGAGCAGGTGCCGGCCTTGGCGTCGCAGGTCCCGACCTTGCAGTCCTCGCTCGAGGTGCAGTCGGCGTTGACCTTGCAGCAGTCGGCCTTGGGGGTGCCGACGCAGACGCCCTTGTCGTCGCAGGCATCCGCGCTGGTGCAGGCGCTGCCGTCGTCGCAAGCGGTGCCGGTCTTGGGTGCGAACGCCACGGTCGACTTGGCGGGATCGCAGCTCGAGCAGGTGTTATTGGCAGGCCCCTCGCCTTTGACGTAGCACTTGCCATCGACGGCGCAGCTGTTCGGCTTGACCTTGATCTCGCACTTGCCGTCCTTGCCGCAAGTGTCGTCGGTGCAGGCCAGGCCGTCGTCGCAGTCGGCGTCCTTGGTGCAGCAGTCGTCACCGACGCAGCCGCAGACCTTGGCGATGTCGGCGCAGCAGTCACCGAAGTTGGCGCAGCCGCTGTCGCACTGGCACGCGGCGCTGGCGCTGTACTTGCCGCAGCGACCGGCGCACGAGAGCGGATCGCCGCTGCCGCCGTCGGTGCCGTCGGTGCCGTCGGCGTTGGTGGCGTCGCCGGCGGTCTCGGACCCCGAGTCCGTGCTGGTGTCTGGGCTGCCAGCGTCCGTGCCGCCGATCGCGGTGTCCTCGGGACCGGCGTCGGTGCCGCCGATGGCGGTGTCCTCGGTGCCGGCATCGGTGCCGCCGATGGCGGTGTCCTCGGTGCCGGCGTCGGTGCCGCCGATGGCGGTATCGGCCGCGTCGGTGCCCGTCGACGTGTCTGCTGCGGTCTCGCTGCCGGTGTCCTGGGCCACGGCCGAATCCGGCTTGCCGGTGCTGTCGGCCTGCACGCCGTCCGCGATCTTGGTGTCCCCGAACTGCACGTCGCCGCCCGCACCGAGATCGCCCGTGGCGTCGGCCGATGCGGCGTTGTTGCTGCCGCTGGAGGGCTCATCGCCGCAGGCGCTTACAAAGAGCAACGCCACGAGCGCTGCGACTGGGGAGACCAGCTTGATCGAATGATTCATCGACGACCCCTTCTCAACTACGCGCAAATCCATCGGTCCTGACACGCGTCGCCGCGACGATGCGGCGGTCAGGGGCCGCGGGCGCGGGAGGTTACGGGCGCGCTGGCATTTTGTCGAGGACATTTTTCGGTGACGCCGACGCGGCGCCTCGATTGCACCGATCGGAACCGTCCACCGCAGCAGTCGTCCCTCAGCCGCGGTGAGGGCCGCCGCTCTCGAGAAACGCGCTCAAGCCGGGCACGTGGGCCGCGGTCTGGCGGGCCAAGCGGCGCGCCATGGCGCGGGTCTCGGCGAAGGCGCGCTCGCTCGCCCAGAGCGACTCGTAGGGCAGATCGGCCAGGACGGGACCCTCAGGTCCGGGTGGCGCCGGGGCGGCGGAGGCGACCCCGGCTTGCAGCCGACGCAGCGTGCGCTCGACCAGCGCACGATCGAGGCCGGCACGCGCCGGCAATCCCATCGGCAGCACGGCCTCCACCAGCTCGATGGCGGCAGGTGCGGGGCACACGCCGCGTCGAACGGCGTCTTCCAACGAGCCGGCGAGGCCCGCGCCGTCGACGCGCCACGAGCCGACGAGGTCCTCGGCCACGGCCAGCACCTCGGTGGCGCCGCAGAGCTTGTCCCCGTAGAGGCTGGTGGCGATCTGAAAGGCGTCAAAGGTCGGCACCACCCGCCCCAGGTAGCAGTCGTAGCGGGTGGGCGGCGAGCGGCTGTCGAGGTGGATGAACACGCGCTTGACGACGTCTTCGCGCGGAAGATCGGCCAGCGCGCGCAAAATGGCGTCACGCTCATCGGGGTAGGCGTCGCAGCCGTCCAGCAGCGCGCGCAGACGGCTGGCGTCGACGCGGCGAGAGACGATGTCGGCGTAGAGGCAGTAGACCAGGGCGTCGACCTCGGCGTCGTCGCCAAAGCAGATCTCCGGCGCCGCCGCGCCTTCGGCCCGAAGCCAGGCGCGGGTCTGCAGATGCGCCAGCAGCTTGTAGGGTACCTGGGCCCGGATGCTGCGAAAGCGGCCGCGGGCGATGCGGGCCCCGAAGTCCTTGAGCTCAAGGCGATCGCAGCGGACACCGTGGAGCTGGAACATCGCCTCGATGCGCCCGCGCAGCACCGTCGGGCTGCCGCTGACGACGACAATGCGCGCGGCCCGGCGTCGCGACAGCGCGGTCATCAGCGTGCGCATGCCCGGCACCGGCAGCTTGGCCTGGGGTCGCTCGACGGCGGCGCGCCAGAGGCCGCGCAGCGAGCCAAAGTCGGTCTGGAGGTAGGTTTTGTCGAGATCCCAGCGGTAGACGACCTCGGTCGGCGGCGACGTTGGCGCCCCGGGGCTGGCTGTGGGCCCGGCTCCCCCCGGCTCGGGCGACGACTCAGGCGCCATCGCTGCCCCCTACCGCCGACCGAGGCCCAGCCAGGCGCAGCTCCGCCTCCAACTCCCGCACGAGGTCGGCATGAACACACTTGCCGGCGAGCTTGATGGCGTTGGTGATCGCTTCGACTCCGGCCTCGGGCGCGGCGACCAGCACCACGCCGTCGAGGCCGAGCAGTGGGGCGCCGCCGTATTCGCGGAACTCGGAGACCTTGCGGAGCTGCCCGACGCCGTCCGAGAGCAGGCGCAGGCCGACGCGCCAGGTCGTGCGCGCCTTCCAGGCGTAGCGTGCGGCCTCGACCGTCAGGTCGGTGATGCCTTCCAGCAGGCCGCGCACCGCTGCGCCGGTGAAGCCATCGACGACCACAACATCAGCCTGGCCGCGCGGGATGTCGATGGCCCTTACGCCGCCGATGAAGTTCAGGGCTCCGGTCGGCGCCCTCCGCAACGCGGCATGAGCGGCGACTACGGCGGAGGGCCCGGCGTCGGGGTCGGTGCTGGTCGAGAGCAGCGCCACCCGCGGCTGGCGGATGCCGGAGACGAGGCGGGCGTAGGTGCCGCCCATGACAGCGAAGCCATGCAAGGCCTGGGCGCTGGCGGCGGCTCGGCCCGAGGTGTCGAGCAAGAGCGCCAATGGGTCGGCGTGGCCCGGCCGCGGCATGGTCGGCACCACCGCGGCCAGCGCCGGCGGTACGCCAGCGGCGAGCGCCCGTAGCCCTGCCTCCGCGCAGCGCAGCACCAGCTCGCCCGATGCCGCCGTGATGACCGCGTCGGCCTCCAGCGCCCGCACCAGCTCCATGGCGACCGGCAGCGCGACGCGCGCCGCGGCCTCCTGCGCCAGGTGGTCGCCGCTGCCTTTTCCCTGGCGCACGCCGGCGTCGACGATGCGCAGGCGCATGGGATCGTAGCTGTGGCGGCGCAGCTCAGCACCGAGACGCTCGCCGTCACCGACCAGCAGCAGGCGCGAGCGCCCATGCAGGGAGATGCCGGCGGCAGCTGCGACGAACGTCTCTGGGCCGTCGACGCCGCCCGACACCTCGACGGCAATGCGCGGCTCGCCACCCGCAACCATGGGCCCCTCCGGGTCGGATCATCGCCGTCGAGGCCGAGCCGGTCAATCCTGCGCGGCCCCTGCCCCGTCAGTCGGCGGCCGCAGGCGCACGCCGCTTTGGGCCACCGGCCACTGACCGAAGCGCATGTGGCGCAACATGATCGGCAGGGCGCCGTTGCGCATCGGCAAGCTCTCGAGCGGCTCCGCGCCGAAGGCCTCGAGAAAGGCCTCATGGCCGTCGACGATGTGCAGGTCGACGCCTTCGAAGGTGGCAAAGCGCTGCCCAAGCTCGCGGTAGAGCGCGACATTGTCGCCGCCGGCGAGCAGGCGCACACCGTAGGGCGGGTTGGTGATGACGACCGTGCCAGGAGGCGGCGCTTCCAGGCGCCGAGCGTCACCGCGCTCCACGCGGATGAGATCGGCGAGGCCGGATCGCTGCACCTGAATCTTGGCCGTCCGCACGGCGCCGCGATCGAAATCGAGCCCGAGCACATCGAGGCCCGCGGCGCCCGCCACGGCCTTCGCGGCGTGCGCCTGAGCGGACTCGCGCGCCTCATCGAGCAGCCGCCCAAAGAGAGGCCCGTGCCAGGGCCAACGCTCCACCGCGAAGTCGCGCCGGCGACCCGGTGCGATTCGTAGGTGATTCAGCACGGCCTCGATGAGCAAGGTGCCCGAGCCGCACATCGGATCGAGCAGCGGGCCGCCGCCGTCCCAGCCGGAGCCGAGGGCGATGGCGGCGGCGAGGTGCTCCTTCATCGGTGCTTCGGCTTCGGCGACGCGGTAACCCCGCTGGTGCAGCGGCTCACCGCAGAGATCGAGGGCGACGGTGGCGCGGTCGCCGGCAAAGCGGACGTGGACCGTCACGTCAGGATCGTCGAGATCGACGTTCGGACGCGCGCCATAGCGCTGGCGCAGGCGATCGCAGATCGCGTCCTTTGCGCGCTGCGACGCAAAAACGTGATTGGCAATCGGCGGTCCCGACGACCGCCTGCCATGCGGCGCGTCAGGCGAGCCCGGCAAGGCCCCACTGCAGCGCACGGCCAGCGTGTGGCGATCGTCGAGCCAATCAGGCCAGAACAGCCGTGCCAGGGACTCGTAGAAGGCGTCCGCGTCTGGGCACTCGATGTCGTCGAGGAGCAGCAGCAAGCGCGTCGCCACCCGCAGATGCACAAGGGCCTGCGCCGCCTGCGCGGGCTCCAGATCGAGCAGCACGCCGTCGCTGCGAACCGCCAGGGGCTGAAAGCCGAGCCGGCGGCACTCGGTGGCGACAAAGCCGGCGGTGCCGGTGGCGGCGGTCGCGAGCAATTCCATGGCGAGTATCTTCCCGTGCCGTGGCAGACCAGCGGCTCTGCTGCAGACGCGCTGGCCCTCTCGGCCGGCAGATCAGGCGATGGCGGCCGGCGGCGAAGCGGGCGGCGGGCGCTCGGCCCAGGCCGAGGGCGGCGTCTCGAGGGCGTGCTCGAGCACCTCTTCGATGCGCGAGACGAACACGATCTCGAGGAGATCACGCGCGCTCTGGGGGATGTCGCGCAGGTCACGGCGGTTGCGCTCGGGCAAGATCACCTTCTTGATGCCGCCGCGTTGCGCAGCCAGCACCTTGTCCTTGATGCCGCCAACCGGCAGCACCAACCCGCGCAGCGTCGCCTCGCCCGTCATCGCGACGTCGCCGCGGACGCGGACGCCCGAGAGCAGCGAGACGAGGGCGGTGTACATGGTCACGCCGGCCGAGGGGCCATCCTTCGGGATGCCACCTGCAGGGAAGTGGACGTGGATGTCCTGCTCCTCAAAGGCGCTGCGCAAGATGCCGTAGCTGCTGGCGTTGGACTCGACGAGCGACAGGGCGATCTGCGCCGACTCCTTCATGACGTCGCCGAGCTGGCCGGTGAGGCGCATCTTGCCCTTGCCCGGCATGACCGTCGCCTCGATGAAGAGCAGGTCGCCGCCGGTCCGCGTCCAGGCCATGCCCGTCGCGACGCCGGGGCGCTCGGTGCGCTCGGCGACGTCGGGCAGAAAGCGCGGCGGGCCCAAGATCTCGTCGAGGTCGTCGTCGTTGACCACCTTCTGCGGGTACTCGGCCTTGACGACGCCGACAGCGACGCGCCGACAGACATCGGCGATGCGACGCTCGAGCGTGCGAACGCCGGCCTCGCGCGTGTAGCTCTGGATGACCTTCTCCATGATGTCGTTGGTCACCTGGCACTGCTCGGCGCTCAGCCCGTGCGCCTTGAGCTGCTTGGTCAGCAGGTGCGAGCGCGCGATGTTCATCTTCTCTTCGAAGGTGTAGCCCGAGAGTTCGATGAGCTCCATGCGATCCAGGAGCGGCGCCGGGATCGTGTCCGTCGTGTTGGCGGTGGCGATGAAGAGCACCTTCGACAGATCGTACGGCGTATCGAGGTAGTGATCGGTGAAGGTGTTGTTCTGCTCGGGGTCCAGCACCTCGAGCATGGCCGCGGTGGGATCGCCACGCCAGTCGTGGGTCAGCTTGTCGACCTCGTCGAGCATCATCACGGGGTTGGCCGAGCCCGCCTTCTTCAGCGACATGACGATCTTGCCGGGCATGGCGCCGATGTAGGTGCGGCGGTGGCCCCGAATCTCGGCCTCATCGCGCACGCCGCCGAGGCTGATGCGCTGGAACTTGCGACCGAGCGCCTCGGCCACCGACTGGCCGAGCGAGGTCTTGCCGACGCCGGGCGGTCCGACCAGGCACAGGATCGGGCCCCGCATGTCGTCTTTGAGCTTGGTGACGGCGAGGTACTCGATGATGCGCCGTTTGATGCGCTCGAGGCCCCAGTGCTTGGCGTCGAGGATCTCCTGGGCGTGATCGAGGTCGAGGTTGTCGGTCGTCGTGCGGCTCCACGGCAGATCGGCGAACCACTCGAGGTAGGTCCGCGCCACGGTGTACTCGGGGCTGCCCTGCTGGATCGTCCGCAGGCGCTTCAGCTCCTTGGCCGCGATCTTCTGCGCCTCCTCGGAGAGCCCGACCTTGTGCAGTCGCTCCTCGAGCTCGGCCAGCTCGTCGCCTTCGCCGCCTTCGAGATCGCCGAGCTCCTTCTGAATGGCCTTGAGCTGCTTGCGGAGCACGTACTCGCGCTGGCTCTTGTTCAGCTCGCCCTTGACCTCGCTGTTGATGCGCTGGCTGATGCGCAAGATCTCGACCTGCTGCATCACCAGCTGCAGCGTCTTGTTCAGCATCTCGCCGACGTCGCCCGCCTCGAGCACCTCGACCTTCTCTTCGACCGAGACGCCGAGGTGGGTCAGGAGCAGGTAGACGAGGCGCGAGGGCTGCTCAAACTCTTCGTTCAAGTCCGATGCGTTGATCGGCAGCTCCGGGACCATGCCGAGCAGCTCTTGCGCTGCCTCGCGGACGCTGTGGACCAGGGCTTCGACCTTGGCCTCACTGCGCGACACCTCGGGCAGCAGCTCGATCTCACCCGTCAGGTAGGGCTCCTCAGACTCGAAGCGCTTGACGCGGAACCGGTCTACGCCGCGGATGACGACGTGAAACGTGTCCGGTCCGTTGCGCAGCACCTTGATGAGCTGCCCTGTGCAGCCCGCCCAGTAGAGGTCGTCCGGCTTTGGGTTGTCGATCGACTTGTCGCGCTGCGCCACGACGCCGACGATAGCCGCCTTGCGGTCACCGATGCTCTCCAGCAGGCGAATCGACTTCCCCCTGCCGATGACGACCGGCATCACCGCGCCAGGAAAGAGCACCGCGTTGCGCAGGGCCAGGATGGGCATCGAGGGCAGCGCTTGGACCTTGGACTCGCTCATGGGGCCTCCTCCACCGCTCGCGGCAGCCAAGCCCGGCCTTGCTTGGCGTGTGATGTCTGGCCGGCACCCTGGGCTCCCAACGCTTGGTTGGGCCGTCGCCTCAGACGCTACAGAAGCACGCGCAAGGTGGGCAATCAAGGCCACGGGACCATGACACGCGCGTCAGGCAGGCGATGGTGGAGCGCAGAGCCATGCGCCCTCAGCCCGGGCGCTGCGCCGAGGCTGCCGTCCAGGCGGGCCGGCACAGGCGCTGTCCCGCCTCCAGCGAGGTCGCTTCGCGCAGCCAGCGCACATCGTCGAGCACCGCCGCGGCGAGGCACGCGTCCTGCCAGGCGCCCTGAAGGCGGCCTTGCGCGATCCGCATCCGCAACGCCTGACGGAGCTTCCGGGCCACAGCGCTCGGCGTCTCGCCTGGCGGGGCTTCTGCGACGCAAGCTCCGAGCAAGGCCGTGATCTCCAGAGAGTCCGCGACGTCCGTGGCCCCTGCCGTTCGCATCTGTACGGCCCGTTCGCGCAGCGCCGCGACGTTGACGGGTGTCCGGCTCAACAGTGTGACACGGGCCCGCATGTCCTCGGCCGCGGCGATAGCGATGGGCTCCCCAAGCTGACCCCACAGCGCAACGGCTTCCGTCAGCAGCTCAGCGCCGAGATCGAGGGCGCCGACCCACGTCGCCACCCAGCCGGCGATGGCCGTCGCCGCCGCATCCTCCCGCGGGCCGAGCGCCTTGCCGTCGCCGTGTCGCAACGTCATCGCGCGGTCGAGGACGCCGCGTTCACCGGCGAGCACGCTCATCTCAAGCTGCGCGAGATCCATCGCGAACTGCTCGGTCGCCGTCCGTTCTTCCCCCAGCGCCGTCGCCTCGGCAAGCGCGACGCGGGCCTCGGCGAGAGACAGGCCGTGCAGGGCGATCCGGGTCCGCAACCATGCCGCGCGCCGCACCAATCGCGGTCCATGCGGCGCGACATCCACGGTTTCCAACATCGCGCGTACGCCCTTGACGTCGCCGCGGGCGGTCATGACTTCGGCCAGGGCGAGGTGGACCTCGGCAGCGCCGCGGGCGTCGCCAACCGCCTGCAGCAGCTTGTACGCCTGCTCCATGCGGCTCCGGCCGGCTTCCAGGTGCCCGAGCCGGCACTGGATCGATGCGGCGTTCACGGCGCAGGCGATGGCGTTAGGCAAGGTGCCCGCGGCCTGAAACGCCGCCTCGGCGGCCTCGAAATGGGCGAGGGCCTCCTCAGCCGGACCGGACTCGGCCAGCATCAGACCAAAGCCCAGGCGGCCACCGCCGATCAGCTGCGGATCCTGGAGCTCGGCGCCGATCTCCAACGTCCGATCGAACATCGTCGTCGCGCGATCGCGCTCGCCGAGGTCGCGCGCCGCGTGACCGGAATTGAGGGCCGCCAGCGCCGCCAGCCGCGGCTGTCCCTCGCGCTCAGCGGCGGCGAAGGCTTCCGCGAAGATGCGCGCGGCCTCGTCGAGCCGTGCGCGTTGTCGATAGAGATCACCGATGCAGATCAGTGCGTTGATGGCGCCCAGCGGACTCCCGGCGGCGAGGAAGCCCTGGTGCGCAGCCTCGTAGTCGTCGTGGGCCTGGTCGAGATCGCCAAAGCGCTGCCGAATGCGGCCGAGGTTGCCGCGCGCCATCGCCACGAGATCGGCGCGGTGCGCCTGGCCAGCGGCCACGGCGGCGCGCTCGTGCTGATCGAGGGCACCGTGCAGATCGCCGAGGGTCTCAGCGATGCTGCCGAGCTCGGTGCGCGCGGTCGCTGCCCAACCGTGCATGGCGGCCGGCTCGGCTTCTTCTGCGATCCACTCGTAGAGCTCG
The DNA here is from genome assembly GCA_947491025.1 of Myxococcales bacterium. Classification (GTDB taxonomy): domain Bacteria; phylum Myxococcota_A; class UBA9042; order UBA9042; family UBA9042; genus SXNM01. The sequence continues at coordinate 138,155 of CANLIC010000002.1, forward strand.
CGGGCGCCACCGACGTCGCTGCGACGTGCCCTGGCGACGGCCGCCATCCGAGCTGCGGCGCAGGCGCTCTGCAGGTCGCCCGCGTCGACGAAGACGTCGCGCGCACGCTCGGCAAGCCGACCAGCGACGTCGAGCTGCTGGGCCTGCAGCCGCTCGCGCGCGCTGGCGAGCAGCGATCGCGCGAGCCGGGCGTCGCTCGATGTCGCCATCGGCTACACCATCACGCTGCCACAGGAGATGTCGATGCCCTGCCCTGTGATCGGGTCGCCACCTGGGCCGATCAGGAATTGCACGTAGGCCGCCACCTCTTCGGGCTTGATCATGCGGCGCAGCGGCTGCATCGACAGCTGCTCGGCCTGGACCTGCTGCAGCGTCTTGCCGCTGAGCTGAGCGATGCGGGCCATGCCCTCATGGGCCATCTGGGTGTCGACCCAGCCCGGGTTGAGGGCGTTGACCCGGATGCCGCGCGACGCCAGCTCATGCGCCATCGAGCGGACGATGCCGAGGATGGCGTGCTTGCTCGCCACGTAGGCAGACGAGCGCGGCACGCCGAAGCGTCCGAGCACCGAGCCGATGAAGATGACGCGGCCGTTGTTCGGCATGTGCAGCGTCGCGAGCTGGGCCAGGAAGTAGTTGCCGGTCAAGTTCACATCGATGACCTTCCGAAAGCGGGCGCGGCCCTGGGCGCTGACGTCGTCGATGGGCGTATCGGCGTTGATGCCGGAGTTGCAGATCAACACGTCCACCGGGCCGAAGCGGGACTCGGCCGCCACGATCGCCTGGTCGATGGAGGCCTCATCAGCGAGATCGAGCCGCACCGCCTGGCAGCGCTCCTGGCCAATGTCGATGGCGACGCCCAGGGTGCGGTTGTAGGAGCGTGCGCCGAGCGTCAAGCGATGCGTGCCTTCACCGAGCAGACGGGCGATGGCCTCGCCGATGCCGCGTGACGCGCCGGCGATGAAGATGTGCTTGGGCCTGTTCTGCAGGGCATCCAGGAGCTGGGACTGGGGCAACTTGACGGTGTGCATCGCTCTCTCCTCCCTCAGCGCGCAGGGGGCGCCGGAGTGACTGTTGCGGCCCGGCGCAATGCCTGCCCGCTCTCGCCGTAGACGCTCTGCCAGACGGCGACGGTGATGGTCCCGATGAGCCAAGCCGCCACCAGCCCATACAGGCCGTACAGCGTCACTCGAAACACCCGATACGCTGGGGGTTTATGCTCGACGCGCGTGGCACGCGCCCGCAACGCAGCGTCGCCGAGCGTCGCCTCGGCATCGGTCTCGGACTCAGGCGATGGCGGCGTCAACTCCACGGCTTCGCTCATTTGCCGTGGGCTCCGAGGGCGTCACGCAGGGCGCCGCCGCTCAGGGCCTGGTAGACGTCGCACACGGTCGGAATCGGCACGCCGCAGCGCTTCTCGCTGGCCAGGCAGACGAAATCGAGCTGCAGGCTCTGGCAGGTGCCGCTGCCGGAGGCGAGCTTGCCGGTGGCCGGATCGCAGGCGGGCGAGCAGAAGGGCGGCGGGCCGAGTGGGGCGTTGTAGGCGCCGTCCCCGCCTCGGTCGAGCAAGATCGCGTTGGCGATGGCGTAGGGCCGCACCGGATAGAAGTCGGGGAAGCGCACGGGCGCCGGGAACACCGCGCTGACGAGCGGGATGTTCGAAAACGCCATCGATGCCACCCGCGGCAGCTGCAGCTCGCCGAAGGGCACGTCGAGGCTGATGGGCCGCATCCAATGCCGCTTGCCGCGGCCCATCGCGACCACGGCCACCCAGCTATCCCGGCCGGCGGGCGCGTCGAGCTCGAACGCGCCGTCGAAGTCGACGATCGCCTTCGGGTCGACGTCCAGCGTCTTGCGGGCCGCCACTTCGCCGTTCACGTAGACCTCGATGAGGTCGATGCCGTACCAAGAAGCGGTCTGGACGCGCACCCGCAGCTGCACTTTGCCGTCGCCGCCGACCGCCGCGACCTCGCCGGGGCCCTTGCCGCCGACGCTGGCCTCGATCAGCGGCCCATAGGAGGTCACCGCGTGGCCGGCGCGCAGGTTGCGGGCGATTGCCGCCGGGTCGATGGTCAGCGGCGTATCGCCTGCGCTGCGGATGTAGTTGCGCGGCGTACCCGGCTCCAGCGAGCCGTCGTGGCTGTCCGAGCCGCCGCTGGCGGTCTTGACCAGACCGTACTCGAGCATCCGCATCCAATCGGCGAGCGCGCCATTCCGCTCTCCGCAGGGGCGATCGACGTCGCCGGGGGCGATGACGTTCTCGATCGGCTGGCTCAGCTTCTTCGGATCGAAGCGGCAGAGCTTGGTCAAATCCTCGAGCATCACGGCGGCTGCGGCGGCGTCGGCTCCTTCGGACTTTTGCCACTTGGCCTTCTCGTCCGGCGTGCGCTGCAGCTCGACCAGCCAGGCCTGCTGCTCCTCAGGACGCCGCACCAGCATCGCGGTGTTCACCGCCACCGCCAGCGCCCGCCGATGCCGCATCTTGCAGGTGGCGATCGGCTCGCTGTCGCTGCAGTCGGCGAGGCGGCCGGCGACGTCGAGCGGAAGAAACTCGGGCGTCTCCTGCAGCTCAGGCAGCGCCGCCAGCTCGGGGCAGGCAGTGGCCAGGGCGGCGCGGGCTTTCGCCGGGTCCGTGGTTGCCAAGGCGGCGTCGCGGCCGGCGTTGTCGATGCGGGTCAAGCAGCGCTCGTAGACGTGGATCTCGCGCACCGTCGGCGTGTGGATGAGGTCGAAGCGCTTGCCGTTGAGGACCTCCAGCGTGTCGAAGTCGCAGGTCGTGGTACGGAACACCGCGGTGTCGACCGCGCGGCCCTCTTCCTTCTCGTTGCCGTCGCGCATCCGCGTCAGCGTGTAGGGGTTGAGGTCGATCTGATCGGCCCAACCGAGGAAGCCGTCGCGGGGATGGGCGACGATGGTCGTCGCGCGATCGCTCGCCGCCTCGAATCCACTGCGCTCGAACGCCATCGCCTGCACGAGATCGTCGCTCGGCATGCAGTACCAGTCGACGGAGCCGTGGCTCGGCACATCCAGCTCTTTGTACTTGAAGGGGAATCCGATATAGTGACCGACATCCAGCGTCGAGACCTCCACGCCGATCACCGACTTCAGCCAGTCGTCGAGGCCGAGGGACCGGATGATGGGGCCGAAGTCGGTGACCACGTCGTGATCGGTCGCCGCGGCGTAGTCGACACCTTCTGCGACGATGGTGCGCACGCGCTGGTCGAGCGCCATGCCGGAGTCGAAGCTGGGCCGCTGGTGGAGGTGGAAGTCGCTGCTGATCCACCCCTTGCTGTCCACCTCGTGCACCAGCGCCGCCGAGATGGGGAGCTGCTGCCCTTCGATCAGCGTGACGTCCTCAAGCCGAAACAGGCTGTACTCCGGGCCGTGGGAGGCGATGACCCGGTAGCGCCCCGGCGCCAGCGGCACGTCGGCCTCGCCGTCGGAAGCGAACGCGATGGCCTCGACGCCGCTGCCGATGCGACCCTGGCCCGCGAACACGCGGCGGTTGGCGTCGCCCTCGACGACCTCGCCAGTCGCGGACAGCGCCTGGACGGTGATCTTGGCCGGCAACGCCTGCCCACTGGCGTCGGTGATGCGCACCCGCAGCCGGGAAGGCGTCGGCAGCGTCAGCGCCACCACCTTGCGCTCGTCGGCGCCGACGTGAACCCGTACCGGCTTGCCAAAGACGATCGCCTGGGCATCGCGCGGAACCAGCAAGTAGTCGCCGACGGGCAACACGCTGGCGTAGTCGCCGTCCTCGATCTCGTCGACGCCCGGATCCGCGTCGATGGCCGAGACCACACCCGGCGAACCATCGATGGCGCGGTTGGCGGCGGCGACCTCATCGATCGTGGCGAATTCTCGGCTCGGATCGGGGTCGCGCATGACGAAGACGGTGGCGTTTTCGGCGCCACCATAGGTCTGGCCCCAGAGGACGACGCCCTCAATGCGCCCGGTCGCCATGCCGCGGTGGCCATACATCACCGACAGCACATCGGCGGCGTCGCCTCGACCCACAGTCAAAAAGCGCTCGTACTCGAAGACCCGCTGCCGATCGCAGCTCTCGTCATCGCTGGCGTCCTGCTTGCAGTTCAAGGTCGCAGCGACGAAGGGTGTCGCCGTGGACGTGAACACCGGCACCCCCACCTTCGGGTCTGGATCCGACGCATTGCGCTTGATGGTGTAGTAGGCGTAGCTGACGTCGCCGCCCACCGCTGCCACGTAGTCGAAGACGAAGGGCTTGGCGAAGGTGTCGCGACCATCGAACCAGGCCGTCCAGGTCGACTCCTCCTGATCGAAGCCAAAGTTCGGCACGAACTGCTTGTTGTGCTTGCCAAAGAACAAGAAGTCACCGCCGCCGATGCCGCCGCTGCGCTCGGTCTTCTTGGTGACGGGCAGCGAGTCGCCGAGGATGACGTCGATGACGCCCTCGTTGCCCCGGGTGACCGCCAACGGCACAACGTCGGAGCAGGTGCAGGTGTCGCAGCCGGCGGCGTCGCGCTGGCGGGCGAGGCAGGGACCCGGGCAATCCAGCTCCGGGCAGGCGCAGCGACCGACGATGTCGGCGGCCGCGGCCTTGGTGCAGGTCCTTCCAGCGGCGCAAGGCTTCTTGTCGGTGCAAGCGTCGCCCTCGGCAGGCGGATCCTTGAGGATGACCCGGGTCACCATGCGGACGAACTGCTCGCCAGGCCGCACGATGTAGTCGGTCTGGAAGCGCACGTCGGTCTTGACGTCCTTGAAGCCGATGGCGTTCAGCACCTCGAGGTTGTCGCGCAGCGCATACAAGCTGTGCAACATCGCGTAGCCATTGCCCTCGACCCGAATCGCCGCCTCGGCGCCGTCCTTGCCGTCACGGACCACCGAGATCTCGCTGCCCGTCGGCGCCGGAACCAGCAGGTTGGCGAGCGGAAAGACCTCGGCGAAGCGGTCGCGCCCGTGGCCCTCGGGGTATCTGCCGTCGCGCCGGCGGATGTCGAGGTCGACCAGGCTGCCGCCGAAGAGCCCAGGGCCCCAGGAGCGGCCGGTGTCGAGGATCACCGCCCGCACCTTGTCGTTCTCGAGGACAAAGTCGCCGACGTCGCCATAGGCGACGGGGCCACCGACCAGCTCGCTGCGGCTGACAGCCCGCCGCGCCGAGAGCAGGTTCGGCTCTTCTTGCGCACAGCCCGAAGCCGCAACAGCGCCGAGCAGAAACGCGCCGAGCGCGGCCCAAGGGGAGGCCGCATCGCGACGAGCGAGAGCGGTTTGGCGCGACATCGGCGACCTCAGTAGCGCGCGGCGATCTTCGCCAGCAGCGTGTCGTTGTCGAAGACGGCGCCGTGCATCTCGCGGCGGTGGTCGTACTGCAGCTGAAAGCGCGCGCTGTTGCCGAGGAAGTGCCACGTCAGGGCCGCCGACAGCCACATCTCGTCGTCGCTGTTGTCGAGGCCCTTGTTCGGGTCGATGAGCTCCGTCCGCACCGCGACGCCGAAGCGGTGGTAGGTGTAGCCCACCTCGGCGCTGATGGCCTGCCGCTTGATGCTCTCGGGCAGCGTGCTGCCGGTGGTCGGCTGGTCAACCGGCTTGGCCTCATCGGCGATCCACTCGACCAGCAGGTGGGCGCCGGCCATTTTCACATGCAGATCCCCGGACATCGCCATCACAAACGCGCTGCCGGAGTCGTTGACGTAGCTGCCGCCGCCGAGCGAGAGGCGCAGCGGACCGCCGTCGAGGTCGGCCACCGCATCGCCAACCGCGCCGAGCGGCTGCACCTGCAAGCGCAACGCGCCCGAGAGGCCGTGAAAGCGGTTGCCGCGCAGGCCAGCCGGGCTCTCGGCGCCCTGGTAGAAGGAGGACTGGCGGTCGAAGCCGTTGTAGACGCCGGCGCGCCACGACAAGCCCGCGAGATCGTAGTCGCCGCCAATGGTAACGCCGACCTGCCGGAAGGGCGCCATCGCGTCCGCGGCGCGAGCGCGCTCGGAGAGTCCGGCATCGGCCGAGCTCAAGATGGCCGAGTAAGAGAAGGGCACGGTCGCGACGCCGAACCACATCTTGGCGAAGCGGTAGCGATCGTAGCTGAGGAAGGCATCGGTCAACGCGCCGCCGGTGCCAGCCTGCGCGCCGGCCTGGGCCGCTGCGAGATCGGTCACCAGCACGTAATGCAGGTTCGAGCTCAAGTCGCCGCGGGCGCCGAGTCGGGCGCGCGGAATGGCGAATCCCGGGCGCTCAGCCAGGTCGCCGCGAACGCGCTGGTTGTCATCGCCGGTCACCAGCGCCGCACGCAGCTCGATGCGGGCAACCGGGCGGAAGGTGGCTTCGCCGTTCCGACACACCGGAGCCTTCACCTGCCGCTGCCCACAACGGCGCCCGGCCTTCGAGCCGCCGCAGCAGCCCGCCGCCGCGCCGCTGCGATCGCCATGACCCTTGCAGTCAGCGCCTGCGCCGCCGCCCTCCTTGTCGCAACAGTCGCCGCCACCGCTGGCCTTGCCGCAGTCCGCCTTGTGCGCAGCGTCCTTGCCGCAGCAGTCCTTGCCGCCGCCGTGCTTGCCGCAATCGGCTTTGTCGCCGCCGTGCTTGCCGCAATCGGCTTTGTCGCAGCCGTGCTTGCCGCAGTCGGCGCCGCCGCTTGGCTTGCTACCGCAGCAGTCCCCAGCCTTCTGAGCAGCGGGCGCTCCAGCCTCGGCATGTGCCGCCGCCGGCGCGGGGTCGCTCGATGGCGGCGTAGGCGGCGCAGCCTCGTTGGCCGGCGCGGCGGACGGCGCGGGTTCGTCAGCAGCGGCGGCCATCGGCAACACCGACAAGCACACCGCCGCCAAGACAGTGGTCCAAAGGGAAACTCGCATCGACATGGCTCGGCCTCCTCGCGCCGCGAGCCTACCAGCGTCAACGCCGCGGGGCCAGCGCCCAGCGCGCCAAGGACGGGCTTCGGCGCTTGGCGCAGGACGCATCAACACCCAGGTCGCTGAGGCCTCCGGCGCCGCCAAACCCCGACCATCGCGCCGCGCCACGCGGTGACTCCGCTCTGCAGGGCCGACGTCGACGCAAGTGACCACCCTGCCGGAAGCGCCCGCCCTGTGGCACGCTGCCGCCGCGCCGCCGCGGGCGCACCGCAAGGAGCCGCTATGTCCAGGTCAGCCCAAGACCCCGCTGGCAAGGCCAGTGGCGCCAAGGCGGAGCGCATCGCGGCCCAGCTCGCCGAGCTCTACCCTTCGCCGCCCATCCCGCTCCACCACCACGATCCCTTCAGCCTCTTGTGCGCCGTCGCGCTCTCGGCCCAGACCACCGACAAGAAGGTGAATGAGGTCACTCCAGCCCTCTTCGCCGCCGCCCCCACGCCAGCGGCCATGGCGGCGCTCGGCGCCGACAGGATCTTGCCCTACATCCGGCAGCTCGGCCTCGCGCCGACCAAGGCCAGGCACCTCGCGGCGCTGTCTGCGCTGTTGGTCGAGCGCCACCATGGCGAGGTGCCCGCCAACTTCGACGCGCTCGAGGCCCTGCCCGGCGTCGGTCACAAGACCGCGTCAGTCGTCATGTCGCAGGCCTTCGGAATCCCCGCCTTCGCGGTCGACACCCACATCCACAGGCTGGCGGCGCGCTGGGGCCTCTCGGACGGACACAGCGTCGAACGGAGCGAGGCGGACCTCAAGTCGCTGTTTCCGGAGGCGTCCTGGAACGCCCTTCACTTGCAGATCATCTACTTCGGGCGCGAACACTGCCCGGCCCGTCGCCACGATCCGTCGCTTTGCCCGATCTGCAGCTGGGCGGGCTAGCCGCTTTCGTGGAGTTTGGCAGCCCATCGCTGCGATCTTGACGGATCGACAGCGGAGTGCGAGGTGAGTCGGGGCCCAACTCAGCGGGCGCGGCAAGGCTTCAGACTACTTGTAGTTGGCCTGGTACCACACTTCCATCTCAACCGTGCTCCAGTTGTACGACCCGCAGATGTCGTTTCGGCACGCGGTGGTGCCGTAGCCGCTCCAACCGTTGTCGCCGTCCACGACCTTGCGGCAGTCATAGTCGTGGCCGAGGTTGCAGTACCCGGTGGCCATGTCGTTGCTGTTGAAACAGAAGTCGTGCCCGCCGCCGAAGCAGGGCCCGTAGTTGGTGTGGTTGTAGATCGAGTAGCCGTGCGAGAACGTGTTCTGGTGGCCGTGGTAGAAGTTCTTCTTCACGTACTTGTGGCCATTGTCGAGGTTGAACAAGAACGAACCTTGGCAGTGGCGCGTGTACTCGTTGTAGTTGGCGGTCCACGGGCACGAGGCGTAGCCGCCGACACGGGCGCCTGTGTTCAGCTTGGCCACGACGACGGTCGGGCCCTTGTTGTTGCAGTTGTTGTGGAAGGCGCCAGCGCTCTTGCCCTCAGACCAGCGGTGGCAGAGCTTCCACTGCATCGCCGAGTTGCCGAACATCTCATTGATCATCCGACCGTCCGCGGCGGTGACGACCTTGGAGCCGAGGAACGGGTGCGCGAACGTGATCGGCATCCAGCCGTCGGGCGTGCACAGCTCGACGACACCGCCCTGGTAGCGCATGGTGCCGGCGTTGTTGCTGTCGCAGGTCACCGCCGATGGGCCAAGGCCAAGGCCAGCCCCCACCCACAGCGTACCGCCCGCGGTGCCGTGGCCATTCTCTTTGCCCCACGCCTTGCCGCCGACGTAGAGATCGCCGGCGAGATTGACCTTCTTGTTGCTCAGCGTCTTGATCTTGACGTGCCACTTGACGATGGTGCCGTCGACCTTGTTGGCCGGATCGCAGATGCCAGCGTTGCCCGGCGCCTGGACGATGCAGAACGCCGTGTCGAGGGCCTTGAGGTTCCACAGACCCTTGGGGTTGGCGCCGATCCACTTCAAGAGGTCGCCGCTCTTCGGCTTGTTCTGGCTGTTGAAGGTGACCTTGTAGTCCTTCTTGTCCTTCTCCCCACAAGGATCGCAGAGCACCCAGCCGGTCTTCTTGTCGTCGGGCGGAAGGACGGTGAGCGAGAGGGTCGAGAGGTCGGTGTTGGAGACTTCGACGTAGATCTCAAAGTCCTGCGTGGTGCCAATGTCCGGGAAGTCCAGCGTCGCGTTGGCCTCAGAGCCGGTGTTGTCCGGGATCTTGATGCCGGACTGGCCGACGATGACGTCGTCAAACTGGTTGCTCAGCAGGTTGTTCGAGATCTCGTTGAGGCCGTCCTTCGGCAGCGCCGCCGGGTCGAGCGACGCCACGCACTTCAGGCTGCCGTCGGCGTTGATGCCCTTGACCACCTCACCAGCGACCTTGCACTCGCCAGCCGGCGTCTTCAGGCCCGTCAGCTTGCTGCCGTCGCCGACGAACTCCGCCGCCGCCACCGTGCCCGAGAACGTGCCGTTCTTGGCCTTGAACGAGTTGCCGGCGAGGTCGACATCGCCGTCGAACTTCAGATCGCTGACGTTGACGCAGCCGCTGCACTCGACGTCAGCTGCCGCGCCACCCTTGGTCGCGGAGCCGGCATAGTTGAAGCCCACCTTCGCCGCCGCCACGCCACCGTTGGCGAGGTGGTCGGAGCCGATGCAACCCACGCAGCTCACCTTGCCGGCCTCGGTGGCCACCAGCGCCATCAGCGACCCGTGCAGGCGCTGCCGGGGCAGCTCGGGATCGCTAGCCACCTTCATACCGAGCCACTGCTCCTTGAGCGCCGCCACCTTGGCGAGGTCGAGCGGCGTCGCGGAGCCGAGGGCGTGGCTGAAGCGGCCACCGGTCACCTTGACCTTCGCCGTCTCCGTCCACGTCGCAGTGCCGCCGCTGTTGGCTTCGTAGATGGCGAAGGCGACGTCATAGTCACCGTCCGCCGCCGCCGAGCCGCCGGAGCTGAGCAGGGCGCCGTCGATGAGGGAGGTGGTCGGCAGTGCGGCGAGGGCCGGCGCGGCCCAAAGAAGTGCCGCCATGAGGGTCGCCCGAAGGCCAGCGCTGAGGGTTCGCATGGTCCCAATCTCCAACTTGAGCCGGAGGTCCGCTCAAGTGCGTCCGCGGACTGCTGCGGCTCGCGAAGCTTCGCTACTTCGACAGCGGTCCGACGTAGTGAATCTGGTAGCGGCTGTGGTGCCCGTTCGCATTCCAGCTGTGGAACGGGTAAGGGTTGCAGCTGCCCGAGTAGTACTGAACGTAGAACGAGTCACCCGCCTTGAGCGGCCACACCTGGTCGACCTGAATGTGATGCCAGCTGGCGTCGTGGTTGTGCTCGTGAGTGTAGTAGCGGCTCGTGCCGTTGATGATGAGCTGCACGTGCTTGTGGCCGCAGCCATGCGAGATGCCCCAGCTGTGGATGCGGTAGTAGCCAGAGATCTTCACCTTGACCGTCGCGCCGCCGTCGATCGTCAAGTAGTCCTGCGCGGTGTTCCACTCGGTGGCATTGGTGCAGTAGTCGTACCAACCGGAGTGACCCGCCGGCTGGTTGGTACAACCGCCAGACCACATCACCGGCACCGAGGTTGCAGGGCGCCAGACGTAGCCAGCGACCTTGTCCGCGTTGTCGATGTTGGCGTCACAGACCTGCATGCCGAGCTTGGTGTCCCAACGAAGCGTGCCCACCGCGGCGGCGTCGCACGTCGGCTTGGCGTCCGCAAGCTTCACGTAGGCGTTGGCAATGTGGAGCTGGCCACCGGGATTGCCGTGGCCGTTGTCCTTGCCCCAGAGCTTGCCGGCGATGTAGACGTCACCGTTGAGGTTCACCTTCTTGCTCGACAAGGTCTTGATCTTGATGTGCCACTTCACGATGGATCCGTCGGTTTTCGCGGCGACATCGCAGATCGCGGCGTTGCCCGGCGCCTGAACGAGGCAGAAGGCGGTGTCGAGGGCCTTGAGGTTCCAGACGCCCTTCGGGTTGGCGCCGATCCACTTCAGCAGATCGCCGCTGGCCGGCTTGTTCTGGCTGTTGAAGGTCACCTTGTAGGTCTTCTCGTCCTTCTTGCCGCAGGGGTCGCAGAGCTTCCAGCCGGTCTTCTTGTCGTCCGGCGGCAGCACGGTCAGCGCGAGCGTAGACAGGTCCGTGTTGGCCACCTCGACGTAGAGCTCGAAGTCCTGGCTGAGGCCGATGTCCGGGAAGTCCAGGGTTGCGTTGGCGTCGGCGCCCGTGTTGTCGGGGATCTTGACGCCAGCGGCGCCGGCGATGGTGTCCTCGAACTGGTTGCTCAACAGATCGTTCGAGATCTCGTTGAGGCCGTCCTTCGGCAGCGCCGCCGGGTCGAGCGACGCCACGCACTTGAGCGAGCCGTCGGCGTTGATGCCCTTGACCACCTCGCCAGCGACCTTGCACTCGCCGGCGGGTGTGGCGATGCCGGTGAGCTTGCTGCCGTCGCCGACGAACGCGGCCGCGGTGACGTTCTTGGCCGTCACATCGCCGCTGAAGGTGCCGTTCTTGGCCTTGAGCGAGTTGCCGCCGAGATCGACATCGCCGTCGAAGCTGAGCTCGGCGACGCCGACGCAGCCGGTGCAATCGAGGTCGGCCGCCGCGCCGCCCTTGGTCGCAGCGCCGGCGTAGTTGAAGCCCACCTTGGCGGCGGCGATGCTACCATTGGCGACGTGGTTCGAGCCCACGCAGCCGTCGCAGGTCACCGACAGCGCCGTGTTGGCGACGAGGCTGGTCAGCGCAGCGTGCACGGCCTGGCGGGGAAGCTCCGGGTCGTTGCCGACCTTGACGCCTAGGAAGTGCCCGGCCAGCGGCAGGAGCTTCGAGAGGTCGATGGGCTTCACGCTGCCGAGGGCGTGGGTGAAGCGGCCCCCGGCGACCTTGATCTTCGCCGTCTCCGACCAAGCAGCGTTGCCGCCCTGGATCTCCGCGTAGATCGCGAAGGTCACGTCGTAGTCGCCGTCCGCCGCCGGCGAGCCGCCGGTGGAGGTCAGGACGCCGTCGACAAGGGAGGTCGTCGGCAGCGCTGCGAGGGCCATTGCCGGCGCCAACGTGAGCGCCAGGGTCAGCAGATGCATGATCGGACTTGAGCGTCGCATGAGAGTTCTCCTTCCTGCTTGGAATGTCGCGCTGCGGCTTAGAACGTGGGCGTCTTGTTCTCGTGCCAGCGTCCGGTGTACTCGATCTGCAGGCGGCTGTGCGCCGTGCCCGTGTCCCAGTGGTGCCAACGGTGTGGGTTGCAGCCGTCACCGTGGGCCTGGATCTGCACGACGTCACCAGCGCGGAGCGGCCATTGCAGGTCGGCGTAGTGGCTCGACCAGTTGTGGTTCTCGACGTCGTTGTTGTGGAAGTAGGCGCGCTGGGCCCCGTTGATGAATAGACGCAGATGCTTGCTGCCGCAACCATACTGGATCGTAAAGAAGTTGAAGCGATAGACGCCGCTCTTCTTGATGGTGACATTGCCTGCACCGGCGTCGCTGATGGTGAGATAGTCGTCGGCGGTGGTGTAGTCGACCCCGTCGAGGCAGTAGGCGGCCCAGCCGTTCTGACCTGCGGGGTGCGTCTTGCAGCCGCCCGACCACATGACCTTGCGCGGCACCGCGACGAACCATCCGTGGGTCAGCGTGCCGGCCTTGTCATACTGCTGGTCGCAGACCTGCATGCCGTAAACCGCGTCCCAGCGCATCGTGCCCACGCCCTTGGCATCGCAGGTCGGGGTGTCGGACGCCAGCTTGATGTTGGCGTTGGCGATGTGCAGCGCGCCGCCATCGTTGCCGTGGCCGTTGTCCTTGCCCCAGAGCTTGCCGGCGATGTAAACGTCGCCGTTCAGGTTCACCTTCTTGCTCGACAGCGTCTTGATCCTGATGTGCCACTTGACGATCGAGCCGTCGGTCTTGGCGGCGACATCGCAGATGGCCGCGTTCCCGGGCGCCTGAACGAGGCAGAACGCGGTGTCGATCGCCTTGAGGTTCCAGGTGCCCTTCGGGTTGCCGCCGATCCACTTCAGCAGGTCGCCGCTCAAGGGCTTGTTTGCGCTATTGAAGGTCACCTTGTAGGCCTTCTCGTCCTTCTTGCCGCACGGATCGCAGAGCTTCCAGCCGGTCTTCTTGTCATCTGGCGGCAGAACGGTGAGCGCGAGCGTCGACAGGTCGGTGTTGGCGACCTCGACGTAGAGCTCGAAGTCCTGGCTGACGCCGATGTCCGGGAAGTCCATGGTCGCGTTGGCCTCTGCGCCCGTGTTGTCCGGAATCTTGACGCCGGCGGCACCCGCGATGGTGTCCTGGAACTGGTTGCTCAACAGATCGTTCGAGATCTCGTTGAGGCCGTCCTTCGGCAGTGCGCTCGGATCGAGCGCCGCGACGCACTTCAGCGAGCCATCGGCGTTGATGCCCTTGACCACCTCCCCGGCGACCTTGCACTCGCCGGCCGGCGTGTTGATGCCGGTCAGCTTGCTGCCGTCGCCGACGAATGCGGCCGCCGTGACGTTCTTGGCCGTCACGTCGCCGCTGAAGGTGCCGTTCTTGGCCTTGAGCGAGTTGCCGCCGAGGTCGACGTCGCCGTCGAAGCTGAGCTCAGCGACCCCGACGCAGCCGGTGCAATCGAGGTCCGCGGCCGCGCCACCCTTGGTCGCGGCGCCCGCGTAGTTGAAGCCCACCTTGGCGGCGGCGATGCTGCCATTGGCGACGTGGTTCGAGCCCACGCAACCGTCGCAGGTCACCGAGAGCGCCGTGTTGGCGACGAGGCTGGTCAGCGCCGCGTGGATGGCCTGACGCGGTAGCTCCGGGTCGCTGCCGACCTTGACGCTGAGGAAGTGGCCGTTGAGCGGCAGCAGCTTGCTGAGGTCAATAGGCTTGGCGCTGCCGAGCGCGTGCGTGAAGCGACCCCCGGCGACCTTTACCTTGGCCGTCTCGGACCAGGCGGCGTTGCCACCTTGGATCTCGCCGTAGATGGCGAAGGCCACGTCGTATTCGCCGTCCGCTGCCGGCGAGCCGCCGGTGGACGTTAGGACGCCGTCGACGAGCGAGGTCGTCGGCAGCGCCGCGCCCGCCGTCAGGGGCAGTCCCATTGCCGCCACCACGCTCACAAACCAGGTCTTGATACGCATCGCGTCACTCCATGGAAGCCCAACGAACCGCTGGCTTCGCCTCTGTCCACTCGGGGTGCGAGCGACACCGCTCGTCCCGACCCTCTTGGGCGCTGCAGCTCTTCTGCAGCGCGAGTCCAGCAGCGACGACGCCGCTGGACTGCCACACCTACTTGCCGAGCAGCGAAAGGACCCAGCCGAAGAAGCCGAAGTCCGCGCTGTTCTTAGCATCTTGCGGCGCTGGGGCCTTGCCCGCCACGTTGCTCATGCCGATCTGTGCCTGCATGCCGAACTTGTCGCCCTTGCTCGAGAGCGAGCCGTTGCCGTGCCGCGCCACGAACGCCGTCGGGGCGCAGCCCTCGTCGGTGATACCGTCGCAGTCGTTGTCCTTGCCGTCGCAGAGCTCCTCGGTCGGGCCCTTGTCGCCCTTGCAGACGCCCAAGGAGCCGTCGGCCTGGCAGAGCTTGACGCCGTCCTTGCACTCGCCCTTGCCGCGTGTCTTGGCGTCGTGGCTGTAGCAGGCATCCGAGAGGTTGGTGTTGACGACGTTGGCGCAGCCCTTGCTGGTGCTGCAGCTGTCCTCCGTGCAGACATTGCCGTCCTCGCAGGTCAGCGTCTTGCCCGCGATGCAAACCCACGCGCCGCTGGCGTTCTTGCCGCAGTTGTCGCCCGAGGTGCAGGCGTTGTCGTCGCTGCAGGACTGAATGAGCTCCTTGAAGCCGCACTTGCCGGTGGTCGTGTCGCAGCTATCGGAGGTGCACGGATTCTTGTCGTCGCAGGTGGTCTGCTTGCCCGCCACGCACTTGCCGGACTGGCAGGCGTCGCCCGCGGTGCAGGCGTCGTCGTCGGCGTTGCAGTCCCCGCCCTGCGCGGTGTGGACGCAGCCCAGCTTGGGATCGCAGGAGTCGGCGGTGCAGGCATTCTTGTCGTCGCAGACCAAGAGCTTGCCGGGCTTGCAAGCGCCGGCGGCGCACGCGTCCTGCGTGGTGCACAGCGACTCATCTGCGTCACAGGAGGCGCCGTCGGTTTTGAGCGTTGCGACGCACTTGCCGAGCTTCACGTCGCAGTCGGTCTTCTTGCAGAAGTTGTCCGAAGACGTGTCGCAAGCGATCACGGTCACGGGGTTGATCTTGCACTGCTTGTCTTTGTCGCAGAAGAGCGTGCCGTTGCAAGCGTTGCCGTCTTCTTTGCCGGCGCAGTCGAGGTCCTTCTCGCAGCCGCAGGTGTTGGCGCCGCCCTTGCACTTGCCCTGGACGCAGGCGTCGTTCTGCGTGCAGCTGTTGCCGTCGTCGCAGGTCTTGCCGTCGAGGACCTTGTTGAGGCAGCCGGACTTGCTGTCGCAGACGTCGAGCGTGCAGTCGTTGCCGTCGTCGCACTTGACCTTGTCGTTGAACGGCGCGCCCTTGCAGATGCCGCCCTGGCAGGCGTCGAGCTCCGTGCAGGCGTCGTCGTCATTGCAGGGGCCCGACAGCGGCGTCGCGACACATCCGGCCTTGGGATCGCAGGCGTCCGACGTGCAGGTGCTCTTGTCGTCGCAGGTCAGGAGCGGACCGGGCTTGCAGATGCCGTCGGTGCAGGCGTCGGTGGTGGTGCAGACGTTGTCGTCGGCCTTGCACGGCGTGCCGTCCTTCTCTTTGCTGATGCCGCACTTGCCCGAGGTCGGGTTGCAGGCGTTCTGCTGGCAGGTTGAGTTCAGCGAGGTGTCGCAGTTGACGACGGTGCCGGGGTTGACCTTGCACTGGAAGGGCTGCGCGGACTTGTCGCAGTACAGCGTGCCGTTGCAGAGGTTGCCGTCTTCTTTGCTGGCGCAGTCGATGTCGGCGTTGCAGCCGCAGGTGTTGACGCCGGCAGCGCACTTGCCGTCCTTGCAGAAGTCATTCTTGGTGCAAGCGTTGCCGTCGTCGCAGATCGCGACATCGTCTGCGTTGTGGACGCAGCCCTTCTCGGCGTCGCAGACGTCGGTGGTGCAGGGGTTTCCGTCGTCGCACTTGACCTTGACGTCGATGGGCTGGCCGGCGCACTTACCCTTGGCGCAGCTGTCGCCGGCGGTGCAAGCGTTGCCATCCTCGCAGTTGGCGCCGTCGCCGACGGACGAGAAGATGCACCCCTTGACCGCGTCGCACTGGTCGGTGGTGCAGGGATTCTTGTCATTGCAGTCCAGGTTCTTGCCACCCACGCAGGTGTAGAGCTTGGTGGTCGGTTCGACCCCGCAGGCGTCGTCGGTCGTGCAGAGGTTGGCGTCGTCGCACTTGTCGACGCGCGGCTTGTTGGCGCACTTGCCCGTCGCCTTCTCGCACAGATCGTCGGTGCAGAACTCCTTGTCGTCACAGTCCTTGCCCTTGCCGGGGACGCAGGTGCCGCTGGCGCAGACGTCGAGGACGGTGCAGGAGTCGCCGTCGGCGTCGCAGGGCGTGGTGTTCGGTTTGAACGAGCAGCCGTTCTTTGCGTCGCAGGCGTCGTCTGTGCAGGGGTTCTTGTCGTCGCAGCCAACGAGCGCGCCAGTCTGGCAGGTGCCGGCCTTGCACTGATCGTCCTTGGTGCACACCGAGCTATCCGAGTCGCAGGGCTTGCCGTCGGTCGCTTGGGTGATCGCGCACTTGCCGGTGGACGCGTTGCAGGCGTTCTGCTGGCACTCGCCGTTCAGGCTGGTGTCGCAGGCGACCACGGTGGTCGGCTTGACTTTGCACTGGAAGGGCTTGGCGCTGATGTCGCAGAAGAGCGTGCCGTTGCACAGGTTGCCGTCTTCCTTGGTCGCGCAGTCCTTGTCCGCCTCGCAGCCGCAGTTGTTGGGGCCTGAGATGCACTTGCCGTTCTGACAGGCGTCGTTGAGCGTGCAGACGTTGCCGTCGTCGCAGGGGCCGGCGATTTTGGGCGTGTGGACGCAGCCGGCCTTGGCCTCGCAGCTGTCGGTGGTGCAGGCGTCGTTGTCGTTGCAGCTTGCGGTGACATCGATCGCGATGCCGACGCACTTGCCGGCTTCGCAGTTGTCCTTCTGGGTGCAGGAGTCGGCGTCGTTGCAGGGGCCCGCGGCGGCCTTGTGGAGGCAGCCCGTCGCCGGATCGCAGCTGTCGGCGGTGCATGGGCTGCCGTCGTCGCAGTTCACCGCGCCGCCCTTGCAGGTCTCTTGGGCGCACAGCTCATTGGACGTGCAGGGGTTGCCGTCGTTGCAGGGCTGACCGTTCTTGTTGTTGTACGTGCACTTGCCGTCTGCCAGGTTGCACTTGCCGAGCATGCAGGTGTCGCCGGAGTCGCAGGCCTTGGCGCTGCCGGCGAGGCAGGTGCCGTCCTTGCACTGGTCGGCGACCGTGCAGGGGTTGTCGTCGGCGTTACAGGGATCGCCGCTGGCCGGCGCGGTCTGGCAGCCGAGCTTGGCGTCGCAACTGTCGTTGGTGCAGGGATTGGCGTCGTTGCAGGCCTTGGCCGCGCCAGCCTTGCACTTGCCGGCGTCGCAGCTGTCGTTCTCGGTGCAGATCGAGCCGTCGGCATCGCAGGGTGCGCCGGTGTTGGCGTTGTGCGTGCAGCCCTTGTCGCCACTACAGGCGTCGGTGGTACAGGGGTTTCCGTCGTCGCAGGTGCCGTCGTCGGTCTTGCCGTTGCAGTCGTTGTCGACGCCGTCGCAAGTCTCGGTGGAGGCCTTGGGGGCGTCGCAGGCGGTCAGGCCGCCACCGTCAGGGGCGCCAGGCGCGCCGGCAGGCAGACAGGTCCGGCTGCCAGCGCACGTGCCGCCGTTGCTGTGGGGCACGTGGCAGGTGGTGGTCGCGCCCGCGGCGATGGCGCCCGGCGAGCACGCGCAAACTTCATTCGGCGGCATCACGCAGTACTTCGCGGACTTGCCGGTGATGTCGGTGGCGGTCTCGCAGAGGGCCCCTTGCGGGCAGTCGACGGTGCTGTTGCAGCTGTTGCCGCAGAATGAACCGTCGTTGCCACGCTTGATGCACGCGGCGTTGAGGGCGCCGGCGGCGCCGCAGCTGTCGTTGGTCGTGCAAGGGGCGCAGTGGGTGGCGAATTTGGGGACGCAGACCTTGTCTACCGCGCTGCCCGTGCCCGCGATCTCGACGCAGGTCTCACCCTCAGGACAAGCGCCGTCGTCGCACTTCTGAGCGCAGACTTTGGTGGCCTTGCCGGCCTGGATGCAGTGGCCAGAGTAGCAGCCGTCGTCCGCCTTGCACTCGCAGCCGGGGCCGCCAGGGCAGGAAAGGGAGACCTCCGCGCCGTCCACGGCGGTGTCGCTTTCGACGGTGTCGACGCCGACGGTGTCACCCGCCACGTCGCTGCCTTCGCCGACATCGCCCGCCGTGACGTCGGTGCCGCCGGTGCTGGTTTCCTCGCCTTCCACCGTGGTGTCGCCGTCGCCGCAGCCGATGGCCAGGACTGCGAGAAATGTGAACGCAACGACCAGCCGAAGGGGCTGTGGCGCTGTGCACGCGCCAAGCTGCAAACGCAGGAAGTCGTTCATGTTCCCCCCTCAGAGCCGTGGTCACGCGCGTTGGGGCGAGCGCTAGCGTGCGATGTGCGCCTGTGGCGGGGCTTCCCACCGCAGTCGCTTTTGGTCTCCCACCGCAGGACGGATCATGCCCATCCCCCAGGATCGCCGTCAAGAGCCGCCGCCGCAGTGGGTGCATGGGTGGGCGGGTCGGTTGAGCGCCGTAGGGCGTCCTGCGTGGGAATCTACTTGCACACTGGCGATGAGACGCCCGTGGTGTGGCAGGTCTTGCCGACCTCGCAGAGGACGTTCGACATGGCCTCCCAGGGGCCGTAGCCCTTCACGGAGGAGCTGCACTTGCTCTCGTGGTCGCCGGTGCAGCCGTAGCCGACCTTGCGGACATGGCCCTGATTGTCTTCGCACTTGTACTCGACACTCTTGCTGTCGGAGTAGCAGAGAGTGCCCTTGGGTAGCATCTCTTGGGCGCCGACATCGCAACAGACGCCCTTGCTGCAGCACAGCGGGTTGGGGGCGATGGCGCAGGTGCCGTCACCTTTGCAGACAGCCTTCTGGCAAGGGCCTGGCTGGACCTGGGTGGCGCACTCCGCGTCTGCCTTGCAGCAGAAGGCCGTGGTCGCTTTGCCCTGGCAGACCAGCTGGCTCGTGCACGCGTCCTCCTTGGTGCAGTTGTTGCTGTCGTCGCAGGCCTTGCCGATGTTGGCCTTCCACTGGGTCGGTGTCGCAGGATCGCAGACCTCGCAGCCGCCGGAGTTGGGCTTGCTGGCGCCCTTGGCGACACAGGCCCCGGCGATGAGGCAGGTGTCTGCAGCGACGGTGAAGGCTGAGGTCGACTTCTCGGGCTGGCAGGTGGCGCAGGCTCCGGCCGGACTGACCGCACCCTTGTCGTAGCAGGCGCCGTCGACCGCGCAGGTTCCGGGCTTGCCGCTCCAGGCGGTCTGGCTCTGCGCCGCGTCGCAGACCTGGCAGGACCCTGCCTGGCCGCTGGAACCGGTCGCGATGCAGGCGCCATCGATGTGGCACTGGCCGCTGAGGATCGTCCAGGCGTCCTTGCTGCTCTGGGGCTGGCAGGTCCGGCATTCCTGATCCGCCGCGCTGGCCTTGGCGCCCGCGGCGATGCACTCGCCGTCGATGAAGCATTTGTTGGGTTCTGGGCTCCACGCCTTGGGCTCGACGTCTGGCTTGCAGCGCTGGCAGCCACCCGTACCTGGCTTGGCGTCGCCGGCCTTCCAGCAACCACCGTCGATGTGGCAGCTCGACGCGGAGAGCTTGTGCTGGCAGGCGCCGCCTTTGGGATCGCAGCTGTCGATGGTGCAGTCGACGCCATCGTCGCAGGGCTTGGGCTGGATGCTGCAGGTGCCGTCGATGCACTTGGCGAAAGCGCAGACGCCGTCGCCGCCGGCACACGCAGCGTCGGAGGTGCAGCAACCGGCGAAAGGCAGGTTCATGCAGAGCTTCTGCGCCCCCTTCTGCTGGCAGCTGTCGGTGGTGCACGGGTCTCCATCGTCGCAGTCTGCGCTCGCCTGGCAGGCGCATGCGCCGAGGTAGCCGCCGTCGCCGCCGCAACAAGCGTCGCTGCTGCCGAGGCAGCCGTGGTGGCAGTGGCAGGCGTTGTCCTCGAGAAAGAGGCCGCAGGAACCGGCACAATCGACGATCGGCGGGGGCGGGCCAGCGTCGGCAGCGCCGGTATCACCAGCGGCTGTATCTGGCGCTGGCCTGGCGTCGGGGTCGGTGTCGGGATCGGCGCTGGCGTCGCTCTCGCCCTTGGCCTCTGCGGGGTCGGCGACGTCTGCGCCGGTTGGGTCGGTCGCCCCATCAGCGTCGTCGGTGCCAAAGGTAAAGCCCCCGCTGTCGGCGTCCTGCGTGCTGGGAAGCCCCAGGGCTTCGTCCTTGTCGCTTGCGTCCTCATCGGCGCCGCAGCCGGACGCGACCGCGAGCCAAAGAAGCAGCGGCGCGAGGCGTCGAGACCTGCCCCAGTCGGGCACCACCGCCGTCTGGCTGTTCACCGGAATTGTCCGCATGCTCGCCTCTAGCCCCGCGCGGGGCGATCGCGGGCAGTGTACGACCGCTGGCGCCCGCGTCCAGGGAAGGGGAGGCGCGACGTGGCGGGGTGGGGATTGTCGGTCCCGGGTGCTTCGAAGGCGGGCCGGCGGTCTCCGTTGGCGGCAGCGTGGGCAGTCGCGTTGGGGCTCCTGTGGGCGCCTATGCCGGCCGAGGGCCACCTGATCGATGAAGTCGCGGAGTCGCTCTACTGCGACCTGCAGACGGCCGATCGCCGCGAGTGGCGCATGACGTGGTTCCTGGACGCGGGTCGCGTCGCGGCCACCTTCGACGCTTTGGCGGCGGCGGGCCAGTCTGGCGATCGTTCGGCCGCGACCTTTGCCGCACGACTGGCGGAGGGCTTCGCGATGCCCGGCTGCGAGGTGGCCCCTCTGGAACCAGCGGAGGTGCCGCTCGTCGATAGGCCTCAGATGCGGGCATTTGCCTTGCGCGCCCGCTGTGAAGGGCCCCTCGAGACGTTGGTGCTGCAGCGCGTCGCGTACGATCGTGTTCGGACCCGCGCCACGCTCTACGTCAGCCTGCGGGTGGGCGGCGAACCGGACCGCCGCCTGCTGCTGCCGCCGCGACTTGCTGCGCTCGAGGTCCCGCTGCGAACCGGCGTGGCGGAGAGCGATCGCAGAGGAGCAGCCCAAAGGGGCCACAACCAACGTCTGGAGCGGCACGGAGACCACGACGACGATGAGGAGTCCACCGCCATGCCGGGCTTGCGGCCCGGCGATCCGGTCGACACTGCGCGGCTACCGGCGGCAGGTCAGTCCGCGCCGCTCTGGCGTAGGTTGCCGCCGTGGCCACTTCTGCTGGCCTGGGCCGAGATGGGGGCGCTGCACATGGCCGGCGGCGTCGACCACCTGTTGATGCTGGTCGCCTTGGCGTTGGCAGCTCGGCGGATCGGGGCGCTGCTGTGGGCGGTTGCGGGCTTCTCAGCGGGTCACATGGTCACAATGGCGTGGGCAATTGCGGCGGCCTGGCCGCCCTTGCCGCTTGTCGAGGCGGCCATCGGGGCGACGCTCGTCTGCGCGGGCCTGGTCGCGGCGCGGTCACGGCCAGCCGAGGTTGCGGGGATTGCCGCCCTGTCGGACGAGGCCGGGGCGGCGGATCAAGGCGGCGCGTGGGTCGGGGCGACGCTGGCCCTCGGTTGCGGCCTCATCCATGGCGCGGCGTTCGGCGCCGAGCTGCGCCACGCGGTCGGCACCGGCGACGGACTGCTCGCGCCGGTCCTGGCGTTCGCCGTCGGGCTCGACGTGGTGCAGATGCTCGCCGCCGGAGCGGCTTTCGCGCTGCTCTGGGTGACGCGGCGACGGCTGCCGACCCTTCACGAGCGCCTGCGCCGCGGACTTGGCCTCGCGGTCGCGGCCGCCGGCTTGGCGCTGGCGCTTCGGGCGTTGCTGGATGTCCCATAGCGCACCCTGGGGCGGGCGCGCCGGCTCGGGCGCGCAGGCGGTGGGCGCGGCGTCCAGCTAGCCGGCGGCCGGACGCTCTCCGAGCACGACCTGCAGACGCAGCGTGCCTTCGCCAACGCTGACCCAGCCCTCGCCTTCGGCGTCGGTGGTGTCGAGGCGCTCGACGGCCTGGGCGCGGGCGGCGGCCATCCAGTCGCCGTGGATGCGCGCGATGCGGGCGGCTTGCTCGGCGTCACTGGCGACACGCAGCAGGGCGACCGGCGTGCCGAGGCCGACGCGGGCCGCGGTCTTGGCCTGGCGGACGGCGCCGACGAGGTCGACCAGGAGCGCGCCATCGGCGAGCGCGTCGGGGTCGACGCGGCCATCGAAGACATCGATCGCGCCGGTCGCTTCGTCCTTGGGCCAGGCGGCGACATGGATGCTGAGGGGCGAGCCGTCGCCGAGGATCGGCTTGAGGCCGCGCTGGTAGAGCTCCTCGGTCAAGAAGGGCAAGAAGGGCGCGAAAAGCCGCAGCAGCGCCCACGAGCCGACGAGGACCGTCCGCTGCGCTGCTTCGACCTCGGCAGCCGACCAGGTGTCGCCGGCGCGCAGACGATCCTTCACGATCTCGAGGTAGTTGTCGCACCAGTCGCGCCAGAAGAAGCCCTCGACGGCCCGCACCGCGCGGCTGTACTCGTAGGCGCTGAGGGCATCGGTGGCGGCTTCGACCGTCTCGATGAGGCGGCTGCGAATCCAGCGATCGGCAGCAGTTGGAGCCTCGTCTTGGCCGGGATCGATGCGGAAGCCCTGCAGGCCATCGAGTGCGAACTTGCTCGCGTTCCACAGCTTGGTCAGCAGGCGCTTGCCGCCTTTGACGTCCTCTTCGAGGTAGCGGAGGTCGTTTCCAAGCGTTGCGCCGGCCGCCCAGTAGCGAAGGGCATCCGCGGAGTACTTGGAGATGACCTCAGCCGGATCGACGAAGTTGCCGAGGCGTTTCGACATCTTCTTGCCCTGCTTGTCGAGGCCCCAGCCCGAGATCATCACGTCGCGCCAGGGCAACGCGTCGTTGTGGAAGTGGCCCTTGGCTAGGGTGTAGAAGAGCCACGTGCGAATGATCTCAAATGCCTGCACGCGCACCGTCATCGGCAGGAGCTCGGGCCGCGGCTGCGCGTCGGCGTCGTCGTGGAGTGGCGGGCGCTCCCAGAATGCCCAGTTGGCGTTGATGAGCGGCGTCAGCGAGGACGTCATCCAGGTGTCCATCACGTCTTCTTCCGGCCGCAGGACCACACCTTCGGGGACCTGGGCGCGAACGGATGGCGGCGGCGCGTCCATCAGCGGGTCCAGCGGCAGATCCGCGACGTCGGGCAGCACCGGGGCGCCGGTGTCTTCGCGGTACCACACGGGGAACGGAACGCCATAGAAGCGCTGCCGGCTGATGTTCCAGTCCCACTTAAGGCCCTCCACCCAGGCCTCGAAGCGGTCGCGCATGAACTCGGGGTACCAGCGCAGCTCGCGGCCACGCTGAAGGAACGCCTCGCGGTGGTCGAGCAACCGGACGAACCACTGCGGGACAACCTGGATCTCGATCGGGGTGCCGCTGCGCTCGGAGACGGCAGCGCGGCTGACGTTGTCGTTGACGCATAGCAGGTGCCCCTCACGCTCGAGGAGATCGCGCGCCGCCTGCCGCGCCTCGGGCAACTTGGCGCCCTTGGCCAGCACGTGCACCCGCTTTCCGTGCAATTCCGGCAGGTCTGGCGTGTCCATGCTGCCGTCGGCGGCGACGATGAGGCGCGTCTCAAGGCTGTGGGCGCGCCACTTCTGAATGTCCTCTTGATCGCCGAACGTGCACACCATCATCAGGCCGGTGCCGAAGCTGGGATCGACGGCCGGGTCGCGGATCAGGCGGACGGTCCGGTGGGCAGCGCGGCTGCCATCGGTGCGCAGGTCGGTCAGCGGCACCAGGAAGCGGGCGTCCGCCGGCAGGCGGGTATCGTCTGGGTGGCAAGCGATGGCGACGCAAGCCGGCACCAGCTCGGGCCGCGTGGTGTCGATGATCGCAGGCTCGCCCCCATCGGCGCCGTCGAAACGCAGCCGGTGCAGGGGCCGGGACTCCTCGGGGCCGGGCTCGACGTCGGTCTGGGCCAGCGCGGTCTGCATCCGCGGGTCCCAGAGGATGGGCTCGGCTCGGCGTTCGATCAGACCCATCCGCGCGAGCTCGACAAAGCTGCGCTGGGCATGAACCGTGGCGCGCGGCGCGATGGTCGAATACGTCATCCGCCAGTCGACCGAGAGGCCGAGCGAGCGCCAGAGCTCCTCGTAGACCTTGGCGCCCTTGCGGGTCTCTTCGAGGCAGAGCGCGATGAACTCAGCGCGCGTGCAGTTGCCCTTGTGCTTGCCGTGGACCTTCTCGACGTAGCGCTCGGTGGGCAACCCGTTGTCGTCAAAGCCCATCGGGTAAAAGACGGCCCGGCCGCGCATGCGCTGGAAGCGGACCACGAACTCGGCCTGCGAATAGCTCATGGCGTGGCCGACGTGCAGGTGGGCGGCCGAAACGTAGGGCGGCGGGGTGTCGACCGAGAACGTTCGGCCCGCGCGCGCGGCCGGACTCTCGCTGTCGTAGCGGTAGATGCCCCACTCGGCCCAGGCATCGGCCCAGCGCGCCTCTGCCGCGATGTGGTCGTAATTTTTGGACAGTTCGCCACCGGTCGGCGGGGCTACGGGCTGCGAGTCGGCGGACATCGGCTCTCCTACAGGGGCTCCGGCCAGCGCGCCGCCGGTTCAAAAACGGACGCAGCCAAGTGGGAATGGTGGGCTTAGCGAAGCAAAAAGATGGCGGCGATGGCGCCAGCCGCGATGACGACCATCGCGCCGATGCCCAGCCAGAGGCCAAGGCGCCTGTCCTTGCTCGGGGGCATGGCGTCAGCGTCCGCTGCCGGCTGCGAAGCGTCGGCGTCGGCCTTGAGCTGTGCGGCGACGCGGGCGGCCAGCTCAGCCTGATCGTTCGCGCTGACGGTGATGGTCGCGGCCGAGGCGGCGTGGCGACGCTCCTCTTCGAAGTCCGCCTCGGGTCGGGTGACTCGCATGTCCTCGGCCGGTGACCGCGTCAAACGGCTGACTGACCGTGCGCCAGGAGCGCTGCCGCCAGGCGGCGGCGGAGGCACACCCGGGCGCGCAGCCGAGGCACCAGGCGGCGGTCCGGCAGGACGTGGCTGGGCGGGCGGGTGACCCGCCGGTGGTGGCCCAGGGCGGACGGGTACCGGCGGCGGGCCGGAGCTGGGTGCCGCGGCCCTTGGCGGCGAAGCCGGGGGCGGGCGGGCGCCGGGCGCGCTGACCGAGGGCCCAGGGGCTGTGGCGGGGAGTGGCGGCGGCGGCGGCGCGGGCAAGCCGGCGGCGCGGGCAGCCTCGATGCGGGCGGCCTGCTCCCGAACCAGAGCCGCGACACCGTGGCCGATCACAGTGCGGCCACCGCTGTCTTCCTCTGGCGGAGGCGGCGCCGCCTCCTGCGCCGCGGGTTCCCAAGCACCCGGGAGATCGCTCGGCACTTGCGCAACGGAAGCCTCGGGGCGGGGCTTTGCGGCGACCGGCGGCGCGACGAGGCTCCGCGCCAGCTTGACGACGGGCGATGGCTCCGCGGCGACCGGACGCGGCGGGTTCGGGCGCGGCGGGGTCGCGGCGGTCGGTGCTTGCACGGGCGGCGACGAAGAGGCCACGCCGACGGCTGGGACTTCATCGGGCGGGCGGGCGGCCATCAGCTGGGCCAACATGTCGCCTGTGAGGCGGAACGTCATGTCGGGATCGAGGGTTGCCGCGTCGACGACAGACATCTCCGTCGTGGCCGGCCGCGTGTCGATCTCCCGGGCCTCGGCCATGCAGCGCTCAAGCTGGCGCTCGACCTCTTCAGCCGATGCGGGACGATCGCTCTCTTTCTTGGCCAGCATCGACTCGACGAGGTCGGCGAGTCCGGCCGGCAGCTTTCTGCCGTCGAAGTCGACGCGCTTGGCGGTGCTGCGCACGTGATGCAGCAGGATGTCGATGACCGAGTCGCCGTCGAAGGGGGGCTCGCCCAGCAGCGACTCGTAGAGCACGGCGCCGAGGGCGTAGATGTCGGTCTGAGCCGACACGTCACGTCCCTCGACCTGCTCGGGCGCCATATAATGCGGCGTGCCGAAGACCGAGCCTGCCCGCGTCAGCGCCGCGGTCACCATGTTGGTCGGTAGCTTGGCGATCGAAAAATCGAGGATCTTGACGAGATCGCCGCCATTCTCGCCGGGAAGCACGAAGAGGTTCTCTGGCTTGATATCGCGGTGGATGATGCGATGGGCGTGGGCGCAGGAGAGGCCGCTGGCCGCCTGGCGCGCGATGTCGATCGACCGCGACAGGCCGAGGGGTCCGAGCTCGTCCATCAAGTCGGACAGCTCGGTGCCGTTGAGCACTTCCATCACGATGTAGACCATGCCGTCGGACTCACCGACGTCGTGCATGGTGATGATGTTGGGGTGGTGCAGCTGGCCTGCCGCTCGCGCCTCGCGGACCAAGCGCTTGGCCGCGACGGGGTCTTTGGCGACGTCGGTGCGCAAGACCTTGATGGCGACGGTGCGGCCGAGGGTGTGGTCGGTGGCCCGGTAGACGACGGCCATGCCGCCCTTACCGAGGCGGCCGACGACCTCATAGCGCCCCCCAATGACGCGCCCGACCTGGCTCTGGCTGCCGCCCATGGAAGAATCCGCCGCCAAGCCACACCTCCAGCGCCGGGAGTGTAGCCCTTCGGCGATCGAGGGGCAACCGCGGTTCAGCGGCGCGTTCCCGTGATCCGAGGCGGGGGCCCATTGACCGGCACGGCGATGCGCGTATCATACGAGCCCCCGGTGCACCGGTCGGCGGCGTCATCGCTGACGCACACGACGCACGGGCCGGGTGCGGACCGCGAACAAAGTCGCGGAATTTCACCGCTCCCAACTTCGGCCCCTGGCGGGGCAACGACGACGAGAGGCCTCCGATGGCTCGCATCACGATCGAAGACTGCCTGGACAACGTGCCGAACCGCTTCGGCCTCGTGCTGCTCGCTTCGAAGCGGGCGCGCCAGCTGCGCGAGAAAGCGACGGCGACCATCGAGAGCAAGAACAAGGAGTGCGTCACCGCGCTGCGCGAGGCTGCCCATGGCAAGCTCCGCTTCCGCGACACCGGCACCCCGATGGTCTCGATGGTCAACCACGACGAGTAGCGCAGGCCCGCGCGACGGCCACGGCAGCCCCCCTAAGGGGGTGGCACGACAGACCCTGAAGGGGGCGGCTGGCAGCCGTGCCGCTGGAGTCCTGCGCGCGCGGCGAGCACACGCTCGACGTACCAAAGGCTCGGTGGCGGAGTCTGGGCGCGGTAGGACGCGATGACGCGGCCTGGACCGGTGTTGTACGACGCCAGCGCGTAGTGGACGTCGCCGCCAAATCGCTGCATGAGCTTGGCGAGGAAGGCTGCGGCAGCCGAGAAAGCGCAGGGCGGATCGTCCGGATCATCACAGCCGAAGCCGCGCGAGGTCGCGGGCATGAGCTGCATCGGGCCGCGGGCGCCTGCGGTTGAACGCGCGCTGGCGACGAAGCCGCTCTCGACCCAGGCGACGGCCAGAAGCAGCAGCGGCTCGACGCCGTGGCGCTCGCCGGCGCTGGTCGCAAGCGCGGACCAGGCGGTACAGGTCGCCGCGCGCTCGGCGTCGATCCGCGGCAGTCGGGCGCGGACCTCAGCCCTGGCTGCGGGCGCCTCGGCGCTCTCGACGGCGCTGGCGCCGGGCTCGAGATCATCGAGGCCGGCTGGCGGGGGTGCTTCTGGTGGGTCGTGGCGCACAGGGGCGCCACCGCATGCCGAGATCAGCAGCGCGAACAGCCAGATGAGCAACGGCCGGGGCGTCACCCGTGCTGGGATCTGGGCGTCGGCGGGCCGGGGGTGGTCGGTGGCCGGGCCAGGCGGTGGCGGCATGAGCGTACGGTAGCAGGGCCGCGCGCGTCCGCAACCCAGCGTTCGGTCGGGCACCGTGGACAGCCAGACGCTGCCTGCTATCCTGCGGGCCCGCCGCTGTCTGGAGCGGCGTGGCAGCGGGAGGACGCAGCGATGGGCCTGTTCGACGCCCTGTTCGGCAACAGGGATCCTGGCAAGCAGATCGACAAGGCGCGCAAGCGTTTGACCGATCGCTATCGCCAGACCTACGAGCGCTACGAGGCGATGGACGAGCTCAGCCGGCTCGGCACCGCGGAGGCGCTCACGGCGCTCCTGCAGCGCTTCACCATCCGGGTCGACGGGCCGACGGTGGACGAGGAAGAGAAGACCTACTGCTACGAGCTGTTGCGCAAGGCCGGCGACGCCGCGCTGGAGCCCATTGAGGCCTTCGTCCAGAAGTCGACGGCGGTTTACTTTCCGCTTCGGGCGCTGCGCGACATCACGGGCGACGACCGGGCGGTCGACGTCTTGCTCAAGGCGATGAATGACTGTGATCCCGGCTACCACGAGGGGCTGGAGCGGATGCGAGAGATCGTCAGCAATCTGCGAGACTTTCAGCATCCGCGGGTCCGCGACGCCCTCCACACACTGCTCGACTCGCGCTCGGACGAGATTCGCTTCTTTGCCCTCGACGGTCTGTCGAGCTATCCGGGGCCCGAGGTGATCGAGGCTTTCGCCAAGCGCATCGCGGAGGACGAGTCGCAGCGGGTGCGAGCGTTCGCCGCAGAGATCGCGGTGCAGCAGGGCCTGGACCTCAGCCCCTTCGCAGAGACGGTGCGCGCGGGGCTTGGCCCCCAGTACCGGCTGGGCGATGATGGCCTTGTCGTACGCGGCTGAATGACGCGCTACGACAGGCGATGAGACGGGGGGACGGTCTGCGAGAACGACGCCGCTCGCGACCTGAGGGCGCTAGGCCCACGAAACAATGGACGAGCAGCGCGACCGAGGATGAGAATCCACCTTCGCGTCTCTAGCGGCAGAGGTCCCAAGACGCGCGGCAGAAGGCCGCGTGGTTGGAACGAACATCGAGTGCTCGCTGGCCCTTCTGGGCGCACGGCGGGTGTCGTTCGCGAGCCCCTGCGTGGGCGCCAGAGAGGAAACCATGTCGACTGCACCGATGACGCCGCGAGGCCACGCCCGTCTGCACGAGATGCTGCGCCACCTGCGAGAGGTCGAGCGGCCGCAAAACGTCCGCGACATCGAAGAGGCGCGGGCCCACGGCGATCTCCGCGAGAACGCCGAATACCACGCCGCCAAGGACCGTCAGGGCCACATCGACGGCCAGATGAAGCACTTGGAGTCGTTGATCTCGACCGCGCAGGTGATCGACCCGGCGACCCTCTCGGGCGACCGCGTCATCTTTGGTGCAACGGTCGAGGTCTTGGACGTCGACGACGAGAGCGCGGAGCCGATGACCTACCAGATCGTCGGCGAGCACGAGAGCGACCTGACGAAGGGCCTCATCAGCTACGCCTCACCGATCGCCAAGGCCTTGATTGGAAAGGTGGTCGGCGACGAGGTGGCGGTGCACACCCCGCGTGGACGGCGCACCGTGGTGATCGAGGCGGTGCGCTTCCAGTGAGCGCAGGGCCCGGGAAGGCTGCGGGCGAGGGCGTCGAAGTCGAACTGCCGGATGCCGCTGCGACGATCGCCCTCGGCGTCGCCATCGCCGGCGCGCTGGCTGACGGCGACGTCTTGCTCCTGCGCGGCGAGCTCGGCGCTGGCAAAACGACGCTCATGAGCGGTGTCGCCGCTGGGCTCGGGTGCGACGCGACGGCGATTCGCAGCCCGACGTTTGCGCTCGTCGACGAACACGCGCGCGGCGATGGTGGCGTCCTGCTCCACGCCGACCTCTACCGCGTCGATGCCGATGGCTTGCACAGCCTTGGCCTCGTCGAGGAGCTTGGCCGCCCCGGCATCATCGCTGCGCTCGAGTGGCCAGCGCTGGTGGAGCCGTTGCTCAGCAGCCTTGCGGTTAGCGAGGTCGAACTTCGCGCCGAAAAGGGAGGCGGACGACGCGCACATGTCGTCCTGCCTCCGGGCCGTCGGCTGATTCTGCGGCGCTAATCCCTACTTGCCGGCCGGCGCTGCGACGCCATCGCCCTCGACCTTGACGTCGGGGTTCTCCTGCTGGACGAAGCGCCAGAAGGTGCCGAGGAAGCGCTTGGTCAGCTTGTCCTTGCGCGGCACATTGCGGTCGTCCTGGCTGATGAGCTTCTGCAGGCGCTTGTTGAGGTTCGCCAGCGCCTGGTGGCTCTTCTCGATTTGCACAAAGAGCGGATCGCTCTGCAGTTCGCCCTCTTCGACCTTCTTGCCCATGGCCTGGAATTGCCGCTCGAGCGCTTTGGCTACCAGCAGCTCTTGCTCGGCAGGAGCCTCGGCGGCGACGGCTTGTTGCAGCTCGGCGCGGGTCTCTTGGATCAGGGTCGCGAAGGCCTCGACATACTTGGTCGCCGCGAAATCAGTCAACTTCTCGGCGTACTCGGTGATGATCGCCGAAACCATCTCCCGGATCAGCCGTGGCACCTCGGAGCTGACCTGGTCGCCGACGTAGATGGCGAGCGCAGGCGCCTCGCGCTGGACGGTCTCGACGGCTGCCCGCTTCATCGAGGGAATGTAGGCCTCGACAAGACCGGCGGCGGTCAGGGCGAGGTTGTCGGGGCGGCTCCAATAGGTCGCCTGGGCGCTGATCCACAGCGAGTAGAGGATGACGAGAAGGACGGCGAGGCCGCCGAAGATGAGGCCGTTGCGGCGTTCGCGGTGCAGGCGCGTGACCTCGCCTTCGAGGTGGGCGCGCAGCACGGTCGCGGCGGCGTGGGTGGTGTCAGTCATTGCAGAGCTCCTTGAGTGGTTGGTGTGCGTCGCAGCGCCAGCGACGAATCGCGGCGCGTGGGCGGCTCACTTCTTGGCCGGGGCCGGGGCACCGCTCTTGCCGGCGGGCTCCTCGGCGGGTGCTTCGAAGAGGTCGCTGTCGCCGCCTTCGCCTTGCAGCGCCTCGTCGAGGATCTCCAGCCACAGGGCAAGGATCTGGTCCGGCGTGATCTTGGTCTGCGATTTGACCTCGCCGCGCTCTTGGGCCGCGGCAGCGTCGACCTTGACAGCGCGGTTCTGCGCCAGGACGAAGCCGTTGAGGGTGGTCTTGATGTTCTCGAGATCCTTGATGTGTCGCGCAAAGGTGCCGGTCAGCGTGCGGGAGGCCCAGATCGCCACGCCACCCTGGAACGCCTTCATCAACGCCTCGACCTTGGCCGGGTCCTTGCGGAGCTCTGGGAAGGCCTCGTAGATCTTCTCCGCCGCCGAGGCATTGGCGGTCTCGATCTTGCGCTGGAGCTGCTTCTCCAAGGTCTGCGGCAACGCCTCGCCGAGCTGGCCGACCTCGGAGTCGAGGCGCGAAGCCAGGCGGTCGAAGGCCTTGTCGAGCTGGCTCGCGAAGGCCTCGCTGACAACCGGCGCCACCTGCTCACCGACCTCCATGGCCGCTTTCTGGACCTTGGGCAGCACCCGCGCCGCCTGCTTCTCGAACGCGCCGCCGAGGTCCTCGGCGCGAATCTCCGAGAAGGTCGAGCGGATGTGCAGGACGGTGATGGTGATGATGATCAGCACGGCAATGGGCACAGCGTAGCGCACGATGCGGATGTGGCGCTGCAGCGCGAGGTGTTGGTCGCGCAGCGCGTCATCGCTGATGCCTGCGATGGCGGGCATTCCTTTCAGCCAGTCGATCATGGCCCCTCCAGGTCAGGCGAAGCGGGGCCGAGCGAGGCGCCAGGCGGGCCTGACGCGTCACGACGCTTCGCAGTGAGTGTCTCTCCTAGCAGCGTTGGAGTGTCCGACGATCGGACACTCACCTTCATGTCGCTTCAAGATACAGCAGGTGATACAGCGCTGGCAATCGGGGGCCACGCGGCATCAGGACAGCGTCTCGCTCCAAGGTCCCGAGGGTGCTAGGATGCGGGCCTGCGAGGCGCAGGCATGAGGGGCGTTGGTATGGACCGCAGCAAGATTGTCCAGAGGATCAAGCACCTGACGCAAGGGGCGGCCAGATCGCGGGCCCAACGTGGCGCCTTCGCCGCGCTGAGCGTGGCGGCAGGCGTGGCGGCGGTCTGGCTGGTCGGCGCGGGATGGCCGAGAGTGGCGCTTGCGAGCAGCGACGACCCACCCAGCTCCAACGAAGCGCCGCCCCCACCTGGGGACGTCCCCCCGCCGCCAGAAGCCGCGCCAGCGCCGGGCCGTCGCGATCCCGCGCCAGAGCCTCCACCACGGCGGACCTACCGCTGCCCAGTCGATGGCGCTGAGGCGGCGGCCAAGGGCGCTGACGGCCGCGACACGACACGCCGCGACTCCGACCTTGAGATGCCGACCCGCGCCTACTCCAACCTCGTCGTGGTCTGCCCGAGCTGCGGCTATGCAGCCTGGGCCGGCGAATTCGAGCGAATGCCACCGCCGGAAGTGGCCGACTACGCGCGTAGCACGCTCAAGCGGTCTGCGCGCTCGGCCGGCACCGACGCCGCCGCCGCCTACCAACACCTGATGAACGTATTGCACGTGCGCCGCGCCGACTTCACCGAACAGATCGCCGCTGCGCTCTACTTTACGTACGTGCTGAAGCGGCAGCGCCCCTATGGCGGCCTCGATCCGGCGCTCGAGCGCAAAATCGTCGCAGCGCGCAAGCGCACCGTGGGCCTGCTCAACCGCGCGTTGCGCGACGCGCCGCCCAAGCTCCTCCACGCCCGCCTGGAGTGGACCTACCTCGTCGGCGAGTTGACGCGCCTCGGCGGCGACACGCAATCGGCGGCGACCGCGCTGCGCGGCGTCTGCGAGCAGCAACGCGAGGCCGGCTTCACCATGGGGCGGCTGGCCTGCGAGATGGCACAGCGGGCCGAGCGCGGCGAGAGCTGGGAAGACTTCCGCGACGGCGTCTTCGACGTCCGCGGCATCGAGGCCGCCGAACGGGACGCGACGCGTCGGCGGGCAGAGGTAGAGAAAGAGCGCGCGGAGGCGGAGCGGGCCAAGGCCGAGGCCGACAAGGCGCGCGCCGAAGCCGACCGCCAGCGCTCCCCGGCCGCAAAGAGTGGCAGCTCCAAGGGGACGGCGCACGCACAGCTGCCCAACCAGCCGTCCAGCACCGACGATCCCTACGCGCCGCCGCTGCCTCCAGTCGCTCGCTAGCGGCCGACCGCAGCGTGTGGCAGGGGCCGCCGGGCTGCGGCGATCGAGAGGGCGTGGCCATCTGGCGTTTTGACCGGCGCTGGTCTAGAGTACCGCAGCGGCGTTTCCGGCCCTGGCATCGCCCTGGCGCTGGGCAAACAGCGCGGGAGCCCGGCCCGCCGCGCGCCATCGGAGGGTGATCGAGATGGGATGGCCCCGGCCGAACGACCCAATGGACCCCCGGCCTGCGCCATCGCGGCGACTCGCCTGCGATCGCACCTCGTCGCGGCGCGGCGTCGCCCACGCGTCGTTGTGGCTGGGTGCATGCCTGCTGCTGTCACGCGGCGTTGCGGCGGCCCCCACGGCACCCGCCGCGCCAGAGGCGGGCGAGGCCACGCCCGAGACCGGCGGCGACGCTGGCGGCGCCACGCCGAGTCCTGGCAGCGCGCCTGAAGAGCCGGGCAGCCGCGAAAAGCGGAACCGCCTCTCGGACGCGCTTGCGAGGCAGGGCGAGGCCGACCTGCAGCGCTCGGTGCGGGTTTTTCAGCAGCGTTATCTGCTCAAGGGTGGTCGTGTGGAGGTGCTGGCCGGCGGCTCGGCATCGCTCGGCGACCCGATGATGGGGCACCTGAGCGTCGACGCGGGCCTGCTGGTCCATCTCAACGAGCACTGGGCTGTCGGCCTCTCGGGCAGCAAGCCCTTCGGCAGCGAGAACGAGACCTTCTTGTCGATTCAGCGCGACTTCGGCCTCTTCCCTGAGCGCTCGCTGCTGCAGGCCACGGGCTTTGCCGAGGTACAGTTCTCGCCCATTTTCGGCAAGTTCTCGAGCTTCGGCGTTGCGGTGGTGCAGATGGATATCTACGGCGTGCTCGGCGCCGGCGGGGTACGGACCACGGCAACAGCCTCGATCAAGCCGGCCGGCCAGATCGGCGTCGGCATGCGGCTGCACCTGTTGCGGGCGCTGACCCTGTCGTTTGAGGTTCGCGATACGCTGATGATGGAGAGCTTCCAGGCCGGCGACCGGTTCATGCAGCACGTCTTCGGCGGCGCCAAGCTCGGCTTCTGGATCCCACCGACGGTCGAGTACCGCTACCAGCGTTGACGGAGGCTCACTTGCATCGCTTGCTCGAAGCTCTGCGCCTGTGTCAGCCCTCGCCCCGGGCGTTGCTGACGGTTTCCCGCGGCGTCGGCCGTCTCGCCGTGACGGTGGCGGCCCTCGCGTGCACGCTGCTGCCGCTCCTGACGACCTTGGCGCCGCAGACGGCCAGGGCCGACGACGTGCTCGCCGGCAGCCGCGCTGTGCGCCGGGCCCTGCTGGTCCGCGAATCGCGCCACGAGGTGGCGGGCATCCTGGGCGGCACCATCGGCGATCCCTACGTCCGCAACATCCTCCCGGGCGCGCGCTACGATTTCCACCTCTTCGACTGGCTTAGCTTCGGCGGCCGGCTGCAGGTGGGCCTGCCGTTGACGACGGCGACCTATGAAGAGGTCGACACCAAAGTCACCCGCACCAACGACACGTTCGTCATGGAGGCTTCGAGCATGCGGATGATGGCGCTCGGCCACGTGTCGGTATCGCCCCTGGTCGGCAAGCTGATGTGGCTCAACGGAAAGAGCGTCCACTTCGACGTTCACGTGGACATGATCGGCGGCCTCGCGATCACCGGCAGCACCGGCGAGGCGCTGAGCAGCGGCGGCGGACTGGCGGTCGGCGCGGGCGGCGGCTTCCGCCTCTTCCTCTCCGAGCTCATTGCGCTTACTGCCAATCTCGAGGCGCTGACCACCGATCGCGCGCTGTCGGTGAACCGCGACAGCAAAGAGTCGGGCAAGAAGATGCGCTTCAACCTGATGACCAGCGTCGGCGTCAGCTTCTTCATGCCGCCAAAGCTGCGCCGAGGCGACTAGCCGAAAGCCCGAGGACGGGCCACTTGAGCGTTGCTTTGGGGTGGGCCAGCGCTTGGGTCTGAGCGCTCGAAGGTGAGGCGGTGGTGCGCTCGCCTTGAGCCGCCCTCCAAAATTCCGCCCGGGCGGCGCTAGCGACAAGCTCTGCTCGCACCCTGTGGCTGCCGGCCCACCCTCGCAAGACCTCGCCAACGCGCGAGATGCGCGGCGTCAGTCGTCCCGCTCTTGCAGCACGTCGCGGCCGAGACCGCGCAAGAACCACGCATACTTGGACTCTGCGCTTGGCGCGAACTGGACGCCTTGCGCCTCCAGCCAGGCCTCCAGGGCCGGGCGCACCAGCGCAGCGTCTTGGTCCTCCAGCTCCAGCTCGAAGCGCTCTTCGCCGCCCGGTCCGAGACTGCGGTCGAGCTCGAGGCTAAGCACTGCCCCGGGTGGCGCCGTGGCGTCGAGGGCGGCGCGTGGCACGTCGAAGCACAGCCGTTCGTTGGTGATGGCGCCTAGCAGATGCAGCGTCGCCGGCGCCTTTTGCAAAGTTTCCAAGGCGAGCGCGATGGGCCTCAGCGCGGTGGGCCATTCCGCCGGACGCAGGGTGGTCGGCGTTCGCGCTTGCCAGGCCTCGGCGAGCGGCATTGGCAACGCCAGCTCCAGCTCCTCGACTTGCATCAGGCCGTCGTGCAGCCGGGGTCGGTGCTTCAACGTCAGCTGCGCGCCCCCGGTCTCGAGCCGCAGCCGGAGCATGGCGCGCGCGGCACGCAGGTCGAGTCCTGCGGTGTCGAAGTAGAGGTTGCGCTGGGCGAGGTGCCGAGGCTCTCCGACGAGCGCATGGAGAGCGGCGGCGAGCGCCGCATGATCGAGCGCAGAGTCCAGCTCGAGCTTCAGCTCGACCTCGACGTGGGCGGTCGGCGGAAGCTGCGCGTTGGGGCTCATACCAAGATCCAGGACGCGAGGCTGAGATAGATGACGATGCCGATGAGGTCGACGAGGCTGGCGATGAAGGGCGTCGACGAAACGGCCGGATCGAGGCCGATGCGCTCAAGAAAGATGGGCAGCATGGAGCCGACCACCGTGCCGAGCGTAACGACCGCGACAAGGGTCAGACCGACGGTGATGGCAATGGCGCCGCCGTCGCCCCAAAGCAGCGCCCGCAGCGCGCCGATCGTCGCGAGGAGCAGGCCGAGGGTGACGCCCATCGCGAGCTCGCGCGACAGGACGCGGCTGGCCTGCGACAGGTTGACCTCGCCGACGGCCAGGGCCCGGATGATGAGCGTTGCCGACTGCGAGCCGGAGTTGCCGCCCGAGCTGATGATCAGGGGCAGAAACGAGACCAGGACGGTCGCGCGCTGGATGACGTCGTCGAACCAGGTGATGGCGTCGCCGGTGAAGAGTTCGCCGACAAAGAGCGCCACCAGCCACGGCGCGCGCTTGCGGACGAAGGTCACGAAGTCGGTGCCGAAATACGAGTCTTCAAGCGGCCGAACCGCGCCCATCTTGTGAATGTCTTCGGTTACTTCTTCCGCGAGCGCGTCGGAGAGGTCGTCGACCGTGACCAGACCGAGCAGGCGGTGCTGGTCGTCGATCACGGGCAGCGCGATGAGGTCGTAGTGTTGGATAAGCCGCGCGGTGTCCTCCGCGGCCATCGCCGGTTGCACCGCCTTCACTTCTTCGCGCATCACCTCGGCGACGGCGGCGTCTGGGCGCGCAAAGATCAACTCACGCAAGCTGACGACGCCCATGAGCTCACGTGAAGGTCCGAGGACATAGACGTAGTAGACCGTCTCGGCGTCGTCGCCGTGGGTGCGGACCTGGCCGATGACTTGATCGACCGTCATCGTCGCCGGCACCGCCAGAACGTCGGTCGACATCAGCGAGCCGACGGTACCGTCCTCCCATTGACGGAGCAGACGGACGTCGGCGACCTCCTCAGGGTCCATCCGGGCGAGCAGCGCGTCGGCGTCGGCGTCAGGTAGCTCGGCGACGAAGTCGGCGCGGTCGTCCGACGGCATCTCGTGGACAAGCGGGGCGGCGCGCTCGGGGCCGAGGCGGCGATACAGCTCCACCTGCAGGTCGGGTTCAACCGAGGCGAGCACCTCGGCGCCCTGCTCCGGGTCGAGCGCGAGCAGCATCTGGACGGCCAGCTCGATCGGCGCGCGCTCGATGAGGTCCGCGAAGTCCTCGGTGTGGAGCTCTTCGAAGAGCTCGGCGACGGCCTCGCGATCGCGGGCGAAGGCCTCGTCGAGGTCGGGCAGGATCAGCTGCGACAGGCGCATGGTCGGGCTCCTGGCAGAGAAGGCGGAAGTCGGGCTGCGCCATGGCGCCGCGGGTGGTGCGGAGGGACGTTACGATGAGGCCTGAGGGGCCGGGTGGGGCCGGGGCGCCGCTAGGCTCGGCCGGTACCGCGCAGGAACATGTAACGAATGGGATCCAGCTCATCGCCGTGCGGATAGGTAGGGCCGAGCCCCTCTTCGGCGCGCATGTCGCCGACCGTCGCCGTGGAAGCTCCCGCTTTGTTGTGCCGCCACGCCTGCTTGGCGCCGTGCTGCTCCGCCTCCCAGCCTTCGTGGAGATCGAGCATTTCGTCGAGGTCGGCTGGCGTCTGCGCGGCAAGGCTGAGCAGCACCTGGCCGGCGCAGACCGCGTCTGGTTCCGCGCGGTGGGCTTCCTCGAGCGCGATGCCGAGCCGCTGCGCCACCAGGCCCAGCTTCATCTTGCCTTGGCCCTTGTGCTGCACCTTGGCCAAGACCAGCGGATCGACAAAGACCGCGCCCTCAGGCAACGCACGCCCGCAGCGCGCAAGCTCGTACAAGAGGAACGCGCGATCGAAGGGCACGTTGTAGGCGCAGAGCAGGCGACCCTGCAGCTGCTGCAAGAAGGCGTCGGCGATGTCGGCGAAGCGGGGTTTGCCCTCGACATCGGCTGGGCGAAAGCCACACAACGCCTGCACGTCTTCGGGGATGGAGCGCTCGGGATCGACGACAGCGCTCCAGCGGCCCGAGATCTCGCCGTCGTCGAAGTGGACGACCGCGACCTCCAGCAGACGGTGGCCCAGGTGCGCTTCGAGGCCCGTGGTCTCGGTGTCGATCACCGCGATGGGTCCGCGCGCCCAGTGGCCCGGCGGCAGGGTCATGCCGCGCGCTCCGGCAGAGTCAGGACACCCTGCCCCATCTGCACCGCGTCGCCGAGACCGACGTGGAGCTGCACGTCGTCGCGCTCGAAGACCATCACGACGGTGGAGCCCATCTCGAAAACGCCGAATTCCTCGCCCCGACGGAGCGAGAGCGGGTCGTCTGGGCGCTGGCAGCCGCTGGCGGGCTGGCCATCGTTGGCGGCGAGGTCGGTGAAGACCACCTTCATGTGGCCGACGAAGGTGGCGCCGACCATGATCATCGCAGCGCGGCCGAACTCGGTGTCGAAGTGCGCGATAAAGCGCTCATTTTTGGAGAAGAGCCCCGGCACGTGGCGGAGGCCGAGACCGTTGACCGGGTAGAGAGCGCCGGGCACGTAGCGCCAGTGGGTGAGGGTACCGTTCCAGGGCGTGTGGACGCGGTGGTAGTTGAAGGGTGCCAAGTAGACCACGGCGTAGCTGCCGTAGCGGTAGGGATCGGCTTCGTCGCGGTCGCCGAGCAGCGCATCGAGGCTGTAGTCGACGCCCTTGGCTTGCACGAGCCGGCCGACACCGAGCGGGCCGAACGCGGAGAGGCGGCCATCGGCGGGCGAGGGCAGCAGGCGTGGATCGGTCTCGATCGCACGAGCGCCCGGCTTGAGGGTCCGGGTAAAGAAGTCCTGGAAGGTCGTATAGTCCGCGACCGGACGCGACGCTTCATCGAGGGCGACCGGGTAGGCGCGGGAGAAGGCGCGGATGGCGGCGCCGACGACGGGCTTGGGCGCCCGCCAGGTCACGACCCGGTGCATCACCTGCGACACCCGAGGATCGCTGACGAGATCGAGCCAACGCGGCGGGGTCGTACCGCCACCGGCGCTGGGTTCTTGGCGCTCGGCGCTCATTCGGACCCTCCTGCCTGCCAATTCACTGCGAGGTCGGACACCACGCCGCGAATGCGCTGGTGACGCTCGACGAGGGTGGCCTGCGTCAGCCGCTCGAGGCCGTCGACGCTAAAGTCCTCGACCGTGCACGAGGCGACGAGGGTGCCGACGACCATGGCCTCGGCCAGGGTGTCGGTGTCGAATCGGCCGCGGCGCGCCAGCCAGCCGACAAAACCGCCCGCGAACGAGTCGCCGGCGCCCGTCGGATCCGTGACCTCGCGCAGGGGCACGGCGGGTACCTGAAGCGACCGCTCAGCGGTAAACAGCCACGCGCCATGCTCGCCACGCTTGATCACCACCGCGCGCGGCCCCATGGCGCGAATCGCCTCGGCCGCCTGCAGCATGTTGCCCGAGCCGCTGAGGGCGAAGGCCTCTTCGTCGTTGAGCAGCAGCAGGTCTACCCGCGGCATGACCGCCATCAGAGGCTCGCGCTCGCCATTGATCCAGAAGTTCATCGTGTCGAGGGCGACAAACGCCGGCTTGCGCATGGCGTCGAGCACCTGGCCCTGCAGGCGCGGGTGAATGTTGGCGAGGAAGACGACCTCGGCGTTGCGCAGCGCTTCCGGGATGACCGGTCGGAAACTCGCGAACACGTTGAGCTCCGTAAAGAGCGTCTCGCGGGTCTCGAAGTAGCGCGAATAGCGGCCGCCCCAGCGAAAGGTCTCGCCGGGCCGTGTCTCGACGCCCTCGAGGCCCACACCGCGCTTGCGGAGGCGCTCGAGATCGCGCGGGTCAAAGTCTTCGCCGACCACCGCCACGATGTCCGTCCGCGCAAAGTGCGACGACGCCATCGAGAAGAAGGTGGCTGAGCCGCCGAGCGCGCGATCCCGCTTGCCGGCCCAAGTCTCCACCGAGTCGTAGGCCATGGACCCGACCACCAGCACGTGCATCAGAGGGCTCCCTGGCGGCGCGCTTGCACCGCATCGAGAAAGAGGGCGAGCCGCGCGCGGGCTTCAGCCGGAATGGCCTCCGGCGCGGTCATGATGGCGAAGTCGAGGGCCCTGTGGCTTGGACAGGGCGCCGTTGGCGGCGCGTCAGCCAGCGCCTCGATGACGGCCTTGGCCTTGGCGACATTGGCGCGCATCACCGCGACGACCGCCTCGACCGAGACGTCGTCGTGGCCGGTGTGCCAGCAATCGAAGTCCGTCACCAGGGCCATCGTGCAGTAGGCCAGCTCAGCCTCGCGCGCCAGGCGGGCCTCGGGCAGGTTGGTCATGCCGATGACGGCCACGTTGGGCCAGGTACGGTAGAGCGTCGACTCGGCGCGGGTGCTGAACTGCGGCCCCTCGATGCAGACGTAGGCACCGCCAAGTCGCAGCTCGACGCCGGCGCGGGCTGCGGCGGCTTGCACCGCGGCGCGCGTGCGGGCGCTGGTCGGCTCGGCGAACTGCACATGGGCGACGACGCCGCCTTCGAAGAAGGTGCGCGGCCGGGACACCGTGCGATCGATGAAGGAGTCGACCAGCACCAAGGTCCCCGGCGGTAGATCTTCGCGCATCGAGCCGACCGCAGAGACGCTGACGACGTCGGTGGCGCCGAGCGATCGCAGCGCCCAGATGTTGGCGCGGTAGTTGATCTCAGACGGGTTGAAGCGGTGGCCGCGGCCGTGGCGCGGCAAGAACAGCATGCGGGTGCCGTTGCGGACCCCCTCGACGATGGCGTCTGAGGGCGCACCGAAGGGCGTCTCGATGCGATGTTCCTGAACGTCATCCAGGCCTTCGACGGCATACAGGCCGCTACCGCCGATGACCGCGATCACCGCTCCAGACATCGTGGCCTCCGTGGGGGCAAGCTCGTTGGGGTCGAAGGTGAGGGGGCCGGTGGCGGGGCTGCGCCGGGCGATTCGAGGCGGCGGCAGCGCTGGCCGTGCCGACTAGGGGCGGCTCATCGCCGTCGGGGCGGCCTCCTCCGAGGGCCCCTCCTGGCCACCTGCGCGCAGGCGGTCGGCGACGTAGCGGTCGATGTGGTCCTGATCTTCGGGCGACAGATCGATGAACGCGATGGCGAGGCCGGTGCTGAAGCCGCGCAGCCGGCGCGTTCCGACGACCTCGCCGCGGACGGCGATCGACGACTCGGCGTCGGGCAACTCGAACTCGAGCTCGATGTACTGGCGATCGAGGGCGCTGCGCAGCGAGTACGAGTGGCTTTCCAGGAAAATGCCGGTGGCCGAGAGGTTCAACGCCGGGTGGACGAACATGCGATCGCCGTCGACTTCGCGGACGAAGAGCTCAACCTCGACGCGTTGCGCGCTGCGGCGATCCTCTTCATCGGTCGTCGCGGCGGCTACCGCCTGTTCGGCCAAGGCGGCCGCTGCCGGCAAAATCTCGGTCATCGAGGGCCTCCTAGGCGGCCGGTCGGGGCCGCAGGGAGCGGGTTCCGCGCTGGCGAGGCCGGGCGGTAGGGGCAGGGAGGGTAGGGATGAATCGGGGCGGGGTCAATGGGCACGGCAGGGGGGCTTGCGTTGGCCGCGCGTTGGTCTTAGAGTCCCCGTCGCCTTCCGGGGGAACGCCCCACAGGAAGGCTGGCGCGGACCTGAGCGGTCGGCGCAGCGCGGCCCGGAGACGGGCGACCTCGGGGGTGTAGCTCAGTTGGGAGAGCGCTTGAATGGCATTCAAGAGGTCAGGGGTTCGATCCCCCTCACCTCCACCGAGTTCAAAAACATCTGAAGTTCTGGCTGGTTCGCGGATTCCGCGGCGTGATCGCTGCTGACGTATTCGCCGCTGGCGTGGTCTTCGTCGCCCCTGCCTGCCTGGCAGCCGACGACCGTCGGCGTTGCCGGAGGCTTCACGCGCCGTCGAAGCCTGCCGCGTCCGCGCGCATTAGCGGTCGCGACGGCCTGGCGTCGAGGGCAGCGCGGTTCGCTTCGGAAGCGTCGGCGGAGCCTTGCGGTACTGTTGCCAGGTGGCCGGTGCCGGCCCTGGGCCTGCCTCGACGCTGCCGCGGCGCAGGGCCATCCAGAGGAAGGTAGCGGCGATGATCGCCGTGATGCCGATCACGATCAAATCGACGGCGCGGTTGCGTCGACCGGTAGGAGCCCGCAGCGCCTGCGCCCGCTGGCGATCGAGTTCCTGCAGCGCCGTCCGCAGCTTGGCCTCAGCGAGGGCGTCGCCAAGCTCAGGCCTCGCTACCGATGACGGCTGGCCACCGTCGCTGCGCTGCGGGACAGAGCCGGCGTCGGCTGCGACCGAAGCGAATGACGTGATGCCCACCGCGCTGGGCCGCGACTGCCGCTGCTTGC
This sequence comes from Myxococcales bacterium, assembly GCA_947491025.1. GTDB lineage: Bacteria > Myxococcota_A > UBA9042 > UBA9042 > UBA9042 > SXNM01. The sequence goes on from CANLIC010000002.1 coordinate 180,266, forward strand.
GAAAGCGGGAGACGAATGCGGTCGTTCCGGCCCACGCCGCGAGCGGGATGATCGGCGATCCCATCTCCCACGGACCGCCGCCGCGCACGATGGAGACCCGCGCCACGCCGTCGTCGCCGAGTCGTGTCGCGATCGCTTCCCGTAGGGCGGCGAGGGCGCCGGCGCGGCCGAGCGGATGCGGCGAGAGAGCGGCGAGCAGCGGAGGCGCCAGCAAGGGCGCGCAGCCGCGGACCTCAGCGACGACGTCGGCTGGAGGCCCTTCCTCCATCGCAAACCGCTGCAGGTCGGCCGCAGCCTCGGGGAAGACGGGCCGGCCGATGAGCAGCGAGACGCCGATGGCCCCGAGCGCAAAGACGTCGGAGGGGGGACCCGGCGAGCGGCCGCTGGCGACCTCCGGTGCGACGACGCCGGGCTCGTCGTAGAGGAGCGCGTACGACTGGCCATCGGCGCCGCCGATGTCGAAGCCGCCAGCCTCGATGAGGCTGGGCAGACCGGCGCCGAGGAGACGCAGCGCCGCGACGCCGTCGCTGCCGGGCGGGGCGAGAAAGAGCCGCCGGGTCGAGAGGCAACCCAGCACGAGCTCGCGGCCATGCGCCAGCACCAGCGCAGCGGCGAGATCGTGGAGCAGCGCGGCGACCATGGCCTCCGGCATCGCTCCGTGGCGCGCCGCGACCTCGTCGAGCTGGCTGCCGTCGGGGGCCTGCCAGCACAAGCGGACGCTCCGGCCGTCGGCGGCGGCGCTGGCGTGGACCAGCGGGATCAGCGACGGGTGGCGGGCGCGCTGGCAGCGACTCGCCATCGCCAATGCCGCATCTGCGCCCTCGCGGCCGCCAGGGATGTCGAGCTCGTGCACGTCCTCCGAGCCGCGCGGCCCTTGCCCTTCACTGACCGACTGACGGCCCCAAGGCGTCACCCGCACCAGGAAGTCGCTGGCCGGCGGTGACTGCCTCATTCGGCAGCCTTGCGAAGTGCCGCCAAGACGGCCTCGACGAGCGCGGCCTCGACGTTGGCGGCCTCGCTGGAGGCTGTCGGCGCGAGTGCTGTCCCAGATCGCATCGTCGGTGCGTCCACCACCGCAGCGCCGCGACGCGCCCCGGCGGGCTCGAGCGGTGGACAGCCGACTGCGCCAGGTTCCGCGGGCGGACGGCCGGCGATGCGGTGCAGGTGGGCGACCTCGGCCGGGGCGATCGGTCTCGGCGCGCCGATGGCGTGTGCCATCCAAGCGATCTTGGCGCTGTGTTCCAGCGCGTCGAGGCGGAGCACGGCCTCATCGAGGGTGGCGCCGACGGTGACGCTGCCGTGGCGCGGCATCAGGACCACGTCGTAGCAACGCAGGTACGCCTGCAACACCTGACCGACCTCGGCGGTGGTCGGCGTGGTGTAGGGCGCGGTCGCGGGGAGCCCAAAGGCAAATACCACCTCGGAGACATAGATCTGCGAGAGCGGTACGCCAGCGAGCTCGAGCGCGACCGCGGCCGGCGGGTGGGCGTGGATAACCGCACCGATCTCCTCGCGCGCCGCGTACGCGGCGAGGTGCAGCACCAGCTCGGAGGAGGGCTTGCGGCCGCGGGCAGCTTCAAGCGTGCGCCCCTGCAGGTCGACGATCACGAGATCGTCGGGGTGGAGATGGCCCTTGTGACAGGCCGAAGGCGTGGTGAGAACCCGCCGTGCGTCGAGTCGGATGCTGAGGTTGCCATCGCCGGCGCCGCCAAGCCCGCGCTGCCAGATCTCGCGGGCCGCCTCGCAGATCGCGGCCCGAGCGGCGCCTTCGTCAAGGCGCTCCCGCGGCACTCCGGGCTTGCCGGCTCGGTGAGCGTTCCCCATGGCGCGAGCCTCAACGGGCGCGGTCGACGACGCGCCGCTGGCCGGTGAACGAAAAAGCGTCGATGCGCCAGACCCGCTCCTCAAGCACCAGCCTGAGGTCGTAGGTGCTCTTGGTCGCCTGATCGCTGTCGCGCCTCAGGGTCAGCCATGCGACGGTGCCTGAGGGCTCGACTTCGATGCCCTCGATGCGTTCGGTGACGAGAAAGTAGAAGGGGTGGCTGCGGGTGGTTCGCGGATCGCGGCCGCGGGCGAGCCCAGCGAGCCCGGCGATGACCGGCCGCGACTTGTCGGTGAACGCCGCCAAGAACGCCTGCTCATCGCCCAAACGGGCGGCGGCGACGGCGGAGAGGAAAGCCTTATCGACCGGCGGGACATAGAAGTAGCGCAGGTACGCCCAGCCGAGCGCGCCGATGACCAGCACCAAGAAGAAGCCGAGCAGCGCCTTCTTCACGCACCCCTCCTGCGGCCCAGACGGGCGGACGGCGCGCCGAGGCGAACCGTCTGCAAAGGCGCCGCCGGGCGCAGGCGACGACGGATCATCGTGGCACCGGGCGAATCGCCGCGAGGAGCGTGTCCGACTCGATGAGGTCCAAGCGCCACTGACCCCGCACGAGGCGCAGGGGCACCCGCGACGTGGTGTTGGCGAGGCGCACCTCCACCATGGCGACTGGCCCCGACTCGATCACCTCGGCGATGTCTCCTTTGGGCAACAGAGCTGGGCTCGGCCGACCGTCGCGCAGGAGCTTCCAGACCCGGCCCGACTCCTTCTGAACCTTTGTGCCGTTGCGCAAAAGCGCTGCGGTCTTCGGTTCGCAGAGCGCCAGAAAAGCGTCGTCGTCCTGGGTCGATAGCGCAATCCGGGCCGCCTCGACCACCTCCGCGGGCTCATCGCGGCAGGCGCTGAGCAGACCGACGATCGCCAGATGGGCCAGCGCTGCCCACCGCGCGACGGGCCGGCGCGAAGGCGCGATCTTGGCGCGTGGCGCGGGTGGAGCAGGAAGGGGACCTTGCGGCAAGCGACGGAGACGGCCCATGGCGGCCAAACACCATGGCGCGGGCCCGACGTCAAGTCTGTGCACCGGGACCGCCCTGCCATCCTTCCGTTGCGGTGTCGCCCACGGGGTGCTACGCCTCGGACCACAGAAGTGGCGGCGCGGCGTAGGCGGCACGGGGCCGCGGCCGTTCGCCGACGGCGCGGGTGCGATCATGGAGCTCCGACTGCAGGCGTCCGGCGGGCGGCAGATCGACGAAGACGCGGTGCTGTTCGGCGTTGGAGCGCCTCCGTCGCGGTCCATCGGTCGACAGGAGCGCTCAGGCGCGCGTGACGTGGTGGGCGCCAGCGGCGTCGACGGCGGGCGCTCCGGAGGCGGCGAGAGCGACCTCGGCAGTGGTGGCGACGTGGCCGGCGAAGGTGGCAGGCCCGGCGCACTGCGACGGCGGACCCGACAAGGCGCGGCGCTCGTCGGCGCCGGCGACGACGGAACGCGGGCCAAGGCCCCGGCGCTGGGTGGCCCACGATTTGTCGCCATCGCCGGCAACATGGGCGCGGGCAAGTCGACGCTGACCGGTTTTTTGGCCAGTCGCTTCAGCATCCAGCCCTTTTACGAGCCGAACGACGCCAACCCGTACCTGGCCGACTTCTATACGGACATGGCTCGCTATGCGTTCCACAGCCAGATCTACTTTCTCTCCGCGAAGTTCCGCGCGCACCTACAGCTCCGCGCCCTGATGGAGCGCCACCCCGGCGTCGTCTATGCCCAGGACCGCACGATCTACGAGGACGCCGAGATCTTCGCCGCGACCTTGGCGCGCTCGGGCACGATGTCGGAGCGCGACTTCGCCACCTACCAGGCGATGTACCTCGCCATCCGCGATTCGCTGCCCCGCCCAGACGTGCTGATCTACCTGCGCTGCAGCGTGAAGGGCGTCCGCCGGCGCATCATGAAGCGGGGCAGGCCCGAAGAGCGCGAGGTCGCCGACGGCTACCTGCGCGCGCTGCACGAGGCGTATGAGACCTGGTTCGAGCGTTACGACCTCGGCCCAAAGCTCGTCGTCGAGACAGAGCGCCTCGACTACCTGCGCGACATCGTCGATCAGCTGGCCCTGCAAACGCGCCTGGAGCAGATCCTCGGCGTCGTTGCGCAGCAACGACCCGATCCGTAGACTGCTGGCGCCGCGGCACCCTACCGTCCTGCGGCGATGGCCGCTGCGCGGCACGACGGAGGCCTTGGCGGGATGGACGAGGCGCAAGTTGTGACCCGGACAGGCGCGGTCGACCGCTCGCCGGCGGGCGGCGGAAGCAGTGCGACCGGCGGCGGAGGCGCGGCCATCGGCGCGCGCGGCGGCCCATCGTATGCGCCGTCTGTGCTCAAGCTGCCGAATCGGCTGACGCTGCCGGCGCGCCCGCAGCTGCTCGCCGCGCTCACGCAGCGCACCTTCGACCTCCTCGTCATTGGCGGCGGCATCACCGGTGCCGGCATCGCGCGCGACGCCGCGCTACGGGGCCTCGACGTTGCGCTGGTCGACCGCGGCGACTTCGCCTGTGGCACCTCTTCGCGCAGCAGCAAGCTCATCCACGGCGGGCTCCGCTACCTGGAGCAGGGCGATGTCGGCTTGGTGTTTGAGGCCGTGCGCGAGCGGCAGCGGCTGCTCGAGCTGGCGCCCCACCTCGCGGTGCCACAGAGCTTTGTGGTGCCGGTGTTCAAGGACAGCCGCTACGGCGTGCTGATGCTCGACCTGGGCCTGACGATCTACGACACCTTGGCCGCCTTCTCCGGTGTGCTGCGCCACAAGGCGCTCCGTCGGGACGGCCTGTTGGCGTGCGAGCCCTTGCTGCACCCCGAGGTGCGCGGCGGCGTCCGCTACTTCGACGCCCAGACCGACGACGCCCGGCTCGTGATGGCCAACATCCGCGGCGCCCACGAGGCCGGCGCGGTTTGCCTTTCGCGCGTCGAGTTTCTGCGGCCGGAGTTCGCGCAGGGCAAGGTCGCTGGGGCGGTGATGCGCGATGTCCTCGCTAGCGGCGAGTCGGCGGCGGGTGAGCTCCGCGTCAATGCGCGGGTTCTGGTGCTGGCGGCCGGGCCCTTCAGCGACGAGGTGCGGGCACGCCTGCACGGCGCCGACGGTCTGAGCTCAAAGCCGCGCCCGATGATCAAGCCCTCCAAGGGCGTCCACATCGTGGTGCCACGGGCGCGGCTGCCGCTGTCCGAGGCAGTGGCGATGACCGCCGCCGATGGCCGCATGGTGTTCGCCCTGCGCTGGCCGACCGTGTCCGTGATCGGCACCACCGACACCCCCTACGGGGCCGATCTCGGGAGCCCGCGGACGTCTACCGCGGACGCCGACTACCTGCTGGCGACGGCCAATGCCACGCTGCAGGCCCGCGGAGGACCGCTCCAGCGCGAGGACATCGTCGCGACTTGGGCCGGCATCCGACCACTGGCCATCGGCACCCGGGACGATGGTGGCGGCACCTACCGGACCTCGCGCGAGCACGTCATCGAGGCCGACCGCGCCGGCATTGTCACCATTGCCGGCGGCAAGCTCACCACCTATCGACGCATGGCGGCGCAGGCCATCGACGCCGCGCTGCCGCTCTTGCCGGCCGAGCGCCGCTCGCGCGCCCTGCCCTGCACGACGGGGGAGCGGAGGCTGCCGGGCGCGGAGGGACTTGCGCCGGGCCGAGGCGGCATCGAGGCAATGGCGGCGCAGGTCGTCAGCGAGATCGGGCTGCCCGAGGCGCTGGCATCGCATCTGGCCCACAACTACGGCAGCGACGCCCTCGCTATCGCCGAGTATGCCCACAACGAGCCGGGCTCAGAGCGGCCAGTGATCTCGGGCGCGCCCACCCGATGGGCCGAGCTCGATTGGGTGATGGACAGCGAGATGCCGAGCGATCTCGTGGATCTCCTCGTCCGCCGATGCACGCTCTACTACAGCGTCGGTGAGCGCATTCTCGAGGTTGCGCCAGCGCTCGCCGACCGCTTCTGCCAGCGCCTGGGCCTGCCGCCGGAGCGCGCGGTAGACCTGGTCGCCGGGTTGCAGCGACACGTCGAGGAGGGCCGGCTGGCGGACCCCAAGCTGGACTTCGGGCCACAGCCTGCTGTCCGCGCCGGAGCCCACGATGTCGCTTGAAGCGCTCGCTGGCACGGCGGGCTCCGCCGCTGACCTCTCCGTCGCCGACCCCACCTCCGGCCCTGGCGGGCTCGACCTCATCGCGCTGGTCACGGCGACGCGAGCCGTCGTCGAGGAAGCCGTCGCGCTGGTCCGCGCGATGCTCGAGCGGCCGGTGGACAACTGGGCCAAGGCGGATCGCTCGCCGGTGACGGACGTCGACCTAGCCGTGGACCGGTTCTTGCGCCCACGTCTGGAAGCCCTCTTTCCGGCGGCGTGGCTCTCGGAAGAGACGATCGATGAGCCGGGCCGCTTGCAGGTGGACCGGGTGTGGGTGGTTGACCCGATCGACGGCACGCGCAGCCTGATCGAAGGCAGCGGCCAATTCTGCATCTCGGTGGCGCTGGTCGAGTGCGGCCTGCCTGTGCTGGGGGTGGTCGCCAACCCGAGCAGCGGCGAGCGCTTCTATGGCTGCCGGGGTGCAGGCGCCTTCGACGGCGCGGGACAGCGGCTACAGGTCTCGCAGCCGGCCCCTGGCGCGCGGCTCCGCCTGCTGGTGTCGGCGACGGAGCTTCGGCGCGGCCTCTGGCACGACATCGGCGGCGAGTTCGAGATCGCGGCCCGCTCCAGCCTCGCCTACAAGCTGGCGCTGGTGGCCTCCGGCGACGTCGACGCGACGCTGACGCCCTGGCCGCGATCGGAGTGGGACGCCGCGGCTGGCCACCTTTTGGTCGAGCTCGCCGGTGGCGACGCCTGCGACATCGGCGGCCAGCCGCTGCGCTACAACCGGCCGGCGCCCATTTTCGATGGCATCGCGGCGGGTGGCCGCGCGACGATGGCGCGTGTCGCGGACCTGCGGCGGGAGTTGCTCCGCCGTCGGGAGAAGCGGCGCGGCACCTAGGGTTGACCCCGCCCAACACCGGCGCGACAGTGGACCGGTCGCGGTGGCGGCCGGCGCAAGCGCCCCATGCCACACACCCGTCATGGGCCCTCAGCCTCGCCAGCGCCGCCTACGGGCGCTTCGCGGTCGGGGCCAGGGGCCAAGAGCGCCGCGCTATGGAGTCAGCAGGGATGCAGCGTGCAGCCAGCGGCAGGCCCTCCAAGGCCAGGTGCGACGCGGCAGATCGGCGGCACGCCGGGCCGTGGCGCGCCGGGTGGACGGCGGCGTGGGCACTTGGCCTCGCGTCGATGCTCGCGGGCTGCAATCGGCCGTGCGACCAACTGGCACAGCGCCTCTGTGAGCGCTCTGGCAGCGATGAGGCCTGTGAAGCCTGGAAGGAGCGGATCGGCCGCGTACAGCAGGCGAGCTGTGAGGCCGGCTTGCGGGCGCTGGATCAAGAGGCGCTGCGCTGATGCAACCGCTCGAAAAGCTGCGCGAGTGGCTGCCTTTGCCTGGACCGCGGCCGCTGTGGTGGGCCGTGTCGCTGGTCGCTTGCATGCTGCCCTTCGTCGCTCAGCTGCAGTCGGAACGAGGGCCGGGGCCGGACTCCGCCTACGGCGCGCTGCGCATGGAGATCCGCCTCGGAAGCCTTGAGGCGCTCAAGCCCGCGATCGGCGGCGACTCGGCTTCCCTCATGGGCCGGCGAGAGCAGGCGACGGATGAACCAGCCCCACGGGTCCCGCCGGACGCCCACACGGCCACAGACGCGCCAGGGGCTCCGACGGCGCTGACCCTCGCGGCGCTGCCGACCCCAACCACTGCCGCCGAGACCGGCGCCCTTGCCCTGCTGCCCGGCGCGCCGACGGCGCTCGCGCTGGCGGACACGCAGAGGGCGCTCGCGATCCCCGGCGCCCCGACCGACCACGACCTGGCGTTGGCCGAAGCGCCGCTTGCGGGCGCGGTGACGCTGGCGGCGGCGCCGACTGCCCTCCATGCCGCAGCGACGACAACGGATGACAGCAACGGTCCGACCATGCGGGCAACCCGCGGCGCCGACCGCATCGACGCCGCCCTGATGGAGGCGACCTTGGCGCAGCTGCGCCAGTGGCACGACCGCGCGCTGCGGCTGGAAGAAGCGAGCCCGAGCCTCGGCAGGTTGGCGCGGGGCGAGGTGATCGCTGCCGCCGTGGCGCGAAGCGCGCCGCAGCTCGCGGCCGCATTCGCCAGCGTCGGCAGCGCAGACGCGCTGGACGAAGACGCTCGCGCCGCCCTCGCCGCCTGTGGCCGCGCCGCGCCGCCAGCCGCGCTCGCCCTCGAGGACGCCATAGGGCGCGCCCGCCGCGAGCGCTTCGGCCACGCCTGGAGCAACGTGGTGCGCGAGCGCGTCCGGGCGCGTCTCGGCCAGTTGGCGGGCGATGCGCCGTTGTCGCGCTCCGCCCATGAACGGCTCTTTGAGCTCGAGCGGACGGTGCTCCTGCCCATCACGACGCTCTCGGCGATGGGCTCGCTGGCGCTCATGGTCGGCATCGCCGCGTGGGCGTGGCTGTTGACCTTCGGCCTGATGGCGCGGCGCCGCGGAGGGAGCTTCTGGATGGCCATCACCGCGCGACTCGGTGCCGGCCTGCCGATTCCGCCCTGGCCGCGAGATCCGCTGTTGCCCTGGCTCGGCGTCGGCACGTGGCTCGCCGGCACGCTGCTCGCCGGCCTGCTGATGGCGTTGCTACCGTCTGCCCGCGATGGTGGCGGCCTGGCGATGTTGTTCCAGGGGCTCGCCGGGGTGTTGGTGGCGTGGGCCCTGGTCTCGGCCTTTGCCCGCGCGGCATCGCCCGCTGAAGCCGCCGGGCTCTTGGGCGACGACGAAGTGGGCGGGGCTTGGAGAGGCAGCACCTCTGCATTGTTGGGCTATTGCCTGCTGCTGCCGGTCCTCGGCGTGGCGGCGCTCCTGCAGCTTCAGCTGCCTGGCGGGCCCGAGGCGGATGGAAACGCTTCGCTGCATCCGGTCGCCAATCTGCTGCTCGAGGACGGCAGCGGGCTGCAGGTCGCTGCGCTTGGGCTCGCCGTCATCGTCGCTGCGCCGATCGGTGAGGAGTTGGTCTTCCGGGCCTTTTTTTCCCGCGTCCTGCGCGGCCTGTATGGCGTGCGCGTCGCCCTTTTCGTCAGCACGGCGGCGTTCGCTGCGCTGCACTTGGCCCCGCAGCTGCTGTTGCCGTACGTGGTGCTCGGGCTCGCGTTCGGATTGGCGCTCGAGATCACCGGCAACCTGTGGACCTGCATCTTCTTGCACGCGCTCTGGAACGGCTCGGTCTTCGCGGCGCTGGTGCTGGTCTCGCGGCTCTGAGCGCGAGCCAGGTGAGCGCCACCAATCGAGAGGGCGGGGCGGGAGGGCCGGGGGTGGCGCAGTGGACCGTTGACGAGGCGCACCAGCGGCTGCAGTCCGGGCTCGCGCCGCTGGTCGACCTGCGAAGTGCCGAGGAGCGACAGAGCGGCGGCGCGCCCCACGCCCTGCCCTTGCCCATGGTCGAGTTCGACCTCCTGGGGCGCCAGCGCCCCGTGCCCGGCTTCGGCGCAGCGTTGGCAGCGCTGGCCAAGGCAGCGAAGGCCCCGCCGATGTTGATCTGCGCGCAGGGCCTGCGGTCGCGGCAAGCCGCGGCGTGGCTGGCGTTGCAGGGCATCGCCTGCGACGAGGTCCCGGGCGGATTCGAGGGTGCCGAGCCCGAGTTAGGCCTCCCGCCCCCTCTCCGTCTCGGCTGGCGCGCTGCCGGCCTGCCCTGGGTGAGCGGGGCGAGCGGCGGGGCCCGTCGCGGCAGGGACGACGGGGGCGATGGCGCCCGAAGCGCCCAAGCGACTCCAGGGGAGTCCGACGGGGGCGCCGGCGGCGTGTGAGAGGGGCGCGGACACCCCGAATGCCCCGCCGCGGCGCCAATGTCGTGGCGCTGTGCCGCAAAGGATGCTAACGTCGTCGGCCCGTCGGCGTTGCCATACCCGCGCGCCAAGGAGGACCCTTCATGCAGTCCGCGCCCCAGCTCTCCTCCGCGTCCTCGCAGGCCCCCCTCGCCGCTGCGTGGCGGCTCACGTGGACCGACCGGGCGCGCATCGCGCTGGCGCTGTCGGTCACCGCGGCTGCGTTGGCCTGCAGCGAGGACACCGCCGGCAAGAACGGTGCGAAGGCTCCCAAGACCTACGGCTTGCCGTCTGGGGTGCTGAACACCCTGAATCAGCTCGACACCAGCCTCTCCACGGCCGATGTCGCGGCGGGCGAGACGGTCATCGTCGGCTGTGTCGGCCAACCGGGCGTGGTACCGATCCCCGAGCCGGAGTACGCGGTGACCCGTGCCGATGGCGGAGCTGCTGAGGGCGTGGCGATCGCGGGCGACAAGCTGACGGTCACGCGCGCCGGCAGCTACCTCGTCGGGTGCACACTGCACGGCGGCAAGGTCAAAGACGACTCGCCAGCGACGCTGCTGGTGCGGCCTGGCCAGGCCATTCAGGTATCGGCCAAGGTCGACCCGACCAAGATTGGCGCCGGCGCCAAGTCGACCATCCTGTGCTCGGGCAAGGATTCGCACGGCAACGAGATCGCGTCGGACACCGAGGGCTGGAGCGCGACCATCGAGCCGTCGGACGCGGGCGTGGTCAGCGGGCTTGAGGTCGAGGGACGCAAGGTCGGGACCGCCAAGGTCTTCTGCGAGCTGGCTGCAGCCGCCGAGGCCGAGTCGACCCCCGCGTCGCTTGAGGTCATCGCCGGTGCGCCGGCCAAGACCCTGGCGACGGTCACCCCTGCGAAGTTCGTCGCCGGCGACGCGGCGGGCGCTGAGGTCAGCTGCGCCGTCACCGACGCCTACGGCAACCCGGTGAGCGCTGGCGAAGTGACGGTCGGCGTGCCGGCCGGGCTGACCTTGGCCGGCAAGAAGGTGACGTCCGACAAGTCCGGCAAGTACGAGATCGCCTGCGATGTCGCGGGCCTGAAGGTCGAGAAGACGCCCGGCAAGCTGCAAGTGACCCCAGCGGACCCGATCGAGTGGCAGCTCGAGGCCAAGACCATCAAGCCGGTCTACGCCGCTGGCGATATCATCGTGTTGGTTGGCCGCGGCAAGGACAAGTTCGGAAATGAAATCATCAATATGGCCACTCAAGCGCCGGCGACGTATGATCCGGCGGACCAGGTCATTGAGAACAAGAGCGATGGTGTGACCAAGAGCTACAAGCTCAAGGGTGACGGCAACTTCACCTTTACCACGACGCTCTCGAACGAGGTGTTCGGCGAGCTCGCCAAGACGCTCGGCCCGCGCACCTTCAAGCTCAAGGCCGACTCGACCGGGCCGATGGTCCTCATCACCGAGCCCAAGCGCGCCGCGACGCTAGACGGCCCGGCCAAGGTGAAGGTCAAGGGCATGGTGGTGGACGAGCTCTCAGCCGTGAAGTCGTTCGTCGTCGGCAATCAGCCGGTCAAGGTCGAGAGCGACGGCAGCTTCTCCTTTGAGATCGAGAGCGTGCAGGGCATGAACCCCCTGATCTGGAAGGCACTCGACGAGTGGAGCAACGAGTCCTTCGGCGTGCAAACCTGGTACTACTCGACGGTCTGGCTCCCAGCGGCGGCGACTCCGGTCGAGAACGCGATGGTCAAGGACGGCATCGGCGTGTGGATGTCGCAGACGATCCTCGACTCGGGCAAGCACGACCACAAGGCGCCCAAGGACATCGCCACCGTCGCCGAGATCATCCTCGGCACGCTCGACTTCGGCGCCTTGCTCGCCGGCGCGGGCGGCGGCTCCAATGGCTACTTCTTGCCGATTAACACCCAGGTGGTCGCCACCAAGGTGACCGGCGGCGCCAAGATCGCCAACGTCAAGATGGGCGACAAAGCCTTTAACGGCGGGTATCCCCAGGTGAGCATGACCGTCATCGACGGCGGCGTGCACCTGGTGGCCAAGATTCACAAGTTCAGCGCTGATGTGGTGCTGGAGGTGACGCTCGACACGCCGCCGCTGCCCAAGTCCAACGCCAACCAGACCGCGACCATGACCGCCAAGAGCATCGAGATCTCGATGGACCTGATGCTGGCGCTGGATCCGGCGACCGGCAAGGTCAAGAGCGAGGCCAAGTCGGTCGATCTCAACCTCGTCGACCTGGACATCCAGCTCTCTGGCGTCCTCGGCTTCCTCACCAACTGGCTGCTCAAGGCCATGGGACCGCTCCTGGAGACGACGCTGGAGCTGGTGGTCAAGACCCAGCTCAACACCTTGATCGGCGCCCAGCTCGGCGACCTGCTCGGTGCGTTGGCGATCAACACCAGCTTCGACCTCGGCCCCTTCTTCGGCACCGGCGAGCCGACCAAGGTCAACCTCAACACCGCGATCGGACAGCTGATCTTCAAGCCGACCAAGGCCCAGGCCGGTGGCATCATCCTCGCGCTCAATGCCGCCGCGACCAGCGCCAAGAAGATCGACCACGTGGTGCTCGGCTCCATCGGCCGCGCCGCGTGCCTGCAGCCAGGCAAGACCGATGTCTTCAACCCGGGCTTGAAGTTCCCCATCGAGGCCGGCTTGCGCGACGACTTCGTCAACGAGCTGCTCTTCGCGCTGTGGTACGGCGGCCTGATGCAGCTGAAGCTCGGCTCGGAGGCGCTCGGCAGCGTCGACCTGTCGACCTACGGCGTCAGCGATCTCTCGGTCGAGACGGACTTCCTGCTGCCGCCGATCCTCAACACCTGCTACGGCGACGACGGCCTCAAGCTGCAAGTCGGCGACCTGCGTCTGCATGCCGTCCTCAAGCTCGGTGAGACCCCGGTCGACATCTGGCTCTACGGTACGTTGCAGGCGACCGCGGCGCTGAGCGCCGTCAAGAACAAGGACACCGGGAAGATGGAGATCGGCTTTGCGCTCAAGGGCATCGACTTCCTGGAGCTCGAGATCGAGAAGGTCAACGAGGAGGGCAAGAGCCTCAAGGACCTTTTCGTGACGCTGATCAAGACGATGCTGGTGCCGCAGCTGACCAAGGCGCTCGGCGAGGGTCTGGGCTCGTTCCCGCTGCCTGAGCTCGACCTGTCCAGCTTCTCGCCGCAGATCCCTCCCGGCACCGTGCTGAAGCTGTCGATTCAGCAGATCGATAACACCGGCGGGTTCACGTACATCCGCGGCCTTTTCGAGTAGACGCGCTGTGGGCGCCGCTTACGGCCTGGCTGCTGTCGCCCCGGCTTGTGCAGCGGTGCACGGCCGGCGGCGCCGCGTCGGCCGTTCATCGAGCCTCGCGCCGCGTTACGGTAGAGCGAGTCACGTCCGTCTCGACGGGCCAGGGGGCGCAGCATGACGGCGAGGCGATGGCGGGGCGCGGCGGCCAAGGGACAGGGATGCTCGGCGCAGCGGCCATGGCGGGCTTTGACGCTCTTTTGCGCCTGGCTGCTGGTGCTCGGCGCCGCAGGCTGTCAGGGCGAGCGCCCGGCGTCGGCACAGCGCCCGGCCGCGTCCTCAGGTGACGGCCTCAAGGCGGCGGGCCCGACGCAGCGGTCGGCGATTCGCCAAGTGGCAGGCTCGGCTTTCGTCGCGCTCGATCCGCCGCAGGTTGCGGTGGCGCTGGGACCGACACTGCCGGCTTACGAGACCAGCGCCGAACGCATTGAGCTCGACAAGGCGGACGTCGCCAGTGACTTTCGCAACGGCAACCGGCAGTTCTTCGCTCAGACGGCGCCACCGCCGGTCGATGAGTACCGGCCCTTCGGCGAGTGGGAGGAGATGACCGAGGTCTGGACCACCTACTCGGCGACGATCCCGGGCAACAAGTCGGTGCGGCGCATGTTTGCCGAGCAGACGCTGGGCTTCGTTCGGCACAGCAAGCCGCAGGTTGAGGCCTTCGTCATCGTCCCTGCCGAAAAAACGGCGCTGGATTTCGGGGCGGCGCTCGATCAATACGGCGCCACCGCGGAAGACAAGGCCCACGTCCACTACGTGCAGCTGCAGAACCAGTCGATCTGGCTCATCGACTACGGCCCTTTCCCGCTGCTGCGCAAGGCCGACGGTCGCCTCGCCTTGACCGACTACGTGTACTACAAGCAGCGCCAGCTCGACGACGCCATCCCGTCGCGCCTCGCCTTCGATCACTGGCAGGACGTGACCGTATTCCGGATGCCTTTCCCCTTTGAAGGCGGAAACATCCAGTCGGACGGCATCGACCGCTGCGTCACGTCGAACCGGGCGTTGTCGAATACGGGCTTCTCGGCCGCCAAGGTGCGCAACCTGCTGCACCGCTACAACGCCTGCAAAGAGACCTTTATCGTCAAGGACATCAGCGACGACGGCACCGGTCACATCGACATGTTCCTCAAGTGGTCTGCGTCCGATGAGCTGATCATCAGCCGCTACGACAACGAGATCACGCTCGATTACAACGGCGACGGCAAGACCGAGACGTTGCCGCTGCCCTGCGCTGTGGCGTCCGACTACCAGAAGGTGTTCAGCCTCAACCAGCAACGCATGGACGCCAACGTCGGCCTCTTCACCGCCGCGACGGCTCATGGCGGCAAGCCGTACAAGGTCCATCGCCTGTCGATGATGACGCGGTACAAGGACTCACTCGGCGATGTCCCGCGGACCTTCATCAACTCAACCTTTACCAATGGCGTCAATGTCTTTCCGTCCTACACCGCCAAGAGCTGCCGCGCCACGACGGGCGATGCCTGCATGGTCGACGCCGACTGCAAGGAGAGCGGCCAGCACTGCGCCGCCGGCATCTGCACGACCGGCGCGACCACGAGGGGCTGCGACGAGATCCTCGGCTGTGGTGCCGGTCTCGAATGCGTGGACGACCCGCTCAAGGTCAAGCTGATCGCCAACGTTCAGCAGCAATGGGAAGAGGCGATGCCGACCTGGAAGCACGTCGGTGTCCGCGCAGACACCATCGCCAACTGGTCAGGCGCCATCCACTGCATCACCCGCACGATTCCGAAGGCGCCGCGGGGCAAAGTGATCGACGACGCCCTCTGCCTTGGCGGCTCCTGCGCTTGCGTCGAGGGCGGGGCTGACAGCGAATGCACGGCCGACAGCGACTGCCAGGGCCCAGAGTGGGTGTGCAACTGTCAGATCTGCAAAGGCAAGTGCAAGGGCAGCGGGCTCGCGTGCACCGACGACGCCGACTGCGGCGCCCTCAAGACGAGCAGCAAGTGTGATAAAGGCGTCTGTTCCGGGGAGCTCACCGCTTGCTCCAAGGACGCGCACTGCGGCGTCGCCATCGAGCCCGGCGCCTGCGTCATCAACCGTGACCAGCTCTGCGACAAGGAGCTGGCGCCGGGCGGCGGGTGCCCGACCGTGCCCTGGGAAGGCGTCTGCACAGGCCAATCGTTGCAGATGTGCGACAAAGGTACCGTGAAGAAAGTGAGCTGCGGCGGCTGCTGCGGTTGGCTCGCGGCGTCGGGCGCCAACGAGTGCCTGGAAGCGAGCGCCTGCAGCGCAGGCTGCGTACCCGAGTGCGAGGTCGCCGGCGCCACGGGCTGCTCGGTAGAGGGCAGCCATCCCTGGACGTGCGTCGACGTTGGCGGCTGCCTGAAGCGCACCTACGGCGAGGCATGCGCATTCGGCTGCTCAGGCGGCGCGTGCAACGACAAGACCCGTCCGCACCAGTGCCCGATCGCACCCGGGCCGGACGCCGGCGTCGGCGAAGACGCCGGGACCGCGGACGACGGCGGAGCGGCCCCCGGCACGGACGCTAGCGCCGGCACGGACGCAGGCCCTGCGACGGACGCGGAAGGCGGCAAGGACGCTGGTGGCGGTGGCGGCAAGGCCGACGGCGGCTGTCAGGCGGCAGGAAGAGGCCCCGGCAGCGGCGCTGGGGGGTTGCTGATGCTCGTGGTCGCGCTTTCGGCGTTGGCCTGGCGGCGACGTGGTCAGGTCCAGCTCGCCCGGCTTGCGGCGTGCAGCGCCTTGCTGAGCGTCGGCCTCGGCTGTGAGCCGGGCGGGGTGGAAGTCTCTCGGCGCCAAGGCGTGGAGCCGACCACCGCGGCTGCGACTTCGTCCGGCGTCCGCTCGAGCGGAAACGCATCCGCAGGGGCGAATGCCGCTGGAGAGGCCAGCATTGCGGGCCTAGGCCTGCGCCACGCCACGCTCGAGACGCCAAGCGCCGCGGCGCTCGGCCCCTATGCGCAGCAGATCTTGCCAGCCTACCGGACTGCCGCAGAGGCCGCCTCGGCGGCGCTGCGCGACGAAGCGGGCGACTATCGCAACGCGAATCCGCAGTTCTTCGCCGCCACCGTGCCGCCGCCGCAGGGCAAGTACCGCCCCTTTGGCGAGTGGGAGACGATGCAAGAGGTCTGGACCACCTACTCGTCGGGGATGCCGGGCGAGGCGGCGGTGCGGCGCATGTTCGCTGAACAGACCATCGCCTTTCTGCGGCACAGCTCGCCGCCGATCGACGCCTACGTCATCGTCAACAGCGGCGCGCTCGCCGCCGACTTCGACAAGGCGGTGCAGAGCTACGGCATCACGCCGGCCGAAAAGGCGCGGATTACTTCGATTACCCTGCCAAACCAGACCATCTGGCACATCGACTACGGCGCGTTCCCGTTGCTGCACAAAGACACCGGCGCGCTCGCCTTCGTCGACTGGAACTACTACGCCAACCGCCACCTCGACGACGCCCTCGGCGTGCGCGTGCCGCGAGAGGTGTACGGAGCGACGGTGTGGCGGGTGGCGTTTCCGTTTGAGGGCGGCAACATCCAGGCGGATGGCGTGCAGCAGTGCGCGACGACGACGCGCGCGCTGTCGAACACCGGATTCAGCCAGCTCAAGGTGCGCAACCTGCTGCAGCGCTACGCCGGCTGCAACACGACCTACATCGTCAAGGACATCACTGACGACGGTACGGGCCACTTGGACATGTTCTTCAAGTGGACCACGCCGGGCACGGTGCTGATGTCGGAGTACACGGGCTCCATCACCGCTGACGTCGATGGCGACGGCGCGCAGGAGACGGTCGCCATCCCCGGCAAGGTCTCGCCGAGCTACGGCGGGGTGTTCGCCACCAACGCCAAGCGCATGGACGACAACGCCGCGCTCTTCGCATCGGCGAAAGCTTCGGATGGAAAGCCCTTTACCGTGCATCGCCTGCCGATGATGACGCACTTCGTCGACAAGTTTGGCAACGTACCGCGGACATTCATCAATTCGACGCTCACCAACGGGGTCAACGTCTACCCGAGCTATGCCACCGCTTCATGCCACAACCCAGGCGGCGCCAAGTGCATCGCCGATGCCGGCTGCGCGTCGGGCCAGCACTGCGCGGCAGGGCGCTGCACGACAGGCGCTGCGGCGCAGGGATGCGACGAGATCGTCGGCTGCCCCAGCGGCCAGACCTGCAAGACCGACGGCCTGAAGGTCGCGTTGGTGGCTGAAGCGCAGCAGAAGTGGCAGGCGGCGATGCCGGGCTGGAAGCACGTCGGCCTGCGGGCGGACACCATCGCGCTGTGGTCGGGCGCGATTCACTGCATCACGCGGACCGTGCCCAAGGCGCCAGCCATGGATAAGTCGATCGCGGACGGCGCCTGCGTGCTCGGCAAGTGTGGCTGTGCCGCGGGCGGCAGCCAGGGCGTCTGCGACGCGTCCTCGGACTGCTTCGGGCCAGAATGGCTCTGCAATTGCACGATTTGCACCGGAGTCTGCGCAAGCGGCAAGGCGTGCACCGACGACGCCGATTGCTCGAGCAACGGCGTGACGGTCGTGGCGGGCGCTTGTGACTTCAACGAGAAGCAGGGCTGCTATGGGCTGCCACCGTTGCAGTCCGGCGGAGGCGGCGGGACGACCTCGCCTTGCGGCGCCCTCTCCTACGAGGGCAAGTGCGATGGCAACTCGTTGAGCTACTGCGACGGGACTCCGAAGGGGCAGACTTGCTCTGGTTGCTGCGGATGGGATGCGACGAGCAACTTCTATAACTGCCTATCGGGCAGCGCTTGCGACGGGGCCTGCAAGCCAGAGTGCACCGCCGGCACCAAGGGCTGCTCGTCGACGGGGACGCACGCCTGGAGCTGCAGTGTGAGCAGCGGCTGCCCCAAGCGCGTCTACGTCCACTGCAGCGGTGGCTGCGATGGCGCCAAGTCGGCCTGCAAAGAGACGGCGACGGCGGACGCATGTCCGACGGAGCCGGACGCGGGCGGGAGCGACGCCGGCCCGACGGATGGCGGCGCAGTGGACGCTGGCGGCGGCGGCGACACTGGCGGTGGCGGCGACACCGGCGGTGGCGGTGTCGATACGGGCGGTGGCGCGGATACGGGCGGCGGCGGGGACACGGGCGGCGGCGGAGACGTCCAGCCAGTGGATGCGGGCTCGGACTCGCAGGGGGTCGACGTCGGCCCGCAAGACGGAGGTACGAGCGACGGCGGCGCTAGCGACGTCGGCGACTCCGGGGGTGGCGGAGGCGACAGCGGCATCGTGTGCAAGCCGAACTGTGCGTTGAAGAACTGCGGCGACGATGGCTGCGGCGGTTCCTGCGGCAGCTGCGGCGGGGGCATCTGTGGCCCAGCCAACTTCTGCATCGGCGCCGACGACGCCGGCTCGGTGGGCAGTGACGCTGACGGGGGCGACACGGCGGGTGGCGATGCTGCGTCAGGGGACGGAGCCACGGGCGACGCAGGGAAGGACGACGCTGGCAAGGGCGACGGCGGCGGCCCTGCCGGCGGGGACGGCGCTGGGGCCCCTGGCGACGCAGCGACCGACGTCGGCAGCCTGAACTTGCCTGACGGTGCAACGACGTCGAGCGCCAATTTCGCAGTCGGAGGCAGCAGCGCGGGCCTCTGCCAGGCCAGCCCGCGCGGCGCCGGCGGCGAGGGCGCCTTTGGCTTGTTGCTCACGGCCGCCGGCGCGATCCTGGCGAGTCTGCGACGCCGACGCGCCTGGGCCGACGACGACGAAGCGGGCGTCGGGACCGCGCCTTGACCCCAAGCCGCTGCAGCCTCGCACTGTTGGCACTCGGCGCCTGCCTGACGCAGGGCGGGTATCCCGACGAGGTCGCCGCGGCGCCCCCCCGCATTGAGACGCGGACCCTGCAGCCTGGAGCTCGGCCCGATGCCAGCGCCGCGGTGTGCGTGGCCTGGCTGCTCGGCGCGCCCGAGACACAGCAAACGCCAGCGTCGGCGCCGACGTACCTTGTCGCCATGCGCGATCGCTTGCAGACGCGCGCCCGGGCCGTGCTGGAACGCAGCGGTGATCCGCACTGGCCCGCCGGCAGCTTCGCCATCCACGACGGCAAGGTGCTGCATCGCGGCGGCGAAGCCCGTGACCCAGCGGCGTGGCAGCGCGCACTCCGCGCCGGGCCCAAGCTCGAGCGGGCCCGCGCCGCGTGTGGCGGCCTGGCGCCGCCTGGCGATGTCCTGCGTGGCGGAACCGCCGCCAGCGTTGGACGTCTCCGTATCCGGGCCCTGCCAGCCGAGGCGCGGCATCTGATGGCGCTTCCGGACGGCGGACACCTGCTCGGGATGCAGCTGGTCGAGCGGTGGAGCGACGCCACCGGCCGCACGCCGAGCTGCCTCGGGTCGCTAGAGGGCGCGACCATCACCCACCGGCTGTTCGTACACACCGATCCGGACGGCGAGGCCCTACGGGTCGTCGGCATCGCAGAGTGGCCGGAACTCTCCGCGCATGCGACCGGCGCCGGGCCGGGCGCGCCCAATTCGGGCGCGGTCGCTCAGCGCGATGTTCCGCAACAGCCGCATGTAGGGCCCTATGGCTGGCTCGCCTTCGCCCGCGTTGGCGTCCGGCATTCAGGGCACCCGGCGCGCACCACGGAGGCCTTGAAGGGGCCCCATTTGGGGGCAGGTAGCGACGCGCCAGGGCCGTCAGAGGCGCGGCCGACCTGGCAGCTTTGGCATTTCACGCCCGATGGCGCGCCGACAGCGCTGTTGCTGGATGGCACGCTGGCCGCGACTGACCGCGAAGCCGCGGCCGCCCGCGAACGCCGCCCGAGCGAATCCTCCCTGCCGCCTTGGCGCGCCGAGGCGCCCCAGCCGGTGGTGCCGGCTGTGGATCTCCGGCCTCTCGAGCTCGGCCGCTGGCTGGGTCTGGTCGCTTTGGCCCGGGTCGATGAAGACGGCGCGCTGCGGAGCGCTGCCATCGGCGCCTTTCTGCTCGACGAGGCGACAGGGGCCCGCCGCGTCGACGTGCCATTGCCGCGCAGCGACGCCGAGGGGCGCTGGCTTTGCGACGTCGATGGTCAGGGCGCCGACGCCGCACTGAGTTGCAGCTTCGAGGCGCCGAACCTGCCGGGCGCCCG
The DNA here is from genome assembly GCA_947491025.1 of Myxococcales bacterium. GTDB lineage: Bacteria > Myxococcota_A > UBA9042 > UBA9042 > UBA9042 > SXNM01. Next base: position 200,328 of record CANLIC010000002.1, read on the forward strand.
GGGATTCTTGCCCCGCCGCCTCCCGCCGCTGCCTGCGCCAGGTCGCTAGTGCGGCCTCAAGGCCGGTGGGCGACGTCGGCCGCCGCGAAGTCGGCATTGCTCTTGAGGCGCACAAAGTCCGCTTCGCCCTCGAAGACCGACCGCCGCAGCGCCGCTGCCACCGCGTCGCGAACGCTATAGACCGCCTCGAACCCCAACTGCTCGCGCGCTCGGCTTCCGTCGAGCGTCGCGGCGAAGCGCAGCCAGTCGAGCTCCGCCGCCGGGATGTCGAGCAGACGCAGCGTCCAGGCACGGCGGGCGATCATCGGCGCGATGGGGTGTGGCAGATCCAAGGGCGTCTTGCCTGCCGCGGCGATGAGCTGGCGCAAGGGCAACGCGCTCGGCCCGACGACGTTGAAGACGCCGCGCAAGCCGGGCCGGGCGGCGGCGACAATGGCGCTGACGACATCTTCTTCGTGGATCACCTGCATCAGCGGGTCGTACCCGAAGAGTGTCGGCGGATGGGGCATTCGTAGGTAGTTCGACATGGCGTTGCGAACGCCGCCGAGGATGTGCGCCGGTCGCAGCACCACGGTCTCGAGTTCGGGCATCTTCCAGAAGTAGGACTGAGCCATCATGTCGACCGCGATGAGGTCGCGGATCGCGGCGAAACGCTGGGCAGCGAGCAAGGGCGCGTCCTCGCTGAGAAACGCGGGGTTGTCGACCTGCGGGCCGTAGACGTCGCCCGACGAAATCAGCACGACTTTGGGCACCTGGTAGCGTGCGGCGAACTCGAGCAGCCGCTGCGTGCCGATGATGTTCCAGCTGAAGTGCTCGCCTTGGTCCTGCCGCGGGTTGTGCATCAAGCCGAGGTGGAAGATGACGTCGACGTTGTGGGTGCGGAAAATGTCTTCGGCGGCCTTGCGGCGGAGGTCGATTCGGTTGTGCTCGATGTCCTTGGGCCGCCTGTGGAAGGCGCGTCGGTCGATGCCGATGACTTGCGTGTCAACCTGACGGTGCAGTCGACGCGCCAAGAGCTGGCCAAGACGGCCGGCGATTCCGGTAATTACGACTGTTGTGCGCTTGCGCCGGCCGGCCATTCCCGTTCTCCCTCCCACGATCCAGCGTCTGGCCCTGAGCCTACAAGGTCGTCCCTTGGCCACCGGCCTCCGCGCTCAGACGAAGTAGCCGCGCCGCTCGCGCAGCCCGCGCGCGACCATCGACTCGATGGCGCCGCGCACTTCGCCCACCTTGCGGGCGATGACGGCGTCGTCATCGTTGGGATCGCCCTCGAACTGCATCGGCTCGCCGTAGTAGACGCGGTACTTCACCGGCATCGGCATCATCGCCAGGGGGCCGAGCAGCAGCGCCAGCGGCGGCAGCGGGATCGACGGCGTCGAGAGCAGCTTGGCGAGTAGCTCGAAGTTGCCGGCGTTGATGATCTGCTCCTCAGCGCCGACGACAGCGATGGGGACGATCGGGGTCTGGGTCTCGAGCGCCAACCGCATGAACCCATGACCAAAGCGCGTCAGCTTGTACCGCTGCGAGAAGGGCTTGGCGATGCCGTGCGCGCCCTCGGGAAAGACCATGACCGCTTCTTCGTCGGCGAGAAGTCGGCGGCAGTTGTCTGGCAGGCCGGTGATCTGGCCGCAACGCATGCACAACGTGCCGAATACTGGGAGACTAATCGCGAACTTCTCGACCATGCCACGGACCATGCGCGGCGGATCGCGGTCGAGCAGGAGGCTGCTGCCGATGACCATGCCATCGAACGGCAACTGCCCGGAGTGATTGGCGATCAGGAGGCAACGACCGAAGGCGGGCACGCGCTCGATGTCGTAGACCTCGGCCCGAAACCAGAGGCGGTGGATCGCCTCAATGACCGGGATGACCTTGGCGACGTAGTTGGGCGAGAACCCGAAGGCGTCGACGCCGAACTCATTGAGGTTCATGTTCGCGAGGAGGTGATCGACGCGACGGCGCAGTTCAGGTTCTGGCATGCGCCACGAGCCGCTTTGGAGCAGGTCGCGGACCTCGCCTGCGGCCTCGCGCACTTCGCGGGCGATTCTGGCCGGCAGGCCGCGGCGGCGCACATCGTCGGCTACGGCGAGTTGCTGCCAAGCGGCGTTGGCGATGCGCTCGATGCGCTCTTGCGCCTGATCGAGCCTGCGGTCCATCCCATGCCCTCCGGTGTTGTGCCGTTGCTCGCGGTCGTGCGCGTTGCCGTTGTACGCTGCCGTATCGCTGCGGTGACTTCAAGGTCAGGGTTGTGGTTGGGGGGTGGGCTTGTGGGGTGGTTGGGGTGGTGGGGTTTTGATGCTGTGTTTGGACTGTGTTTGGACCGTGCTGAGACCGTGCTGAGACCGTGTTGAGACCGTGTTGAGACCGTGTTGAGACCGTCTCACTTGGCGGAATCGGGGGGTGAGACCGCCGTCGGATTGGATGAAAACTACGCCATGCCGGTGGGTTACGTGGCGGAATTGCTGCTGGCCCCGGTTGGCATGAAGGTTGCTCCCTCGGGTGGTGAGGTCCCTGCCCTGGGGCCTTGCTGCGCGGGGTATGGGCCCATGTCTGCGTGCGGCTCACGTAACCCTGGTGCTGGAGGCAACCTCGACCCCCAAAGGGTCGGGGCAGGAGCCTTTTGGTTTACCAGCGTTTCGCTGGGTGGGATGGGGAAGTGCCAGGCCCGTGCCTCCTTGGGGGGATGGGGGGCCCGGAGGGAGGGGAGAGATCTCTGAAATGACCGCTCGTCTGCCGTCCATCGCGCGGTCGATCGTTGGGCTGGGCGCGAGTTCAGACTGACCGGGCCGGATACCCCATCGCCCAACCTCGGACAGGGCCGAACTGATCGATCCCAGACCGCGAACCCACCCCACCAGCAAGCGCCACGCCACACGCCCCAGGAACCCACGCTTGTCGGGACAGGCCCCACATGCTAAGATCTCGCGCCCGTATGCGCGCGCGATCTCCCAAGATCGCCCGCAGCCGGCGTCTCACGAACCCCGGAGCGGCGGCATGACCCAGATCGCAGAGATTCTCGAACGGGCCAATGCGAAAGGTGAAGGAGCCGCCGAAGGTTCCAGCACGGTCGCAGCAGAGATCCCGGGCGCAAGCGCCATGGTCGAGGGCACCTATGACGCGGAAGCGATCAAGGTCCTGAAGGGCCTGGACGCCGTCCGCAAGCGCCCCGGTATGTACATCGGCGACACCGACGACGGCTCCGGCCTCCACCACATGGTGTTCGAGGTCGTCGACAACTCGGTCGACGAGTCGCTCGCCGGGTACTGCAAGCAGATCGAGGTGGTGCTGCACTTGGATGGCAGCTGCTCGGTGCAGGACGATGGCCGCGGCATCCCTGTCGGCGCGCAGGCTGACGGTCGGTCCGCCGCCGAAGTAGCGCTCACGGAGCTCCACGCGGGCGGCAAGTTCGATCAAAACAGCTACAAAGTCTCCGGCGGTCTGCACGGCGTCGGTGTCAGCGTCGTCAATGCCCTCTCAGAGTGGCTGCAGCTCGACATCGAGCGCGAGGGCTACGCGTATGCGCTGCGCTTCGCCATCGGCAAGGCCGAAGGACCGCTGCAGCGCGGTGCTGCCAGCAACCGCACGGGCACTCGCGTCCAGTTCAAGCCTGATCCCGATGTGTTCTCCATGACGGAGTTCTCGTTCGAGATGTTGGCGTCACGCTTCCGCGAGATGGCCTACCTCAACGCTGGCCTGCGCATCCGCATCCGCGACGAGCGCGACGGCGCGGACGAGACCTTCTTCTTCGAGGGCGGCATCGCATCGTTCGCCCGCTGGCTCAACAAAAGCCGAACGGTTCTGCACCAGGAGCCCATTGCGCTGTTCGACCGCCGCGAAGTCGCCGAGGGCCGCATGCTCGAAGTGGACATCGCCATGCAGTGGAACGAGTCCTACAACGAGCAAGTCGTCTGCTTCACCAACAACATCCGCAACCGAGACGGCGGCACCCACCTGACCGCGTTTCGCACCGCGATGACGCGGGTGATCAACGAGTACGCGGACGAAGAGGGCCTGCTCAAGCAGTTCAAGGGCACGCTGTCGGGTGACGACATCCGCGAGGGCTTGACCGCCGTGATCTCGGTCAAGTTGCCGGATCCGAAGTTCAGCTCTCAGACCAAGGACAAGCTCGTCAGCTCCGAGGTGACGCCGGTCGTGCAGCAAATTGTTGCCGAGCGGCTTCAGACCTGGCTGGTCGAGCACCCGAGCGATGCGCGCAAAATCGTCGGCAAGTCGGTGGACTCGGCGCGGGCGCGTGAGGCCGCCCGCAAGGCACGCGACATGGTGAGGCGCAAGGGCGCCCTTGAGTCGTCCTCGCTGCCAGGCAAGCTCCACGACTGCCAGGAGCGCGACCCGCGCCTCTGCGAGCTCTTTATCGTCGAGGGCGAGTCAGCCGGCGGGTCGGCCAAAGGCGGCCGCGAGCGCAAGCACCAGGCGATTCTGCCCCTGCGCGGCAAGATCTTGAATGTGGAGCGTGCCCGCTTCGACCGCATGCTCGACAGCGAGGCGATCGCGACCTTGATCACCGCGCTCGGCACCGGTATCGGGCCGGAGAGCTACGACATCGGCAAGCTTCGCTATCACCGCGTCATCATCATGACCGACGCCGACGTCGACGGCTTGCACATCCGCACGCTGCTGTTGACCCTCTTTTACCGCCAGTTCCCTGAGATCATCGAGCGTGGCTACCTCTACATCGCGCAGCCGCCGCTCTACCGCGCCAAGCGTGGCAAGTCCGAGCGTTACCTCCTCGACGATCGCGAGCGCGAAGCCTACCTCATCGACGCCGGCACCGAGGGCGTCCGTCTTCCGGCGGTGGGCGGGGGCGCCGTCGAGGGCCCGGATCTGGAGCGTTTGCTAAGGCGTGTCATCGAGTTCCGTCGCGTTCACGACCGCATGGTGCGACGCCTGGGCGTGGCCACGGACGAGCGCGTGGTGGCGGCCTTCGTCAAGGGCACCGAGCTCGACCGCAGCGACCTCGACGACCGTGACCGGCTACGCGCCATCATCGACCAGGCGCGCAGCTACATCGAGATCCACCAGCCAGCCATGGTGCGGCCACAGTTCTTCCTCGAGGAGTGCGGCCCCGAGCTGCAGCCGGAGCTCCACGGGCGGCACCGCGTTCGCGTCCTCTCGCGCGTCTCTGGCGTCGAGAAGGTGACGCTCATCAACGGCCGCATGGTACAGGGGGCAGACTTCACCCTGCTGCGGCGGCGCATCGAGGAGATCCGTCTGACGATTGGCGACGCCCCGTACGGGCTCGAGCACAAGGGCGAGCGCCACGAGATCACGGACTTCGAGCTCATCCTCGACCACGTCTTCGCGCTCGGCATGAAGGGTGTTCAACTGAACCGGTTCAAGGGTCTCGGCGAAATGAACCCAGAGCAGCTCTGGGAGACGACGATGGATCCGACGCGCCGCACCATCCTGCAGTGCCGCATCGAGGACGCAGTTCGCGCCGGCGACATCTTCTCGGTGCTGATGGGCGACGAGGTCGAGCCGCGCCGCGATTTCATCATCGCCAACGCGATGAATGTCCGCAGCCTCGACCTTTAGGCTGCGCTCCAGCGCGACCGAGCGTGACCCTCAAGAGAGCCGAGCGACCGTCGCAAGCGGCGTGAGCGCTGCAGGCGTTCCCGTTCGCTTTGCTGCACCGGTGCGACTCAGGCGACGGGGACGCGCAGCACGCTGCCGTGCCAGGTCACTGCGACGAGGCTGCGGCAATCGTCGGCGAAGCGCAGCCAGCGGCCGCCGGCGTCGAGCCCCTGACGGACGGCGACCTCGCGGCCATGAGCGACATCAAAGACGCGGACGCTGCGATCGTCCGAGGCCGTCGCGACAAAGGCGCCATCGTTGGAGAAGGCGATGCCTGCGATCACATCGGCGTGGGCCTGCAGGTCGACGATGACGTCGCCATTGCGCGCCTCCCACACCAAGAGCCGCCCGTCCCAGCCAGCGGAGGCGCAAAGGCGGGCATCGCGAGTCAGCGCGACGGCGCCGATTTTGCAGCCGTGGGCGCGTTGGGTGGTCCGCGCGCCGCCGCCGATTGGGTCCCAGGTGCGGACCGTCCCGTCGTCGCTGCCCGTGACCAAAGTCCGGCGGGCGCTGGCGATGGCAACACAGCCCACGGGTTCGCGGTGGCCGCGCAGCGTGCGACGCAGGCTCAACTCTGGGACATCGAAGAGGGCGACCGAGCCATCCTGACAGCCGACGATCACAAGCCGGCCATCGGTCGAGCAGGCGAGGGAGGTCGGCACCCCGTCGAGCTGGAAACTGGCGCGCATTGCGCCATCTCGGGCCGCGGCCAGCCGGAGCTCGCCGTCGGCGCTCAGGGTGGCGATGGCGTCGGTGTCGCCGACGCCGGTGACGGCGAGGACGGCGTCCCGGTGCGTCCCGAGCGTGACGGCGTCGAGCGAGGTGAAGTCTTGCGCCTGAAAGTCGATCTCGTCGACGTGGCAGAGCCGGACATCGCCGCTTGGACTGCCGGTCAGCAGCGTATGGAGATCTTCAGCGATCCAGACTGCAGACACCTGCCCACTGCGCTCCTGGACCACGGCCTGCTGGCGCTGCCGCAGCCCGTCGGTGAGGCGCATCAGGTCGCGCGCGATTCGGTCTGCCATGCCCTGAGGCGGCATGGCCGCCGCCAGCGCCGCGAGATCGGCGCCGCGCCGCGTCCCCAGCCCTCCGGCGCGCGGCCCGGCTGCGAGCCCGGCGAGAGCGCGCAGGCGCTCGCGCTCGGCCTCGATGCGGCTGCGGTCGATGGCGGCGTAGGGTGCGCCGTCGCGGCCCTGCGTCGATGGCGGCCGCGCCCAATCCTCGCGTGATGGCGATTCGGCCGGCGTCGACGACGCAGGCGGGGAAGCACGTGTCGGCCGCGACTCGGGGTTGGCGCCGACGGATCGGCCAGGGGATGGCGCGGATTGATGGGTGTCGGCGTCTACGTCCTCTTCGCCGCCGACGATCATCCAAGGCGAAGCGCTGGCATCGTCCTCGTCGCGCCCGCGCGCCGTTTCGGTGGCTTCCGCGGCCGTCCGGCGCGCCAACGCGGCCTCGGCGTCGGATGCGGCCTGGGCTGCCCTCGCGTCGAGGACCTCCGCAACGGCACTGGCGACCCGCGCCTCGAAGACTTGGGCCGCCAGCGCGGCGTCGCGGGCCGTCTGTGCAGCGGCAGACTCGGCAGCAAGAGCGGCTGCCGCGGTCGTTTCCGCGCCGCTCGCAGCTGCGGTCGCCGCCTGTGCGGCACCCGACCCGTCCTCTTCTGGAGCGGATACCGACGCCGGCGAGGGCGCCGGTTCGACTTTGTCAGACGCCGACGGCAGGACGATCGTCGGCGCCTGGTGCAAGCGCAGGTGCTCTTCGCTGCCAGGCATCCCGGGCGAGCCCACCCCAGGGGCGGCCGCAGCGTCGGCGACGGGGATCGCAACCCGGGGCGCGGCTTCAGCGGTTGCCTCGGTTGGGGCGGCCGGAGGCGCCTTGCCGACGGCGCCGCGAGGCGCTGCTGCGCGACTTGAGGGCCGCGGGGTCGGCGCCACCGCCGTGGGCGCTGCCACCACCGCTGCGCGCGGCGCGTGCGCCTTCGCCTCTGCGTGGGCCGGGATCGTGGTGCGCCGAGGCCGCTTGTCGGCTTCGTCGGCGGCAGCTCCGTCGGCCATCGCTGCCACGCCGAGGGCGGTACGCTCGTCGGTATCGGTATCGTCCACCGCGATTTGCGCGCTTGTCGATGGCGGACGCGGCGGGAGGCGAACCCGAATCGAACTGCTGGGCTCGGGGCGACCGGCGACGGGGCCTGGCGCTGCGGGCTGCTTCGCCCCAGCCGCGGGCGCACGGACTGCTGCGACGGCGCCTGGCGCTCGTACCGCCGGCGGCGCCGCGGGCGGTGGACCGACCACGGTCCTCATGCCCTGCGGCGTGGCAGCGGGAGGCGCGGGTGGCGCAGCCCGCGGCTCGCGCAGGGCGCGCTGCAAGGCGGTGCGCATCTCGTTGGCGTCGGCGAAGCGCTCCGCGGGGTCCTTCGCCAGGACGCGCTCCGCGACGGCGGCGACCGCGGGCCGCACCTTGCCCGGCGCGCGCGCTTGCAGCGACGGCACAGGCTCGGTGACGTGCATCATCACGATCGCCAGTGGGCTCTCGGCCATATAAGGCAAGCCGCCCGAGATGCACTCGAACAGCAACACACCGAGCGCGTAGAGGTCGCTGCGACCGTCGATGGCCTTGCCCATGGCCTGCTCAGGGCTCATGTGGGTCGGGGTGCCGAGGGCCTTGCCGGCCTGGGTCATGTGGGCGTCGACGTCTTTGACAATGCCGAAGTCCAAGACCTTGACGATCGCCTCACCGCCAGCGACCTGGTGCAGAAAGATGTTCGCCGGCTTCAGGTCGCGGTGAACGAGGCCGTGGGCGTGGGCTTCGCCCAGCGAGCGCAGCACCGCGATGCTGACCTCGATCGCGTCCTCTTCGGACATCGTCTCGCCGCGAGCGTTCAGACGCGCCAGCAGGTCCGCCAGCGTCTCGCCGACGAGTCGCTCCATGGCGAGGAAAAGGTCGCCTCGCTCGGACTGGCCGAAGTCAAAGACCCGCACCGTATTGGGGTGCGAGAGGCGCGAGGTGGTCGCGGCCTCCTTGAAAAAGCGCCGTGACAGCTCTTCGCCTTCACTGCCGGGTTGGGCCACCAGCACCTTGAGGGCGACTGGGTGGCCAGTCGTGACGTGCTCAGCCTCGTAGACAGTGCCAAAGCCGCCGCGCCCGATCACGCCCACGGTGCGGTAACGGCCGCCGACGACTTCGCCCGCCGCCAAATCGCCGCGTACGCTGGCGACGCGACGCACCGTGGGTGTGCCGTCATGGGGGCAAACCGCCTGCTCGGTCGGGCGACCGCATTGCGGACAGTAGCGCATCGACTCCGGGGTGCGGCCTGACAGCTCAGTGGCCGGGCGATGCCAGCTTGGCCGCGTAGCAGGCGCAGCGTCAAGGCAGGGCTAGTTCAGGGGCTGCTCAAAATGAGTACGCGCAGCTGCCATTGATGCAGGTATCGGCAGTCGATGGCTGACCGTCGTCGCACTCTTTCGCCGTGTTGCATGCCTTGGTGGCGCAGGTGCGGGTGAGGAGCAGATCGTCGAGGTAGACGCCCTCGCCGTTGTTGGCGACGCTGTCGACGGTCTGGAAATCGAAGACGAGGTCGATGGTCTTGCCGGCAAAGGCCGACAGGTTGAGCTTGACCTCGACCCAATTCTTGAGCTCGAAGCCAAGGGACGCCTTGTCCCAGAGCTTGATGCCGACGCCGCCGACGATGGCCTGAACGGTGAAGCGGTCGTAGCTGGTGCCCGCTTCGGTGTCCATCCACAACCAGACGCGGACCTGATGGCCCTCGCCCGCCTCGAGCTTGAGGCCCTTCCAGGTCACCTGGCCGCCCGTGGCGCCGTCGTCGAAGTTGCCCTTGGTCGGATTGCCATAGTAGAGCGCGCCCTTGCCGGTCTTGGCCTGTTTGCCGCTGACCACCTGCCACTGGCTGGTCTGGAACTGGCTCGCCAAGACTAGCGGGCCCGTGCTGCCGTCCTCGAAGCCGAGCGACGCCACCTCAGGCACACAGCAACCGGGCTTCTGCAGCGGCCCGAAGCCGCAGATCCCGGCGAGGCAAGCGTTGTCGGTGCACTCGTCGCCGTCATCGCACTCCGACGGCCCCTGACAGCACTGGCTCTTGTGGCCGCAGACGTTCTTTTTGCACGTGTCGAGCGTACAGGGCTGGCTGTCATCGCAGTCAGCGGCCGAGATGCAGCAGCTGGCATCGGTCTTGGTCCACTGGCAGGGCAGGCCGACCGAAGGGCAGGCATCGAGGGTGCAGGGGTTGCTGTCGTCGCAGTCGGCGACCTTGTTGCAGCACGCCGAGCCCGGCTTCTTGATGTGCAGGCACTTGAGGCCGGAGCAGACGTCCGTCGTGCACGGGTTGCTGTCCTCGCAGTCGGCTGTCTTGGTGCAGCAGTTGGGGATAGGCACGTGATTGCAGGCGAAGTTGCTGCCACAGCTGTCGAGGGTGCAGGCGTTGTTGTCGTTGCAGAGGGTCGGGAGCTCGCAGTAGAGCTTGGAGGTGACGCTGCTGCAGACGCCGCCGGCACAGGTCTCAGCGGTGGCGCCGAGGCCGTCGTCACAGTCGACATCAGCCTGGCATGGCAGTGGCGCCTGGCAGCTGGTGATGACGGACAGCGAGTCGAGCCAGAACTTGCTGCCGGCCCAAACCGTAGCGCCCGGCTTGACCTCAAAGACCAGGCGCACCTCTTGGGTGGCCGGCCGTGCCGCGAAGCCGCGCAGGTTGATGGTGACTTGGGTCCATCCGACGAAGGGCGGTGCCTGCCACAGGTAGACGCTGCCGAGGCTGGTGTCTGCGCGTAGGCGGAATACATCGCCTGAGGAGCCACCGCTGAGCTGTCCGCGGTACCAGAAGGTCAGCGTGGGGGCGAGGCCGAGCGGCAGCTGGAGCTTCGGCAAGCGCGCTTCGGCCAGCGGTTGGCCGCCGGCAGTGGTTGCGCCGGTCACCTGGTAGCGCAGCGATTGTGCGCCCGCCTTGGCCTCATCAGGGCCAAAGGCGCCGATGCTGAAGACGCCGTGCTTGCTCGGCGCCAAGGTCGGCACAAGCGCATCTCCCGGCTCAAAATCGGTCTCAGCCAGCTGGGGCGTGCAGCAACCACTGCCCGCTTTGGGGCTGTAGGCGCAGGACGCCCCGTTGCAGCTGGCGCTGGCGCATGTTGCGCCGTCGGCGAGACCACAGTCGCTCGCGTTCTTGCAGCACTGCACCTCATGTCCGCATTGGCCATTGGCGCAGCGATCGTAGGTACAGATGACACCATCGTCGCACTCAAGGTGCTGCTGGCAGCAGCCAGGGCCCGGCACAAAGGGGTGGCTGCAAAGGCCGATGGCGGTGGCGCACTTGTCGTTGGTGCAAGGGTTCTCGTCGTCGCAGTCGGCGTCTTTTTGGCAGCAACCGTAGACCGGCAGGTCCTTGCAGGCACCGCCGACGCAGGCGTGCTGCGTGCAGACGTTCTGGTCCTCGCAATCGGCGACGCTCTCGCAGCAGAGCGCACCTTCGGGCGCCGTGTGCTTGCAGCCGCTCTGCGGATCGCAGGCATCCACCGTGCAGGTGATGCCGTCGTCGCACGTCAACGGCGGGTGCAGGCAGCCGGCGACAGGGCTGCAGCCGTCAGCGGTGCAGAGGTCGCCATCGCTGCAGTCGAGCAAGCCGTAGACGCAGCCGATGCCGGCCTGGCAAACGCCCTTGGTGCAGAGGTTGCCGTCTTCGCAATCATTGGTGCCGTGCGTGCAGCCGCCGACCTGGACGTCGCAGCCATCGACGGTGCACGGATCTTCGTCAGCGCAGTCGACAGGCTCCGAGTAGCAGCCGGTGAGCGGGTCGCAGCGGTCCTCGGTGCAGGGGTTGCCATCGTCGCAGAAGGCGGGCCCGGCGGCACATTGACCGGTCCAGCGGCTGTCCTTGCCGGCATCCTGTTCACCGGCGTCGTCGACCTCGCCGGGGTCGACGTCGGCCCCTGGGTCGGCGTCGCCTGGGTCGGCATCGGCACCGGTGCTGACGTCGTTTGCGGCGTCCTTGCTGGCGTCTTTGGCGGCGTCGGCGCCCGGCTCGGCCTCGCCGCACCCGACGGCAAGCAAGAGCAAGAACGCGAGCGCGCCCGCCCCGGCGGCCCCGGATGGCGTGCCATTCGCCCCTCCCCGATCCCGGAATCGCAGTGTCATCGACGCCTCCCGCTCCGTCGCGCAAGGTAGCAGCCTCGCTGTCGCTTCACCAGATGCGGCGCTTCGCTCTGCACGGCGTGGCTGCCCAGGGGCCTAGCGAAACGCACCTGCGGCCCAGAGCGCCGCCACGCGCGCCGGCGAGGGATCGGCGACCCAGCCTGCGCCGGCGCGCCGTGCGCCTTCGGCCAAGGCCTCGAGGGTCTCGGCACGGGCGGCGACGTCGGCGCGGATGAGCCCGAGCACCGTATCGGCGTCTTCGCCGTCGGACGCGAACGTCGACAGGTCGGGCGGCACCTCGTCGACGCTGACCAGGACCACGCGATGGCCAGCGCCGCGCAACGCAGCAACGCCGCGCCAGAGCCGCGACAGGTGGCCGCGCATCCCGCGAAAGTCGCTGACGAGCAGCAAGGCGAAGGGCCCCTTCTTCGCCCTGGCCGCGACCTCAAGACCAGCGATCAGCCCCTCGACACGCTCGGCGGGCGACAGCGGCGCGCGGTACGGCAAGGCGATGTCGGCGGCGCGACAGTAGCGGCGCAGAATCGAGAGGTCGGCGCGTGGCGAGGGTTCTGGGCCGCGCTGGGCGGGGTGACGCTCGCGCTCGGGCAGCCGGGCCAGGGCCGCCATGACGGTCCGCTGCCGCCACGCCACCCACGACGCCGCGTCCGTCGCCGCCGGCAGCCGAACGCGCTCGACCGCGCCGAGGTGATCGGCCACCAGCTGCAGCAGGGCGTCTTCGGGCAGCGGCGTCAACCGCTCGGCGACGACACGGCGCACGTCGAGCAAGGCGCGGTCGCACTGCCGCAGGGCCACCACGCCCTCATAGACGGGGCTGCGATCGACCACCTCACCGTCAACGAGGGCGAGGCCAAGCGGCAGGTTCTCGCGCGCGGCGGCCTCGGCCAGCGAGTGGCAGAGGTCGAGGCCGAGATCCAGCGCAGCCCGGCCCAAGACGCCATCGCGCATGGTGGCGCCGCAGTCGAGGACCGCGAAGATCGCCCGCGCGCGCTCATGTTCAAAGACGCGGCTCATCAAGCGCCCGCGGCGCGCGCTGGCCTTCCAGGCGATGTGCTTGAAGGGATCGCCCGGCAGGTGTTCGCGCAGCTCGCGCAGCTCGTCGCCCTGCCCCGCCACCCGATCCGGCCGAGTGCCGCCGGCGCTCCGCAGCACCTTTCGACGCGTCTCGGCCAGCTGGCGGGCGTCCAGGCGCCAGCTGCGCGGCAGCACCGCGACCTCATATGGACAGGGCAGAAAGATGTCGGCCCGCACGAGGCCAGCGGCGTCCGTCGCCTCGCAGCGGACGCCGAAGACGCGGTGAATCGCTGCGGCCGCCGGGCGCGCCTCGACCTTGACGACTGCGGCGTAGGCGTGGATCGGCCGCAGCGCCGAGCCGTCGAAGCGGAGCTCCATGCCATCCGTGGCGACGAACGCGATGGGGCGAACGACGACGCCGTCGAGGTCGGGCGCGACGTCCACGACGAGCTCGAGCGCTACCGGCTGGCCGACGCGGTGGCTGCGCAGCTCGAGGGCGCGGGTGCTGGCGCGGGCGACCGGCGCGCGGAGCTGGGCGCGCAGCCCGAGCGGCGGCACGAAAGGGCGCAGGTGGCTGCGCAGGCGCCGAAGCTCCAAAAAGACCCCGCCCGCTGCGCCCGCCGCGATCAGCACCGCCGCCGGCTGGCCGAGCAGCCAGCCTGCGCCGGCCAAGGCGGCCACTGCGACGAGGAGCCGTTCGCCGCGCGCCGCGAGCACCCTAACTCCGCGGCGACGCCCAGGCGGGGGCGTCGGGCAGCGCGCGTTCGCCCCGCGCCGGTTCCAGGATGGGGGTGCGCCGTGCCACTTCCTCGACGACCTCAGCGGCGGTGGTGCCTTCCAGACCAGCGTCAGTCGTCACCATGACCCGGTGCTCCAGCACCGCCGAGAGCAGCCGGCGCACGTCGTCCGGTGTCACGAAGTCGCGGCCATGCAGCAAGGCAAAGGCCCGCGCCAAGCGCACAAGGCCGAGGGTGGCACGAGGGCTGCCGCCGAGGGCGACCCGGCCATGCTCGCGGGTGGCGCCGACGAGGCGAACGGCGTAGCCGAGGACGCGCTCCTCGACGTGGACGGCCTGCACCAGGCCGGCGACCCTGAGCACCTCTTCCAGGCTGGTGACCGCGGCGACGGGCTCCGGTGTGCTGGCGTGGGCCTGGAGCATGCGCAGCTCGTCGGCCTGGCTCGGATAGTCGAGGCGGATGCGGATCAGAAACCGGTCGATCTGGGCCTCGGGCAGCAAGTAGACGCCCTCTTGTTCCACAGGGTTCTGCGTAGCGAGCACCAGAAACGGCTCGGGCAGCCGGTGTGTCTCGCCCTCAATGGTCACCTGGCGTTCCTGCATCGCCTCGAGCAGCGCCGACTGCGTCTTGGCCGGCGCCCGGTTGATCTCGTCGGCGAGCACGACCTGCGCAAAGATCGGACCGCGTCGCAATGCGAAGGTCGAACGCGCTTGGTCCAGGATGTAGGTGCCGGTGATGTCCGCCGGCAGCAGGTCGGGCGTGAACTGGATGCGGCGAAAATCACAACCGATCGCGCGCGCCATCGCGTTGGCGAGGGTGGTCTTTGCCAGCCCAGGCACGCCTTCCAGCAACACGTGCCCACGCGCAAGCATCGCGGCCAGCACGAGCTGCGGCACTTCCGAAGGGCCGATCCAGACCCGCCCAACCTCGGCGAGCAGTCGCCCCCTCAGCTCGACGACGGCCGCCAGGGTGTCGTGGTCCAGCGCTCCACTGGGCTGCGGGTTCATCGAGGCTCCTCTGCCGGCCCGGCTCCGTGACCCGCCGCAGCGACCGCTGATGGCGCAAGCCTACCGCCTTCGACCGCTATGGCGCCAGCCACCTCGCGGATCGCTGGCGAGGAGCGCTCGCCGCGGCCATGGAGCCCGGCGGGTCTGGTGTGACTCAGCACGTGCTCGGCCCACTCGATTTCAGCGGCGAGGCTGGCAAACCGGCCGCGGTCGATGGGTTCGGCGGCCAACGCCACCTCGCCGAAGGCGGCGACGACCTCGTCGAGGCGGCGCGCCGTCGCGCGGGTAATGCCACCTTGGGCACGCAGGCGCTCGATCAGCGGCGGTAGACGGGCCAGCGAGGCGTCGGGGGCCGGCTCCTCTGTGGCGTCTGCAGCGCCTCCCCCCGGGCGCAAAGGCGCAGGGCGCCGAACGCCACTGGGGTCGTCACCCTCGAGCTCGCGCGCGGCAGCGTGGAGGCGTCGGGCAAGGCGCTGCGCCAGCAGCCGCGCCGGCTGCCGAAAGTCGGCCTCGGGCCGCATCATCCACGCTTCGATGGTCTCCTGCAGGCGCCCCCGGGCGGGTGCGCCCCCAGCGCTCGGCGGCAGGCGTGGCGGCGGCAGCCGCCCGAAGCGCCACAGGGGCAGGAGCAGCGCGGCCAATGTCAGCGCGCCCCCGAGCCAACGCGCGGCGGGTGTCCGCAGGGCCGCCGCGAGGCCGTCCAGGGCCGCGGCCAGCGCCTGCAGCGCGCCCGGCGGGCGGCCGCTCGGCCTGAGATCGGGGGCCGGCCGAAAGACGCCGGACACCTGGGCCAGGTTCGGCAGCAGGGCGACCTGGCAGGGCTCGCCGCGGAAGCAGCCCCACCGCATCAGGTTGGCCGCGAACTGCTTGTTGCCGTGAAAGGTCCGCAGCATGCCGTCGATGAGCACGCTGGAATCGGCGAGCGCGAGGACCCGGCCGCGACCGAGCTGCACTTCGCTGAGGAACGACCGCACGCCATCCTCGTAGCGGCCATGCACATGGCGGGCGATCGTGCCACGCTCATGGCGCGTGGCGGCGCCCGCAGGCTCGGTATTGGCAGCGGCCTGACTGGTGATCGCCGCGGGGTGGTTGAGCACCAGCTCGTGGACCTGATAGCCGAGCACCCCGCCGAGCGCCGCGCCGGGAAACCGCAGCAGCCCTGGCCGGCCCTCCACGAGCCCGGGCGCCGCGCCGGGCCTGTCGTGGAGCGCGAGGCCGAACGGCTCCATCCAGCTTGCGCCGGCACGAAAATCGTCGGCGATGATCAGCCTGCCGCCCGCGCGGACAAAGGCCAAAAGCTGTTGTCGTCCGTCCGTTCCGAGGACGACGGTGGGCGCCACGACGACCAAAATCTCGTCGCCGCGCAAGGACGCAAAATCCAGCGTGCGACGCACCTGGAGCTTGACCTCCGCCTCCTCGGCCGTGGTCCGCAAGTAGCGCAGCGCGTTCCATCCCGGACGATCCGGGTCGAAGTCGACGCCCGTCGCGTCCGGCAGCGATCCCTCCGCCCAATCCATTGCGGCCGTGGCTTGGCCCGCCGCCGCTCCGGCCTCCGCCGCTGCGCGCGAGACCGCCACTCCCGTCGTCGCGGCCTTCGCAGGCGGCAGCGGCCCCGCCCAGGCGGCCGTGAGCGCCGAGGATCCCAGCGCCGCGGACGCCGCCACCGCGAGGCCGAGCGCGACCCGCACAGCCGCGCCCCCCCGAGCGCCAGGCCCAACCTTCGGGCACTTGACCTCAAGGCGCGCGCGCCCGCGCCAGGCGGCCTGGATGCTCACGACCCGGCCTCGTCGGCGCGCTGCAGCGCCTGTTCAGCGACGCCGATGGCGGCATCGTCGGCGCGCGGGCCGTAGAGGGCGACCTCGGTGGCTTGCACCGCGGCCCGGCTGGCGACATGACCGCGGCGGCGGGCGCCCAGCCAGCGCGCCTCGGCGCTGCGCGGCGTCTCGCGGGCCCAGTCGAGGGCGCGACCGGTAGCTTGGGCGATGCGTCGCGAGAGCGCGTGCCGCAGCAGAGCCCGAAGGCTCGTCGGCAGCAGCGTGCAGCCGTCGAGGGCGCCATCGTGCGGAAGGGCAACCTCGAGCGCCAACGCCTGGTGACCCGCCGCCTCGACGCGTAGCACGAAGGTACCCGCCGGAACTGCGCGCCATTCGAATGCGCCGTCGGCCGTTTGGACGTCGCGCAATACCTGGCCGCCAGCCTCGAGGAGAACGCGGGCGGCCAAGGGGCGGCCATGTTCGCCGTCGAGGACCTTGCCGCGCACCGCGTCGAGCTCGTGGCCGGTGCCCGGCCGCAGCGCATCGAGCCGCACGCCGGCTGCGATCTGGACCTCGGCGTCGATGCCGCGCCGCCGCAGCCAGGCCCGCCGCCCTGCCCGTACGGCGAGCACCAGGAGGAGGGCAGCCAGCAGGCTCGGGTACGCCAGTGCGACTGGCGACGTCGGTGGCGGTACGTCGACGGCGATGACAGGACTGAAGGCGGGCGCGCACCAGGGCTCGTCCAGCGCTGCCTCGGCGACGAGCCCAAGCGGTCCCGGCCCGAAGAGCTCCTGGAGGGCATCGTGGCGCAGGTGGGCCGCAAAACGGCCTTCTTGGTCGGTGGTGACCTCCCCGAGGCGTGCACCGCCGCCGTGGAGCACCACCTGCGCCGCCGGCGCTGGCACGGGATCGGCCCCTTCGCGCCAGGCGAGGACCCTGCCACGCAGGCAGACGCGGTCGTCTGCGCAAGCCACCGCTTCGCCTGCGCCACCGAGCGCGTCGAGCTCGACCCGCAGCGCCAGCGTCACCGGGACGGTCAGGGTGAACGTCGTCTCCGCGGTCTGCTCGGTTGGCGGCAGTACCAAACGCAGCTCACGCGCCCCGGGTCGTCGCCAGAGCGCAGGCCCGAGCGCCACGGCCGCGCTGCCAGCATCGTCGAGGTGCAGCAACGCGGCGTGGCGGCCATCGACCTCGAGCGTGGCCGTGGCGCCGGCGACCGGGACCCCGCCAACCGCGGCGTCGACCTCGACCGTGAGCGTGCCGTCGTCCGTCGCGGGCGCTTCGGGCTGCACACGCAGCCGCAACCGCACCGGCGCCTGCCCTGGCGTCAACTGGGCGCTGGCTTCGGACCCCGCCAGGCGCGGATCTCCCGCGAAGACGGCGCCCACGCGAAGCTGCTCTCCAGCAGGCAGCAGCAGCCGCGACACCGCATGGCGAAACGCACCTTCGCCGCCGGTGCGTACCGCCGCCTCGGCCCCAGCCTGAGGCTCGGCCTGCCCACTCTGGACGGCGTTCCCTTCTTCGTTGGCACGGATAGACACCACGACGGTGGCGTCCTTGATGCCGCGGCCGAGGCTGTCGCGCAGGTGGCCATGCACCTCGACCCGGCCTTCCACCTGCTCGAGCGCCAACTCCAGCCGCGTCCGCGCCTGGACCCGCAGCCGTGCCGCCTCCGCCTCGGTCGCGACCAGCGCCAGGCCCAAGCCGGCGCACGCCGTGAGCACCAAGGCGACGCTGCGCCGGTCGCCCCGCCGCGACGCAAGCCGCGTCGCCGCCCAGGCCGCCAAGCGGAGGCCCCGCCGCGGGCTGCGGTCGCCTCCTCTGCGCTTGGCCGACCCGGCCGCCATGCCCTGCCCTCCGCTCCGCGCCGCCCGCAGCGTCGACGCCCGGCGGAGCAACCCCGGCCATGCTGCCGCAGTTCCCGCCGCGTCACCATCGGCCAGCCCCCGCACCCTTTGGACGCGCGAGGCGGCTTGCAGACTTAACCACGGCCGGTTCGCGCGCCGCGGCTGGTGCAGCGCCGAGGGCCCCCACCAAGGGTCTAGCGCGCTCCGAGCAGCCAGCCGGCCGCTGAGCGCCGCGCGCCGAGCGCCGCACAAGGGCTGCTGACGTCGAGCCGGGTCGCGCACCCGTGGGATGGCCCGGCGATCGATCGCGCCAGTTGGGGCCGGTTGCACGCTCTCATACCCCATGGTAGCGTCCACACACGGAAGCTGGCGGGTAAGTCCCTGAGGTCCCCGAATCCAGCGGTGGTCAAGAGAGCAGGCCGAGGCCAGCGACGGCGATGAGCCGATTGCAGCAAGGCGAGGCCCACTCGCGACCCAATGACGAGGAAAGCGACCATGCAGTTGAACGTGACGCACAAGTCGGATCTTAGGACCCTTCTCGGGCTGCGGATCGCGCCGCTTGGCACGGCGCACACGGCGAGCCGCTTGGCTGTCGGACGCCGGGCCACGGGCATCGCGCTCATGGCTCTCGCATTGATGGGCGGCGCCTGCGCCGAGATCGAGATTGCGGATCAGGAGTCGGCAGCGCGCCTGGCCGACCGGCGCACCGAGCTCGAAGAGGTCAACGTCCTGGTCGCCTACCAGAAGAAGCGCAAAGAAGAGGCGGTCTCGGCCGGCGAGCACCCCGACAAGTACGATGACGCCACGCTGCTGCGCGAAGAGGACCGCTTCAAGCGCATTTGGAAGAAGCAGCGCGAGATCGCGTTCACCAAGTTCTTCGAGCGCTGCCAGAAGCTCTCCAAGGACGTGGTCAATCGGTGCAACATTGTGGCCAGCAACGAGAATGTTGGCGCCTGGCAGATCGACAAGTGCTTGGAGGAGCGGCCCGAGGCCCACTACGACCCGATTCGCGTCGCCGTCGTCTCGCTGCTGGTCCTCTTGTTCGCGGTCGCGGCCTGGATGCTGTACCGGCAGACCCGCCGCAACATCGACCCCGTCGCCAAGGCCGGCCCCCGGCTGCAGATGAAGGCGACGCAGGGCGCTCGCTCGACTGTCCTGGAGGGCAGCTACAAGGGCCACCGCCTGCGCATCGAGTCGGCGGCACCCGAGGCCGATGGCGGCGACAAGTACGTGCGTGTGCAGGTCCTCGACGGCATCCCGGCGTCGCTCGTCGTGCGCTTTGGGCCCGTCGCGCCGCCGACCGGTCTCGACCTGCCGGACCTGGACGCGCCCGAGATCTCCGACGCCCGCGTCCCCGAGGGCTACAAGCTGCGCCTCTCGGACGGCGCCTCGGCGGAGGAGCTGCTCGGCGGCGACGTCGGCTTCCAGCTGCGCGAATTCGATCCGATCGACGTGCGCATCCACGACGGCCACATGACGGTTACGACGTGGTTCATCATGGCCGAGCCGGATCAGGTCGTCGAGCTCGTGGACCTCGTGGTCGCCTCGGCTGAGACGTACAAGAAGGCCTGATCGCCGCCGCATCCCTGCTGCTGATCCTCGCGCTCGGCGCGGGCGCAGGTCTCGGCGCCCTGCTGGCCGTCGCTGGCAACGCCTTCGATCTTGTCGGCTTGCAGCCGCTATTGAGCGCGCTGATGGGCGCGCAGTTCCTCGTCTTCGCCGCGCACCTGCTCGACGAACGGCGCGCAGCGGTCCACCTTGCCGCCGCTGCCGGCCTCGCCACCGCGGTCGCGCTCAGCGGAGCCTTGGTGGACGCAACGCTGCTGCGCCAGCGTCTTGCGCGGGACCTGACCGACTCTGGCGCCCTGCTCGATGATCCCGGGCTGCTGCGGGCGCAGGGCGAGGCCGGTGCGGCTCGCCTCGCCACTGCGCAGGGAGGCGCAGCGCTCGCTGAAGCGGCCCTCGATGAGCGGCTCCTTGTCGACACCGGCAAGGACGGGCTCCGAGGCGCGCTGGCGCTCCGGCTGCAAAGCGGGCTGCCGATGTTGCGCGTAGGCAGCGCCACGCGGGTCTTGCCGATGCCGCCGGAGCTGCACCTCGGATTCCTGGCGGCGATGGCGGCGTTGATCGCGTTGATATGCGCCCGGGCGCTGGAATCCCTGCGGCAGGAGCCGCGCTGCCCTAGCTGCGGCGGACCGCTGCGTTACGCAAGGCAGGCAGCCGTCAGCGAGGCCGGGGCCGTGGCGCTGCAGGTCGCTTTCGCGGCCCGCCGCGCAGGCGCCGAAGCCGTGACCGCGGACGGCGCCCCGGTGGCTTCCGCGCCTGGCGGGGAGGCCGCACAGGCCCAAGATTCCGATGCAGCCCTGCCGGCCGCGCCAGCGTTGGCCACCGGCCCCGCCCTCTCCGCCATCGTCGCCGCGCACAGAGGGCATTCCGTGGCGCTCGAGCGTGGCGTCTGCCCGCGCGGCTGCCGCGGGGCGCTGCTGGATCTCCGCCGAATGCGCGGCCGTGGCCTGCAGCTGCGTCGTCCAGGCCCTCTCGGCCGGCTGTGGCTCGAGGACGCGACCGAGACGCCTCGCGCCACAGCCGGTGCCTAAAGCGATCAGCGCGCGGCGAGCAGGACGCGCTCGCTCTGCCGCCGCAGGTGGGCCCGCCGCTCGGCGCTGCCCTCGGGCTCCAGCCAGGGCAAGGGCGCCGCGTCGGTGCTGAATTGGAGCAAGTCGCCGAGACCGAAGGGGACGCGCCGGTGCGCGCCGTCGATCCACAACACGCCGTCGGTGGTGTGGGAGCGCAGCCGTAGCACGTCGACCTTGCCGGCGATGACCGGTGCGTCGTCGCCGACGCTCAGCGGAAACAGCTCGCGGACCCGGAACTGCACCCGCCGGTCGTCGAGGTCCTGAATGTCGCCACCGGCCGAGCGAATGGCGCCCGTCGAGCCGGCGGCGGTGGCGATCCAGAGACCTGATGACTTCTGGCGCTGGCTTCGCCCATCGGCCTCTAGCGTATAGCGCGTCGTCTCGGCGGGCTCGCGGTGGGCAAAAAGGGCGTCGTTCAGCGCAGCGTCGGCGATGGGCACACCGTTGAGGTGGATCCGCATCCGCCAGAGGGCGCGGCTCCGGTACTCACCGGCGAGGATGCGACCGAGCACGGCCTCGAACGACGCTGCGCTGCCCGCGCAGAAGTAGCCGACCGACGACAGCGGCGCGCTGTTGACGCCGAGCATCGGCGGCCCGTCGCTGCGGGCATCGCCGGCGACGTGGTGCGAAGCGCGCAAGAAGGTGCCGTCGCCGCCGACCGTGACGATGAGGTCGGCATGGGCGGCATCGCGTCGGCGCAGGCCCGAGACCACGCGCACCTCGCAGCCAGCGGCGCGCAGGGCCGCCTCGACGCTGACGCAGGTCGCCTCGTGCTCGTCGTGGGCCTGACGCAGCCGCTGCGCCATTGCGCCGCCCTCGGCGAGCACACGCGCGACTCGGCTATCGCGCTGCAGGGCCTGACGCTCGATGGCGCTGGTCTTGCGCACCACAACCACACGGCCGGCGGTGACGATCTCGCCGACACGGTGGCGCTTGCGCGCTGCGGGCATATCAGTCCGCGTGCCCGGGCTGCTCGCGCGGCAGCGACACGCGGAAGATCGTGCCGCCGCCCTCGCGCCGGCGAAAGCTCAAGGTGCCGTCGTGGGCCTCGACGATGTTGCGGGTGATGTCGAGGCCGAGACCAAGGCCCTTGTCGCCTTTGGTGGTGAAGAACGGCTCGAAGATGCGGGCGGCGATCTCTTCCGGGATGCCGGCGCCGTTGTCCTCGACCTCGAACCAGGCAATCTGGTCGTCGCCGCGCACCCGAATGACGATCTGCCCGTGCCGCGAATCGGTGGCGTCCGAGGCGTTGCGGACGAGGTTGATGAGCACCTGCCGCATGCGGTCGCCGTCGAACTCAGCCAGCACGGGCTCGGGGGCGTCGACCTGCAGCACGATGGCGCGGATGCGGGCGTCGCAGCGGACAAAGCGCACCACGTTGGCCGTCACCGCCGACAGATCTTGCAGCGACATCGAGATCTCAGCGCTGGCGCCGCTGGCGAAGCGGCGAATCTCGTCGACCAGGCCGAGGATTCGGCGCTGCGCCTCCAGCATCAGCTCGGTCGCCTCTTGAATGTCCTCATCGTCGGGGTATTGCCGGCGCAACATGTCGGCCAGCAGGAAGGGGCTGAGGTGGTTCTTGACCTCGTGGGCGATGCCGCTGGCGATGCGGCCGACCGCGGCCATCTGCTCGGCACGCACCAAGCGATCTTGGGCCGAGATCAGCTGCGACTGCGCTTCCTCCAGCTCGCCGATGGTGCGTTCACGGGCCTCAGCCAGCTCGAGGTTGTCGACGGCAGTGCCGATCATGGAGGCCACAATGCCGAGCAGGTCGAGGTCATCCTCGGAGAAGCCGTTGATGGTGCGGACCGTCTCGAGCTCGATGAGGCCCGTGACGCGATCGCCGACGATCATCGGCACCGCCAGCACCGAGCGCACGTCGTTCAGCACGACCGACTCGGAGGCCGAGAAGCGCTCGTCGGCCACAGCGTCGCTGGCGATGACGCCGCAGCGGTCGCGGATCACCAGCTCGGCGACGGTCTCGCTCATGCGGATCGCCCGCGGGTCCTCGTCGCGATCGTCTGAGGCGCGGACGGCCAGCGGCTCGAGGTGCCCGCTGCCGCGATGGCGCACCACGTAGGCGCGATCGGCGCGCAGGACCTTGCGGATGAGGCCCAGCACATCGTGCAGCATCTGGGCTTGGCCGTTGCCCGCCTGCAGCGTCTTGGCGACCTCGTGCAGGACCGCGAAGTTGCGCGTCTGCTTGACCAGAAACGCGATCTGCTCAGGGGTTCGCGGGAGCCCAGCGTCGGTGTCGCCGATGCCGATGGCCGAGAAGTAGTCCTCCGGGCGCATCGTGCCGAGATCCGGAATGGTACCAGACGCGATCGGCTTGACGAGGTGGGCCGTGGGGGCATCGACCTTGGGTGTCGAGCTCGGCAGGCTGCCGGAGAGCGCGACCTCGAATTGCGAAGCGCCGATACGTACGATATCAGAGCGAAAAAGGCGCTCGCGCATGACGCGCTTGCCGTTGACGTAGGTACCGTTGTGGCTCTCGAGGTCTTCGACGAAGAGCACACCGCTGTCGAGAAAGAACCGCGCATGGCGGCGGCTCATCCGGCGGTCGGGGACGAACACATCGCAGCTCGTGGAGCGGCCGACGAACAAATCCTGTGCAACCGGAAAGATCTGGCCTTCCAGCTCGCCGCTCAAGACGTGAAGCGTGTAGTCGGCCGTCGACAAGGCAGGGCTCCGTCTTCCCTCTCGCACCTACGGCTGCCGCGCAGTGGATGACACGGCAGCCCAGCCCAACACGATAGGACGTATACCAGCCCTGGCACAAGTCCCCGGATGGGCCTTGGTTCTGGCGCAGCCATGGCACGCGTGCGCCGCTCCCTCGCCCTCGGTCCGGCCCATCGAATTACTTGCCGAACCGGGGTGAAGCCCGATCCTCTGGGCGGGTACCTGCGCCACCGCGCCGGCCCCACTTGGAGCGACCGTGTCGCAACCGCAGGACATCACAACCATCAACCACGACTTCGCCGGGGCACCGGTGCTTGAGGCCGTGGGGCTGCAGCGCAGCTTTGGGACGCAGCAGGTCTTGCGCGGCGTCGATCTCGAGATCGAAGCGGGCGTCGTGACCGTCATCATCGGGGGCTCCGGGTCGGGCAAGAGCGTGCTGATCAAGCACCTGATCGGCCTGATGCGGCCGGACGCCGGCGAGGTGCGCTTTCACGGAAGGTCGCTGGCCGAAATGGGCGGTCAGGAGCTCATCCGCTTCCGTTCGCGCATCGGCATGCTCTTTCAGAACGGGGCGTTGTTCGACTCGATGTCGGTCTACGAGAACGTGGCCTTCCCGCTGCGCGAGCACCGTCGCGGCATCGCCCGCAGCGAAGAACGCGATCGCGTGCGGACGGCGCTGCTCGAGCTCGGTCTGCGCGACATCGAGCACAAGTTCCCCTCTGAGCTCTCCGGCGGCATGCGCAAACGGGTGGCGCTGGCACGGGCGACGATCCTCGAACCTGAGATCATCTTCTACGACGAGCCGACCACGGGCCTCGATCCGGTCATGATCAAGCAGGTCGACGACATGATCGCCGAGACGCAGCAGCGTTTGAAGGTCACCTCGATCGTGATCTCGCACGATATGGCCTCGACCTTCCGCATCGCCCAGCGGGTCGCCATGCTGTACGAAGGCCGCATCATCGCGGAGGGCACACCGTCCGAGCTGCTGACGATCGACGACGAGCGCGTCCGGCGCTTCATCCACGTTAGCGGCACCGGCCCGCTCCAGATGCAGGCGGCGTCGGCAGGGGCGGACATGATGGCGGGGCAGCGATGAACGAGCTGCGCGCCACCCTGCTCGTCGGCCTGCTCGCGGTCACCAGCGCTGCGCTGGTCATCGTCGGCGTCCTCAACACGCGCGACGACATCGGCAACGAGGACTCGACGTACCCGGTCGATGCGGTCTTCGACGATGTCACCGGCATCGCGGCAGGCACCAAGGTCACCATCGCCGGTTACCCGGTCGGCGAGGTCGTCGCCGTGCAGCTTCGCGGCACGGAGGTGCTGGTCCAGCTTCGGCTGCGGCAAGAGGTCGCGCTGTACTCGGGCGTCGAGCGCGAGGGCAAGCTCGTCAACGCGGCGATGCTGACGCGGGTCCAGGCCAGCTTGCTCGGCGACTACTACCTCGAGCTGCGTCCAGGCGCTCAGGGCAAGCGGCTGGGCCGCGGCGACCGCGTCCCCATCGTCGTGACCGCCACCGCGATCGAGGCCACGCTCAAGCGCCTGGAGACGGCGGCTGGCGTCATCCCCAACGTCAACCGGATCGCGGACGACGTGGCGGCGATCACCGGCAACGCGCGCAAGGTCTTCGGCAGCGACGACGGCGCCAAGCGTTTCGACGAGATCGCGGACAACCTGCTGTCGACCAGCCGCAACCTGACCGAGGCGACCGACCTCATCCGCAAGCGCTTCGAGACCGGGTCGTTGGCGCACGGCGGCGAGCTCGATCGCACCATCGCGTCGGCCACTTCACTCCTTCGCGAGGCGACGGCGGTGACGGGCGCGGTGCGCGGCACGGTGGCCAAGGGCAGCGACTCGGCGCTGCGGAGCCTGGACCACGTCGAGGTGGTGACCCGCGGCGTGCGGGCCATGCTCGGGCGCAACGAGAACGGCCTCGAGAAGGCCGTGGCCTCGCTGACGACCACGCTCCAGAAGGTGGAGGACACGCTGACGCGCCTCGATGGCGTGGTCGCCAACCTCGAGGACGTCACCGCACGCACCCGCCGCGGCGAGGGCTCGGTCGGACGGCTGCTGACCAACGACACGTTGGTGCGCGAGGCCGAGGCGATGGTGAAAGAGACTCGCGGCTTCGTGAATCGTTTCGTGAACCTGCAAACCGGCATCGACTACCAGACCAACTACTACCAGGGCGGGGCCACCGCGGACCGCGAGGCGTGGCGCTCGCAGCTCAGTCTTCGCGTGCAGCCGAGCCCGGAGAAGCACTACCTGGTGACGATCTCGAGCGATGTGCTGCCCAATACCACGACCCTGGTGCGGCGCACCGAGGAGACCGGCACGGGCGGCGCCGCCAGCACGACGCTCGGCATCTTGGAGCGCGGCGACACCGTGAAGCTCGGCTTCCAGTACGTGCGGCGCTTTGGCCCGGTGGCGCTACGCGGTGGCCTCATCGAGTCGCGCGCCGGCTTCGGCGTCGATGCCCACGCTTGGAGCGACCGCCTCACGGCCTTTGCCGAGGTGTTTCAGCTCACCGATCACCGGCCGCGGGTGCGGGCCGGCCTCATCGCGCGCTTGCTGCCTTTCGCCTATTTGCAGGCGGGCGGCGACTTCCTGCTCACCGGCGATCGGGCGCTCTATTTCGGCGCCGGCTTGTTCTTCCGCGACGACGATCTGCTCTTGCTCTTTGCGTCGGCGCCGACCGTCCAATTCTGACGCGCAGCCTCTTCGTCGACGACGGCAATCCCAGGCCGGAAAATGCGGTCCGAGGCATTGCAGGGGCAAAGGCCAGCGAGCCAAGGCGCCAAGGCGCCAAGGTGCGGCAAGCGCTAGGCGATTTCGGCTGGATGCCACGAAGCTCGAGTGGGCCCAGACAGCCTGATAGCGCGCCGGATCCGCAGACCGGCGCTCAGGCGCTGACGACCGGCTCCGTCGCACGCCGCAGACGCAGCAAGGCCAACGCGACGAGCTTGGCCCGCTCGACCAGGCTGGCGCGCTCGATGCGCTCCTCGGGCGCGTGGTAGCCTGTGCCCACCGGACCCAAGCCGTCGACCGTCGGAATCCCCAGAGCTGCCGTGAAGTTGGCGTCGCTGCCGCCGCTGGTCTCGATCGCTGGCAAGGGCAGTCCGAGGTCGCGGGCAGCGCCGCGGAGCAGGCCGAGCAGCGGGTCGGCGCTGGCATCGACCATCGGCCAGGGCGGCCGATGGAAGCGGCCGCGCACCGTGACGCGTACCCCCGTAGCAGCCTCGACGGCAGCCGCGGCGGCGCGCAGGCCCGCCTCCAGGCGGGTGACTTCGGCCGCGGTGCGGGCGCGTGCGTCGATCTCAAGCACGCAGCGCTCGGCCACGACGTTGCGGGCTGTGCCGCCGGCGATCGTGCCGACGTTGAGGCAGGAGCCGGCAGCGGCGGCGTCGGCATCGGTGAGGGCGCCCAGCCGGAGGCAGAGGTCGGCTGCGGCGATGATCGCGCTGCGCCCCTCGCCCGGTGCGGCGCCGGCGTGCGCCGCTGCGCCAGCGACCTCGACGCGGAAGGCGCCGACCGCGGCGCGGCCCGTGACCACGGCGAACCCTGGGCGCCCCGGCTCGAAGTCGAGCACGGCGTCGCAACCTTCGCAGAGCCGCTCGATCAAAGCCCGCGACGTCGGTGAGCCGACCTCCTCGTCGCTGGTCAGGAGGACCCGCAAGTCCAGACGCGGCAACCGACCCGCCCGCGCCACGGCCTGAATCGCGGTGGCGGCGACGACCAGACCGCCCTTCATGTCGGCGACGCCGGGGCCGTGCAGGTGCTCGCCAACGCGCGCCATGCCGACAAAGCCGTTGGCGGCGTCGTGCACGGTGTCGACATGGCCGAGGATGAGGACCTTGGGCGCCGCGCTCGCGTCAGCGCCATCGACAGGCGGCGCAGGCTGACGGCTAGCGAAGAGGTGACAGAGGCCGCCGGCCGCCTCCAGGATCTCGGCGCGCAGGCCGATTGCCTGGTAGCGCTTGGCGAGAAGGTGGATGGCCTGTCGCCGCCCATCGAGCTCGCTTGGCCCGGTGGAGAGGTCGACCAACACACGCAGCTCCTCGACCATCGCCGCCTCGCGGCCGTCGAGCCAGTCGAGCATCCGCCGCTCGATGGCCTCGTCGTCGCCCCCGGAGGCGCCTCCCTGTGCCGGCGACTGGCTCATCTTCCCTCCGGGGCCACGGGCCAGCTTGTGGGCGCCCCGGCGCGCGCGTCCAATCGCGTCAGCTCGCCCTCCAGCACTTCGCCGTCGCAGTCGAGAAAGAGCTGGCCCTCGTTGAGGGTCGCCGTCCAGGCCATCGAGCGCGAGCCGATCGCCTCCAGACGTTGCAGCAGCGCCGGCGTGACCCAATACAGCTCGAGCGACTCCAGATTTCGGGCCCGCTGGCTGTGCAGCTCGCGCACCATCGAGCGCGCCTCGTCGATGTCAGCGAAAAGCGCGATGGTGCGGGCGTCCTTGTGGCGGCCGAGCGCGCGCACCAGGCGCTTGACCTGCGAAGGCGCGCCACACTCGATCCAGGCCGTGACCTCGCCGGTCAGATCGCGAACGCGGACGTCGGGCTCGGCGACCAGGACCCAGCCTTCGCCGTCCTCGATGCCCTCGTCGAAGAAGAAGACCCACGACAAGAAGCGCAGCAGGATGTGCTCGTCGGGCTCATCGGGGTGCTGCGCCAGCGTGATCTGGCGCTGGGCATAGACGCCGCGATCGACGTCGCTGAGCTGCAGCCGCACCTGGCAGCGAAACGCGCGGCTGAGCATGGTAATTCCGTGGCTGGTTCAGCGTCCGCGCAGGCTGGCGACCACAAAGTCGCGGTTCATGCGGGCGATGGCGCTAACGCTGATCTCTTTCGGGCAGGCAGCCTCGCACTCGTACTGGTTGGTGCAGGAGCCAAAGCCCTCGAGGTCCATCTGGGCGACCATCGACAGCACGCGCTGGTGGCGCTCGGGCTGACCTTGCGGCAGCAGGCCGAGGTGGCTGATCTTGGCTGCGGTAAAGAGGCTGGCGCTGGCGTTCTTGCAGGCGGCGACGCACGCGCCACAGCCGATGCAGGCGGCGTACGAGAAGGCCTCATCGGCGTCCTGCTTGTTGACGGGCGTCGAGTTGGCGTCTTGGGCCTGGCCGGTGCGCACCGAGATGTAGCCGCCGGCCTCGATGATGCGGTCGAAGGCGCCGCGGTCGACCACGAGATCGCGCAGCACCGGGAAGGGCTTGGCGCGAAACGGCTCGATGACCAGCGTGTCGCCGTCGCGGAACGAGCGCATGTGGAGCTGGCAGGTCGTCGTGCCCTTGTCGGGTCCATGCGGCACGCCATTGATCTGCAGCGAGCAGGCGCCGCAGATGCCCTCACGGCAGTCGTGGTCGAACGCGATCGGCGCCTCACCGCGGGCCTCGAGGCCCTCGTTGACGACGTCGAGCATCTCGAGGAACGACATGTGCTCGCTGATGTCGCGGGCCTCGTAGGTCGCAAAGGCGCCCCCGGAGCGGCGATCGGCTTGGCGCCAGACGTGCAAGGTCAGGTTCATCGTCGGCTCCCCTTCTCCCTCACGGCGCCGGCGCTGGCGGCGGCGCCTTGCCTCTGAACGTGCCACTTGGCTCGGGCGCTGCGCCCGTCGGCGCTTGCCCCGCTGCGCGCTACTCGTACGATCGCTGCACCAACTTCACAGATTCGAACGATAGCGGCTCGATGTGGCGGTTGGGCGTCGCCTCGTCGCCCTGGTATTGCCAGGCCGCAACATGGCAGAAGCGCTCGTCATCGCGCTGCGCTTCGCCGCCGGCGGTCTGGTGCTCCTCGCGGAAGTGACCGCCGCATGACTCCTCGCGGGTCAGGGCGTCACGGCACATCAGCTCGCCGAGCTCGAGGAAGTCGGCCACGCGGCCGGCGCGCTCCAGCACCTGGTTCAGGCTGCCTTGGCTGCCGGTCACCGAGACCGTCGCCCAATAGCGCTCGCGCAGGGCGCGAATGTCCTCGATGGCGCCGAGCAAGCCCTCGCGGTTGCGCGCCATGCCGCATTGGTTCCACATGATGCGGCCCAAACGCCGATGGAAGCTGTCGATCGTCTCGCCGCCGCGCTTGCCGAGCAGCTTCTCGAGCTGCGCCTCGACGTCGCGCTGGGTCTGCTGCGCCTGCGGGTGGTCGGTGCTGACCTTGTTCAGGCCGCCGGAGGCCAGGTAGCCACCGATGGTCTGCGGCAACACGAAGTAGCCATCGGCGAGGCCCTGCATCAGCGCGCTGGCGCCGAGGCGGTTGGCGCCGTGGTCGGAGAAGTTGGCCTCGCCCGCGACAAAGAGGCCGGGGATCGTGCTCATCAGCGAGTAGTCGACCCACAGCCCGCCCATCGTGTAGTGCGGCGCGGGGTAGATCTTCATCGGCACGCTGTAGGGATCCTCTGCCGTGATCTTCTCGTACATCTGGAAGAGGTTGCCGTACTTGGCCTCGATCGCTGGCTTGCCGTCGCGGGCGATGGCGTCGCGGAAGTCGAGGTAGACGGCCTCCATGCCCTCCGCGCCGCGGCCATCGTCGAAGGCGTGCTTGGCGTTGCGGCTGGCGACGTCGCGCGGCACGAGGTTGCCGAAGCTCGGGTACTTGCGCTCGAGGAAGTAGTCGCGCTCGGCCTCGGGGATCTGCAGCGCCGCGCGCTTGTCGCCGGTGCGCGCCGGGCTCCAGACGCGGCCGATGTTGCGCAGCGACTCGCTCATCAGGGTCAGCTTCGACTGGTAGTCGCCCTTGACCGGGATGCAGGTGGGGTGAATCTGGGTGTAGCAAGGGTTGGCGAAGAAGGCGCCGCGCTTGTAGGCGCGCCAGATGGCGGTCGTGTTGCAGCCCATCGCGTTGGTGCTGAGGAAGAACACGTTGCTGTAGCCGCCGGTCGCCAGCACCACCGCGTGGCCGAGGTGGGTCTCGATCTTGCCGCTGACGAGGTCGCGCGTGACGATGCCGCGGGCCACACCGTCGATGACGACGAGGTCGAGCATCTCGGTGCGCGGGTGCATCTTGACGTTGCCAGCGTGGACCATCTTCTCCAGCGCCTGGTAGGCGCCGATGAGCAGCTGCTGGCCGGTCTGACCGCGGGCGTAGAAGGTGCGGCTGACCTGGGTGCCACCGAAGCTGCGGTTGTCGAGCAAACCGCCGTACTCACGGCCAAATGGCACGCCCTGCGCCACGGCCTGGTCGATGATGTTGACGCTGATCTCGGCCAAGCGGTGGACGTTGGACTCGCGGGCCCGAAAGTCGCCGCCCTTCACCGTGTCGTAGAAGAGGCGGTGGATGCTGTCGCCGTCATTCTGGTAGTTCTTGGCGGCGTTGATGCCGCCCTGCGCCGCGATGCTGTGGGCCCGCCGCGGGCTGTCCTGGTAGCAGAAGCAGCGCACGTTGTAGCCGAGCTCGCCGAGCGTCGCGGCGGCGGCAGCGCCGGCCAGTCCGCTGCCGACCACCAAGATGTCGTACTTGCGCTTGTTGGCCGGGTTGACCAACTTGGTGTGGAACTTGTAGTCCTCCCATCGCTTTTCGATCGGTCCGCTGGGCTCGCGCGCGTTCAGGACCGGGCTGCTGCTCATGGCGTGCTCCGTGGCGGTGGGCGGCAGGGACAGGGGCGTTCACGCAGGCGTCGAGCGGCGCGGGCGTTGGCGTTGGCGGCGGGTTGACGCGTGGCGCGCCGAGCGCCCACCACATGCCCGCGCAGGAGCTCCATGCCCCACCAGCCCCTGCCGGCGGGCGCAAGGGCGACTACGACACCCCCTGGCCGACCAGTCCGAGCAGGATGGCCAAGGGCATCGCGATGTTGCCGGCGCCAACCGCCAACCCGACGGCCGGCCCGAGCTTGTCGATGAGGGGCGCGTAGCGCGGCGTGCGCAGGCCCAGGGTCTGGAAGATGCTCGACACGGCGTGGTGCAGGTGGAGCGCCAAGAAGACGTTGGCGACGATGTACGTGCCAGCAGCGATCGGGTTGCGGAAGCCCACGATCACCATGCCGTAGACGTCGTGCATCCCCCCGGGCAGGGTCCGAGCGTAGGCGGCTTGGTCGACGGCGCCAAACGTGAAGTGCGCGAGGTGGTAGAGCACGAAGAAGAGCAAGGCGAAGCCAGAGACGCGCATGTAGCTCGACGAGAAGGTCGAGACCTGCGTCGTGCGCACCCGGTAGTCCACGGGCCGGGCAGCGCGGTTCAGCTGCGTCAGGCGAATCGCGGCGTACACGTGCGCGACGAAGACCACGAGCAGGAAGATGCGCGCCACCCACAAGAGCCCGCCCAGGCTCTGCAGCGCGGCGGCGTAGCGGTTGAGCGGATGCACCCCGTCAGCGGGCATCGGCATAAACACCTGCAGATTCGCGACCATGTGCTGGGCGACGAAGCCAACCCAGATGAGGCCGGTCACCGCCATCAGCAGCTTGAGGCCGATCGTACGCTGCAGCAGCGCCCCGAAGACGCCGGCTCCAGTTCCCGCGGTCGCTGTCGCCATCGCGCCCCCTCCGCCTTGCCCGATCAACCGAGCAGATCTTTGACGACCTCGCGCTCCTGGACCAGCTCGGCGACGGTGGCGTCGATCTTGCCACGCGCGAAGTCCGAGACCGGCAGGCCCTGCACAATGCTGTAGCCACCCTTGCCGTCGCTGCGCAGCGGGAAGCTCGAGATCAGGCCCTTCTGCACGCCGTAGCTGCCGTCGCTGACCACGGCCGCCGAGAAGAAGCGGCCCGCGGGCGTGGCCTGCTCGAACGCTTTGACGTGGTCGATGGCGGCGCTGGCAGCGCTGGCTGCCGACGACTTGCCGCGGGCGGCGATGATCGCGGCGCCCCGCTGCTGCACGGTCTTGATAAACGGGCCGCGCAACCACTCGTGATCGCTGATGACTTCCGTGACGGGCTTGCCGCCGATCAAGGCGTTCTCGAAGTCCGGGTACTGCGTCGCGCTGTGGTTGCCCCAGATCGCGACGTTGCTGACATCGGCGTTGGTGACACCGGCCTTCTGCGCCAGCTGGGCGACGGCGCGGTTCTGGTCGAGCATCGTCATCGCCGTGAAGCGCTCCGCCGGCACGCCCGGGCAGTTGCTCGCGGCGATCAAGGCGTTGGTGTTGCAGGGGTTACCGACCACCAGCACCCGCAAATCTGCGGCGCCGCGGGCGAGCGCACGGCCCTGGCCCGTGAAGATCGGGCCGTTGTCGCGGATGAGGTCGTTGCGCTCCATGCCCGGCCCGCGCGGCTTGGCGCCCACCAACAGCGCCCAGCTCGCGCCCTCAAAGGCGACCTCTGGCGAACCGGTGCAGGTCACAGCTTGCAGCGTGTCG
The DNA here is from genome assembly GCA_947491025.1 of Myxococcales bacterium. Taxonomy (GTDB): domain Bacteria; phylum Myxococcota_A; class UBA9042; order UBA9042; family UBA9042; genus SXNM01. The sequence continues at coordinate 233,031 of CANLIC010000002.1, forward strand.
AAGCCGCAGTCATGCAGCTCCATCGCGATGCCCTCGAGGCCGCGCTGGACCTCTGGGACGTCGACATCGAGCAGCTTGAGGTGCACGGGGCGATTGCCGAACGTCTCGCCGGACGCCAAGCGAAACAGCAGGCTGTAGCAAATCTGACCAGCGGCACCGGTGACTGCGACGACGATCGGCTTGGCAGACGACATGGGTTGGGACTCCTTGGGCGGGGTGCGTGGCTGCGGCGCGATGCCGGGGCGTCGGCAGGTGAGTGGTGACGGCGCCCCGCTACGACGGGCTGACCACCGATGGGCTCACCACCGATGGACTCGGCCCCCCTTCGACGGGCCGAAGCTGGCGTCGATCGCCGCCTTGGCGGCGTGGCGAGAGGCGCCCGCAGGCCGTTCGGCGCGCCGTTCGCGCCGACCTCGGCGGCGAAACTCCACACCCGCACACCCGGCGTGTCAAGGTCGCCGCACGCAAGGGACGTCGCTGCAGCCGCTGGCGTCTATCCCACCGCGGGTGCCCCGTCTTCGGTGTCGGGCCCGTGGCCGTCCGTCTGCGCTTCCTTCGCCGCCAGAGCGAGGGCTTCGGCCCGGCCATAACGGCTGGCGTCAGCGGCGAGCAGTGCCGCGGCATCGCGCTCGGCTTGCGGGTTGCGCTCCTGACCGCGCAGAAAGATCTCCAGGCCCTGCGCCGTCACCGGCTCCCAATCGACGCCGGTAAAGGGGGCGCGAGGGCCGCGCACCAGGTAGCCATCGAAGAGCGAGCCGAGCAGATCGAGCAGGACGGCCTTGCGTTGCTCGTCGACGGCCTCGCTGCGCGTCCGGCGGGCGCGCGCCTCGACGTCGTAGCAAAAGGTGCCGTCCGCGCTGCGTACGCCAAGGGTCAGCGCCAACCAGTCGGCGTCGCGCGCGCCGGAGACGGCGAACGCCTCGCCCTCGCGCATGCGCCCGACGAAAAGCGCGTCGAGCATCCGTGCGATCCGCCGACCCTCCTCAAGGCCGAGCCAGCTGCGGCCTGCGATCATGGCTGCTCCTCGCGCCCGCCCGGTCGTGCGTAGGCGGGGACGCCCTGCGCGCCCTGGGTCCGGCGCCGCCGTCCGAGGCCAGCAGCCTGTCGCTCGCACCGACCGCGCGCCTGGCTCAAAAGTCCCACCACAGGTCGACGTAGGGCAACGCAGGCAGAGTCCACTTGGCGGCGACGACGGCTGGGTCTGGGCTCGAGATCGGTCGCAGGGCAAAGGCGCCCTTGGCGACGCCCAGCACCAGGTGGACGCCGCCGACCGTGAAGGCATAGGCCAGCGTCTGGGTCGAGCGGTCGACCCCGAACGCGTCGACGCGGACGTTGCTGGTCGCCAAAATCAGGTGCCGCTCGGCCATGAGCCACGTCGCCGTCGCGATCAGCTCGACGCCGCTGGAGAGCCCGTAGTCTGTAATCGTCGTCTTCTCATCGTCGGCCCCAGGGGCGGCGCCCGGGGCGGTGGTCACCGTCAAAGTGCGATCGACGTTCCCCGAGTAACCAGCGCCAAGGGTCAGAGCGACGCGATCGGCCAGGTAGCGGGTGGCGAGGGCGCCGAGATGTAGCCCGCCGGCCACCCCGCTGGTGAAGGCCGGGTGGAAGCTCTGCTTGTAGCCGACATAGGCCGCGAGCACCCAAGTGTCGTCGCCGACGATTCGCACCCGCAGATCGAGGTTGGGCACCAGCAGAAGATTGAGCAGCGGGTGGCTCGACAGCGTCACGGAGTCGTTGACGCCGTACATGGCTGGCGCAAAGACACCCACGGTCATGCGGCCTTTCTCAAGCGTATCGGCCGTGCCACGGACGACGTCCTGGACACGCCGCCAAGCCTGCGCCGGCGACGCCGACAGGGCGATGGCGCAGGCCGCGATCGCGCCGAGAAGCGCGCGCTGAGGTCTACGAGCGATCACGCCGCCCCGCCCTGCGCGCCCTGCCCCATCGCCGCCCCCCTCAGCCCAGGCCCACTGCGCACGCCCGCTCCGAGCCAGGAGCGGGCGGTCGCTGACGCGTGCAGCGGCATGCGAATCATGGCGCCTGCGTTCTCAAGGGTAGAGCGCAGGCCCAAGCGTGGCAAACTTCACGCTTGACACCGCCGGTCGTCGTCCGTAGACACCGCGGCCCGCTCCGGAGCCTGCGCGTCACCGGGGTGGAGCCGGGGCAGCCGACCCACACCGGGCCGGCCAGCGACGGCGGACCCCACGGGCGGCCCTCCGGTTGACGGTCGGCGAGCAGCCCGAGAGGGCGAGACGATTGACAACCCGGGCGAATCCCTCTACACAGCGCGTCCCGCCGCGACCCGGTGTGCCGCAAGGTGCACCGCCGAGGCGGGTGGGTGGACGGCCTGTGCGGCCGCACCCAAGACCGACACTCCTAGGCCGATTGTCGGTTGTTGCGTTTGGAATTCCGTGTCTTGTGCGACACCAGCTGTCCCCTCCGTGGGACGGCCCCATGGGTCGCGATCTTCGACAGGCGCGTAGCTCAGTTGGTTAGAGCGCCACGTTGACATCGTGGAGGTCAGCGGTTCAACTCCGCTCGCGCCTACCGTTGTTGCCTGTCCAACCTGCAAGCCTGCCGCGCTGGCCCCGCGTCGCAGGCTGCTGACCAGGAACTCCCCAACTCGCGCCGGGCGCGAATCGCTGGGGATCCCGCCGCCGGCACGCGCCGGAGTGTGGGGGCCCGAGTCCTCGGGTAGCTCCGTCGGTCCGTACACCGCGACATCTACGAGAGGTTCACTCCAGAATGGCTTTCCGCCGACCGCCAGAAGAAGAGCGCCCCGATGCAGCCGCCGCGCGTGCTCGCGAGCCCCGCGTCAATCACCGCATTCGGGTGCCCGAAGTCCGGCTGATCGGAGTCGATGGCGAGCAGCTCGGCATCGTGGCCACCGAGGTCGCGCTCCGGATGGCGCAGACCGATGGCGTCGATCTGGTCGAGGTCGCTCCGACGGCTCGTCCGCCGGTCTGCCGTCTGATGGACTTCGGCAAGTTTAAGTACTTGCAGAAGAAGCGTCAGCAGGAAGCCAAGCGCTCCTCGACCCACATCGAGGTCAAAGAGGTCAAGTTCCGTCCCAAGACCGAGAAGCACGACTACGAGACGAAGATGGCGCACGCGCGCCGCTTCATCGAGCAGGGGCATCGGCTCAAGGTGACGGTGATGTTCCGCGGCCGAGAGATGGCGTTCACGGACGCTTCTCGGATCAAGCTGGAGGAGATCGCCCGGCACCTTGCAGACGTCGCCGTCATGGACGTGGCGCCCAAGGTCGAGGGCCGGACCATGAGCATGATGATGAACCCGAAGCGCGGCGCTGGTGCGGCGCCCGTAGCCGGCGCGCCAGGCACGGGCGGCAAGTCCGCCGGTGGCAACGAGGCGGACGCGTAAGGTTCGAGGGAGATGCGCTGCCGCAAGGCCGCCTCCCGGGAAGGATTCGCAGCACCAGAGGGTGCGACGGCTTGAGGCGCCGACGGACGCCGACAGCATGGACAGCACCGACGCCGACAAGCGCCGGTCGCATCGACAGAGGGTGAGGGACCGATGCCAAAGATGAAGACCCGCCGCTGCGCCGCCAAGCGGCTCAAGGTGCGCCCGAGTGGCAAGATCAAGTGCAAGCACGTCAACCGGCGCCACTTGCTCGAGTGCAAGGGCCGCAAGCGCAAGCGCCAGCTGCGGGGCACGACCTCGGTCAACGCTGTCGACGTCGGGCGCTTGGCGCACTGCCTGCCCTACGGCTGAGCCAGCTTGCTACGGAGGCCGCGCCGGACCGCCTAGGCCCGGCATGGCCAAGCCGTTGTCAGGCTTGATGATGCTCGCGCGACGGCGCGCTGGCAGAGAAGACATGAACTAGGGTCCTGGACCCGTGGCGAGCTGAGCGGTGGAGACCGCTTGGCTCCAAGAGAGAGGGTGCGATGCGTGTCAAGAAGGGCTTCAAAGGCCACCGCCGCCACAAGAAGTTCCTCAAGATGGCCAAGGGCATGCGGGGAGCGCGTTCGCGCCTGTACCGCACGGCCCGCGAGCAGGTCCTGCGTGGCCTGAAGATCGCCTACAAGGAGCGCCGCCGTAAGAAGCGTACGTTCCGCGCGCTGTGGATCGTGCGTATCAACGCCGCTGCCCGTGCGCTCGGCGTGCGCTACTCCGAGCTGGTGCACGCACTCGGCAAGGCCGAAATCAGCCTCGACCGCAAAGTTCTTGCAGAAATGGCCGTAAAGGATCTAGACGGATTCCGCGCCGTGGTGGAAGCTGCGCGCGCGGCATAGGCCGCTGAAACCACGTCCGAGTTCAACGAGAGCGCGCCGGTGAGGCGCCCTTTCCGCGACCGGGAACCCTGCCCTCCACGTGGGGGCGACAGATGGCAGCTGGCGCGAGGTCGCCAGGGCCCCAATAGGACGCCGCAGTGCCCTGCGGCCAGGAGGCAGTGATGACGAAGGCCGATATCGTCGATGCGGTGTACGACCGCCTGGGTGGCTACAGCAAGCGCGACGCCGCGGAGCTCGTGGAGCTCGTGTTCCAGATCCTCAAGGACACCCTCGAGAAGGGTGAGAAGGTGAAGGTGTCGGGCTTCGGCAACTTCGTCGTCCGCGAGAAGAAGTCGCGCATGGGCCGCAATCCGCAGACCGAGAAGCCGATTGAGATCAGCGCCCGCAAGGTCCTGACCTTCAAGCCTTCGCAGGTCCTCAAGTCGCAGCTCAACGGCTAGGCGCCGCTGCCTTGGCTGCCAAGGCGCTGGCCCTGGTCGCAACTGACGACCCGCCGACCGACCGTCGCCCCACCGCGAGATCCAGCCATGGATCGCGGCGCAGCGACGGCCGGTCGGTGCGTTTTTGCGGAGATGTCGCGGAGTCGCCGGCGCGGACTTGCAACCGCGCGCTGTTCGACGGACGATCGCGTTGCCGCGCCGCATAGGTGCGATGAACGGCGGCCTACGCGTCGACGTCGGTCATGGTGGCGCTTCGGCGCCGCCGCCAGCGGGCGAGACCCGAGTCGGACGTGCGCCGCCGGGCACCGAGCCGGGGTGGGCCACGGACGTTGCGCGCCGGCGGCGCATCGGGGCGCGAGCCGGAATCCAGGCGGCGCGTGGCCGGCAGTCGATGCCAGGCAGGGGGACCGAGGCTTTGATGGGCGAAGCGATGACGACCGAGCCGGGGGCGGCCCAAGAGGCCAGATCTGCGACGGCACCTCCGGGCAAAGCTCGACGCAGCGCCGTGGCGGCCAAGGGCACGGACGACGCGCCGGAGCGGGCGCTGTGGCGCATCGGCGAGGTCGCCGAGAAGCTGGGCGTTCCGACCCACGTCATTCGTTTCTGGCAGACGCAGTTCCCGGCCCTGCAGCCGGCGCGGACTGGCACTGGTCGCTTCATCTACACCTCGGCGCAAGTCGACCAGCTGCTGCGCATTCGCCAGCTCCTGCACGTCGAGCGGATGACGATCGCCGGCGCCAAGCGTGCGCTGCGCTCGGGCAAGGCGCGCGTGCTGCTGGCGTCCAGCGCGGCGGCGGCGCAAGACGAGTTCGCGGCAGAGCGTCGCGAGGTCGCGGCAGCACTCGGGGAAGTCGAAGCCTCGGCGCCAGAGGCGCGAAGGGCGCCGAACCAGGCCACGCCGGCAGTGGACCCGGAACGCCTTGAGTCGCTGAGGGGCCGCGCCCAGGCGCTGCGGCGCAGCCTCGAAGCGATGCGGGTCCAGATCGAAGAGGCCTGAAGCGCCCCAACGCGCCTTGGCAGCCAAGGCGGCGCTCGCTGCGGCCCATCCGCGGGCGCAACCGGAGGAACCTGACGATGGTGCATCGCCCACTGAGCCTGCAGCAGGCCCTGGAGCTCAAGCGCGCGCTCGGCGCCCGCGGCGTGCCCGTGGCGGGCGGCACCGACCTCATCGTCGGCATCCGCAAGGGCCGCCCTGCCCCGGCCGAGATGATCGACCTGAGTTTGGTTCCTGATCTCGATGGCATCGAGCGCGTCGGCGACCAGCTGCGAGTCGGTGCCCGGGTCAGCCACGCCCGCCTTGAGGTGATGGATCTCGGCGCCCTGGCCGCGGCCTGCGAGACGGTCGGCGGCCCGCAGATCCGCAACCTCGGCACCATCGGCGGCCAGCTCGGCACGGCGTCGCCCGCTGGCGACGTCTCGGTGGCGCTGGTCGCCCTCGACGCCACGGTCGAGCTCGCGTCGGTGGACGGCCGGCGGACGCTGCCGCTCTGCGACTTCTTCGTCGGGCCAGGCCGAACCGTGCTGCGCCCCGACGAGCTGGTGCTGGCGGTGACGGTCCCGCTGAATCGGCGGTCGGCCTTCTACAAGATCGGCAAGCGCGAGGCGGTGGCGATCTCGCTGCTCATGGCGGCCGTGTCGGTCGATGCCCATGGCCACGTCGCCATCGGCATTGGCTGCGCGGCGCCTGTGCCCATGCGGGCGCGCGACGCAGAAGCGTCCCTGCGAACGCACGGCTGGAGCGCCGAGAGCATCGACGCCGCGGCGGCGCTGGTGAGCGCGGAAGTGCGCCCGATCAGCGATCACCGGGGCAGCGCCGACTATCGGCGGGCCATGGCCGGCGCGGTGGTGCGGCGGCTCTTGACGCAGCTCTGGCGCGAGGGCGCGCCAGCCGCGTCGCGAATCGGCGCCGACGGCGCGAGGGGGACAGCATGAAGCTGGTCGAGGACAACGGCGGCGGCGACGGCGCGCAGCGGGCAGCGCCCGGCGGGACCCCCTGGCACTGCTCGCTCAACGGCCGCGAGGTGGCCACCGCCATCGATCCGCGCGAGACGCTCTACGACACGCTGCGCGAGCGCCTGCGCCTGACCGGTACCAAGGGTGCCTGCCTCGAAGGCGAGTGCGGCAGCTGCACGGTGCTGCTCGATGGCCTGCCGGTGACGAGCTGCCTGGTGCTGACCGTGCAAGCGGACGGGCGCCAGGTGACGACGATCGAGGGCCTGGCAGACGGTCCGAACCTGTCGATCTTGCAGGATGAGTTCGTGCGCGCTGGCGCGGTGCAGTGCGGCTACTGCACGCCGGGCCTCTTGGTCGCCGCGACGGCCCTGCTGCGTGACAATCCGACGCCGACCGCCGATCAGGTGCGCCGTGGGCTCGAGGGCAACCTCTGCCGCTGCACCGGCTACATGAAGATTGTCGACGCGGTGCTGGCGGCGGCGACGCGCCAGGGCGCGGCGGCGGGCGCCAGAAGGCCGCTGTCCGCGGTGGGAGGTGGCTCGTGAACGCGCCAGTGAGGCCGCCACATGCCATCGGCCGCTCCGTGCTGCGCGCCGACGTGCGCGACAAGGTGACGGGCGAGGCGCGCTACGGCGGCGATTTGCGGGGGCCGGAGACGCTGAGCGCCGCGGTGGTCCGCAGCCCGCACCCGCACGCCCGGATCCTCGGCGTCGACGCCGCCGCCGCGCGCGCCCTGCCCGGGGTGGTGGCGGTTTTCGGCCGCGACGACATCGATGGCACCAACCGTCATGGCCTGATCAAGCGCGACCATCCGGTGTTCTGCGACGAGGTGGCGCGCTACCTCGGCGACGCTGTCGCGCTGGTGGTGGCGACCTCGCCGGAGGCCGCCGAGCACGCCTGCAAAGCCGTACGCGTCGACTACGAGGCGCTGCCGGTGCTCGGGAGCATGGACGAGGCCATGGCGCCAGGCGCGCCCGCGATCTTCCCGACCGGCAACGTGCTGAGCCAACAGCTGATCCGCAAGGGCGACGCCGACGCGGCGCTTGCGACGGCCGACGCGATCGTGCGCTGCCGCTTCAAGATGCGCGGCGTCGACCACGCCTTCCTCGACGTAGAGGCTGGCTACGCCGAGCCCGAGGGCGACGGTGTCGTCATCTGCGCGAGCGGACAGTGGATCCACGAGGAGCGGCGGCTGGTCGCGCTGGCCATCGGCATCCCTGTCGAGCGGGTCCGCATCGTCCAGCCTGCGACTGGCGGCGCATTCGGCGGTCGCGAGGACATCTCAATTCAGATCTACCTCGGCCTCGCCGCGCTCAAGCTCGGCCAGCCCGTGCGCATCCAGTACACGCGCGAAGAGTCGATGGTTGCGCGCCACAAGCGCCACCCCATCGAGGTCGACTACACGCTCGGCGCCAAGGCCGACGGCACCTTTGTCGCCGCCAAGGTCATGATTCGCTCGGACGAAGGGGCCTACGCCTCGACCGGACCGGCGGTGCTCCGCAAGGCGGTGAGCCACTGCACGGGGCCTTACCGCGTGCCCAACATCCACTGCGATGGCGTGGCGATCTTCACCAACACCTGCCCAACCGGGGCGATGCGGGGCTTTGGCGCCTGCCAGCTGGCCATCGCCTACGAGGGTGCGGTCGAGGCGATGGCGCGCGAGCTCGGCATCGACGTGGTGACCCTCAAACGCAAGAACCTGCTGCAGGACGGCGATCGACTGACCACCAACCAGGTCGTCAACGTGGCGAGCGGCGGCGAGGTCCTCGAGGCCGCGCTGACGAAGTTCGGCTGGGAGTCGCGCTCCCGCAGCGCGCCGGCGCCGCATTTGAGGCGCGGCTTTGGTGTCAGCAGCATCTGCTTCGGCCTCGGCTACGGCGACGGCTACCCCGATCGCTCGTTTGCGCGGGTCCGGATCGCCGAAGATGGGGTCGTCGAAGTGCTCTCGTCCGGCGTCGACGTCGGTCAGGGCCTGCACGGTCTGCTCGGCCAAATTGCCGCCGAGGTGCTCGGCGTCGAGCCCGGGGACGTGCGCGTCATCGGCCACGACACCGGCACCACGCCCGAGTCTGGCTCGTCCTCGGCGACGCGGCAGACGGTGTTCACCGGCAATGCGGTCAAGCTCGCCGCCTCCGAGGTGCATCGGCAGCTCATGGACGCCGCCGCCATCACCCTCGGCCTGCATTGGGACGACCTCGTGATGGCCGATGGCTGCGTCGTCAGCGCCCACGGCCCAGAGGTGAAATTGCCGCTGGCCTTCGTGGTGCGGGCGGCGCGCGAGCGGGGCTATGCGCTCGATCATACGGCGCTCTACCAGCCGCGCACGGTTCCGGGCGGAGCGTCCGACGGTCTCTCGCCGCGGGCGTTCTTGACCTACATGTTCGGCAGCCACGTCGCCGAGGTGCTGGTCGACATCGAGACCGGTGAGGTAAAGGTCCAGCGCATCGTCGCCGCCCACGACGTCGGGATGGCGATCAACCCACGCGAGGTGGCCGGCCAGATCGAGGGCGGCGTAGCGCAAGGGCTCGGCATGGCGCTCATGGAGGAGATCGTCACCCGCGAGGGCAAGATCCTCAACGCGAGCTTCACCGACTACATCATTCCGACGATCGTCGATGTGCCGCCGATCGAGGCCGTCATCGTCGAGCGACCCGACATCGAGGGTCCCTTTGGCGCCCGCGGCGTCGGCGAGCCGCCCCTGATCGGGACGGTGCCGGCGATCCTGGCCGCGATCGCAGACGCCATCGGCCTGCCGGTCCGCGAGACGCCGGCGACCTCCGAGCGAGTCTGGCGGCTGTTGCAGACCTCTCCGGCCTGGAACGAGGCGCCGCAGTCCGAACCGGCAAGCGCCGGTCAGCGCTGAGGTGGCGCTCGCGTTCGCGCTGACGCTGCTCGTCGGCCTCGCCATCGTCGTCCAGGGCGGGATCAACGCCCGCCTCGGCCAGCAACACAGCCTGTGGCTGCTGGTGACCATCGGCAACGCCGTGGCGGCGCTGGGCTCCGGGGCGGCATGGCTCTGGCTGCGCCGCAGCGGCCCGATGGTGGCGGAGCTGCAGCGGGTGCCCTGGCTGGTTTTGGTGCCGAGCGTGGCGGGCATCGCGATCGTGGCCGGGATGCCGGCAGCGATCGCGCGGGTCGGCGTCGGCCGGGCCGTGGTCCTTGTCATCGCGGTGCAGCTGGTCGCAGGGTTGCTCTGGGATCGCTTCGGTGTCGGCGGGGCCTTGAGCGCCCAGCGGCTCGCCGGCGCGGCGCTGGTCATGCTCGGGAGCTGGCTCGTCGTGCGCGGCTGAGGCGGCACGGTGCTCGGGACGGTCAGGAGCTGGCTCGTCGCCGGGGCTCCGGCGGGGCGTCGCGGGGTCCGCGGCCGGCCCTTCCGCTCCATCCAACGCCCTGACCTGCCGCGGGCGCTACCCCAGCGCCGCGACCTGTGCTATCCGCCCCCGGCCGCGCGCACCACCGCGCGCCGCCAGAGGCAGTTCGCATGACGCAGGTCACCTTCGATCTCCAAGCCACGGCGGCCGCAGAGGCGCCAGAGGACGAGCTGACCGCTCGCCGCGCCCAGGAACTTTGCGCGCACCTGCTGATTCACCGCTGGCTGCCCAAGCGCAGCACCCGCGACCTGATGATCGACGACGGCTTGCGCCGCAGCGTCGATCGCCGCTTGGCGGGCGTCGGCCTTCAGCTCATCGATTCGTACACCTCCAACTACTTCGCGGTACGCCTGCTGCCGGCGATCGAGGGCGACGTCCGCTTTGACTGGTCGACCAACGCCCGACTGCCGCGCGGCGCGGTGGCGCTGCTGGTCATCCTGTGGACGCGCCTGGTGCTGCCACGGCGGGTCGCCAGCGATGAGGCCCGACGCGCGCGCGACGATGCGCAGCAGCGCGCCATCCAGCGCGGCGAAGATCCGGCGCTCGCCGATGCGGCGCAGGTGCAGGGCGACCGGCTGCCCGCGCCCACCGTCGCCCGGACCGCGCTCTACGCGGAGTTCGGGCACCGCTTCGGCAAGATCGCGTTTGCCAGGTACCTCTCGCAGCTCAAGAGCGCCGGCCTCGTGCTCGAGAATCGGGCCGGCCTGCTGCGCGAGGGGCCCCTGCTCGACGTGCTGGTCGACGGCGTCACGATGGCGCGCAAGCTGCGCGACTCGGTGCTCTGGGACCTGCTGGAGCGCGACGGCGGCGCGGCGCATGAGCCCGAGATCCCGGGCCTGACTCCAACGGCCGCCCCTGCGGCACCTGCCGGCAGCGCCTTCGCGGTGGCCGCCACAGGAGGGGCTTCGAGCGACGCATTGGGCGCCGCCGCGGGCGCCTCAAGGAGCGAAGCCGGCAGCGCCGCGGCGTCCGACGCCGACGACGCGCCGCCAGCAGACGGCGAAGCGCAAGCCCAAGCCGAACTCGAGGCCATCGACGATGACTTTGACGACTGGGCGGACGACGCCTAGGGCGCCAAGGAGTAGGCCGATTCATGTTTACGTTCAAGGCCATCGAGCTGCTGAACTGGGACTGGTGGGCGCACATCCGCCTGCCGCTCGACGACGACGTCGTGCTGGTCGCCGGCCCCAACGGCTCGGGCAAGACGACGTTCCTCGACGCCTTGCGGGTGCTGCTCAACGCCACGCGCCTGTCGACCTCGCGCAAGCTGCCGCAATACCTGCGCGAAGACACCGGCGTCGCCGTCGTCAAGGCCGTCGTCGACAACCGCCACCGCCGCGCCGTCGGCCGCCGGCCCTTCGCCCACCTCGGCCTCTTCGGCGACGAGGCGACGCTGGCCTGCGTCATGGAACGGCGCGCCGGGGCCTGGGAGCGCAAGTACCTGATCTTGGATGGCGATCCGCCCATCGACGCTGTCCGCACGGCGACGCCGGCTTGGAAGCCGATGGAGTTCTCGCGCGAGCTCGAGGCCGCCGGTGTGCCGCGGACGCTGCTGCGCATCCTCGCCCTCGAACAGGGCGAGACGCACAAGCTCGCCGAACGCAGCCCCGAGCAACTGCTGGAGTATGTGCTGGAGATGCAGGGCGACAAGGCCGCCCTGGAGCGCTACGACGAGGCGCGCAGCAGCTACTTGCAGAGCCAGCGCGATCTCTCCGACTTTGAAGAGAAGCTTGGCACGGTGCGGCTGCACGTCGACGGCCTACGCAAGGACGCTGAGGCCTATCAGCGCTACACGGAGCTGGTCGAGGCCGAGCGTGAAGTGCGCGAGGAGCGGCTGCCAGCGGCCCGCTGCGCCGCGCTGCGCCTGCAAGTCCAGGCCGCGCAAGAGGATGTCGACCGCGCGCGCCGCTCTGCCGCCGAGGCGGATGGCGTACTCGGCAGCTTCGACCGCGAGAGCGCCGAGCTCAAAGCGGCCGCCGCCGACATCCGCCACGAGGTCGAGCGCCGCAAGGGCTTGTACCAGCAGCTGATCTCCGCCAAGGAGCGCCTCGACGGCGAGGCGCGCGACCTGCGCCGCTGGGCGACCGAGGTGGCCGAGACCGGCGCTGCACGCGGCGACGTCGACGTCGTGGCGCTCACCGCGGAGCGCGAGCGGCTGCTCGAGTCCGAGGCGGCGCTGCGGGCCGAGCTCAACGGCCTCATCGGCCAGATCAACCGGCTACGCGGCGAACGCGAGACCCTCGACAGCGGAAGCCAGCGGCCGCCGCCGGACTGGGTCGAGCGCATGCAACGCGAGCTGCGCAGCCGCGACATCGCCGCCGTGCTGGTCGCCGACACCATCGAGATCGCCGACGAGCACTGGCACGTCGCCGTCGAGTCGGTGCTCGGCCGCGAACGCTTCACCATCCTGGTCGACTCCAAGGACACGGCCGCTGCGCGCAAGATCGCGCAGCAGCAGCGCTACCGTTGCTACATCTCCGACCTGCAACGCGGCAGCGGCAAGCCGACGACGGTGCGCTCGCGGCCCGGCTCGGCGCTGTCGGTGGTGCGCCTGCGCGATGACCGCGTACCTGAAGCGATTTTGCGCATCCTCGACAGTGTGCAGCTGGTCGAGAGCGTCGACGACGGCCTCAAGCTCGGCCGCGGCGAGACCAGCATCACGCCCGACGGTTACCGCCAGGACGCCCGCGGCGGCATCTACGTCGGCCAGACCGAGCTCTATTGCGGCGCCGGCGCTGGCAGCCACCGCAAGGGCCGCATCGACGACGAGCTCGCCGAGCTGCGCGGTCGCCGCGACACCCTGCAGCGCAGCTTGGAGCCCTCGCAGCAGCGGTTGCGCGGCATCGATGAGGCGCTGGCGGCGGCCAAGGCCCGCGAGCGCTTGCTGGGCCGCGCCGGCGACATCGACACGCTGCAGGCCCGCATCGACGCCCTCGACGCCGAGCGGCGGGCGGCGAGCGAGCGTCTGATGGCCGTGCTGCAGGAGGTCGACGACCACAACCGCGAGCTGGTCGCCAAGGAGCGCCGGCTCTCTCTGCTCGAGTACCGCCACCGCGAGGCCCAGATCGAGCGCGATCGCGGCCGGGTGTCGATGGCCGGCGCCGAGAGCCGCCGCGACCGCCTGCAGATCGACCTGCAGGACGCCGAGGCGCGGGTGCCCGAGCGCCTGCGCCACCCGGCGGCGATGGCGCTGCTCGAGCCGGAGGTTGTGCTCATCGAGCGCCAGGCCGCGCTCCGGCAGCGGATGGCCGCTTGGACCGGCCCGCGCGACGGCCGCGCCGTAGCCCTCTGGCAGCGCGCGCACTCCGAGCTGGTCGAGTCCGAGCGCTCGATGGCCCTGCGCCGGCGCGAGCTCGACGCCAGCACAGAGGAGCTCGCGCTCGCCCGCCGCGCCTATGTCCGCGTCGTCGAAGAGACCATTCGGCGCTACCGCCGCAACGTGCTGCGCCTGGGCGAGCTCTGTCGCGTCGACGTCAAGGTGGCGGTGCCGGGCGCCGAGGCGCTGCGCGGCGACGCCGAGGGCCTGGTTGGCCGTGTCGGGCTAGAGGTCAAGGTCGGCTTTGACGGCAAGCGACCGGTGGCGGTGCATGACCCCGAGCTCTCGGGCGGCCAGCGGGTGGTGTCGTCGCTGATCCTGCTGATGGCGCTGACGATGAGCGATGAGGGTGATACGGCGGGCTTTTTCATCCTCGATGAGCCCTTCGCCCACCTCTCGGTCGAGCGCATCGACGAGGTGGCGCGCTTTCTGCTGGTGACGCGGGCGCAGTTCCTCATCACCACGCCGACCACGCACAACCTCCTGGTCTACAACCCGGCCGGTCTGACGCTGAATCTGCGCAAGAAGCCGGCGCAGCAGCGTTTTGCGCCGGTGCCGACCTTCCTGCGCCGCGAACGCGAGCTGCCGACCGCGGCGGGCCCCGCGGCGCCGACCTAGCGGCGGCCTTGGTCGGGGTGTCGAGGCCCCGCTGGGCGCCGCGCCGATCGTCGTTTCCCGATGCAATTTTCCCGCCCACGCGACATCTTGCAGGGACGCATGCGGCCAAGTGCCGCCGAGGGAGCACGCCATGGTTTGGGGACCCACCAACCGGCCGCAGCCGGGACAGCAACAGCAAGGCCCGCAGACCGGCCCCCACGCCCCCGGCGGCGGTGGACCGGCGCAAACGCCCCAGGCCCCGGCGGCTCCCGGCGGCGGCGCGCTGAGCAATCCGCTCTTCTCGGGCGATCACGTCCTGGAGCAAGTCGCCAAGGGCAACGGCACCTTGCGCAAGGGCAGCCGTGGCCCCGCCGTGCGCGCTCTACAGACCTACCTGAGCAGCGTAGGCCTCGGCTCGATGCTCGGCCGCGCTGGCCCGGACGGCGACTATGGCACCGGCACCGTGAACGCGGTCAAGGCGTGGCAGAAGGCCAAGGGCCTCGGCGACGACGGCGTGGTCGGCGCCGACACCCTGGCGCGCATGGACAAAGACACCGCGCAGGTACAGGCGCCGCAGCCGACGACCCAGAACGCCGCCAACACGTCGGCGCCGAGCGCCGGCGCGCCGGGCAGCCGCAACGGCGGGTTGCCGGCCGACTTCCAGAAGATGTGGGACGCCCACCCGCACAACTACCTGGCAGACAGCAGCCAGAACATCGACAGCGCCAAGCTGCAAGAGCAGCAGGGCTGGAGTCCCGACCAGTACTCCAACACCTGCGCCATTCGCCTCTCGATCATGTGGAACCAGCTCGGCGGCGGGTATCGGCTCACGCCAGAGAAGGCCAAGGCCGCCGGCCTCGATCCGGGCCGCTTGCCCTACTCGCGCAAGACCGGCTGGTACTACATCCTCTCGGCCAAAGAGATGTGGATGTACATGGAGAAGCACATGGGCAAGCCGCATGCCCAGTGGCCGGCGAACGGCAAGCGCTTCAAGGACGGGGCCGCGTTCGACGAGGAGTTCCGCTCCAAGATCGAGCCCGAGATCGCCGGCCGCAAGGGCGTCGTGGCCTTCGACAAGATCTTCGGCTACTCGGGCACCGGCCACGTCGACATCTTCAACGGCACGCAGCTGTCCGACGCCGCGAGCTGGTACCCCTGCCAGTCGCTCAAGGTCTGGTACATCTAGCCCCCGGAATCGCATCTTCGGCCGCGCGGCGCCTGCGCCGGGGCTGGGAGGCGCTGAGCGCCAGGCTCTAACGTTGCCCTGCGCCGCGCTGGCGACGGGCGGACGGCAAGCGCCTCCGCGACGAAGCCAGGCACGCCCGGCGGCTGCGCATCGGCTCTGCCTTCGCGCCCGCGCACGACCTGGGCGACGCCTTGTCGACGCGGCAAAGACGTCGCCGGGGCGCCCGCGCCATTGCCAGCGCCCGAGGACCGCGCCAGCATGCCGGCGCGCGCCCTGCGCCTGTTGCCGGGCCGCTGAGGAGCCGCCATGGCCACGCCGTCCTTCGTCTACGATCCCCTTTTTCCGCTCGCCAAGCCCGACATGGCCTACCGCCTCATCACGCGGGACGGCGTCGAGTCGGTCGAGGTCGGTGGCCGCACGCTGCTGCGCGTCGCGCCCGAGGTGCTGACCCGGCTGACGGTTGAGGCGATGCACGACATCTCGCACTACTTGCGCGCATCGCACCTGCAACAGCTCCGCGACATCCTCGACGACGCAGAGGCCAGCGACAATGACCGCTTTGTCGCGCTCGACCTGCTGCGAAACGCCGTCATCTCGGCGCGCGGCGTGCTGCCGATGTGCCAGGACACCGGCACGGCGATCATCAAGGCCAAACGCGGCTACGACGTCTGGACCGAGGGCGACGACGAGATCGCGCTGGCCCGCGGCATCTTTGACGTCTACCAGCGCGACAACCTGCGTTACTCGCAGCTCGCGCCCCTCGACATGTACCGCGAGGTCAACACCGGCACCAACCTGCCGGCCGAGATCGAGATCGCCGCGGCGCCGGGCGCGGCCTACCACCTGCTCTACATGGCCAAGGGCGGCGGCTCGGCCAACAAGTCGTACCTCTTCCAGCAGACCAAGGCGATCTTGAACCCGAAGGCGTTGATGGCCTTCCTCGAGACCCACCTCGCCAGCCTCGGCACCGCCGCCTGCCCGCCCTACCACCTCGCCATCGTCATCGGCGGCACCTCAGCCGAGAAGGCGCTGCAGACCGCGAAGTTGGCCTCGGCGCGCGCCCTCGATGGCCTGCCCACCGCTGGCGACGGCGAGCGGCGCACCGGCCACGCGATTCGGTGTCCCGACGTCGAGGCCGAGGTGCTGGAACTGACCCGACGCATCGGCCTCGGCGCCCAGTTCGGCGGCAAGTACTTCTGCCACGATGTCCGGGTCATCCGGCTGCCCCGCCACGGCGCCAGCTGCCCGGTCGCCATCGCCGTCTCTTGCTCGGCGGATCGCCAGGCGCATGCCAAGATCACGGCCGAAGGCGTCTTTCTCGAGGCGCTGGAGCGCGATCCGGTGCGCTTTCTGCCGCAGCCGGAGGCGCAGGAGCTCGGCGGCGCCGTGGTCCGTATCGACCTGTCGCGGCCGATGGCTGAGATTCGCCAAGAGCTGTCGCGACATCCGATTCGTACCCGGCTCTCGCTCACCGGGCCGCTGGTGGTTGCGCGCGACATCGCCCACGCCAAGGTCAAAGAGCGCATCGACGCGGGCGGCGGCATGCCGAGCTGGCTGGCCGACCACGTCGTCTACTATGCCGGCCCGGCCAAGACGCCGGAGGGCTACGCCTCGGGCAGCTTCGGTCCGACCACGGCGGGCCGAATGGACAGCTACGTCGAGGAGTTCCAGGCCCTCGGCGGCTCCCTCGTCATGCTGGCGAAGGGCAATCGGTCGGCGGCGGTGACCCGCGCCTGCCAGCAGCACGGCGGCTTCTACCTCGGCTCCATCGGTGGACCGGCGGCGCGGCTGGCGCTGGACTGCATCAAGAAGGTCAGCGTCCTCGAGTACGCCGAGCTGGGCATGGAGGCGGTCTTCCTGATCGAGGTCGAGGATTTCCCCGCCTTCATCGTCGTCGACGACAAGGGCAATGACTTCTTCGCCGAGATCTTGGCCCACAGAGGGCAGTTCGCGACGCGCTGAGCCGATGGCCGCAGACGCAGGAAGAGGCGTGGCCTAAGCGTTGGCGCGGGCCCGCAGCAGCAGCGCCGCCATCTCCAGCCAGCCATCCGCTGCTTCAGCGACGACGTAGCGCGGCAGGGCGGGGATGACCGCGCGCTGCTCGAGGACCTGCGCGCAGCCGACCGGTAGCCCAAAGCGCCCCGGCAGCCAGAAGCCGGCGTCATTGGGCGCGTCGCCGATGGTCAAGATCGCGTCGGCCATGACGCCCTCGCCGGCCAGCAGATCGAGCACCGCCCTGCCCTTGTCGGCGGGGTCGAGGCTGAGGTGAATGTGGACGTTGCTCCACAGCAGGTGCACGCCCAGCGCCTCGGCCCTTTCGCGCATCGCAGCCAGCGCGGCGTCTTCGCGGCCGTCGCGTTCAAAGGCGAGGTCGCAGAGGCGGCAGAAGGCGTCCTCGGCCTCGCGCAGCGGCGGGTCGTGGGCGATGGCGGCGGCGACGGCGCGCAAGCGCTCACGATCGGGGCGTTGGTAGAGGGCGGTGACGGCCCGGCCCGGTTCGACCAGCGCGAGGCCGTTCTCGGCCAGGGCGCGGCGGACACCGGGCAGGTAGCGCGCGAGGCCCAGCACCTCGCCGGCGGGGCGGCCGCTGACCGGCAGCACCTCGACGCCCGCGCGGACGAGGGCCGTGATGGCGGCCATCACCTCGCCGTCGAGCCGGCCGTCGCGGGTCATGGTGCCGTCGATGTCGCTGGCCACGAGGCGAATCGCCCGCAGCTGCGCCCCATCGGCGGTGGCGAGGGGCTGCGGCTCGCGCTCGGTTTCGTGCGGCGGTTGGCTCACGCGCCGGCTCCAGCCTGCAGCTCGCGCAGGCGCCTTCGCAGCCGACGTGCGTCCTCAAAGCGTCGCTTGGGCAGCTTCAAGTAGGCCTCGTACTGAACGATGGCGCCGGGCTTGTCGCCGGTGGCGTCGAGCACCTCGCCGAGGGTCATGCGTGCCAGCGGGGAGCTCGGCTCCAGCGTCGCCGCCTCGCGCAGCCGCTCGATCGCGTCGGCTTTGCGCCCGGCGAGCAGCAGCGCCCGGCCGAGCGCGACGTGGTTCTCGACCTGCGGCCTGATGCGCTCGAGGTCGGCCTCGCCCTCGACGATGGCGTCGGCGACACGTCCGACGTGGCTGAGCACAACGACGCGCAGCGCCCGGGCCTGGGCGTAGCCCGGACGGTAGACCAAGGACTTGTCGACGGCGTCGAGCGCCTGCGCCCAGCGATGGCGGGTGGTGTAGGCGAGCCCGAGATTGTAGAGCGCGCTTGCGTGGTTGGGCGCCTCTCTGAGCGCGGCGTTGTAGGCATCGATGGCGTCTGACCACTGGCCACGGCGCAAGCGGGCGTTGCCGAGGTTCACCAGCACACGCACATCTTTGGGCGCCACCTTGTGGGCCTGCTCCAGCGCGCTGAGTGCGGCCTGTTCCTCACCGTGCTCCATGAAGAGCACGCCGAGGTTGGACCAACCGCCGTAGAGCGCTGGCTGCAGCGCGACGGCCCGCTCGAGATGGGCGCGAGAGAGGTCGAATTCCCCGGCCTCCATGTGGATGAGGCCCAGATGGTAGTGCGCGGTCCAGCTCTTGGGCTCCTTCTGGACGTAGGCCTGGAGGTGCCGTTTGGCCGCCGCGACATCGCCCTCGCGCAGCGCGCGCTGGCCGTCCGCGAGTCCGTCGCGCAGCGGTTCAGCCTCGACGCCGCTGCCGATCGGCGCATTGGAAGTGGCGCGGTCTTCGTCGTAGAGCAGCGCGCCGGCGCCGCCGCAGGCGACAAGCACCGCGAGAGCGGGCAGGAGGCGTGAGGGAAGGCGCAGGCGTCGTGCCAACGTCGACGCGGGCTCAGTCGGCGGGCGGGCATACATGGCCGGCAGGCTAGTGGGTCGCGGGGCGGATCGCAACCTTGCCCTGCGAAAGGCCAGGGCGAATCGCGCGGGATCACGCGGCCGGAGTGCGCCAGCGCCGGCCACCTGCGGCCCGCCGCGAGACACTCAAGGCGCTGGCGCAGAACCGCCAAGGGGCGCCAATTCGCCCGCGCCATCGCTGGCTTCGACGCGCAGCCCGGCGACAGCATGCCAGCGGGCGGCGCCATCCCAGCCGGTGCTGCAGAGCCAGCGGCCATCGGGCGAAAAGGCGACGGCCGACACCCGCTGGGTGTGGCTGCGCAGCACAGCGACGGGCTGGCCGGAGGGCCAGCGCAGGACGTGGACGCCGCCGGAGAGTGTCGCCACGGCCAGCAGATCACCGGTCGGCGCCAGTGCCAGGTCGAAGATGCGCTCGCCCTCGATGGCGTACGCCGGCCCCGCGCTGCCGTCCTGTAGCGAGAACGCCTGGACGAACCCAGGCTTGGCGGCGATGAGGGCGCGACGGGACGGGTCCATCTCGCAGACTTCGCCGCCCGGCAGGGTCGCGACACGGCGCATGCGCGGCATCGCGGCGCCCTCGACCTCGAAGGCCACCAAGGCGCCGTGCACGTCGACCGCGCAGGCGAGGCGTCCATCGGCGGAGGCCGCACCATCGAGCCCCGCCCCAAGCTCCTGGCCCAAGGCCTGCCACGGTGCAGCGGCGTCGGGCGGCACGACGTCGATGGACGACGAGTAGGAGAGCAGGAGGCGCCAGCCACCGGCCAGCTCGATGACGCGCCGCCGCCCGTTGATCTTGGGCTCGGGCCGCGGGCGCAAAGCGCGGTCCAGGCTCCGCAGACCCGGCTCACCGGCGAGCGCTGCGCTGAGCCGGCTGCCGTCGATGGCGAAGGCGACCGCCTTGGTCACACCCTCTGCGGCGGGCATGCCGCCGACCTCGACGCCATCGCGGGTGCGAAAGACGCGGACGCGCCCGCGCCCGTCCGCGAGGGCCAGCCGCTCGCCGTTGGGTTCAAAGGCCAGCGAGGTCAGGCCGGTTGGCGGCCCGGGCGGAAGAAGCCAGGGCGCCATCGGGCTGGGCAAGCGCAGGCGCTGCAGCTCGGCGCCGTCGCGCAGCCAGATCTCAGGCTCGATGTCGCCGCCCGGGCGCGCTGCGGCGGCGGGGACGGCAAATGCTGCGTCCTGCCCTGAGAGTCGCAGCAGGAGTGCGCCGTCTTCGACGCGGACGACGCCGACGCCCTGCTCGCCGACGACGAGGGCGTTGGGCGCGCCGCGGGCTGTGTCGAGCGCGCGCACCTGGCCGAGGCCGTAGTCGCGCTGCCAGCCCACTGGGGCGCCCGGATCGGCTGTGAAGGTGCCGACCATGCCGTCGTGGCAGCCGATGAGCCATGTCCGGGGCGACCCCGGCAGGGCGCCTGTGGCCTCGGCGATGGCGATGGCGCCGCGGTGGGCACTGCCGAAAGGCGTCTCACGCCGACGCGCGCCGGCTGCGACAGCGAGGGCCTCGGGGGCCGCTTCGAGCGCTGTGGCCGCGATCGGCAGCTCGATCAGCGTCGCATCGCTGCAGATCACGGACAGTCCGCCGCCGTCGCGCCAGATCGCTGCCGCCATCGCGGTGCTCGTACCGCAAAGGGGCAGGTCGATGGCGGATTCGGCGGCGGCGCGCTGCAGGCTGACGAAGCCGCCGCCGAGCCGCAACGCGGCCAAGGCGCCATGCAGGCGTGAAGGCCCCGGCTGCCACCCTGAACCGCCCATCGTCGGCAGCGCCTGCGAGCGGACGTCGCCACCCGGTCCAAGGCGCGCGACCTCGCCGCCCAACGTCGCCCAGACGCCCTCGGCGTCGAGGCGGGCGTCACGGGCATCGCTGGGATGGCGCCAGCGCACGGCGCCCTGGACGCTGAGGTCGAGCAGGGCCAGGCTACCAGCGCCACGGCAGAGCACGGCGTCGCCGGTCGCGCCTGGCTCCTCGTCGCGCGCCCACGCGAGCGCATGGCACCGCTCGGGTAGCGTCAGGGTCGCAACGACGCTCGGCCGCGCCATCGCCATCGTCGATGCCAGCACGGCGCGGCCGCGTGCGACGTCGGCAGGTGCCAGCGCGCCCGAGATCGCTAGCGCCCGCGCGGCTGGCGCCTCAGCCTCGAGCAGGCGGCCGGCCGCCAGGTGTCCCTCGGCGGCCGTCAGAAGCGCCGCACCGAGGGCCCTGTCCGCCGCAGCGCGGGCTGACGTAGCCGATGCCTCGGCCTGCAAGGCGCGGTCACGCTCGCGCTGCAGGCTGAAGAAGGCGAACGCGACGACGGCGATGAGCAACAGAAAGGCGACGGCAGCGACGCGCAGGGGCGCCCGCCAGGCCCGCATCAGCCGCTGGAGCTGCTGTCGCGGCGAGTAACGGTAGGCGGCGACGGCCCGGCCATCGACCAAAGCCTCAAGGTCCTCGAGCAAGGCGCCGGCGTCGGCGTAGCGCTCGGCGGGCGAGCGAGCGGTCGATTTGGCGAGGATCGCCTGCAGCTCGGCGGGCGCCTCATCGATGGCGCCTGCGGGCGAAAAGAGCGCCTGCAGGGTGCGGCCGAGGGCGTAGACGTCGCTGCGGGCGTCGGCGCCGGCCCCCGGGCCCGAGAGCAGCTCGGGCGCCATGTAGCCGGGGGTGCCGACCACAGCCTTGGCGGCCCGGCGGTCGACATCGTCGCGCAGGTCCAGGGCGAGGCCGAAGTCGCCGACCTGCGCGACTCCGCTCTCGTCGAGGAGCAGGTTCTCGGGCTTCAGGTCGCGGTGGATGATGCCCTGGCGGTGAGCGTGGCCGATGGCGGCGATCGCAGGCAGCAATTGCCGCAGCAGGCGCATCCGTTCGCCGAGGGTTTCCGCGGCCGAGATGGCGTCGGCGAGGGTGCGACCGGGCAGCAGGCGCATGGTGTAGAAGGGCTGGCCGGCGGCATCGAGCCCGGCGTCGTGGATGGCGACGATGCCGGGGTGATCGAGGCGCGCGGCGATTTGCGCCTCGTGCCGCAGCCTGGCCACATCTGCGACGGAGGCCGTGGCCCCGATCGCCAGCGACTTGCGGGCGACGCGCCGGCCGAGCCGGCCATCGGTGGCGGCGATGACTTCGCCCATGGCGCCGCGCCCGAGCAGCCCGCCGGTCTGATAGCGATCGGCCTCGGAAAGGGCGAAGTCGTCGGGCTTGCTGTCGCCGTCTCCAGGGACGCCGCTGGCCGCTGCGTTGGCGTCGGCGCCCCAATCCCAGCCGCTGGCGGCGCGCAGCTTGGGCGCGGCGTCTTCGGGCTCGCCGTCGCGCGCCTCAGGTCCGGTCATCGACGGTGTCGCCGGGGTAGAGCAGCAGCTCGACCTGGCCGGTGCCGCCGGCGCGCACGAGGTCTGGGCGGATGCGCTCGTCGCGGAGTCGTCGCCGCAGTCGCGCCACGCTGACGTCCCATTTACGGCGGAGCTGGGCGCGGTCGCCCTCGTCGCGCCAGATCTCGCCGGCGACAACCTCCCAGCTGGTTGGGCCCGCCAACGTCACCAGCTCGCTCAGGATGCGGGCGCCGATGCCGTCCAATGCGCTCGGCGCCTCGCCAGCGCGGTGGATGTGGACGGTGTCGTAGGCGGCGACGATGTGGAGCTGCGCCACCAATCCGCCCTCGACGCGGGTGCCGACGCCGGCGCCCTCCAGCGAGACACCGAGCGAACGCAGCGCGAAGCCCTCGACGTCGATGACCTCGCCAGGCTCGAGATCGCGCGCAGGCTGGCCCCGGACCTGAATGCGATAGCGCTCGCCGACGGGCCAGAGGTGGGCGGCGGCATGTTCGACGTAGCGTCCGACCAGCGAGGGCCGCGGCGAGAGCAAGAGGCTGCTGCTGCCGGCCAGGATCTGCCGCGCCAGCCCTTCGCCCTCGACCGCGAGCACGGCCTTGGGCAGCTCGACCTCCAGCACCGAGAAGAGCAGCCCCGGCGCCAGCTCGAACTCGACGCCCGGCTGCAGCACCAGGTCCTGCAAGGGCTTGCCGTCGACAGCGAACATGCCGCGCAGGCCGAGCAGGCGCAGCTCGCCGCCGCGCAGGCTGACCATGGCGTGGGCCTCGGAGACGCGGGCGTCGTCGACCATCAGCGCCGCCGACGGCATGCGGCCGATGAGGTCGCCGGCGCCGAGCACCACCGAAGACTCGTCGGGCGCCAAGAGGCGGACCGTCGCGCGCATCGCCAACGCCTGCCTAATGGCCGCCGCCGGCGCCCTTGGGTGCTGCGTTCCACATGCGGCCGGCGAGCACGAGGCCGATGACGGCCACGGGCAACATGACCAGCGGCCAAATGAGCCAGTTCTCGACCTGCTTCGCCGCGGCCTCTTTCGGCAGCAGCCCAGCGTAGAGCAGCGCCTGCAGGCCGGAGCCGAGGTAGACGAGGCCATCGATGATGCCGACCGCGACGCCGACATTGCGCTTGCCGCCGAAGTCCATGCTCGCCGTCCCCGAGAGCATGCCGTGGACGCCGATGATGCAGAGCGACATGGCGACGACGATCCAGCCGCTGAGCCCGGTCGGGCCCTGCAGCGCGGCCCAGAGCGAGATCGCGCCGACGACCATGCCGCCATAGAGGAAGGCCGACACCGGCCCGCGCCGCGACTGGAAGAGCCTGTCCGAGATGACGCCGGCGAACATGCCGCCGAGGATGCCGGCGACGCAGAGCATCATGCCCCAGTTGGCGAAGGCGAAATCGCCGATGTGCCCGGTCGCTTTGGCGAAAACGATGCCGTACTGCATGATGGCCTGGCGCAGGAAGCCCGAGCAGAACTCGATGGCGGCGATGATGAGGATGACCGGGTTGGTCAGCATGCGCCGCCCGACCTCGAAAACGCCGAGCCGTGGCCCGGTGTCGCCTGACGACGCGTCGCCGGTGTCGAAGTCGAGCTGGCCGGCATCGCCGGGCGTGTCGCGCACCCACATCGTGGTCGTCACCGCCAGCACGCCGAGCAGTGTCGCCGGGATGAAGAAGACCCACCACACCTCGCGGGCGCCGGCCGCGGCTGCGCCAATGGTCGCGCCCGCGCCTGCCACGGCGACGCTGCCTGCGCCGGCGATGAGCGGTGCGTTGTCGACGATGAGGCGTCCCCAGTCGTAGGCGAAGTAGACGCCGAGCGAGATGAGGATGCCGAAGATGCCGCCGAACACGCCCCGCTCGCGGACATGGAACCAGGCGGCGTTGACCTTGACGATGGAGACCGCCCCAAAGCTCTGGAAATACATGTTGATGGCGTAGAGCACCGAGTAGGTCGCCGCCACCTCCGGCCCCTTGTGCAGCAAGCCGAGGTTGCCGGTCAGCAGGTCCATGGTGGCCACGCCCATCAGCAGGTTCGCGATGGAGGCGCCGATGGTGGCGAAGATCATCGTCTGGCGGCCGCCGACCCTGTCCGCCAGCGGGCCGTTGATGAGGAAAGAGAAGCCGTAGACGATGGTGCCGACGCCGAAGATCTGGGAGAAGTCCGCGATCGACATCAGATCGCCGAGCGCGTTCTTGCTGACCGTCAGGTTGTAGCGGCCCATGTAGAGGAAGGAGTAGGCGAGGCCGAGCGGTAGCCAGTTGAAGCGGCGGCGGACGATGAACGCGGGGCTGTGGCCGAGGTCGACCTTGGGCAGGCGGCCGACGATCAGGGCGATGACGACCAGCAGCAGCACGATCGGGGCCAGTTGCTCGTACCAAATCGGGGCGGCTGGCTGGGACATGTTGGGCTCCGGCGTCGCCGCGACCGGTCGGACGAGGCGCCTCAAGGATGGACCCGCTGGGGGCGCGCGGCAAGGGCGGGGCCGGAGCTGGGCTGGGCCACGGCGCGGGAGATCGCTGTCACAGGACCGTGTGCGCGCCGAACCGCTAGCGCAAGCGCAGCGCCTCGCGGGCAGCGTCCGGCCGCGGCAACAGGGCCTCCTGCGTCAGCGGCCCCTCGCGCACCAGCAGCCAGTAATCCGGCAACGGCACATCGAAAGCCAATGCGTCCGTCGGGCCAACGCGAAAGATCTCCCAGCCGAGCAGCAGCTCCATCGAGCCGGCCTCGACGGCCACGAGCGGGCAACGGCCAGCGCGCGCCGGCCAGTCCCAGAGGTGGTTTCCGGCGTAGCGGTACTCGAGGTAGTGCGATCCCTGCCAGCCGCGCGGGAAGCGCAGGCCGCGCGCCGACCGCACCTCGTAGTGGCCGAACGCGAGCTGCGCCCCGGCCCCGTCGCGGCGAGGCGCAGGCGGCGAGGCCCAGCCCGTCTGCTCGACCTTGACGTTCCAGCCGCGCAGGACATCGGTCACGGGGTCGCGGTGAAAGGTCTTGCGGAAGGTGCGCCACAGCAGCGCGTGCATCCAGGCCGGCAGCGAGAGATCGATGCCGGTGTAGCTGGTATCGGCGAGCGCATCGAGGTCGAGCGGCGCGGCGGTCTGGACGATCTCGTGCAGCGTGCGGGCGTCGGCAGCGACGAGGGCAGCGATGCGGGCGGCGCGGGCGGCGTCTGCCTGTGATGCCTGCGCGGCTGCTGCCGGCGAAGCAGACGGAGCGGCGTGGGAAGGGCCTTGCATCAGCAGATCTCCTCGGGTGATGCCCCGGCGACGCGCGCGGCGCAGAGGGTGGCGAGCGCGGCGATGGCGATCTGCGGGTTGACGCCGGTGGAGGTCGGAAAGACACTAGAATCAGCCACATAGAGCCCGTCGACGGCGTGATGACGGAAGTCGGGGCGCACCACGCTGGCGGCCGGGTCGCTGCCCATGCGGCAGGTCCCGAACATGTGGGTGATCGCCGCCGAGTAGGCCATGGGCGATCGCGGTCCGGAGTGTTCGAGGGCCGCCAACTCCGCAGGATGACGGACATCGCGAGAGAAGCCGCGGACGCCGACGTCGACGCGCTCGGCGCCGGCGGCGAGGAACATGCGGCCCATCACCGCCGCGCCGCGTCGGAAGCTGGCGACGTCCTCGCTGCTCGGGCTCCACTGCACGAGGGTGCGGCCGGCAACGAGGCGCACCCTGCCCTCGGCGCGCGCCCGGACGGCGACGCCCCAGTCGAGCCAATGCGCCAGCTCGGCGACCTCGGCGCTGAGGGCGCGCCCGACCCCGGCCATGCGGGCGGCGAGCACGGTGAGATCGAAGCCCAGCGTCTCGAACTTCAGGCCCTCATGGCGCAGCCCGATCACCTCTTGGCCCTGGGTGGCGCCCTCCCACATCCGCACCGGCTCGCGGAAGTAACCGGCCGCCGACACGCCGGGATGGCACTGAAAGTGGCGACCGACCGGGCCATGACCGATGCGGCTACGCAGCAGCAGCGCTGGGGTCTGCACCGCGCTCGCCGCCAGCACGATGGCGTGGTCGGCGTGGCAGATGAACTCGCCCTCCGGGCCCCGGCAACGCACGGCGCGCGCCCTGCCCCCGACGACGTCGACCGCCAGCGCCTCGGTCTCCGTCAGCAGCCGTAGGTTCGGGCCCAGCGCTGGCGCCAACAGGGCGAGGTCGAACGAGCGCTTGCGGCCCGCCGGGCAGCCTTGCATGCAGCGGCCGAGGCCCTCGCACTCCGGGGCGTTGCGGCGAATCGGCCGGTGCTCGAGCCCGAGCGCCTCAGCGCCAGCGGCCATGAGCGCCGCCTTGCGCCCGGCGATCGCGGCGGGCGTCGGCGCGACGCCGAGCGCAGCCTCGATGCGGTCCGTCACCGCCTCGATCGCCGCCCATGGCAGCGCCTCGTGGAGGGCCGGGTCGCGCCGCAGCCAACCTTGGTGGACGTCCTCCGGCAGCCGCCAGCAGATGGCGCCGTTGGTCGGCGAGGCGCCGCCGACCATGCGCGCCTGGATGTACGGCAAGGGTGCCCGGCCGAGGACCACCTGCGCGCCCATGCCGCGCCAGTCGCGCGCCATGCTGGAGAACGCCGGCAGCGGAAAGTCCGGCGGTTTTCGCCAAGTCCCAGCCTCTAGCACCAACACCGAGAGGCCGCGCCGCGCCAGCTCGACCGCAGCGGCGCAGCCGGCGGGGCCGCTGCCGACGACGACAACGTCGGCGCGCAGGTCGCCGGCCCTCATGGCGCGTCCGCCGGCGGCAGCGTGTCGAGTGGCGCCGCGCCGCGAAAGGCCTGCTGGCTGCGCGGATCGTCGAAGTAGGCGAGCGCGGCGACGAGGCGCAGCACCTCGATCAGTGGCGCCAGCAGCGCGCCGAGGACGGGCAGATCGCCGGCGCGGTGCAGGGCGGCGTCGCGGCGTTCGGGATCGGCGCCGCTGCCGGCACAGCCCAAGGCGCCGAGGTAGAGCACGCCGACGATGAGCACCGCGGCGTCGAGGCCGAGGCGGAGGTGCAGCGGCGCAGCGGCGGCAAAGCGGGCCCAGAATTCGGGCCAATCGAGGGTGTCCCAATCTGGCGCGCTGGGCAGAGGGCGCGGAAGGACGGCCGCGAGCAGGCGCTCGCTGCGCGGCCTGCGCTCCAGCTTGCCCTCGCTCGCGCTGGCCAGCGTCCACCTCCTCGTCTCGACACGGTAGTGCCGGGCGTCGGCGCTGGCGAGGGGCCTCCGCGAGCGGTCTCGATGGGGCGTAGGCCCAGGCGTGGTGGACCAGCTCGGCGTCGGCCGCGGCGGTTCAGTCCGGCAGGCGCCAGTCGATCGCGGCCGAACCGTGCGCGACGAGGTAGGCGTTGGCGCGGGAGAAGTGCCGGCAGCCGAGAAAACCGGCGTGCGCCGAGAGCGGGGAGGGGTGCGGCGCCGTAAGCAGCAGGTGCCGTTTGCCGTCGAGGAACGCCGCCTTGCGCTGGGCGTGCCGACCCCAGAGCAGAAAGACCAGGCCATCGCGCTCGCGATCGAGGGCTTGCAGCACCGCGTCGGTGAAGGGCTGCCACCCCTTGTCGGCGTGGCTGCCGGCCTGACCGGCGCGGACCGTCAGCGAGGCGTTGAGCAGCAGCACGCCCTGGCGCGCCCAGGCGCTGAGGTCGCCATGGCGTGGCCGCGGCAGGCCGAGATCGCTCTGCAGCTCGCGGAAGATGTTGGCGAGCGAAGGCGGCACCTCGACGCCGCGCCGCACCGAAAACGACAGGCCATGTGCCTGCCCTGGGCCGTGATAGGGGTCCTGGCCGAGCAGGACGACGCGCACCTGCTCGAATGGCGTGGAGTCGAGGGCGGCGAAGATCTCGGCGGCAGGTGGGTAGACGGCCTGGCCAAGCTCGCGCTCTTGCAGCAGAAAGCTCCGCAGCTCCGCCATGCCGGGGCTGGCGAAGGCGTCTTGCAGCCGCGCCTTCCAGCTCGGGTGCAGACGGATGCGATCGGTGGCGGGGGCGTCGCTTGACATCGGGCGGGGTGTCGCCGACAAGGGTACGGATGTCAAGGGCTTGGCCGCAGTCCAGGCCACGCGGACCCGGCCCATTCTGGGCGCCGCGGCGGAGGCGACGATGGGCCCATGGAGCCGTCCGGACGGCAAGCCGGTTCCGGGGTTGCAGCCGCTGCGCCGCTTCTTGCCGCTGCTGCTGCCGCGCCGCAACGACGCCGCGGTCTACCTCGAGCAGCGGATCGAGGTCGGAGGGCTGCTGCGAGCGCTGGCTGCCGAGAATGCGCGCCGGGCCGAAGGGACGCCGCCGTTGCGGCTGTTCACCGTCATCGTCCACGCGCTGACGCAGACGCTGACTGCGCGGCCAGCGCTGCGCAGGTACATCGCGGGCGGGCGGATCTGGCAGCGCGACGAGGTCGTCATCGGGTTTGCGGTCAAGAAGGCGATGGCCGACGAGGCCGGCATGACGACGGTGCTGCTGCGGCTGCCGCTCGGCGCCACGCTGGCCGAGGTCGAGGCAGCGATGGTCAAAGCAACAGCCGAGGGCCGCAGCGACACCAAGCTGACGGCCGAGAGAGAGCTCGACGTCGTCACCCGCCTGCCGCTCTTCGCCGTGCGCCTCCTGCTGCGCCTTCAGGCCTTTCTCGACGGCCTCGGCCTGCTGCCGGGCGCGCTGCTGCGCGATGATCCGATGTACGCCAGCGTCTTTTGCGCCAACCTCGGCTCGGTCGGCCTCGACGCCCCCTTCCACCACCTCTTTGACTACGGCACCTGCCCGATCTTCTTGACGATCGGCAAGGTCCACCGCGCGCCGGTCGTCGCCGCAGACGGCGTCTCGATCGTCGCCGCCGACATCGTGCGGCTGTGCTGGAGCTACGACGAGCGCATCGCCGATGGCTTCTACGCCGCGCGCAGCCTCGAACGCTTCGCAGAGCTGCTACGCGCGGCGGGTGCGATCGACACCATCGCGCCGCCCTCAGCGTCCTTCGCCATCTCGGAAGGCGAAGCGACCGCAGGCTGAGCGCGGGGTTGGCCTCCTGAGGCGCCACGCCGCGAGCGCTGCGCATTCGAGGTCGGCGCCGCCTGCACGCATCGGTTCAGGCGGGAATTTGCGCTCGCCGACGGAGCCGGCAGGATGGCGCCGCCGCACCCATTGCGGTGGAGGATGAACATGAACCGATCGATCGCCCTGCCCGCGGCGCTGCGCCCCCTCGCCGTGCCCGGACTCTGTGCCTGCCTCACGCTCCTCGCCGGCTGCGGTGTGCCCAAAGAGGAGCACGACGCCGCGCTGCGCAAGCTGCGGGAAGAGGGCCAAGCCGACCTCGACGCCGCCCAGCGCAAGGCTCAGGAAGAGTACGCCAAGCGCGACAAGGCGCTGACCGAGTCCGGCGAGATGGCCGACGGCCTCAAGGCGCGCGGCGACGACCTCGAGCGCAAGCTGGTGCGCGCCGAGAAGTCGCTGGAGGACTGCACCAGCAAGGGCGGCGACAAGGCCAAGATGCTGGCGCAATGCCAGACCGAGCAGGGCGAGCTGCGTGACCGCTTGGGCTCCGTCGAAGGGGTGATCCAGAAGGTGCGCGGCGCGCTCAAGGCGATGAGCGACGCCGGCAAGCTGACGGTCAAGGTCGACCGCGGCTTCCTCATCATCGCGCTGCAAGGCGACATCCTGTTCGACTCCGGCAAGTCCAGCCTCAAGGAGGGCGCCGAGCCGGTGGTGGGCGAGCTCGCCGAAGTGCTGAAGTCGATGCCCGATCGCCTCTTCCAGGTCGCCGGCCACACCGACAACCAAGGCAAGGACTCGACCAACTGGCGCTTGTCGATGGATCGCGCGTTGACCGTGGTCGAATTCCTGGTCAGCAAGGGCGTCGCCGGCAAGGGCCTGTCGGCCGGCGGCTACGGCCCGTACCAGCCCGTCGGCAGCAACGAGACGCCCGAGGGCCGCGCGGGCAATCGCCGCGTCGAGTTCCTGCTGGTGCCGAACCTCGGCGAGATCTTCAGCGGCAAGTAGCCTCGGCTCCTCGAGCGTTCTGCCCGCGGCCTGGACGACGAAGGCTGACGGCGCTGGCCGTCCGTGTTAGGTTGCGCTCCCTGCAGCGAAGGGAGGCGCGTCATGGCCGAGAGCGGACCGAAGGCGAGTGCGACGAAACGGACCGCGAAGGCGGAGCCAGCGGCGACCGGCGCCGAGGGCGACGGCGCTGGCGCAGGCAAGGCGCGCACGACTGCGCCCAAGCGCAGCGCCGCTCCATCAGCGGACGCCGCGCCAGGGCCTGTCGCGACGACTGCGCCGGACGGCGTCGCAGCCCCCATCACGGCGGCAGCGCCCGATCCAGCGCCAGCGCCCGGAGCCCCTTCGGCGCCGCCCGCGACCAAGGACGGAGCCGTGCTGCTCGAGGCGTGGGCACCGCTCGGCCGCGCCCTGGACGGCCGCATCGGCCGCGCCGCCTGGCCTTCCTGGGCGTCGCGCCTCTTCGCCGACGAGCAGATCCCCCACATCGCCCATGACTCCGGGGTGCTGTCGGCGCGCCACGCCGCGGTCATCGCTGCCTGGCTCGACACAGCAGAGGCCAGCGGGGCGTTGCCTGAGCGCGTCGTCCTGGTCGAGGCCGGCATCGGCACCGGCCTGCACCTGCGCTACTTGCTGCGCCGACTGCGCGCTCACGCCGCGGCGAACGGCGCCGGCTGGCTGCCACGCCTGGAGGTGTGGGCGACCGACGTCAGCCGTTCGCTGCTGCATCAGGTGCGCGCGCGCGGGCTTGAGCTGGCGCCAGACGAGGCGGCGGGCGCGAGCGCGGCACCGATTGCGGTCCACTTCGGCCTGCTCGACGTGCTGCGCCCTGGCGTGGTGTTGCCGCTCGACGCCGCCGGCGTGGCAGGCGACGAGCGCGACCTCGGCGGCGAGATCTGCTTTTGGATCGCCAACTACGTCCTCGATCTCATGCCAGCGGACCTCTTCCGCCGGGTGCGCGCGCCGGGCGGTGAGGTGCGCTGGCAGGTGGTGCTGGCGCAGACCTGGCTCGCCGCGCCGGCCGAGCTCGACCGCCTCTCGGACCTCGACGTCGCCGCCGTCGTCGCCCTGGTCGGCGAGGCCACGCCGGCGGCGATCGCGCAGCTGGCGCCGATCTGGTCGCTGCTCGAGGTGGAAATTCGCGCCTTCGACCTCGACGGGATGGCCCTACCCACCGATGGCCTGCACGCCAAGGTTGCCGACGCCATCGAAGCCGGCATCGGTCGCGACCACCCTGCGCTGGTCGATGGGACGGTAGTCCAGCACTCCGGCGGCGCGCTGGCGGTGCTGGAGCGGTTGCAGACCGCGCTGCGGCCGGGCGGGCTGGCCCTGCTGCGCGACCTCGGCGTCAGCAGCGCGGAGGAAGCGGCCGTCCCGCGCGGAGCGGCCCACTACGGGCCGACGGTCGCTACGGCGCTCTCCTTCTTTGAGCTCGACCTCGCCCTCGGTGGCGCGAACGGCGGCCATCGCTGGCTGCGCCCGGCGCAGGACGGGCCGCGTGCCCAGGCATCGCGACTCTTGGGCCGTGCGGCGGGCGATTCGCCCCAGCTCGCAGGGGCGCTCGACGCCGCGGCGGCGGCTTTTGTGCAGGCGCTCGACGGCGCAGGCCTCGTCGCCAGCGAAGAGCGGGCGCAAGCGGCGCGCAACCTCAGCGATCCTGCCGCTGCGATCGCCGCCTTTCGCCAGGCGCTGCGGGCCGAGCCCGACAATTGGTTCCTGCTGGTCGAGGCCGGTCGGGTGGCGCTCGATCGCGGCGGCAACGCCCAGCTCGCGGCGCTGCTGGCGCGCGAGGGCCTGCGCATCAACCCCGACGCCAGCGCCGACCTCTGGCGGCTGCTCGGCGACGCGGTGTGGGCGCTCGGCGACCGCCGGACCGCGCGCGCGGCCTATGGCGAGGCGCTGCGCATTCGTCCGCGCGACGCCAGAGCCGCCTATGGCGCCGCGTTCGTCGACGCGGAGCGCGGCCGCTTCGACGCCGCGCTGGAGGGCATCGGCCGGGCGCTGGCGGCCGACCCCGAGGGACGCCTGCGGGCGGACTGCCTGCGGCTGCTCGACGCGGCGCTGCGCGGTCAGGTCGCGGCCGCCCAAGCCGAGCAGCAGCGCGTTGCCCAGCGCTCCGAGCGCTAGGCGCCTGGCCCAGCGCGACGCTGGGGAAACCGTTGGGGGGCGCCGGGAGGGGCGCAGTGGCCCACCTCCCGACGCTTCGCCTCTCGGCGACCGACCCCGGGCTCGCTAGTTCATCACCAAGAAGCCACCGGCCAGGCCGACGAGCGCGTAGAGCTCGGGCACGCCCGTGGCGAGCAGCGCCTGGCCCTGGTCCATTTGGCCGTTGCTGATGCTCTTGATGCAGTAGGCGGCCGTGCGGGCCTGGCCGATGGCCGACACCAAGCAGGGCAGGCCGCAGATGATGCCGGCCAGCGTCACCTTGAACATCATCGCCGGATCGCCCCAAGACGACTTCACGTTGCCGATCATCAAGAACGCGATGGCGAACGAGTACAGGCCTTGGGAGCCAGGCATGACGGCCGGGATGAAGGCGGCGCCGCGGCGCTCCTTCTCGCAGGCTGCGTAGGCGCCGAGCGAGATCGCCAGGGCGTGGCCCGAGCTGAACATGCCGACCGCGATCGTCACGAACGACACGAACAGCATGGCCTTGTCGATCATGGTAAAGGTCTTGGCGGCGTCCTCTGGGGCCTCGGCGAAGGCCGGCGCCGCGACCAGGAGCAACAAGAGCATGGGGATCACGCGAGAAATGAACAGGCGAATCGACGAGCTAGCCATAGCAGACTCCAGCGCGGCGCTCCTGGCCGCATGCACTACCGGGGAATGGAACCTGTCTCGCCGCGCCTCCCCTGCAGGAGGAGCAATCCACTGCGCTTAGGACGCAGCGCCGACAGGGTTCGCTGCGCGGGCCCCGACCCGCTGCAGCGGTGAATACCAGGAGTGTCCTCCCTGGAAGCACTTGCTCCCAAACTCCAGGAAGATCAGACGATTGGTGTGAATATAGAGGGAGAGCAGAGAGAGCACATAGACGAAGAAGTGCCCGACCGCGGCGAAGATCAGCATCGGGATCGTCGGCATCAACACGGCGATTTCATTGACGACGACCGCCATGATCGCGCCCGACAAGGAGATGCCGAACAGGCGCATGTGGCTCATCACGTCTTGTCCGAGGCCAGCAACGCCGGAGTAGAATTGCCACGCGAAATTAGCCACCCGCTTGTCGTCGCCGAAGGTCGCGTCGGGGTAGAGGAACCAGCTGGCGACGCCAGCGCCGACCAGGACCTTGCCGAACACGGTCAAGCCTTGGGCGGTCTCGGCGACGAGCGCGTCCGTCGGGTCGGCGACGACCAACCGCAGCAGCGGGGCCGCGGCAAACGAGGCCGTGGCCAGCGCACCCGACCCGAGGGCGAGCAAGAGGCTGCCCGTGGCGCTGGTCTTCCAGCCGCGCTGCCAGATCGCGGTCAAGTAGGCGCCGGTCATCGCGATCAGGCCAACCACCAGCGAGAAGACCAAGCAGGCCATGGGGTCGACCGCGATCGGCGTCGGAGGCTGCTGACCGACCCAGAAGTCTTTGCCGAGCAAGAGCCCGAAATACTGACCGCCCAGCGCGCCGACGATGATCGAGAACAGGCCACAGAGGGCGAATACCCCACCAAAGTCGCGCGTCCCTCGCCGCCACAGCCAAGCTCCGGTGGCGGTCAGGAAGACGCCATAACCGGCATCGAGCAGGCAGAGCGAGCCGAAGAGGAGGAACAGAACCAGGACGACAGGCGTGAAGTCCTTCTCCCAGTAGCTCATGCCCGAGAACGCGCGGACGATGGTGGCAAAGCCAGCGACGGCAGCGGGCTGTTGCAGCAGCACAGGGACGTCATCGCCTGGCGCGGCGTCGTCGATCAGCAGCATCACCTGGAAGGGGGAGACCGCGCGCTGCAGGTCAACCTGATTCTCGGCTGGCACATAGCCGCGCACGGCGAACACCTCGCCCTCGTCGAGCCCTCCGCCGAGCACCATCAGGACCGCCTCGCGATCGGCCAGCTCCGCCAGTCGGTCGTCTATGGACGGGACAGCGCCCGCCAGGGCCCCCAACGTGTGCTCGATGGCGCGTAGTTGCGCCTGCAGGTGGCCGACCTCCCGTAGCACCTGCGACAACCGCGTGGCCGGCAGCCGGAGCGGCGTCGTTGGGACCTTGAGGCCCTCGGGCCCGATCAGCGCCACGTGCAGCTCGACGTCCGACTCGCGGCAGACGCAGTGCGGCACTTGCTCGATGGCGAGCGCCTTGTAGTCATTCCACGTCAGCCGGGCGAACACGATCGGCGCGTTGTGGCGGCCGATGAGCTCGATGTCGGCGGGGTCGAACTCACCGAACGGCTCCAACAGCGACGCGGTGGCCTCCGCGGTAGCCAGCGCTGCCGCCAAGCGCTCGCGCTCGGTGTGGGCGGCGAGGGCGGTGGCGACCGCACCATCGAGGTCCGGCGGCGCCTGGCCGGTGTCGACGGCGGCGACCTGCGTAATTGCCTCGCGAGCGGCACGCAATTGCGCGACTTCGCGCAGCACTTCGTCGCCGCCGCGCAGGGCCTCGCGCAACCCACCGGGCGGCCGCATCGGCGTGACGTGGAGCAGGCCGGCGCTCTGGATCGCGGCCAGCACCCGCTCAGCGTCCAGGGTCCGGCCGACGATGGTGGCCGTCAGCATGCGTACGATGCTCATGCCAGCTCCCCGGCCGCGGCGACCGCGCTGCGTTGGCGCAACTGGGCGGCGACGGCCTTGCCCTTGGCGATCTTGGCGCGGCCGACGGCGGCCACCTGCAGATCGCCGAGCGCGATCTTGATGCGACGGATCGCCTCTTTGGCCTCGGGAATCAGCACCAGCTCGAAGAGGTTGACCTTCTGGGTCGTGCGCCGCAGCTCTTTGCCAACCAGCTCGTACTGCCGGCGGACGATGGTGATCTCGGTGTGGAGCCGGACGTAGGTCCGCAGCCGGGGCAGGACGCGGCTAACCCACGCCGGCGTGCCAAAGAGCGAGACCGGCACCTCGGAGAAGCGCACGTTCTCCAGCGTCGGCACCTGCACGCCGGCGACGGTCTTGCTGCCGACGACCAGCTCACGCGCCCGCACCAGCTCGGCGAGGTCGACCAGGAGCTTCTCGGCCAGCAGCGGCTGCACGGCCTGCCAGCCGCCGCGGGAGCGCTCGAAGTCCTCCTGCAGACGCTCCAGCTCGCGCTTGATCTTGAGCTGCTCGGCCTGCAGCTGCTCTTGCTTGAGCTTCAGTACGGGCAAAAACTGCTGATAGGTGCGGACATCGCGCCGCAGGCGCGTCAGCTCGACCTTGTTCAGTTTGACCTTTTCGGCCATCGCCCTGCCCCTTCGCTTCAGATTCTGCCGCGCCGCGCCGAACAATCCCTGCCAGGTTCCCCGGCGCCGCGGTGCGCCAGTTGCCTGCTTGCCGCGCTAGGCCGCTTGCGCCCGCTTCGGCCAGTACTTGACGAGGAGCTTGCCAGGCATCGTGGTCTGGGCCTCGGTGAAGTGGTTGGCCAAGATCTCCCAGCCGAGATCGAGCTGCTGTGTCAGGTTCAGATTGACGTTCAGGTCCATCATCCGCTGCTCGAACTCGGAGGCGTAGCCGAGCAGGCGCTGGTCGAACGCCGACACCGAGAAGCCCATCGACTGCTGCTGACGCACCTTGCGGGCGGCGTCGTAGAGCCGAATCATCGCGTTCATCAGCGGAGCGTGGTCGTCGCGGGTCTTGCCGTTGACGAGCTGCTTCAGGCGCGAGAGCGAGCCGAAGGGGTCGATGACGCCGCCCTTGAGGTAGAACTGGCCCTCGGTGATGTAGCCCGTGTTGTCCGGGACCGGGTGCGTGACGTCGTCGCCGGGCATGGTGGTCACAGCGAGCAGCGTGATCGAGCCGGAGCCCTCGATGTCGACGGCCTTCTCGTAGCGGCTGGCGAGCTGGCTGTAGAGGTCACCGGGGTAGCCGCGGTTGGCCGGGATCTGCTCCATCGCCACCGCGACCTCCTTCATCGCGTCGGCGAAGGCGGTCATGTCGGTCAGCAGCACCAGCACGTCCTTGCCAGCGGTGGCGTAGCGCTCGGCGGCGGCCAGGGCCATGTCCGGCACCATCATGCACTCGACGACCGGGTCGGCGGCGGTGTGGACGAAGAGGATGGTGCGCTCCTTGGACGGCGCGAGCTGGGCGCGGAAGAACAGGTAATCGTCGTACTTGAGGCCCATGCCGCCGAGGATGATGACGTCGGCTTCGGCCTGCAGCGCGATGCGGGCCAGCAGCTCGTTGTAGGGCTCGCCGGCGACGCTGAAGATCGGCAGCTTCTGGCTCTTCACCAGGCTGTTGAACATGTCGATCATCGGGATGCCGGTCTGGATCATGCGATGCGGGATGATGCGGCGCGCCGGGTTGAACGAGGGGCCGCCGATGTCGATGTCGGTGGCGCCTTGGAGCGCGGGACGGCCGTCGATGGGCTCGCCGACGCCGCTGAAGGTGCGGCCGAGCAGGTTATCGGGCGAGAAGGCGAGCTGGACCTGGCGGCCGAGGAACTCGACCTCGTCGCCGGTGCTGACGCCCTTGCTACCGGCAAAGACCTGCAGAGAGACCTCCTCGCCGCGGAGCTTGATCACCTGCGCGTAGGTGGAGTTGCCGTCCTGCAGGCGGATGCGGGCCAGCTCGCCGTAGCGGACGCCATCGGCCCGCAGCGTGACGACAGGGCCGACGATCTGGTCGATGCGGGTGTAGACCTTGCGCATGGCGGTTCCTTGCAAGCGAATCGTGACAGGCAGGTGGGGGAGCGTTCTGGGAGCGTGGAGCTTTGGAGCGTAACCGGTAGCGTGGGTTGGGCCGTCACGCCGGCGGCCCGGCGGCTCAGGCGGTGGCGAAGGCCGCGCGGCCGCGACCGCCGCCCGAACCGAGACGGGACTGGATCTTGGTGAGCAGCGTCGCGTAGTCGTCGGTGCCCTCTGCGGCGAGGTTCCAGTCGCGGAACGCCGCCGTCAGCTCGGTAAAGGTCTCGCGGGCCTGGTCCTTGCTGCGGAAGCCGAAGTCCTGATCGATGACCGCCATCGTCAGCTGCAGGAGCAGCGCGGTGCGGGCGTTGCTCGGGCTGGCGTCGACCTCGCTAAAGGCGTTCTGCTGCATGAACACGGCGTCGAGGAACTCCGAGCCCAGGTAGCGCACAAAGTCGGGCAGCGAGAGGTCGTCCTCGCCCACCACCTTCATCTGGTCGCCGACGCGCTGACCGGCGAGGTAGATGCCCTGCATACGCTTGATGGCGTCGACCCAGCCTGCGAAGTAGTTCTTCTCCAGGGCCGGGCGCATGCGCTCGATGTACTTGCTCCACGAGTCCGTCGGCGAAATCGCCGGGAAGCGCTTGGCGTAGCTGCGGGCGTAGGTCAGGCCGAGGAAGCAGCCGACGACCGCCAGCGTGCTCTGCGTCACCGGCTCCTCGAAGTTGCCGCCGGCCGGCGACACCGTGCCGATGGTGGTGACCGAGCCGCGGGCCTGGCCGAGGTTCGGGTCCTCGACGCGGACGAGGCCGGCGCGCTCGTAGAAGGCGGCGATCAGCGAGCCGAGGTAGGCCGGGAACGCCTCCTCGCCGGGGATCTCCTCGAGACGGCCCGACATCTCGCGCAGGGCCTGGGCCCAGCGGCTGGTCGAGTCGGCGAGCAGGAGCGCGCGCAGGCCCATCTGGCGGTAATACTCGGCGAGCGTCACCGCGGTGTAGACCGACGCCTCACGGGCGGCGACCGGCATCGACGAGGTGTTGCAGATGATGATGGTGCGCTCCATCAGCGGGCGGCCGGTGCGCGGGTCGATGAGCTCTGGGAACTCGCGCAGCGTCTCGACGACCTCGCCGGCGCGCTCACCGCAGGCGGCGACGATGACGATGTCGGCCTCGGCGAAGCGGCTCACCGACTGCTGAAAGACGGTCTTGCCCGAGCCAAAGGGCCCGGGCACGCAGGCCGTGCCGCCCTCGGCGACCGGAAAGAACGCGTCGACGATGCGGGTGCGCGTGGTCAGCGGCGCCGTCGGCAGCAGGCGCTCTTTGTAGCAGGAGATCGGGCGCTTGACGGGCCACGACTGCACCATCGTCACCGGCCGCACCTCGCCGTCGGGCATCTCGAGCTTGGCCACGACGTGGTCGACCGTGTAGTCGCCGGGCGGCGCGATCTCGATGAGCTTGGCGGTGCCGACGAGGCCAAAGGGCACCATGATGCGGTGCTGAAACACGGCCTCGGGCACGGTGCCGATGGCGTTGCCGGCCTGCAGCCGTTGGCCGATGCGGGCCACCG
This sequence comes from Myxococcales bacterium, assembly GCA_947491025.1. Classification (GTDB taxonomy): domain Bacteria; phylum Myxococcota_A; class UBA9042; order UBA9042; family UBA9042; genus SXNM01. The sequence goes on from CANLIC010000002.1 coordinate 271,530, forward strand.
GCGAAAAGGCCCAGCGCTTGCTGCGATCGAGCGTCGGCAGGTAGACGCCGCGCTGCAAGAAGTAGCCGCACTGAACGGCGAGCTGGTCGAGCGGGTTGCCGAGGCCGTCGTAGGTCATCGAGAGCAGGCCCGGCCCGAGCTCAATCGACAACATCTCACCGGTGAACTCAACGGGCGTGCCGACGCGGATGTCGCGCGTGTCCTCGAACACCTGCATGTCGCACTCGCCGTTGCGGATGCGGATGACCTCGGCCTTGAGGCGGGCGTTGACGCCTTCGGCGGTCTGCAGCGCGACGAAGGCGACCTCGTTCATGCGCACCCGGCCATCGAAGGCGACGGTGACCATATTGCCGCTGACGCCGCGGACGCGGCCGGTCGGAGCGCCCGCGCTGGCGGCGGAGCCAGAGGCGGGGTTCGCGGGGGTCTCGGTGCTGCTGGCCATGGTCGATTCCTCGGGGCGGTGAGCGGAGTCAAGGGGGGCGCGGCGCAGGCGGCGGGGCCGTCGGCGGGCCCGCGGTCAGGCCGTGAGGCCGGCCTCTGGCGGGAGCGTGAGGATACGGGCGAGGACCTCGGCGCCTGCCTCGGCGTCCCAGCTGGCCTCGCGCTCCAGAATGCGCAGCTTCAGGTAGGTCGCGAGCAAGGTCTCGACCGAGAAGAGCTCGAGGGGCTGCATCGACTCGATCTTGTCCCAGGCGACGTCGTCGAGCGTGCGCGACATCGCCATCAGGTCGTCGTCAGCGAGTGCCGCCATCACCGTCGGCAGCCAGCTGAAGCGGCGGCCGAGACCGAGGTCGGGCTCCTCCCAGTGGCGCAGGATCAGCGGCGCGCTGGCATCGAAGCTGCCGAGCATCTGCTCGAGGAAGGCGTCGCGTGAGAGCCCCTGCTGCTTGGCGAGTGCGGCAGTGGAGATCTCGCCGATGTCGACGCGGAAGTTGGCCCAGCCGCGGAGGAACTCGGTCTGGGCCTCGCGGGTCAGCTCGAAGTAGTGGCGCCGCATCAGCTCGTGCTGCAGCGCCGGCCGCAGCACCCACTCCGGCAGCTGCTCGACGTCGGCGCCGTCGCTGCGCTGGGTGATGATCGCGGTCAGCGCGTCGTCGGCGTCGCCTCCGCGCAGGCGCGTCTCGAGGTCGAGCCGGATGGTCTCCTCGACGGCCTCGATTCGCAGCATGAGCTCAAGCTCTGCGAGATCGGGGCCCTCGAGCAGATCGCGGCAGCGACGGACGAACTCGGCGCGCGGCAGCGGCGAGGGCTGATCGCGGCGCAACTGCGGCAAGCCGGTGATGAGGTAGACGAGCGACATCGGCGCGATCCCTTAGGCCTTTTGCGATCCGTCGCCGACATTGGCGAGAGCCGCTGCCAGATCCGGTCCCACCAGCTGCGCCAACTCACGGGCGATGGCGGCTTCGGTGACGTCCCACACGAAGTGTTCGCCCTGGCGCTGGAGGCGAAAGCCGCCCTGCCCTGCGGAATCGACCAACTCGACGCCACCCGCGGCGATGGCGGCGTCGACGCGGGCGCCAAGGGCGGCCCGGACGCGCGCCTGCAGGGCGGGGTTGGCGGTCAAGGTCGCGCCCATCGCGCGATCTCCGAGCAGCTGGACCACGAGCTCGGCGAGCGCGGCGTCGTCGCCGACGGTCGCGGCTGCGGCGGCGTCAGCGACCCGACCGACGACCTGCTGGATGATGCGCTCGCGAAAGCGGAACACGAAGTCGCGGGCGGCCATGCGCAGCTCGGCGTCGAGCTGGGCGCGGCGGGCGGTGGCCTCCTGTTCGGCGGTCTTCAAGACCCGCTCGGCCTGCTTGTGGCCTGCGGTGACGATGTCGGCCGCCTCTTGCCGTGCCGCTTCCAGCAGCGCGCGACGCTCGACCTCGCCGGCTTCGACGCCGTCTTGCTTGATGCGGGCGATGAGCGCCGCCAGACCGCTTGTGGTCTCGCCGCCTTGCGCGCCGACGACGCTGTAGGTCCCGCTGATTCGGGCGCTCGTCTCTGCCATGAAGTCACCTCTCGGCCTTCCGCGTGGGCGACCGCCACTGGCCCCCAACTGGAGCGCTGTCTACGCCCGACGGGTGTCTTTGGCAACGGGGGTAAGGCTTTGGAATGGTACAGCGCTGTGCTGACGACGACGTGGCGACTCTGTGGCCCATGCCCGCGCAGGGCTTCGGTTGCAACGCATCGTCGGCGTGGATCGCGGAACTGCGCAGCGCTGCGTGCCCTGTTGAGATTTGTGATGGGCCGATGGGAAGCGGCCGTGGAGGGTCATTGGGTCAAGCGGGACGAGGCCAGGGCTTGATCGGCGGACCGTGCTGGCGGCGTCACCCACCTGCGACTGCGAGCAGAGCGCCAACCGGGGCCAGCAGCCGGGGTCGACCTGCGTTTGGACCGGCGAGCGCGACCTCAGGCGCGCAGGCGCTCAAGCACGCGGGCGGCGATGGCCTCGGCGGTAAAGCCGAACTCGCGCGCCAACACCGGCGCCGGCGCGGAGGCGCCGAACGAGTCGATGGCGATCATCAGGCCGTCCTCACCGACGTAGCGTTCCCAGCCGCGGCTGACGCCAGCCTCGACGCTGACGCGCAGCGGACGCGCTCCCGGACCCGAGAGACCCAAAATCGCGGCCCGCGCGCCCTTGTCGAGGGCGTCGACGCGCTCGCAGCAGGGCACCGAGACGACGCGGGCGCCGACCCCGTCGCCGCGCAGCCGCTCGCGCGTCTGCAGCGCCAGCGCCACCTCGCTGCCGGAGGCCAGGATCACCACCGCCAACGGCAAGTCGTCCGGCGCTTCGCACAGCACGTAGGCGCCGGCGCGGACCCCGGCCAGGATGGCGTCAGCGCCGCCCGGGTGCTCGAGCTCGGGCAGGTTCTGCCGCGTCAGGCACAGCGCCGACGGGCCGTCGCTGCGCTCCAACGCCAGACGCCAACAGGCCGCCGTCTCGGCCAAGTCGGCCGGCCGGTAGGTGTGCATGCCGGGGACCGATCGCAGCGCGAGCAGCGTCTCGACCGGCTGGTGGGTGGGGCCGTCCTCGCCGAGGAAGATGGAGTCGTGCGTGTAGACGTAGATGACCGACTGCCGCATCAGCGCCGAGAGCCGGACCGCGGGGCGCATGTAATCGTGGAACACCAGGAAGGTGCCGACGAAGGGCAGGTGGCCGCCGTGCAACGACAGGCCGTTGGCGATCGCGGCCATGGCGTGTTCGCGGACGCCGTAGTGGACGTTGCGCACGCGCAGCGCGTCGCGGGCGATGTGCCCCTCGCCGCCGATGTGGGTGCCGTTGGACTCCTCGAGGTCGGCGCTGCCACCGATGAGGCCGGGCAACACCTGCGCGATGGCGGCGATGGTCTTCTGGCTCGCCTTGCGGGTGGCGAGCTGCGCCCCGGCCGGCTGGGACGGCCAAGCGACGGCGGCGGCGAGGGCCTCGCGATCGGGCTCAAGCCGCGCCAGGAGCTCAGCGCCGCGCGGGTGCTGCTTGAGGCGATCGCGCCAGGCCCGTCGTTGCGTCTGCCCGGCGCTGCCGCGGGCGAGCATGTGCGCTGCGACGTCCCGCGCGATGTCGAATTCAGCCGTCGGGTCCAGGCCCATCACGGTCTTGGTCGCCGCCACCTCGTCGGGGCCGAGCGGGCTGCCGTGCGTCCGCGACTGGCCGGCGTAGCGCGGCGAGTGGTGGCCGATCTCCGTCTTGCAGCAGATCAAGGTTGGCCGGCCGTCTGCGGCGTCGCTGGCGTCGACGGCGTCCTGCAATGCGGCACGGACGGCCCCGCGATCGTGGCCATCGCAGGAGAGGACCCGCCAGCCTTGGGCGGCATAGCGGGCGCCGACGTGATCGCTGAACGCGATCGCGGTGCTGCCGTCGATGGTGATGCCGTTGTCGTCGTAGAGCACGATCAAGCGCCCCAGGCCGAGGTGGCCGGCGAAACCCGCCGCTTCGGCGCTGATTCCCTCCATCATGCAGCCGTCGCCGGCGATGACGAAGGTCCGGTGATCACAGAGCTCCGGGCCGAACTCTGCGCGCAGCCGTGCCTCGGCCAGCGCCATGCCGACCGCCATCGCGACGCCTTGACCGAGCGGCCCCGTCGTCGCCTCGACGCCGACCGTATGCCCGAACTCAGGATGGCCGGGGGTGCGGCTGCCCCATTGCCGAAACGCGCGCAGATCGTCGAGCGTCACGTCGTACCCGAGCATGTGTAACATGCTGTACAGCAAGGCAGATCCGTGACCAGCCGACAGCACGAAGCGGTCGCGATCGGGCCAGGTCGGGGCGGCGGCGTCGAAACGCATGAACTCGGTGAACAGCACAGTCGCCACGTCCGCCATGCCCATCGGCATGCCCGGGTGGCCGCTGTTGGCGCGCTGGACCGCGTCGATCGCCAGGCCGCGCAGGGTGTTGGCGCAACGCTCCTGCAGGGCGTCCTGGGCTTTTGTGGTCTTCGAGTCCGCCATGGTGCACCCCTCGCGCGCCCATTCGGGGGCGTCTACGCCGAGCTCCGCGGACGGCGGGCTTTCAGGCGAGGCGCCGCGATAGCATACTGGCGGCCAGCGGTCGATGGTCGGCCTGGGGGTGAAGCGGCCTTGAGCCTAGCGCAGCGATCGATGTCGAGCGACGGCGGCCTGCCGGTCACCCGTTTGGCGGCCCGCCGAGGCGGCCTGCTGGCCTGCGTGTTCGCGGCCACCGTCGCGCTGTGCTTGCCGACGATGGCGCTGGCCGCCGACCCGACGCCGGACGCCGACGGCGGCGAAGAAAAGACGCGCCTGCGCGTCGGCATGCAGGGCCAGCTCCGCTTTCGCGCTGGGCCCGCCGCCGACGATCCCGCCACCGGCGTCGACGAAGGGCAGGAGCCTGCGGTGCAGGAGATCGTGCTGCAGCGCCTGCGCCTGCGCGTCCGGGCTCGTCACGAGGATTACGTCGCCAAGATGACCTTCGCCGTCGATCGCGGCAAGCCGCGCCTGCTGACCGGCAGCCTCCGCCGCGATCTCGGGCGCCACCTCCACGTCGAGGTCGGCCAGACCAAGCGCTTGCTCGCCCAGGCTTACATCGACGGCTCGGCGCACCAGCGGCTCATCGAGCGGCCGCGGCTGACCGAGTCCTTCGCCGGCGAGCGCGACATCGGCACCGTCCTGACGCTGCAAAGCGCCGACCGGCGGATGCAGGCCCACATCGCTGCGTGGAACGGCGCCGGCCCCAACGTGGTCGGCAACCGCACCGGCGCCATCCTCGGCGAGGTGCGGCTCGACCTACAGCTCTTCGATCGGCTCGACCTCGAGCAGCCGACGATCGGCAAGCGCCTCGCCGTCCGCCTCGGCGTCGCTGGCGCCGCTGGCCGCCGCGCCGCCGAGCGCAGCGACAACAATGGCCTGCTGACGCGCTACGATGAGACCCTCGCCGCGTCGGGCGCCTTGGCCGTGCGCTTCGCGCGGGTGGAGTGGCGCACCGAGGCGTTGTGGACCTCCGCGGCCCCGGTCGACGCCCGCACCGTCCGCGCCACGCCATTGGATCTGTCCACCGTGGCCCATCTGGGCCTCTACAGTCAGCTCGCGGTGCAACCCGCCAAGCGCTGGCAGCTCGCGGTGCGTGGCGAGCGCCACCACCGGGATCGCGATGACCCGAGCGCTGTTGACGACATCCTCGACGTCGGCATCACCTACCGGCCCAAGTCCGACGACCGCCGCAAGCTCCAGATCGGCTGGCAGCACCGCTGGCTGGGCCGCCCCCTCGACGCCGTACGCATCGAAGACCGCTTCGAGATGCAGCTGCAGTGGATGCTATGAGCGACGACCGACGACCCCACGCAGCACGCGGCACTTCGCTGGTCGGCGAAGGCGGCACTGCGGCCAGCGGCCCGACGATCGACGTCCACGCCCCCATCGATGTCGCCTCCATCGGCCGTGTACTCGCAGCCGACCGCGCCGGCCACAACGTCGATCCGCGCCACTTCCTCGGCGACATCGACCTGACGCCGAGCCACACCCCGATCGCGGTGCGGCTCGAGGCCTACTTTCCAGCCGCCGTGACCGCCACCTACGCCCTCGACGGCCGCATCGAGATGCCGCACTGGGGCCGCCCCATGGTGCTGCCGGTCGTGTCGACGATCCCGGTGCCGGAGTGGACGGATCCCGCGCACGCCCTGGCCCCCCTGCCGCCCTGGGAGGTGCCGCAGTGGCGCCAGCTGGAAGGCGGGGCGCCGGTGGCCAGCAAGCGAACGACCAAGGCGCGCACCGACATCGCACCGCCGCCGGGCGCCACAGAGCGGCCCCCCCGCGCCGCCGAGCCGCAGCAGCGCGTCCCCGAAAGGCATCCGCGACCCGGTGAACAGCAGCAGCGCGCTGCCGAGCCGAACCGCCGCGCCGCCGAGCCGAACCGCCGCGCCGCCGAGCCGAATCAGCGAGCCGCCGAGCCGAATCAGCGCGCCGCCGAGCCGAATCAGCGCGTCGACGCCAAGATCGCGCCACCGCCGGGCAAGCAGGCCTCCAAAGTCGACCCGGCCCGCGTTCTCCATGAGCTCCAACAGATGCGCGACCCGCCGACCTCAGAGGTCGGGCGCATGGCCGCCTTTCAAGAGATCGAGGGCAGACTCGGACTCGCCGACGCTGCAGCGCAGGCGCAAGGCAGCACGGACGCGGCGCCGGGCGGCCGCTCGCAGCCGGTCCACGGCGGCGCCGTCCATGATCGCGAGGGCCAAAAACCCGGCCCCGCCGGCAAGAAGTCGGGCTGCCTCGGCTGCCTGCTCTGGCTGATCTTTCTCTTTGTCGTCGCGGTGGTGGGCCTCGTCGTCATCGGCATCATGAGCCAAGGGTCCGGCAGCTCCAGCAGCGAGTCGGGCAGCGAGGACCCGGCGGCGGTGGCGCCGGCGGCGCCGCTGCCCGGTTCCGCAACCGGGAGCGAGTCGTCGGGGACCGAGACGCCAGAGCAAGAGGCGATGCGACTGGCGCGCGAGGCGCTGGAGGCAGAGGCCCGCGCCGCCGTCGAGGCGGCACAGGCAGCGACGGCGGAGGTCGCCGAAGACACCCCATGGACCGCGGCGCAGAGAAGGCGCGCGCTGCGCGAGGAGCAACGGCAGCAGGCCAGGCTCCGACGCGCGGAGGCGGCCCGACGCCGCGCCGAGGCCGAGGCGCTGCGGCAGGGCGGCGCCGGCGGACGCGGCCACCGGGGCGCTGCCACGCGCGGCGGTGCGGGCACGGACGACGAGGCGCGATGATGGAAACGCTGGGGGATTCCCTGTTGCCGCGGGACTTTCCGCCGGTCGACCCGCTGGAGCGCGCGATCTTGCCGCGCCGCGTCGCGCGGGTCGACGCCGTGCTGCAGTCCCGCCTCGCCAGCGTCACAGTCGTCTGCGAGGACATCTTCGATCCGCACAACGTCGGCGCCTGCCTGCGCACCGCCGAGGGCCACGGCCTGCAGGACGTGCACCTCGTGACCGAGAAGCACGGCTTCAAGGGCCCGGGTCAGGTCGCGCGCAGCGCCGACCAATGGCTGACGCTGCACCGCCACCTCAGCCCAGGGGCGGCGATCAGCGCGCTGCATGGCGCCGGCTTCGCGATCTGGGTCGCCGACCTCGACGGCGAGGCCGAGATTGCGCAGCTGCCGGTGGAGGGCCCCGTCGCCTTGGTCGTCGGCAACGAGGCCGAGGGGGTCAGCCCGGCGATGCGCGAGGCGGCCGATGTGCGCTTCGTGCTGCCCATGCACGGCATGGTCCAGAGCTACAACCTCTCGGTCGCGCTCGGCATCGCGCTGGATCACGTCGTGCGCGCCCGACGGTCGCAGCTGGCGGCGCGCGGCGAGCACGGCGACCTGCCCAGCGATCGGCAATTGGCGCTGCGTCCCCGCTGGCTCGAGTACGGCGTCCGCCAGGCGGCGCAGGTGCGGGCAGCCTTAGCGCTCGACAGCGCCGGCGACGCGGCGATGCTGGCGGCGCAGGCCGAAGCGCGGCAGCACATGCTGGCTGCCACCGCGCGGGCGCGCACCAGCCACGTCCAAAAGCGGAGCGCTGGAGGCGGATTCGGCGCTTCCGCGCCCCTACCACAGGATGCCGGACGCGGCGCAAGCCGAGGCAGCGAGGAGCGACCATGAAAGGCTCAGGCGAGTTCGAGGGCAGCGTGTGGGCAACGACGGCGGCGGCCGAGGCCGGCCGTTCGGTCCTAGCGGCCAATGCCCTCGACGAGGGAGGCCTCCAGGCCGTGCTCGCCGAGGCGCTCGCCGCCGGCGCCGACTGGGGCGATCTCTTCTACGAGGCCTGGCAGGGCGAGACGGTCGCCGTCGACGATGGCCGCGTCCGCAGCTGCAGCCGCAGCGCCCGCCAAGGCGTCGGCGTCCGCGTCATCGCCGGCGAGCGGCAAGGCTTCGCCCACACCGACGCCCTTCGGCCCGAGCCGATGCGCAGCGCGGCGGCGGCGGCGCGGGCGATCGCCGATGGACGCTCGGCGCAGGCGCACCCTCCGCTGGCCGTGGCGGGTGGCCGCGGGCCGACTTCTGCCCTTCCGACCCCGCCGGTGCCGAGCCTCTACGCCGCCGACGTCGACCCGCTCGCGCTGCCGCTCGATCAGAAGGTGCGTGCGCTGGCCCAACTCGACGCGCGCTGCCGGGCCGCGGACCCGCGGGTGCAGCAGGTCATGGCCCAGGTCTCGGCGTCGCTGCAGACGGTGCTCATCGTCCGCAGCGACGGTGCGCTGGCCTGGGACGTCCGGCCGCTGGTGCGCCTGGACTGCACAGTCATCGCCCGCGGCGCCGACGGCAAGCTGGCGCGGGGTTCGGCCCGCGACGGCGGTCGGCGCGGCCTGGAGCCCATGCTCGAGCCGGCGGCGCTCGACGCCTTGGCCGCCGAGGCCGTGCGACAGGCGCTCGTCAACCTCGACGGCAAGCCCGTCCCGGCTGGCGTGTTCGACGTCGTGCTCGGCCCCGGCTGGCCGGCGGTGCTCTTGCACGAGGCGATCGGCCACGGATTGGAGGGCGACTTCAACCGCAAGGGCACCAGCGCCTTCGCCGGACGCCTCGGCCAGCGCGTCGCCAGCCCGCTCTGCACTGTCGTCGACGACGGCACCTTGGCCCTCGACCGCGGCGCGCTGCAGATCGATGACGAGGGCACGCCCGGCGAGTGCACGACGCTGATCGAAAACGGCGTGCTGGTCGGCTACATGCAGGACCGCTTGAACGCGAGCCTGATGGGCATGCGCCCGACCGGCAACGGCCGCCGCGAGAGCTACCAGCACCTCGTGCTGCCGCGCATGCGCAACACCTACATGCGCGCGGGCGTCGACGACCCCAAGGAGATCGTGCGCGGGCTCAAGCGCGGCATCTACGCCGTCGACTTCGGCGGCGGTCAGGTCGACATCACCAGCGGCAAGTTCGTCTTCGAGATGACCGAGGCCTACCTCGTCGAAGACGGCCGAATCACCGCGCCGCTGCAGGGTGCGACGCTGATCGGCGATGGCCCCAGCGCGCTCGAGCGGGTGGTGGCGGTGGGCAACGACCTCGGCTTTACCAAGGGCCAGGGCGTCTGCGGCAAGGACGGCCAGTCGGTGCCGGTGGGCGTCGGTCAGCCGACCCTGCGCATCAATGGCATGACCGTCGGCGGCAGCCAGGTCTAGCTCGCGGCGTCCCCATCGCGCCCCTGAGCCGTCAGCAAGAAGGAGATCGGTCATGAGCACGCACGCTTCGCCCGCCCACGTCGCTGCCCCTGTCCCCATTCGCACCGGTGATGTCGCCGCCTCTGGCATCGGCGTCCCGCTCTCGCTCTTGGAGGATCTGCTCGACCGGGCGCGCGCCGCCGGCGCCGACGACGCCGACGTCATCGCCGTGGCCGAGGCCAGCAGCGAGGTGCGCGTCCGCCGCGGCGACATCGAGAGCAGCAGCCGCAGCGAGGCCAACGAGGTCGGCTTGCGCGTGTTCGTCGGCGACCGCTCGGCCATTGTCAGCAGCAACGACCTGCGGACCTCGACCCTGCAGCGTCTCTGCGAGCACGCCGTCGCCGCCGCCCGCCTCGTCGATCCCGACCCCGAGTCGCGCATCGCTCGCAACGATGAGCTGGCCGAGGCGCCGCCGCCGCTGCCCCTCTTCGACGACGCCGTGCTGGCGATCGCGTCGTCGCAGCTGGTCGAGTGGGCCCGTCGCGCCGAGCAGGCGGCGCAGGACACCGACGCCCGCATCGTCAACACCGAGGGCTGCGAGGCCTCCGCCGGCAGCTCGATGGTGCGCTACCTGACGCTGGGCGGCGTGCTGCGCGAGCGGCGCTCGACGTCGACGGCGGTGGTGGCGGTGCCGATCGCCAAGGACGACGCCGGCATGGAGGTCGACTATTGGTACGGCAGCGCCCGCCGCCTGAGCGACCTGCCGACGCCGGAGGCCATCGGCCGACGCGCCGCCGAGCGCGCGCTGCGTCGCCTGGGCGGCCGAATGCTCTCGACCCGCCAGGTGCCGGTGGTGTTCGAGGCGCCGGTCGCCAGCGCCCTCATCGCCGATTTCATCTCGGCCCTCTCGGGCGAGCGCATCGCCCGCAAGTCGAGCTACCTCGAGGGCCGGCTCGGCAGCGCCGTCGCCCATTCGAGCCTGACACTCGTCGACGATCCGCTGACGCCCTACGGCCCAGGCGCCCGCAGCTTCGACGGGGAGGGCTTCGCGGCGCGGCGGCACACGCTGGTCCAGGACGGCGTGCTGGTCGGCCTGCTCACCCACCTGCGCAGCGCGGCCCGCCTCGGCGTCGCCCACGGCCGCAACGCCACGCGGGGCGTCTCCTCGGCGCCGGGCGTCGGTCCGAGCCAGATCCACGTCGCCAACGGCCATACGTCACTGCAAGCGCTCCTGCGCGAGGTCGGCACCTGCCTGCTGGTGACCGCGACCATGGGCCACGGCAGCGACCTGGTGCGCGGCCAGTACTCGCAGGGTGCCTCGGGGCTCTGGGTCGAGGGCGGCGCCATCCAGTACCCGGTCCACGAGCTGACCGTGGCCGGCGATCTCGACGCGCTGATGAAGGCGATCGTGGGACGGGCCGATGATCTCGACCCATCGCGCGGCATCAGCAGCCCGAGCTTGCTGGTCGAGGGCCTGGTGGTCGCTGGCGCCGGCACCCCTTGAGTCGGTGCGGCCAATGACCTGGCGGTCGGGCCCCCCTCAGCGCATCCCGCCGGCCCGCCGCAGCAGCCGCCCCACCGCCATCAGCGGCAAGCCCTCGATCGCGGTGGGATCGCTGCACTCGACCCGCTCCATTAGCCAGGGCCCAGCGCCCTCGATCTTGTAGCTGCCAGCGCAGTCCCAGCTCTCGTCGCGCGCGACGACCTGCGCCGCCTCGTCCTCGGCGAAGGCGCGCATCGTCACCAGCACCGTCTCTTGCACCTCCAGCAGGGCGCCACCGGGCACCGCCAGGGCGACGGCGGTGTAGAGGGTGTGGCTGCGGCCGGCCAAGGCGCAGAGCTGCGCGACGGCCCGCGGGTGGTCGCCCGGCTTGCCGAGGAGCTGCTCTGTGCCGTCATCGCCGACCAGAATGACGCCCTGATCGGCGGCGAGGATGAAGGCGTGCTCGTAGTCCGGAAGCTCTTGAACGGCGCAGGCCTTGACCGCCGCCCGCAGCGCGATGGTGCCGCGCGCGGTCTCGGCGACGATCGTCTCCTCCTCGATCGGCGGCGCGACGGCCTCGAACTCCATGCCGAGACGCTGCAATTGCGCGATGCGGTAGCGCGAGGTCGAGGCCAGGACCAGCGGTGCGGGCAAGGGCATCATGGGCGCTCCTTGGGGTGAACGCGGAAGCGCTTGGCGACGAGGCCGAAGCGCCGGATAGCTCAGGAGAAGTCGGGTACGGCGGCGCGGACAGCCGCCTCAAGCCCGCCGGTCCTCAACAGACGGGCGGCGGCCTCGATGTCGGCCGACTGCGGTCGGTCGCCGTGGAGGCCGGGCACCACGTCGCGCACGGCGTGGAGCGCGGCCAACGTGCCACGGCCGGGCTGCAGCGGCGCCCGCAGGTCGATGGCGCGGCAGGCGGCGATGAGCTCGATGGCGACGACGCGCTCGGCGTTCTCGACCACGTCCAGGAAGCGACGGGCGGCGATCGGGCCCATGGAGACGTGATCTTCGCGGCTGGCCGAGGAGGGGATCGAGTCGACCGACGAAGGCATCGACAGGCCCTTGCACTCGCTGACCAGCGCCGTCGCCGTGACCTGGGCGATCATCAGGCCCGACTCGAGGCCGGGATCGCTGGCGAGGAAGGGCGGCAGGCCGTTGGAGAGGTGCGGGTTGACCAGCTGCTCGACGCGGCGCTCGCAGATGGATGCCAGCGAAGTCAGGGCGATCCGAGCGAAATCGCAGACCATGCTGACGGGCTGGCCATGAAAGTTGCCGCCGGAGATCACCGCGCCCTCAGCGACGTCGCCGTCCGTAGCGCCGGCAAACACCAGCGGGTTGTCGGTGACGGCGTCGACCTCGACGGCAAGCACCTGGCGCACGTGGGCGAGGGCGTCGCGGGCGGCGCCGTGCACTTGCGGCATGCAGCGCAGCGAGTAGGGGTCCTGCACCCGGCCGCAGTCGCGGTGACTCTCGACCAGCGGGCTCTCGGCGCAGAGCGCGCGCAGGTTCTGGGCGACGCGGATCTGGCCCGGATAGGGGCGCAGCGCCTGGATCCGCGGGTCAAAAGCGCGCAGCGAGCCGAGAAAGCCTTCGACCGTCAACGCGCCGGCGATGTCGGCGCCGCGCAGCACCCGCTCAGCGCGCTGCAGGGCGAAGAGGGCGATGGCGGTCATCACCTGGGTGCCGTTGATCAGCGCGAGACCCTCTTTGGCCGCGAGCTCCAGGGGTTGCAGGCCGACGTGCTGCAAGGCCACGGCGCCGGGCACGACCTCGCCGTCCAGCTCGGCTTCGCCCTCGCCGATCAGCACCAGCGCGAGGTGGGCGAGCGGCGCGAGATCGCCCGAAGCGCCGACCGAGCCCTGCGCCGGGATGACCGGATGCACGCCGCGGTTGAGCAGGGCAAGGAGCTGCTCGATGACCACAGGCCGCACGCCGCTGTGGCCGGCGGCCAGGACCTGGGCCCGCAGCAGCAGGATCAGGCGGACGATCGGCGTCGGCAGCGGCGCCCCGACGCCGGCGGCGTGGCTGCGCACGAGGTTGAGCTGCAGGCGACGCAGCTCCTCCTGGGCGATGCGGACCTCGGCCAGGGCGCCAAAACCGGTGTTGATGCCGTAATGCGCCTGGCCGTCGGCGAGGCTGGCGTCGACGACGGCGCGGGCGGCGACCACGCGGGCGTGCGCGGCCGGAGCCAGTACCGCGTGCGCCTGGTACTCAGCGACGGCCAAGGCGTCGTCGATGGAGAGCGGCTCACCGAGGTCGACCTTGTACATGGAGCGTCTCACTTCGGGGTACCGCGCGCCGGGGTTGGCGTGGGCCTAGAAGGTAGCAGGGATGGCGAAGGCTGCCACGCTCCCGGCCGGCGGCGCGCCCGTCCGAGGGGTCTCGGCAGCGCGAATATGCGCGCCAAGCCTCGCTGTGGGCGCAGGTGCGGCCCTGCCTCGCGCTTTGTGCCACCAGCCGCGGGCTCCACGTTGCCATCGCTGCCTCGCGTCCCTACCCTCCGCCGCCGCGCCTGCCGGCGCCGATGGAGCCCGCCATGACCACCGCTGAATCCCGCCGAGAGATCGCGCGCCGCCGCACGTTCGCCATCATCTCGCACCCCGACGCCGGCAAGACGACGATCACCGAGAAGCTGCTGCTTTTCGGCGGAGCCATCCAGCTCGCCGGCGCGGTCAAGGCCAAGAAGCAAGATCGCGGCGCTCGCAGCGACTGGATCGCCGTCGAGCGCGAGCGCGGCATCTCGGTGTCGACCTCAGTGATGAGCTTTCCCTACAAGGGCTTGGAGATGAACCTCCTCGAC